>CAVWPE010000001.1:0-332927 GCA_963756835.1 uncultured Thermoleophilia bacterium
CGTCGACGGCTATGCGGCCGTCCAGCTCGCCTACGAGCCCGTCGCGGACCGGAAGATCACGAAGGGCGAGATCGGGCATCTCAAGAAGTCGGGTGCGTCCGCGCACCGGCACCTCGTCGAGTTCCGCGGCCAGACCGAGCTCGCGGTCGGCGACACCGTCACGGTCGAGGCGTTCCAGCCCGGCGACGCGGTCAAGGTCGCCGGAACGTCGGTCGGCAAGGGCTTCGCCGGCACGATCAAGCGTCACAACTTCAAGCGCGGCCCCGTCTCCCACGGCTCACACAACGTCCGGGCGCCGGGCTCGATCGGCGCCTCGGCGACGCCGTCACGCGTGTTCCGGGGTCAGAAGATGTCGGGTCGCATGGGCGGCAAGCGGGTCACCCAGCTCGGGCTCGTCGTCCACGACGTGGACGTCGAGCGCAACCTGCTCCTCGTCAAGGGCGCCGTCCCGGGACCGAAGAGTGGCATCGTCGAGATCAGGAGCACCGACTGATGGCAGCCTTGAAAGCAGACGTCCTCGGCGGCGCGGCCGCAAAGTCCGCGACGCTCGAAGCAGCAGTCTTCGGCGCCGAGCTCAAGCGGCACATCGTGCACGAGGTCGTGCGCGCCGAGATGAACGCGCATCGCGCGGGAACGCGCGGCGCGAAAACCCGTGGCATGGTCTCGGGCGGCCGGGCGAAGCCGTGGCGCCAGAAGGGCACCGGGCGCGCCCGCCAGGGCACGATTCGCGCCCCGCACTTCACGGGCGGCGGCGTCGCCTTCGCGCCGGGGATGCGCAGCTTCGACGTCAAGGTCAATCGCAAGGTCCGGCGCGCGGCTCTCCGCGGCGCGCTCTCGAACCACGTTGGTAACGAGACGCTGGCCCTCGTCGACGGCGGCGCCTTCGAGACGCCCTCGACGAAGCAGGCGAAGGCACTGATCGAGGCGTGGGGCAAGGAAACTCCCCTCGTCGTCGTCGCGCACGAGGACGAGATCGGGCTGATCAAGTCGTTCCGCAATCTCGAGCGGGTGCTTGTCACGGTTCCCTCCGACCTGGAAGTCGCGCCGATCGTCTGGGCGCGCTCCGTCCTCGTGAGCGAGTCCGCGCTACCGCTCGTCGAAGGGAAGGCATCGTGAACGCTGCAGACGTGCTCATCGCACCGGTCGTCTCCGAGAAGAGCTATGCCGGGCTCGCCGACCGCAAGTACACGTTCAAGGTGCACAAGGACGCGCACAAGACTCAGGTGCGGCAGGCCGTGGAGCAGCTCTTCGGTGTTCAGGTCGACAGCGTGCGCATCATCAAGGTGCCCGCCAAGCCGAAGCGCCGTGGCGTGCACGCCGGCGTGCGTCCCGGCTGGAAGAAGGCCGTCGTGCAGCTGCACGAGGGTCAGACGATCGAGATCTTCGAGGGGGCTCAGGTCTAGTGGCCGTCAAGAAATACAAGCCGACGAGCCCGGGACGTCGCTTCATGGCGGTCTCCTCGTTCGAGGAGGTGACCAAGAAGGCGCCCGAGAAGTCGCTCACCGAGCCGCTCAAGAAGACCGGCGGCCGCAACAACAACGGTCGCATCACGACGCGCCATCAGGGTGGCGGTCACAAGCGGATGTATCGGGTCATCGACTTCAAGCGCGTCAAGGACGCCGTTCCCGCGAAGGTCGCCGCGATCGAGTACGACCCGAACCGCTCTGCCCGGATCGCCCTGCTCCACTACGCAGACGGTGCCAAGGCGTACATCATCGCGCCGGCCGGCCTGCGGGTGGGCGCGACCGTCGAGTCGGGCCCCTCGGCCGACATCAAGGCCGGGAATGCGCTTCCTCTCGACAACATCCCGACCGGGACGCTCGTCCACAACGTCGAGCTGAAGCCGGGGCAGGGCGCCAAGATGGCGCGCTCGGCGGGTGCCGGCGTCCAGCTCGTCGCGAAGGACCAGGGATACGGCGTCCTGCGCCTCCCCTCCGGCGAGATGCGCCGCGTCCTGCTCACGTGCCGCGCCACCGTGGGGCAGGTCGGGAACTCGGATCACGCCAACGAGGTGTCCGGGAAGGCGGGTCGCAGTCGCTGGCTCGGCAAGCGCCCGGCCGTCCGCGGCTCGGCGATGAACCCGGTCGACCACCCGCACGGCGGTGGCGAGGGCAAGTCCAAGGGTGGGCGGCATCCCGTCACTCCCTGGGGCGTGCCGACGCTCGGCAAGCGCACCCGCCAGAAGCACAAGGAATCCGACAAGCTGATCGTTCGCGGCCGTCGCCGCGGCAAGGAAAGGCGCTAACCAACTATGTCCAGATCATCGAAGAAGGGGCCCTTCATCGACGACCGGCTGCTCGGCCGGATCGAAGCGATGAACGCCTCGAACGAGAAGCGGATGGTCCGCACGTGGTCGCGCAGCTCCACCGTGTTCCCCGACATGGTCGGTCACACGATCGCCGTCCACGACGGGCGCAAGCACGTGCCGGTGTTCGTCAGCGAGCAGATGGTGGGCCACAAGCTCGGCGAGTTCGCGCCCACGCGGACGTTCCGCGGCCACGCCGGTGACAACAAGACCCAGGTGAAGAAGCGCTAGTGGCCACTCCCCCGTCATCCGAGCTCACCCAGTCGCGTGCCGAGGCGAAGTACGTTCGCCTGTCCGCGCGGAAGGCCCGCGTCGTGCTCGACCACATCCGTGGTCGCAGCGTGCCGGAGGCCCGCACCATCCTGGCTTTCACTCCCAGGGCGGCCGCGGTCGACATCGAGAAGGTGCTGCGCTCGGCGGTTGCGAACGCCGAGTCGACCCATGCTCTCGACGGCGACGAGCTCATCGTCCTCGCCGCCTACGCGGACGAGGGGCCGACGCTGAAGCGCTGGCGGGCCCGGGCCCGCGGTCGCGTCAACCGCATTCGCAAGCGCACGTGCCATATCACTCTGATCGTCAGCGAGAGCCCGAAGGCGCAGTCGCGTCCGAAGCGGTCGGCCGAGAAGCCCGCCGCGACCGGCGCCCCGACCTCCGAGACCTCGGCTGCCGACGACAAGCCGAAGCCGAGCCCGAAGAAGCGTGCGCCGGCGAAGAAGAAGGAGGCTGTTGCCTGATGGGCCAGAAGATCCATCCTGGCGGCCTACGCGTCGGTGTCATCCACGACTGGAAGTCGAACTGGTACACCGGCAAGAAGGAATTCGCCGACTACATCCTCGAGGATGTCCGCATCCGCGAGCACATCAACGGGAAGCTCTCCCACGCGGGCCTGTCCGACATCCTGATCCGGAAGGACAAGCAGCGGATCACCGTCGACATCTACACCGCGCGGCCGGGCATCGTGATCGGCAAGTCCGGCGTCGAGGTCGATGCGCTCCGCAAGGAGCTGCACGCGATCACCGGCAAGTCGGTCCACATCAACATCAACGAGATCAAGCGGCCCGAGCTCGACGCGCAGCTCGTCGCGCAGTCGATCGCCGAGCAGCTGCAGAATCGCGTCTCGTTCCGGCGCGCGATGAAGCGCGCTCTCGCCTCGGCGATGCGATCCGGTGCGCAGGGCATCAAGATCCAGTGCGGTGGGCGGCTCGGCGGCGGCGAGATGAGCCGTGTCGAGCGCTACACCGAGGGCCGCGTGCCGCTGCACACGATCCGCGCCGACATCGACTACGGCTTCGCCGAGGCCCGCACGACGTTCGGTCGGATCGGCGTCAAGGTCTGGGTCAACAAGGGCGAGATCATGCCCGAGGGCTACGAGGGCACGTCGACCGGCAAGGAGACGCGCCTCGGCGACCAGGATCAGGCCCGCCGGAAGCGTGGCGGCGCAGCCGAGGGTCTCGGCGCCTCCCGCGAGAGCGGTCGCGGCCGCAGCCAGGATCGGGAAGGGCTCGGTCTCGTCAAGAAGGGTCGTCGCGGCCCGGGCGGCGGCGGAGCATCCGGTGGCGGCGGTCGTCCGCCCGGTGGCGGGCGTGGCCCGCGGCCGAGCGGCCAGGGTGGTCGGCCTGCAGGTGGACAGGGTGGAGGGTCGCGCCCCGCGCAGCGCTCGCCGCGGCCGCCGCGGGACGAGGCTCCGAAGGCTCCCGAGTCGACGGATGCGCCGACGCCCGACGTGACGCCCGACGCGCCGGCCGAGGGGACTGATTCCTGATGTTGCTGCCCAAGAAGACGAAGCACCGCAAGCACCATCGCGGCCGCAGGCGCGGCTACGCGAAGGGACAGACGACGGTCCAGTTCGGCGACTACGGGATCAAGGCGCTCGAGGACGGTTGGATCACGAACCGCCAGATCGAGGCGGCACGTATCGCCATGACCCGCAAGATCAAGCGCGGCGGCAAGGTCTGGATCAACCTCTTCCCTGACAAGCCCTTCACGAAGAAGCCGGCCGAGACGCGCATGGGCTCGGGCAAGGGCTCGCCCGAGGGCTGGGTGGCGGTCGTCAAGCCGGGGCGCGTGCTCTTCGAGCTCGCCGGCGTCGACGAGGAGCTCGCGCGCGAGGCACTCCGCCTCGCCGCCCAGAAGCTGCCCCTGAAAGTGAAGTTCGTGAGGCGGGAGGCTGATCTCTTTGAAAGCTAGCCAGCTACGTGACATGACGGACGAGGAGCTCGAGGAGCAGATGGTCGCAACCCGCAAGGAGCTCTTCAATCTCCGCTTCCAGTCGGCGACCGGCGCGCTCGAGAACAGCGCCCGGCTGCAGTCGGCCAAGCGCGAGATCGCCCGCATCCTGACCGTGAAGACCGAGCGTGAACGACTGGGGAAGATCTGAGATGGCAGAACGCAAGAAGAAGACAACCGAGGAGACCCCTGTCGACGCGACCGAGGTCGAGGACGCCGTGACCGAGGCAGTTGCCGAGGACGTCGCCGAGATCGCCGACGAGGTCGTCGCGGTCGAAGAGGCGATCGAGGAGGCCGTGGCCGAGGACGTGGCGGAAGTCGTCGCCGAGGTCGAGGTCGTCGAGGAGGCGATCGAGGAGGCGGCCGCAGAGGCCGTCGCCGCCGACGTCGAGGCAGGCATCGAGGCCGAGGACGCCGTCGCCGAGGCCGTCGCCGCAGGCGAGCTCACGCCCGAGGAGGGTGCCGAGGCGATCGAGGTGATCGAGGAGGTCGTCGCGGAGGCAGTCGCCGAGGAGATCGTCGAGGCCGCCGCAGCCGAAGAGGTCGTGGAGGAGGCCGCCGCCGAGGCGATCGCGGAGGAGGTCGTCGAGGCCGCCGCCGCCGAGGAAGTCGTGGAGGAGGCCGCCGCCGAGGTGATCGCGGAGGAGGTCGTCGAGGCCGCTGCCGTCGTCGAGGCCGCCGAGGCGGAGGAGAAGGTTCCGGCCCCGCAGTCCGGCCCCAAGCCGAAGAAGAAACGGCTCCCGCGCGCCCTTCGCCCCCAGAAGACCCGCCCGAAGCGCGAGAAGGCGACGGAGCGCAAGCCGATCGTCCGACTGGAGAAGCCGGAGCACGAGCGCGGTCGGAGCCAGGAGCGGCAGGGCACCGTCGTTTCCGCAGCGATGGACAAGACGATCGTCGTCAAGGTGGAGGTGACCAAGTCGCACCGGAAGTACAAGAAGGTGATCCGGCGCTCGGTCAAGTTTCACGCACACGACGAGGGCAACACCGCCAACGTCGGCGACATCGTGCGGATCGTGGAGACCCGCCCGCTCTCGGCGACCAAGCGTTGGCGCCTGACCGAGATCGTCGAGGTGGCGAAGTAACATGATCCAGCAGGAAAGCCGCCTCAAGGTCGCCGACAACACCGGCGCACGCGAGATCCTCTGCATCCGCGTGATGGGAGGATCGCATCGCCGCTACGCGCGCGTCGGCGACATCATCGTTGCTACCGTGAAGGCCGCAACGCCGCAGGGCACCGTGAAGAAGGGCGAGGTCGTGAAGGCCGTCGTCGTCCGGACGAAGAAGCCCTACGGTCGTAGCGACGGCACGCTGATCGGGTTCGACGAGAACGCCGCCGTCATCATCGATGCTCAGTTGAATCCGCGCGGAACGCGCATCTTCGGGCCGGTCGCACGGGAGTTGCGCGAGAAGAATTTCATGAAAATCGTCAGCCTGGCCCCAGAGGTTCTCTAGATGGCAACAACAATGAAGATCAAGAAGGGCGACACCGTCCAGGTGCTCTCCGGCAAGGACCGCGGCAAGCAGGGCCGCGTGATCGAGGCACGTCCCAGCGAGGGGCGCGTCATCGTCGAGAATCTCAACCTCGTCAAGCGACATCGCAAGCCCGCGCCGGTGCGTGACACCTCTCGCATGGGCGGCGCGCAGATGACCCCCGGCGGAATCTTCGAGAAGCCGTCCCCGCTCGATGTGAGCAACGTGATGCTCGTCTGCCCGACCTGCAATCAGGCGACACGCATCGGTGTCCACGTCAAGGAGATCAAGGGCGCGACGCTGCGGGTCCGCTACTGCAAGCGCTGCAACGAGGAGGTCGATCGCTGATGGCCACGACCGAGACGTACGTGGCGCGCCTCAAGCAGCGCTACGACGAGGAGATCCGGGGCGCCCTCAAGGACGAGCTCGGGCTCGACTCGATCATGCAGGTTCCGAGAGTCACGAAGATCACCCTCAACATGGGTGTGGGCGAGGCGAAGACCGACGCGAAGGCGATGGATGCCGCGATCGAGGAGCTCTCGACCATCGCGGGCCAGCATGCGCAGGTGCGCCGCGCGCGCAAGTCGATCGCGAGCTTCAAGCTTCGCGAAGGAATGGCTGTCGGCGCAAAGGTCACCCTTCGAGGAGCCCGCATGTACGAATTCCTCGACCGGCTCGTCTCGATCGCCCTGCCGCGCATTCGCGACTTCCGCGGCCTCAGTCCGGACTCCTTCGACGGGCGGGGGAACTACTCGATCGGGATCAAGGAGCAGATCATCTTCCCCGAGATCGACTACGACAGTGTCCAGTCGATCCGCGGCCTCGACATCGCGATCACAACGACGGCGGCGAACGACGACCAGGCACGCGCACTCCTGCGCCACCTCGGACTGCCGTTCGCCACCGAGAGCAGAAGGGACTAAGGGCATGGCCAAGACATCACTCCGCGTCAAGCAGAAGCGGACGCCGAAGTACAAGACGCAGGCGTACTCGCGCTGCAATCGTTGCGGCCGCCCGCGTGCCGTCTATCGCAAGTTCAAGCTCTGCCGGATCTGCCTGCGTGAGCTGGCGCATCAGGGCGCAATTCCCGGCATGACCAAGAGCTCCTGGTAGGGAGAGAGAGATGCTTACCGACCCAATCTCAGACATGCTGACCCGGATCCGCAACGCCAACAAGGCGATGCACGACACCACCCAGATGCCTTCCTCGCGGATGAAGGAGGAAATCGCGCGCCTGCTCAAGGAGGAGGGGTACATCAAGGACTTCCGGGTCGTCGAAGGAACCCCGTTCTCGACGCTCGTGGTCGAGCTCAAGTTCGGTCGCAATCGCGAGCGCGTGATCACCGACCTGAAGCGCATCTCCAAGCCGGGACGACGCGTCTACGCGCCGAAGAACCGGTTGCCGCGCGTGCTCGGTGGTCTCGGCACCGCCATCCTGTCCACCTCGACCGGCGTGATCACCGGTCGCCAGGCCGCAGAGCGCGGCGTCGGCGGCGAAGTTCTCGCCTTCGTCTGGTAGCGCCATGAGTCGTATCGGCCGCAGGCCAATCGAGGTTCCGAACGGCGTTACCGTGCAGGTGTCGCCCGGCGGAACGGTGAACGTCGAAGGCCCTCTCGGGAAGCTCGAGCAGCGGGTGCCTGCGCGGATGGCGATCGCACAGGAGGACGGCGTCATCAACGTGACGCGTCCGACCGACCGTGGTGACGATCGTGCGCTGCACGGGCTCACCCGGACACTCGTCGCGAACATGGTCGAGGGTGTCACAAAGGGCTTCGAGAAGCACCTCGAGATCCAGGGTGTCGGGTACCGGGCGCAGCTCAAGGGCAGCGACCTGGAGCTCGCCGTCGGCTACTCGCACACGGTCACGATCACGCCCCGTCGCGGGGTCACGTTCGAGGTGCCGATTCCGACGCAGATCGTCGTCAAGGGCACCGACAAGCAGGCCGTCGGGCAGATCGCCGCAGAGATTCGCAAGGTGCGGCCACCCGAGCCATACAAGGGCAAGGGAATCCGCTACCGCGACGAGCAGGTTCGGAGAAAGGTCGGTAAACGGGCATGAGCACTCTGTCGACGCGCGAGGCGCGTCTTCGCCGGCACCGGCGCATCCGCGGTAAGGTCGTGGGGACCGCCGAGCGGCCGAGGCTGGCCGTGTTCCGATCGAACAAGGGCATCTTCGCCCAGCTGATCGACGATCGCGAGTCGCGCACGCTGGCGGCGGCGGGCTGGCTGCAGCTGAAGAACTTCTCCGGTAACAAGACGGAGCAGGCGACCGAGGTGGGTAAGCAGCTCGCCGCGGCCGCGAAGGACGCGGGCATCACGAGCTGCGTCTTCGATCGTGGCGGCTACCTCTACCACGGTCGTGTCAAGGCGCTCGCCGACGGTGCGCGCGAAGGAGGGCTTGAGTTTTGAGTACGTTCGGAGTAGCTGAGACACGCGAGCTGAAAGAACGCGTGATCGAGATCAACCGCGTCGCCAAGGTGGTCAAGGGCGGCCGGCGCTTCTCGTTCACGGCGCTCGTCGTCGTCGGGGATGAGACCGACCGGGTCGGAGTCGGCTACGGGAAGGCGCGTGAGGTTCCACTCGCCATCTCGAAGGCCGTCGACGACGCGAAGAAGAACCTGTTCACGGTGCCGAAGCACGGGACGACGATAACCCACGAGATCCTCGGCGAGTTCGGCGCTGCACGCGTCTTCCTGCGTCCTGCGAGCGAGGGCACGGGCGTCATCGCGGGTGGCGGCGTGCGCGCCGTCCTCGAGCTTGCCGGAATCAGGGACGTGCTCGCGAAGAGCCTCGGCACGACGAACCCGATCAACATGGCGAAGGCGACCGTCGACGGCCTCAAGAACCTGCGCCGTCCCGAGGACATCGCCCGGCAGCGGGGGAAGACGGTGCGCGAGGTGCTTCCGCTCGCTCGCGGCTACGACGCGGTCGCAGCGGCGACACAGGCAGAGGCCGAGCCGGATGCGTCGGCCGAGCCCGACGTGGTCGAGGTCGGAGCGTGAGCACCGTCAAAGTCACCCAGATCCGAAGCACGATCGGCCAGAGCAAGGCTCATCACGGCACGATCCGCGCACTCGGCCTCGGCAGGATCGGTCGCACGGCAGTAGCACACCGAGTCGGCCGAGCTCGCCGGGCAGTTGCGCCACGTCGCGCATCTCGTCAAGGTCGAAGGGAAGGACGGCTAGTCATGGCAGAGGAGCTCAATCTCCACACGCTCCAGCCGGCGCAACCGCGCAAGGCGCGGAAGCGGGTCGGCCGCGGCATGGGCTCCGGCAAGGGGCGGTACTCCGGTCGCGGCATCAAGGGCCAGAAGTCGCGCTCCGGCTCGCACATGATGCCGGCCGGTTTCGAGGGCGGGCAGATGCCCATCGACATGCGGCTCCCCAAGCTGCGAGGGAACACGTCGGCCGATGCGATGCCGATCGGGCCGTTTCGCACGTTCACGCAGCCGGTCAATCTCCGCGACCTCGAGGCACGCTTCGAGACGGGTGCAGACGTGACACCGGACGCGCTCGTCGCGGCGGGCCTGATCAAGAACACCAGGATCGACGTCAAGATCCTCGCCTCGGGCGAGCTCACGAAGAGCCTCGCGGTCACCGCCCACGGCTTCTCGAAGACGGCGAAGGAGAAGATCGAGGCGGCGGGAGGGAGCGTCACCTGGTTGCGTGGTGAGCCGACCCCGAAGAAGGCGAAGAGAGCGAAGGCGAAGCGACCCGAGTCGGCCGACGAGGCCGTCGTCGAAGATGTCGCGGTCGACGTCGTCGAGGAGGAAGCACAGGCCGACGCCGGCGGGGCAACCTCTGAGTAATGCTGAGCTGGCTCGGAAACGCCTGGCGCGTCCCTGAACTCCGACGTCGAATCCTCTTCACGGCGTTCATCCTGGCCGTCTACCGGCTCGGGTCGTGGCTGCCCGCACCCGGCGTCGACGCCGCCGCCATCGAGAACTACTTCTCGGGCAGCGGCGGCTCGATCCTCGGCCTCCTGAACCTCTTCTCCGGCGGCGCGCTGTCGCAGTTCTCGCTCTTCGCGCTCGGGATCATGCCGTACGTGACGGCGTCGATCATCGTCCAGTTGATGACCGTCGCCGTACCGAAGCTCGCCGAGTTGCAGAAGGAGGGCGAGGCAGGCTACGCCAAGATCAACCAGTACACGCGCTATCTGACCGTCGTGCTCGCCGCACTGCAGGCGTTCGGGTACGCCGTCCTCTTCCAGCGGCAGGACGCTCTCCAGGCGAACGCCGGCCGGATGACCCTGATCGTCGTCACGCTCACCACGGGAACGGTGCTCCTGATGTGGCTCGGCGAGCAGATCACGAAGCGCGGGATCGGCAACGGCATCTCGATTCTCATTCTCGCATCGATCCTCACGAGCCTCCCGCTCGGTGTCAGCGCCTGGTGGAACGGCGGGCCGATGGAGCGCATCTTCTTCCCGCTCGTTGCAATTGCGATCGTCGCCTCCGTCGTCTTCGTCCAGGAAGGGCAGCGCCGGATCCCGATTCAGTACGCGCGCCGCATGGTCGGCCGGCGCATGACGACGGGAGGGGCGACCTACCTGCCGCTCCGGATCCTCATGGCCGGCGTCATCCCGGTGATCTTTGCCGCCGCGCTGCTTGCCTTCCCGGCGACGATCGCACAGTACTTCCCGGGCACGCAGCAGTTCATCAACGACCATTTCCAGCCGGGGAACCTCACCTACCTTCTCATCGAGGCCGCGCTGATCATCCTCTTCACCTACTTCTACACGGCGGTGCAGTTCAACCCCGTCGAGCAGGCGGACAACCTCCGGAAGTACGGCGGCTACATCCCAGGCATCCGGCCGGGGCCGCCGACCGCGCAGTACCTCGATCGGGTGATGACCAGGCTGACGCTGCCCGGGTCGCTCTTCCTCGCTCTGGTCGCCGTCGCGCCGAGCCTGTTCATCCGCTACGGCGGCTTCTCCCAGGCGAATGCCCGGGCGCTCGGCGGCACGTCCGTCCTGATCGCCGTCGGCGTCGCTCTCGACACGATGCGACAGATGGAGAGTCAGATGATGATGCGCAACTACGAGGGATTCCTCAAATAAGCACGATCAACGTCCTCGTTCTCGGGCCGCAGGGCTCCGGGAAGGGAACGCAGGCAACGCGCATCTGCGCGGCCCATGGTGTTCCTCACGTCTCCACCGGAGACATGTTCCGGGCTGCGATCGCCGAGGGAACCGAGCTCGGCCGTACCGTCGAGCCGATCCTCGCAGCGGGTGAGCTCGTGCCCGACGAGCTCACCATCGCGCTGATCCGCGACAGGCTCTCGCGGGACGACGCGGCGGGAGGCTTCGTTCTCGACGGCTTCCCGCGCAACGTCGCCCAGGCGGAGGCGCTCGACGAGATGCTCGATGCGATCGAGCGTCCCCTCGACGCCGTCCTCTTCTTCGAGCTCGACGACGAGACCGCGACAGAGCGGGCGCTCGGGCGCGCACAGGAAGAGGGCCGCGCCGACGACACCCCCGAGGTGATGGCGCGGCGGCTCGCGATCTACCACGAGCAGACCGAGCCCGTGGTCGAGCGTTACCGTGCTGCCGGAACGCTCCATACCCTCGATGCGGCAGGCACGGTCGACGAGGTCTTCGAGGCGATCTCCGAGGCCCTCGAGCTGTCCGTCCGATGATCATCCGCAAGGGCCCGGAGGAGATCGAGCGCATCGCGCGTGCGGGTGAGCTGGTCGCGGCGACGATCGCCCACGTCGGCGAGCATCTCCGCCCGGGTATCACGACGGCTGAGCTCGACGACATCGCGGGCGCCTTCGTCGCTGCACAGGGCGGCACGTCGGCCTCGAAGGGCTACCACGGCACGTATCCCGCCGAGATCTGCATCTCCCCGAACGCGATGGTCGTCCACGGCATCCCCGGCCCCTATCGCGTCGCTGACGGCGATCTCGTCACGATCGACGTCGGTGTCGTGCTGAACGGCGCAATCGGCGACAGCGCCTACACGTTCGGCGTCGGTGACGTCGAGCCGGAGGCGCAGCGCCTCCTCGACGTCTGCCAGCAGGCGCTCGCAGCGGGCATCGGGCAGGCGCGGCCCGGCAACCGGATCGGCGACATCTCGTTTGCCGTGCAGAGCGTCGTCGAGGGGGCCGGTTTCTCGGTCATCAGGAGTCTCGTGGGGCACGGCGTCGGTCGGCACTACCACGAGGATCCGCACGTGCCGAACTTCGGGCAGCCTGGCCGGGGACCGAAGCTGACGGAGGGGATGACGATTGCGATCGAGCCGATGATCACGATGGGCTCGCCCGACGTCTACCTTCACGACGACGGCTGGTCGATCTCGACCGAAGACGGCTCGCTCGCCGCACACTTCGAGCACACCGTGGCAATCACGGCCTCGGGGCCGCGGATTCTCACACCCCGTGTCGGAATCGCGGTCGAGACCGCGAGTTTGCTACAGTAAGCGGCCCGCGGCGCGGCCGTCTCGCTGCGCGATGGGATTCGTCAGATGGTTGTACCGCTCGATGGTGTCCGTTCGTGCTCCGCAGTGTGGGAGCGCTCAATCACGACAAGGCGTTCGCGCGAGGGAAGGGTGGCAGTCAAGGAAGAGAAGATCGAGGTCGAAGGCGAGGTCGTCGAGGCGCTCCCGAGCACGATGTTCAGGGTGCAGCTCGACGAGGGGCACACGGTTCTCGCCGCGATCTCCGGGAAGATGCGCAAGCACTACATCCGCATCCTCCCCGGCGACCGGGTCAAGGTCGAGCTCTCTCCCTACGACCTCACACGCGGCCGCATCACGTTCCGTCACCGCTGACACGACACTTCCAGATCCCGCCACCGAGGAATTCACGATGAAAGTTCGCCCGTCCGTCAAACCAATGTGTGAGCGCTGCCGCGTCATCAAGCGGCATGGGCGCACCATGGTGATCTGCGTCAACCCCCGGCACAAGCAAAGGCAGGGCTAGGACCTTGGCTCGCATCGCAGGCGTCAACCTCCCGAACCAGAAGCGTCTGGAGATCGGGCTCACCTATATCTACGGGATCGGCCAGTCGACCGCGCAGAAGATCTGCAAGGCGCTCGAGCTCGACCCGGACCAGAAGATCAAGGATCTGACCGACGACGAGGTCGCAAAGCTCCGCGCGTACATCGACGAGCACGTCGAGGTCGAGGGCGACCTGCGGCGCGACCGCTCCCAGGCGCTCAAGCGCCTCTCCGAGATCGGTTGTTATCGGGGCATTCGCCACCGGCGCGGCCTTCCGGCCCGCGGCCAGCGCACGAAGACGAATGCGCGGACACGCAAGGGCCCGAAGAAGACCGTCGGACGTGGGAAGAAGGGGAAGTAGATGGCACCTCCTCGCAAAGCAGCGGCCGCGCGCGGCCGCACGCGTCGGCGCGTCAAGAAGAACATCGCGATCGGCCAGGCCCACATCAAGACGTCGTTCAACAACACGATCGTCTCCCTGACCGACAAGGACGGCAACGTGATCGCCTGGGAGTCCGCCGGCTCGGCCGGCTTCAAGGGCTCGCGGAAATCGACCCCGTTCGCGGCACAGGTAACGGCCGACAACTGCGCCCGCAAGGGCATGGAGCACGGCTTGCAGAAGGTCGAGGTCTTCGTCAAGGGGCCTGGCTCCGGCCGCGAGACTGCGATTCGCTCGCTCCAGGCCGCCGGTCTCGAGATCCTCGGCGTCAAGGACGTCTCCCCGCAGGCGCACAACGGCGTCCGCCAGAAGAAGCGGAGGCGCGTCTAATGGCCCGCGACCTCGGCCCCAAGTGTCGGCTCTGCCGCCGCGAGGGCATCAAGCTGTTCCTCAAGGGCGAGCGCTGCCTGACAGAGAAGTGCGCCATCGAGCGGCGTTCGTATCCGCCGGGCGAGCACGGTCGCGGACGGATCAAGCAGAGCGAGTACCTGTTGCAGCTGCGTGAGAAGCAGAAGGCGCGTCGGTACTACGGGTTGCTCGAGAAGCAGTTCCGCAACACGTACGAGAAGGCGACCCGTGGAACGGGCGCACCTGGTGAGAACCTCCTCCGGATGCTCGAGACCCGCCTCGACAACGTCGTCTACCGGCTTGGCTTCGCCGGTTCGCGCGCACAGGCGCGACAGCTCGTCCGCCACGGCCACTTCCAGGTGAACGGCCGCCGCGTCAACATCCCGAGTTTCGCCGTGCGCCCGAACGACGTGATCACGTTGAAGTCGGGGAGCGCCGCCGCGCCTCTCGTCAGGGACGCAACAGACCTGACAGCTTCGGTGTCGCCGTGGCTGCAAGCCGACCACGAGGGCCTTGCCGGCAAGGTGCTGCGGTGGCCCGAGCGCGCGGAGATCGACACTCCCGTGCAGGAGTCCCTGATCGTCGAGCTGTACTCGAAGTAGACCCCGGAGAGGCTCGCCTCTCTCGACCGTATGGGTGAGGCGCGCCCCGCCGCCCGCCCGCTGTGAAGAACACGAAAGGATCGCATTGGCAACTCGCACAAGCCTGATGGAATTCCAGATCCCCCGCATCGTCAGCGAGGAGGGCGACGATCATCGCGGGGTATTCGCGATAGAGCCCCTCGATCGCGGGTTCGGCTACACGTTCGGCAACTCGCTTCGGCGTGTCCTCCTCTCGTCGCTCGAGGGGACGGCCGTGACGGCCGTCAAGATCGAGGGCGTCTCGCACGAGTTCACGACGCTTCCGGGCGTCCGCGAGGACGTCACCGACATCATCCTCAACCTCAAGAGCCTGATCTGCCGGCTCCACGGCGACTCGCCCGAGGTCGAGGTGCACATCTCGAAGAAGGGCCCCGGTTCCGTCACCGCCGCCGACATCGAAGCGCCGGCCGACCTCGAGATCCTCAACCCCGACCTCGAGATCGCTCAGCTCGCCGCCAAGGGCAAGCTCGAGATGACGCTCACGATCGGTCGCGGTCGCGGGTACATGCCGGCCGACCTGAATCGCGGCGCCGAGACGGCGATCGGCGTGATTCCGATCGACTCGATCTTCTCACCTGTCCGTCGCGTCGCCTACGAGGTCGAGTCGGCTCGCGTCGGTCAGCGCACGGACTTCGACAAGCTCATCCTCGACGTCACGACCGACGGCTCGATCGAGCCCCGGGACGCGATCGGCCAGGCAGCCGAGATCCTCATCCGGCAACTCGCGATCTTCACCGATCTCGACGCGATCGAGGGCTTCAGTGAGGCCCAGATCGAAGCGTCCCAGGAGGCCTCCACCTCGCACGGGATGGAGAACTTCCCGATCGAGGAGCTCGAGCTCGGCGTCCGCTCGTACAACTGCCTCAAGCGCGTCGGGATCGAGACGATCGGCGACCTCACGTCGAAGTCCGAGGCCGAGCTCGCGGCAATTCCGAACTTCGGCCGCAAGTCGGTCGAGGAGGTCCGCGAGACGCTCGCAGCCCATGGGCTGACGCTCAAGGGCGAGGAGCTCGTGTAGCGTCATGCGCCACGCACGCTCAGGGAAGAAGCTCGGCCGCGACTCGGCCCACCGGAAGGCGCTCTACTCGAACCTTGCGGGCTCGTTGATCCGGCACGGCCGAATCAAGACGACCGAGGCGAAGGCAAAGGCGGTCAAACCGTACGCCGAGAAGATGGTGACGCTCGGCAAGCGCGGCGACCTGCACGCCCGCCGTCAGGCGATGGCGGAGCTCCGATCGAACGACATCGTGCACCACCTGTTTCTCAACATCGCACCGCGGTTCGCGGAGCGGGACGGCGGCTACACACGCATCGTGAAGCTCGGCCCGCGTCCAGGCGACGCCGCGCCGATGGTGCTGCTCGAGTTCGTCGACCACGATCCGGCTGCTGCTGCCTGACCCCCTGCTCGTGGACAGGATCCGAAGGGCGCCCCACGGGGCGCCCTTCGTCGTTTCTCGGGGTTTCCGCGCGGATCCTCCGGCGACCCGTACCCTTGAGGTGTGCTGACGCTGATCGCGCTCCTCATGGCGCTGCTGTTCCTTCCCTCGCCGTGGAGCATCATCGTCGTCGTCGCCGCGATCGTGGTCGATCTGACCGAGATCGCGGTGTTCGTCTGGTGGTCGCGCCGCCGCCGGCGTCGAGGGCCGCCCGAGGTCGGCATCGAGACTCTTCTGGGACGGCGCGGGGTCGCGGTGCGACGGCTGTCCCCCGGAAGGCTCGAGGACGTCGGTCAGGTGCGCATCGACGGCGAGATCTGGGCAGCGCGAACAGGCATGGGGGTCGAGCCGGGAGCGAGCGTCGTCGTCCGTGGGGTCGACGGTCTCGTTCTCGAGGTCGAACCGGCTCCCGACTGATACAACGACCGGCCGTGGCCCTGTTACGGCTCATCCTCGAATACGACGGCGGCGGGTTTCACGGCTGGGCACGCCAGCCCGGGCAGCGAACGGTCGAGGGTGTCCTCCGTGACGCGCTCGACGTCATCTATCCGCGTGGGTGGGCCGACCTGGGCGTCGCCGGGCGCACGGACACGGGCGTGCATGCGACCGGGCAAGTAGCGAGCGTCGCTGTGACAGCCGGTGCGCCGGCCGCGAGCGCCGCCGAGGCGCTCAATACGGTGCTGCCGCCGGACGTCGCAGTCCTCGCCGCCGAGAACGCGCCCGAGGGGTTCCACGCGCGCTTCTCGGCCACAGCCCGCTCGTATCGATACGTCGTCCTCAACCGGCCCGCCCGGTCGGCGCTCGAGGCGCGTCGGTCGCTCTGGTGGCCGCGACCGGTCGACCTCGACCGGTTGCAGGCGTGTGCGGCGCTGCTTACGGGAGAGCACGAGTTCACTGCGTTCACGCCCGCGGAGAGCCAGCACGAGGTCTTCGTCCGGATCGTCCGCGAGGCGCGATGGGAGCGGCGCGGAGACCACCTCCATTTCACGATCACGGCGGACTCGTTCCTGCGGCACATGGTGCGGACGCTCGTCGGGACGATGCTGCAGGCGTCCCCGGAGCGGTTCGGCCCCCTGCTCGAGGGTCGGCCACGCTCGGAGGGTGGTGCGACGGCACCTCCCTTCGGCCTGTACCTCGAGCATGTGGAGTACGGCGCCGGTTGACGTCGATACGATCGATCGGTGCGCTACCGCGTCGTCCTCTTCGACCTCGACGGAACCCTGATCGACTCGGGGCCGATCATCATGGCCTCGATGCGCCATGCGTCCGTCACCGTGCTCGGTCGCGAGCCGGACGAAGTGGCGGTTCGCGCTGCGATAGGCGGCCCCGGCCTCATCTCGCAGATGCGCGATCTCGATCCGGATCGGATCGACGAGCTCGTCGACGCCTATAGGGCGCACAACGAGCCCCTCCATGCCGAGCTCGAGACGTTCGACGGGATCCCCGAGCTTCTTCGAGGGCTCGTCGACCGTGGGCACCAGCTCGGGATCGTGACGGCGAAACGGCGTACGACCGTGCAGCTCGCGTTCGACCGCTTCCCGTTCCTCGCGGAGCTCACCGACGTGCTCGTCGGCGCCGAGGACACCGAACGGCACAAGCCGGACCCCGACCCCGTGCTCGAGGCGCTGCGACAGCTGGGCGCATCGGCGGCCGACGCGGTCTACATCGGCGACTCGCCCTTCGACATCCGTGCCGGGAAATCGGCACGTGCCGGAGCGATCGCCGTCGGTTGGGGCGGCATCCATAGCGGCGAGCGGCTCCTCGCCGAGGAGCCTGACGCCCTCGTGCAGCGGCCGGAGGAGATCTTCGCGCTTGTCTGACCCGGCCGCCCGTGTCGCGGAGCTCAGGCGGCTCGTCGAGCACCACGCCTACCGCTACCACGTCCTCGACGATCCCGAGATCTCCGACGCCGGGTACGACGCCCTCTACGACGAGCTCCAGTCGCTCGAAGACGCGCACCCCGAGCTCATCACTGCCGACTCCCCGACGCGGCGCGTCGGGGCTGCGCCTGCCGAGGGGTTCACGAAGGTGGAGCACCTCGCTCCGATGGGGTCGCTGGAGAAGGTGACGACGCGCGAGGCGCTCGAGAAGTGGGAGGCGGACATCCGCAAGCGTCTCGGCACCGACGAGCCGGTTGCGTTCGTCATCGAGCCGAAGATCGACGGCTCGGCGATCTCTCTCGTCTACGAGCACGGTTCGCTCGTCCGGGCGGCGACGCGGGGCGATGGATTTCGCGGGGAGGACGTGACGGCCAACGTGCGGGCCATCGAAGCCGTTCCGTTGCGCATGCGCGTGCCCGACGGAGAGCGTCCGCTCCGCCTGTTCGAGGCGCGAGGGGAGGTGTACTTCCCCCTCTCGGGGTTTGCAAGGTTCAACGCCGCGCAGGTCGCCGCCGGCAAGAAGGAGGCCCCGAATCCGCGCAACGCCGCCGCGGGCTCTCTCCGGCAGCTGAACCCGGCGATCACCGCCGAGCGCCCGCTCTCGATCTGGATCTACGGCGCAGGAGTGCACGACGGAGCGACGCCGGATACGCACTTCGACATGCTGACGTGGCTGCGGGAGCGGGGATTCAGGACGAACCCACACGCGGAGCGACTCGAGACGATCGAGGATGTCGCCGCAGCGTGCGAGGCGTGGGAGACGCGCCGCGTCGAGCTCGACTACGAGATCGACGGGATCGTGATCAAGGTCGATTCGTTCGCCCAGCAGGCACGGCTCGGTGCCCTCCACGAGCGCCCGCGTTGGGCCCGGGCCTTCAAGTGGGCACCTTCGACCGCGATCACGACCCTCGAGCACATCCACATTCGTGTCGGCCGCACCGGTGCGCTCAACCCCTGGGCCGAGCTGGAGCCCGTCCAGGTGGGAGGCGTGACCGTCTCGACTGCGACGCTCCACAACGAAGAGGACATCAACCGCAAGGACATTCGCGAAGGCGACCTCGTCGTCGTGCAGCGCGCCGGGGACGTCATCCCCCAGGTCGTCGGCCCGGCCGGCGCCCACCTGCCCGGTACGAAGCCGTGGGCGATGCCCTCTCACTGTCCACTCTGCGGGGTCGAGGTGGTGAAGCCGGAGGGGGAGGTCAAGCACCGCTGCCCGAACCGGGCCTGCCCCTCGCGGGGCCTCGAGACGCTCATCCACTGGGTGAGCGCTGCAATGGACATCGAGGGCGTCGGCGAGCAGTTCGTGCGCAAGCTCTGGGACGAGGGTCTCCTGCGCTCGATGCCCGATCTCTACCGCCTGACCGCCGACCAGCTGCTCGAGGTGGAGGGGTACGGCGAGATTTCGGCAGCGCGCGCGGTCGAGTCGATCGAGCGGTCGAAGACGCAGCCGTTCTCGCGTGTGCTCTTCGGGCTCAACATGCCGAAGGTCGGCTGGGTGCTGGCACGGAACCTGGCGCGGCACTTCGGGACGATCGACCACCTCATGAACGCAACGCAGGAGCAGCTCGAGGCGGCCGAGGGAATCGGGCCCGACCGCGCCGAGCTGATCGCGGAGTGGTTCTCGGACGACGAGAACAGGGCGCTCGTCGAGGATCTCCGCGCGCTCGGACTGCAGTTCGAGGTCGGCGAGGCCGAGAGGGCCACCATCGGGCCGCTCACGGGATCGCAGTACGTGATCACCGGCACACTCGACGGCTTTACCCGCGAGGAGGCGAAAGCCGCCCTCGAGGCGCTCGGTGCGAAGGTCTCAGACTCGGTCTCGAAGAAGACGACCGGTGTGATCGTGGGGGAGAGCCCGGGCTCGAAGGCTGCGAAGGCGGAGAGGGTCGGCGTGCCGATTCTTGGTGAGGGCGACCTCCGCGCGCTCCTCGCGGCCGGCTGACTCTCAGCCCGCCGCAGCCTCCGCCGCGAGGAGCGTCACGAAACGATCCTGCGCCGCACGCGCGGACCAGGAGGACACCGGACTGCCGTTCTCGAGCACCGCGAACGCGATCCTCCGTTGGATGAGACCGGAGAGCGTGCAGGCGAGATTCGTCGTCCCTGTCTTTCCCTTCACCTTGCCGCGAAGCGACGGCAAGCGGGTGCTGAGCGTTCCACTCGAACCGCTCACCGCGAGGGATGCGAGAAAGGGCCGGGCAATGGCCGGATCCGTGACGCCGGCGCGGAGCACGCCGACGAGCGCGGCCGCCGTGAGTCGATCGAGGCTCGACAGCCCTGAGCCGTCGACGATCCTGACGCCCGCCACCGGTATCCCGGCCTCCTTCATCGTCGCGATCACGATCCTGCCGCCGCCCGCGGACGTGCCGGCCCCGCCCTCTGCGGCGGCGAGCTGCTTGAGGAGCATCTCCGCGTAGAAGTTGTCGCTCTCGGTGTTCATCCGGCGAACGATCACGGAGAGCGGGACGGAGGTATCGGAGGCGAGCGCGGTCGCCGTTGCCGGGGCGCGACCGAGCCCTGGGCGGCCGATGACGACGACTCCTCGTGCGCTGAGCGCGTCCCTGAGAGCGCGAGCGGCGAGGAGTGGCGGCGACAGCGCGGGCCAGCCTTGCGCGCGATCGACGACGAGGGCCGAGAGAGGGGGTGTCTCGCCGCCGAGGAAGCCGGGCTTCCACCCTCTCGCCCCGCGTTCGCCGTCGTAGAACGACTCGTCCCCGAGAATGCGACCCGTGACGGTGCGGATGCCTCGTCCCCGGATCGTTGCTGCCAGCCGGTCGATGTCGGTGGTCTGGAGCGTCGGATCTCCGTAGCCCCTCAGCACCAGGTTGCCGTTCCAGGTCGTCCCGGTGCGATTTCCGGTGCCATACACCTCTGTGTGGAATCGGTAGCCGGGGCCGAGTCGGATCAGTGCGGCGAACGAGACGGGCAGCTTCTCGTTCGAGGCGGGCGCGAACGGCACGTCGCTGTTGTGGGCGAAGATGGGCTCGCCGGTCGCAACATCGACCGCAAGTGCGCCCGTCCTGCCGAGCGAGAGCGAGGGGCCGGTCAGGGACGTGGCCAGTCGCGTCTCGAGCCCGTTGGCAGGCGAGGCGGTCCCTGTGGGCACCGCGACGCAGCCGAGGGCGACCGCCGCAATCCATACGCGCGCCTTCATCGGCTCACCCGTAGATCGTGATCGTGACGGTGCGCCGACCCCAGGCGAGCGCCTCCGAGGTGCTCGACATCCAGAGATCGATGATGTTCCCCTTGATCGCCGACCCGACGTCGGCAGCGACGGCCGGTCCGTAACCCGGAACGAAGACCCGGGTCCCGAGTGGGATCACGTTGGGATCTACGGCGATGACCCCGACTCCGACCGGGAGGCCGCTCGCGGTGTTGCCCGACAGGTGGTACGCGACGGCGTCCACGACCAGCGTGTGGGTGCCTGTCGCCGGCGGGGCCGCGGCCGTTGACTCTTCGGCGGCGGGCGCGTCGTCGGACGGCGTTCCCTGGTCGCCGGATACCTCGATCGCTGCCGGCTGCGCCGCGGCGGCCGCGCCTAGCTCGGCCGATCGGCGCTGGGCCGCACGGGCAGTCGCCTCCAGCCTCGCCAGCCGTTGCGTCGTCAGCGAGCGTTCGCGGCGGAGGGCCGCGACGGTCGCGGCCCTGCTTGCAACGGCGGCGCCGAGGCGCTGGACGCCCTGCTGCGCGGCGCGTTGCGCAGTCGTCAGCCGCGCCCGCTGCTCGCGAAGCGCGGCCCTGAGCTTCTCGAGCGCGACCGCTCTGGAGGCCGCCTCCGCGCTCAGACGCTTGTTCTGCGACGTCGCCCGAGCCAGCCCCTCGATTCCGGCGATCGCCTCGTCGAGGGAGGTCGCCCCGAGGATGACCGAGATCGGGTCGGGCTCGTCCTGGATGTACAGGGCTCGCAGGAGGGTCGCCACGCGCTTCTGCGACGCCTTCAGCGATCGGTGCACGATCTCCGTCCGCAGTCGCAGGCTTCGCTCGTCCCGCTCGAGCTGGGTGGAGCGGCGGGAGAGCCACGCGGCCTCGTCTTGCGCGCGTGCGAGGTCCGACTCGGCGGCATACAGCTCGAGCACTGCCGCGGACTCGGTGCGGCCGAGCGCCGCGGCGCGGTCGGCGAGCGCCGGCGCCGTCTCCGCCCCGCCCGACGAGGGGGTCGAGATGGTGAGCGCCGCACCCGTCACGAGGGCGGCGGCGAGCAGCGACCATCGTGACCTCAGCAGTCGCACAAGGCGGAGACCGTAGCAAAACCTGCCCTACGAGAGGACTAAATACACTCTATTTCCAGGGATTTTGACCGCTTCCCGGTTGCAGTCGACGGCACCCCCTGCTACAGTTGCCCCTTCGGATGGGCTCCACCGCACGTGGCGGCGCCTTTCGACGATCGAACCAGCTTATGAATCGTTCGAGAACGCGACAGGCTCCGGCCAAACTCCTCGCCTTTGCGGTGGTCTGCCTCGCGGTAGTGACCGTCGTCTCGTCGTCGACCGCGAACCCGTCGATCACGTCGAAACGCGCGCAGGCGCAAGCTGTTCTCGCCCAGATCGAAGCCACCCAGCCGCAGCTCGAGCGGGCGATCGAGTCGTACAACTACGCGAACGTCCAGCTGCAGCAACTCGATGCCGAGCTCGACTCGAACGCGCGGCACCTCGTCGTCGCGAAGAAGAGCCTCGGGGTCGCGCAGGTGCACATCGCGCAGCGGTTGCGCGCCCTCTACGTCAACGGCGACGGCGGGGGCGCCGTCGAGGTCATTCTCGGAGCCGAGAACCTCGACGATCTCCTCCGCAGGCTCGACATGGTGCAGCGGGTCGGTGACCAGGATGCGAAGGTCCTGAACGACGTGAAGCGCTTCCGCAAGGAAGTGCAGCAGCGACGCGAGAACCTCACCCGCGCGCGTGCCTCGCAGGCGCAGATCGTCGAGCAGCGGGCGAGCCAGCAGCGGGCGATCGAGGCACAGATTGCCGAGCAGAAGCGGATGCTGTCGGGCCTCGAGGCCGAAATCGCACAGCTCCAGGCCGAGGAGGCTCGCCGGCAGGCGATCATCGCCCAGCAGGCACGGGCGCGGCTTGCGGCGCAGCAGGCCGCGGCTGCAGCGGCGTCCCGCTCTCATGCCCAGCTTCTCGAGGCCGCGCCGATCAGCCCGTCGGACAGTGGCGATTCGCTCATTCCGGCCGCCGCACCGTCGCAGTACGGCGGTGTCGTCGGGATCGCCATGCAGTACCTCGGCATTCCCTACGTCTGGGGCGGCTCGACGCCGGCCGGATTCGACTGCTCGGGCTTCGTCGCGTATGTCTATGCCCAGGTCGGCGTCTCTCTGCCCCATCACGCCGCATCGATGTACAGCTACGGCACGGCCGTCTCACAATCGGATCTCCAGCCCGGCGATCTCGTCTTCTTCAGCGGGCTCGGTCATGTCGGCATCTACGTGGGCGGCGGCCAGTACATCCACTCCCCGCACACGGGCGACGTCGTCAAGATCTCGAGCATCTACCGATCCGGCTGGGTCGGCGCTCGACGCCTCTAGGACTCCGCGTGACCGGAGACCCGCGCTACCCGTCGTAGAGCGACTCGATCTCGTCCGCGTAGTGCTCGTGGATCGTGCGACGCTTGAGCTTCAGCGTCGGTGTCATCTCGTCGCGCTCCATGGTGAAGTCGCGCGGGAGAATCGTGAACCGTTTGATCTGCTCGAACCGTGAGCGCGACGCGTTCACGTCGTCGACGACGCCCTGAACGAGCGCGATCACGCGAGCGTCCGAGGCGAGCTCGTCGATGCCGCCCTGGATGCCCTGCGCTGCGCCCCACCTCTCGATCTCGGGAGCGTCGAGCGTCACGAGCGCGGCAGGGTACGGCCGCCGGTCGCCGACGACGATCGCCTGCGAGACGAACCTGGACGCCTTGAGGTCGTTCTCCAGGTTCTGTGGGGCGATGTTCTTGCCGCCCGCGGTGACGATGATGTCCTTCTTGCGGTCGGTGATCTTGACGAACCCATCGCCGTCGATCTCGGCAATGTCGCCGGTGTGGAGCCAGCCGTCGGGGTCGAGCACCGCTGCCGTCGCCTCGGGATCCTTGTAGTAGCCGGCGAACACGGTGTCACTTCGGAGAAGCAACTCGCCGTCGTCGGCGATCCTGAGCTCGAAGCCGGGGAGTGCCGGCCCGACCGTCCCGAACCGCCACGCAGCCGGCGTGTTCGTCGTGCCCGCGGTCGTGCACTCGCTGAGGCCGTAACCCTCGAGGATCCTGATCCCGATCGCGTCGAAGAACTCCGCGATCTCCTGCCCGAGCGGTGCCCCGCCCGATATCGGTGTTCGCAGCCTGCCCCCGAGTCGATCGCGTATCTTCGCGAGGACGAGGCGGTCGGCGAGGCGGGCCTTCAGCGCGAGCGATCGACCCAGAGGACGCCCTGCACACTCCACGCTGCTGCGTTCCCTTCCGACGGCGATCGACCAGTCGGCGAGGCGCCGCTTGACCCCCGTCGTCTCGTCGATCGCGCCGACAATAGCCGTGTGGATCTTCTCGTAGACCCGTGGCACACTCGGGAGGACGGTGGGACGGAGCGTCAGCAGGGCCTCCGCCGTCTGCAGGGGGTCGGGTAGGAAGGCCACCGTGTACCCGACGTACGGCCCGGTGAGGTGCATGAGCCTGCCGAAATTGTGCGCCAGCGGGAGGTAGAGCAGCATGACGTCGTCGTCGCGCACGTAGTCGGGCAGGTGGTCGATCACTGCGACCATGGCGTAGTAGTTGCGGTGCCGGATCATGCAGCCCTTCGGCGGCCCGGTCGTGCCGGAGGTGTATTGCAGCGTGAAGAGATCGTCCTCGTCGATCGCGGCGACGGCGTTCTCGAGGGCCGACGGATTCGCCACCTTGAAGGCGGCTCCCTCGGACTCGAGGGTTCCGAGGTCGGCGTAGGTGAGGATCTCCCGCAGGCGGGGAAGGGTCGCTCCCGCGCCCCTCAGGCGCTCTGCCTGACCGGTGTCCTCGCACAGCACGCCGACCGACTCGGAGTGGTCGAGGATGTAGTCGCTGTCCTCGGGCGAGCTGTTTGCGTAGATGGGCGTTGCGACCGCGCCCACGAGCGCCAGGGCGAAATCGAGCAGCGCCCATTCCAGCGTCGTGCGCCCGATCAGCGCGAACGCCTCGCCCTTGAGAACACGACGGGAGAGGAGCCCGTTCGCGAGATTCTCGACCCGCTCGATCGCCTCGGCCCGGCTGACCTCGTGCCAGTGGTCTCCGTGTTGCACGAGGTACGCCGGCCCCGGCATCTCGCGCTCGGCCGCGTCGCGCCACAGGCGGGCTATCGTGCGATCCGATTTCACCGCGTCAATCTACTCGTAACGTGCAGGAACGGCGAGTTCGGGGCAGAATGAGATCGGTCCCCGATCGATCGAGGAGCCATGCGCACGACCTGGAACGGATCATTGACGTTCGGCCTCGTCAGCATCCCCGTCGGCCTCGCGCCGGCGACGAAGCCGGCTGCCCGGCAATCGGACGTTTCGTTCCGCCTCCTGCACCGCGAATGCCTGACGCCGATCAAGCAGAAGCGCTGGTGCCCCAAGCACGACCGCGAGCTCGCCCCCGATGAAATCGTCAAGGGCTGGGAGGCGTCGAAGGGGCATTTCGTCCTCGTGGAGGAGGCCGAGCTCGAGGCGCTCGAGGGCCATGACGACTCCCGCTCGATCGAGATCTCCCAGTTCGTCCCGATCGAACAGATCGACCCGATCTGGCGCGATCGAACCTACTTCCTCGTGCCGGGCGCGACGCCGGCGCAGCGTCGGCCCTACCGTCTCCTTCTCGAGGCGATGCGCGAGACGGACACGGGCGCGCTCGGGCGGTTCGTGAGGACAGGACGAGAGTCGCTGTGCCTCGTTCGTGCCCGGAGCGACGCGCTCGTCCTCGAAACGCTCTACCTCGTGGAGGACGTGTACTCCGACACGGAGATCACCGAGGCGATCGCCGAGACCGAAGTGAAGAAGCCCGAGTTGGCACTCGCGCACCAGATCATCGAGAGCCTCGACGGCGCATTCGATCCGGCTACCCTGACGAGCTCGTACCGTCGCGACCTTCGTGCGCTCCTCGAGGCCAAGCTTCAGGGCGCGGAGTTGCCTCCTGCCGCCGAGCCCGAGCCGGAGCGCGCGCCGGCCGTCGACCTGCTCGACGCCCTCAAGGCGAGCGTCGCCGCGGCCAAGGGCAGTCGCGGAGCCGCGCCGAAGCCGGCCGGGAAAGCGAAGAAGAAGGCACCCGCGAAGCCGCGCGCCCGCACCAGCTCCTGACAGGCGGGCCGATCCACTCGATGGCGCTGCGCCGCGGAGCGCTGCCCGCTCAGGGCGAGCGGCGCTCCCTGGGGCGCGCGGAGGACCTCAGGCGGGCTGGGCGACCGGAAGCCCGACCGCCTGGAGCTGGGCCTGGAAAAGATGCTTGTCGATCTTGCCGTGGTAGATGGGTACGCCTTCTTCGATGCACAGCTTGATGATCACGTCACGGTCGATGCCGAGCTCGACCGACAGCTCTTCGGGCGTCAGATGATTCGCCATTCGTCGCCTCCTTCGGGCATCAAAAAAGCCCGCCGGCGCAAGGCGCGCGGTCGGGCTGAATCGACGCTCGGTTACTGGTGACGGGGGTCAACGGGCCCGCCTCCCGGTTTGCACCATGATGAGATCAGGATACTCCCGGCATCTGACGTACGCAAACCCTGCGCTCGCCGCCGCGTCGCGGGCAGCGACGGGGTATCACTCCTACACCGGGTTCTCGACCTCGAGATACCGCCATTCGATTCCGAAGGTCTCGGCGAGATGTGCGGCGAGCGCCTGCACGCCGAATCGCTCGGTCGCATGGTGCCCGGCTGCGATGAGGTGGATGCCGAGCTCGCGCGCCGTCGCGAGACTGGGCTCCTCGGGCTCGCCCGTGAGCAGTGCATCGAACCCGTCATGGGCAGCGCGGATGAGCTCGTACCCTGCCCCTCCCGTCGAGACGGCGAGTCGCACGATCCGCTCGGGACCGTGAGCGAACACGACCGGGGGCCGCTCGACGACGGTCTCGACGCGGCCCGCGAGGTCGGAGAACGGTAGACCTCCCGGGAAGGAGCAGGCAAGCCCGACCTCGGTGAACGGGCCGTCGACCGTGGCGCCGATGCGCTCGGCGAGTTGGGCGGCATTGCCGAGCGTCGCGTGCGCGTCGAGAGCGAGGTGATACGCGAGTAGCGACGCCTCCGCGTCGAACAGCGCCTGGAGGCGTCCCCGCTGCCTGGCGTCGATGACGAGCGGCTCGTTGCGCCAGAAGAGGCCGTGGTGGACGAGGATCATGTCCGCGCCGTCCGCCGCAGCGCGTTCGAAGAGCTCGCGTGAGCACGAGACGCCGCAGGCGAGAAGCGTGACCTCGTCGCGCCCGATCACCTGGAGGCCCGGACGCCCGAACTCCTGCCAGTGCTCGACATCGAGGAGCGCGTTCGCGTACGCCACGATCTCGTCTCGGGCTGCCACGCGGACAGTCTACGTCCGCGGCGGAGGGGGATCGCCACCCAGAGGGGCACGAGCGGGTACCCTGATGGCGCTCGGGGTGTGGCGCAGCCTGGTAGCGCGCTCCGTTCGGGTCGGAGAGGTCCCCAGTTCGAATCTGGGCACCCCGATTGCTCCCGTCGACGCGGGCTCGCGCAAGCGGAGCCCGTGTCGACGCGGGCTCGGTCAGGCAAAGAGGTCGCCGCAGCACCGACGTACACTCTCGTCATGGTGCGAGCGGTTCTGTTCGACGTCGACTTCACGCTGTCGCGACCCGGGCCAGAGCTCGGGCCGGACGCGTACCGGCGTGTCGGCGCCGAGCACGGGCTCGATCTCGACGCGACGCGGTACGACGACGCGCGCCTCGCAGCGATGGAGGATCTCCGGTCGCACCCCGAGCACGTCCACGACGAGGAGGTCTGGATCGCGTTCACGGAGGACATCGTTCGCGGCATGGGTGGCGACGCCGCGGGCGCCCGGGAGTGCGCCGCCGACATGGTTCGTCGCTGGGAGATCCACGAGTACTTCCACCTCTACGACGACGCGCTCCCGGTGATGCAGTCACTGCGTGAGCACCGGCTCGCCATCGGGCTCATCTCGAACGGGCAGCGCGATCTCGAGGAGTTCGCCGTGCACCACCGGCTCGACGTCGACTGTGCAGTCGGCTCGAAGTCGCACGGCCGCGCGAAGCCGCACGCTTCCATCTTCGAGCGGGCGCTGACGATCCTCGACGTGCGAGCAGGCGAGGCCGTCATGGTCGGAGACTCATACGCGGACGACATCGAGGGCGCGCGCGCTCTCGGGATGCGCGCGATCCTGCTCGACCGCGACGGGCGCTACCCCGACGAGCCCGAGCGGATCACCGACCTCTTCCAGCTGCCCGTCGCGCTCGGGCTCTCCGCCCCGTGACCCGGCCGATTGCGCTTCCGACCCCACGGAGCCCGCGTGGCTCGTATCCTGAGTCTTCTTGACTGAGCGTTCAATCACGCCACAGCGTCCCGGTCGCGATCGGCAGGCGGCGAGCGAGGAGAAACGGCGCGTCATCCTCGACTCGGCGGTCAGGGTCTTCGCCCGTCGTGGCTACCACGCCTCGCGCGTCAGCGACATCGCCGAGGAGGCAGGAGTCGCACACGGTCTGCTCTACCACTACTTCTCGTCGAAAGAGGAGGTGCTCGCCACTGTCTTCCGGGAGAACTGGGCTGAGCTGCTCCAGCGGTTCGACGGGGTCGCGGGCTCGGACGAGCCGGCCGACGAGCAGTTGCGGGGGATCGCCAAGATTCTCCTGCGAACCTGGCGTAACGACCCCGACCTCGTGCGGGTGATGGTGCGCGAAGTCGCGCGGAGCACCCACCTCGACGACCAGGTCGACGAGATCCGAGCCGCGTTTGCGACGATCGAGCGGGTGATCGAGCGAGGGCAGGCAGACGGCGTCTTCCGACCCGATCTCGACCCGCGCCTCGCGAGCTGGATCTTCTACGGAGGCCTCGAGGAAATCCTCACGGGCTGGGTTCTCGGCCAGCTCCCCGACGGTGACGAGGAGGTTGCCCGTGCAGAGCGGACGATCATCGACGTCGTCTGCGGCGGTCTCGCCGTCCGCAGCGGACGTGACGCCTGACGGCCCCTCGAGCGCCGGCACGATCGTCAAGCTCGGCGTCGGGGCCTTCGGCCTCGCATGGTCGCTGACGACGACTGCCGCCTATCTGCCTCCGGTGCTCGGCGAGTACACGGGCTCGACCTCGCTGATCGGGGCAGTCCTCGCCGCGGAGGGCGCGTTCGCACTCACCCTGCCGCTCGTGATCGGGCCGTGGAGCGACACCTTCCACACCCCGCTCGGGAGGCGGCGACCGTTCATGCTGGTCGCTGTCGGCCCGATCGGGTTCTGTCTCGCGCTGATGACGTTCATGCCGAGCCTGTGGACGACGGCGTTGCTCGTCTTCGCCTTCTTCTTCGCCTACTACGTCTACGAGCCACCCTATCGTGGGCTCTATCCCGACCTTCTGCCCGAGAGCGTCTACGGCCGGGCGCAGGGCGTCCAGCATCTCTTCCGCGGCGTCGCGCTCGGCGGAGGGCTCATCCTCGGCGGGATCCTGTTCCATCTCTGGCAGCCGGCGCCGTTCCTCTTTGCGGCCGCAGCCGTGTCCGCGGCATGTCTCGTCCCCGTCCTGTTCCTGCGCGAGGACGGTGGTCACGGGCGGGTGTTCGAGGGCGTCCGGGTCTATATCCGTCACTCGTGGCGTGTGCTGCGCCGCAACCCGGATGTCGGCCGCTTCCTGCTCGCGAACGCGGCGTGGGAGGGGACCTTCGCCGGAGCGAGGACGTTCGTCGTGCTCTACGTGACCGTCGGCCTTCACGAGTCCCTCGCGACGTCGACGCTCGTGCTCGCCGCCGTTGCGAGCGGCTACGTCGTCGCGGCGCTCGTGTCCGGGTGGGTCGGAGACCGCTTCGGGCTCGCGAGGGTGATCACGTGGTGCTCGGTCGTGTACGGGCTCGCGCTGCTCGGAGGCGGGCTCGCCACGCAGTGGCACGCGTGGTATCTCGGCCTCATCTTCCTCGTCGCGATCTTCGCCGGCGCTGTCATGACCCTTGCCTGGGGCCTGCTCTTCAAGCTCATGCCGCCGGGCGATCGCGGGGCGATCTCGGGGCTCGCGACGACGACCAAGGGCGTCGGCCTCATCTTCGGAACGCTCCTCGCCGGCATCCTCATCGACGTTCTCGCGCCGTACCTTCCCGAGACGGAGGGCTATCAGGTGCTGTGGCCCGTCCTGGCGGTCCCGATCCTGCTCGCAGTCCCGCTCGTCTTCTCGCTGATCCGCGCGGAAGAACTCACAGGTGGCTCTTAGATTCGTATGCTGTACTTGTACGAGGCATCGAACCGAAGGAGACTCCGTGGCCCGTTGGAAGAAGAAGACCGCTGTGATCGGCGCCGTCGTGGCCGCCATCGCGATCAGCGCCGGCGTAGCTGTCGCCGGGGGTGCGCTCGGCTCCGACAAGGAGCGGGAGGCCTTCCTTTCGGAGGCGGCCAAGCGCCTCGACGTGACTCCGGCGCAGCTCGAGGCAGCGCTGCAGGGCGCGTATGCGGCACGCATCGACGCCGCGGTAGCGGCCGGCAAGATCACCAAGGAACAGGGTGAGGCGCTGAAGAAGCGCGCGAAGGACGGCGTCCTCTCACCATTCGGCGGACGAGGCTTCGGAGGCGATCGCGGGCACGGGCTCGGCAAGCACTTCAACATGGGGCCGTCGGCCGCGGCGACGTACCTCGGCCTGACCGGGGCCGAGCTCCGCACCCAGCTCATGTCCGGGAAGTCGCTCGCCGAGATCGCGAAGGCGCAGGGCAAGACGGTCGCCGGGCTCGAGGCCGCCATGACCGCAGACACGAAGAAGAAGCTCGATGACGCCGTGAAGTCGGGGCGGCTCACGCAGGCGCAGGCCGACGAGGTGCTGAAACGGATGAACGAGCGGCTCGACGACATCGTCAACGGCAAGGGCTTCAAGGGAGGCCACCGCGGGCGACACGGCTGGGGCGGCACTCCTCCGCCGGGAGCGGGCACGCCGCCTGCTTCGACCATTCCGCGGATCCCGTCCGGCTCCGCGATCTGAATCGAGCGGCAGAGGCGTCGTTTGGGGGTCAGGCGGGGGGCTCTTCACCCCGAAACGTTGCACGCAGGCGCTCGAAGGCGCGGTCGCGGTGCTCGTTCTGGAGCACCGCCGAGCGCCCGCCGTCACGGGCGTCGACGGCCGCGATGAGCGCGCGATGGGCGCGGTCGGCCTCGGCCGCCTCGCCCGGGAGGGCGTAGTACAGCGCGCGGTAGGCCTCGGTCGAGTCCCACAGGAGATCGATGAGGCGCGACGACGCCCGACTCCCCGCGAGTGCGTGCAGCCTGTCGTGGAAGCGCCGGTTCGCAGCGAGCTGCCCGGCGACATCGCCTCTGGCGCCTGCAGCCCTGCAAGCGTCGGCGTCCGCCTCGAGTGCGACGACATCAGCCTGCGTCGCCCGCGGGACACCACGGAGCAACGAGTCGGTTTCGAGGAGCCGCCGGAGCCGGTACACCTCCTCGAGCTCCGCCAGGTCGAGCTCGGTGACTGCGTACCCCCGCCGCGGCCGGTAGGTCACGAGTCCCTCGCCCGCAAGCGTGCGGAGCGCTTCCCGGAGTGGGATCAGGCTGACGCGCGCGCGTGCCGCCCAGGCTTCCTGGCTCACCCGCTGGCCGGGACGGAGCTCGCCCTCGAGAATCGCAGCGCGTAGCGTCGCCGCGGCTCTATCCTGGGCCGTCGGCGTGCCCACCGACCTCGCGACGGGCACGGCTCCTACCGGAACGCGGGGATGCCTGTCAGCGCACCGCCGACGACGAGGGTGTGCACCTCGTGCGTCCCCTCGTAGGTGAGCACGGACTCCAGGTTGTTCATGTGCCGGATGACCGGGTACTCGAGGGTGATCCCGTTCCCTCCGAGGATCGTCCTTGCGCTTCGGCACACCTCGATCGCGCCGCGGACGTTGCCCATCTTGCCGAGGCTCACGTGCTCCGATCGCAGCGTGCCGGCATCCTTCATCCGCCCGATGTGCAGTGCCATCAGCGTCGCACGGTTGATCTCGAGCGCCATTTCCGCGAGCTTCTGCTGCGTCAGCTGATACGCAGAGATCGGCTTCTCGAAGACGATCCGCTCGGCCGCGTAGGCGAGCGCCTCCTCGAAGCAGGCGCGGGCCGCCCCGATCGCGCCGAAGACGATCCCGAACCGTGCCTCGTTGAGGCACGAGAGGGGCCCTCGGAGGCTCGACGCACCGGGGAGCATGCTGTCTGCCGGCAGCCGGACGTCGGCGAAGACGAGCTCGGAGGTGATCGACGCGCGCAGGGAGAGCTTCTTGTGGATCTCGGGGGCCGAGAATCCAGGGGTGCCCTTCTCGACGATGAAGCCGCGGATCTCTCCTTCCTCGGTTCTGGCCCAGACGATGGCGATGTCGGCGATCGAGCCGTTCGTGATCCACATCTTCGCTCCGTTGAGCACCCAGTCGGATCCGTCGCGTCGTGCGTGCGTGCGCATCGTTCCTGGGTCCGAGCCGGCATCGGGCTCGGTCAGGCCGAAGCAGCCGATCACCTCGCCGCGGTGCATCGCCGGGAGCCATCGCTCCTTCTGCTCCTCGGAGCCCCAGCGCCAGATCGCGAACATCGCCAGCGAGCCCTGCACCGAGACGCAGCTGCGGATCCCCGAGTCGCCTGCCTCGAGCTCGAGGCAGGCGAGGCCGTATGCCGTTGCGCTCGCCCCCGGGAGTCCGTAGCCCTCTAGGTGCATCCCGAAGAGGCCGAGCTTCGCGAGCTCGGCGACGACCTCGCGCGGCAGGATGCCCTGCTCGAACCAGTCGCCGACGTACGGGACGACCTGCTCGCGCACGAACTGTCGCACGGTGTCGCGGATCGCGCGCTCCTCGTCGTCGAGCAGTGCGTCGATTGCGAGGAAGTCGTGGGGATCGAGCACAGGAGGGGCAGTTGTCGTTGTCACGGGTTGGGGCCTCCGGATCGTCGCGTTTCCAAAAAATATATAGAAAAATACGAGTGCCGCTACCCGGCGGTGGCGGTCCACCGGTCGCCCCGGCGCTCGGCCGTGATCGTGATCCCGAAGCACGCCGTCAGTAACGGGTCGGTCAGCGTCTCCTCCACCGGGCCGGCTCCGAGGACGACGCCGTCCCGGAGAAGGAGCGCGTGGGTCGTCGAGCCGTGGAGCTCCTCGAGGTGATGCGTCGTCACGATCATCGTCAACCCCGGGTCGCCGTCCGCGAGTCGGGCGAGCGATGCGAGAAGGATCTCGCGGCCGGGAAGGTCGAGACCGGCGCCGGGCTCGTCGAGCAGGAGCAGGCGCGGCTTGCCGACGAGCGCCCGCGCGATCAGAGCCCGCTTCCGCTCCCCCTGGGAGCAGTCGCCGAAGCGCCGCTCGGCGAGCGACCCGAGCCCGAACGTCCCGAGGAGGGTGTCCGCCCGGTCGATGTCCAACATCCCCAGGCGCTGCTCGAAGTAGCCGATCGTTCCGGTGGCGCCCGTGCGAACGACCTCGCGCACGGTCAGCATCGGCGCGAAGCGGTCGCCGTCGCGGGCGTCGACGAAGCCGATCCGCCCTCGCAGGGCCGCGGCGTCGGTGCGGCCCATCGTCTCCCCGAGAATCTCGACCTGCCCCCGACTCGGGAACCCCGCGGCGGCCGCGAGCGTGAGCAGTGTCGTCTTTCCGGCCCCGTTCGGTCCGAGCAGCGCCCAGCGCTCGCCCGTGCGCACCGACCAGGAGATGTCGTCGAGAAGCGGCTTGCGGGTGCCGCTCGACTGATGCCAGCGCCAGACCCGAACCTCGGAGAGGCGGAGCGCGAGGTCGGCTTGACCGCCCGACCCGCCCGCGTCTAGACTTATTGACTGACTAGTCAATCGATACACATCCGTGGGGTCGGTGTCGCCGACCCCGGGGAAGAAGGGGCAGATCATGGCCACAGTTGAGAGCGGGGTCGCCGGCGGTGTCTCGTTCGGGCTGTCCGACGAGCAGCGCGAGCTCCGCGCGCTCGCCCGCGAGTTCGCGGAGAAGGAGATCCGGCCGCGCGCGGCCGAATGTGACGAGGGGCAGATCCATGCAACCGACATCATTGCCAAGGCGCACGAGATCGGCCTGATGAACCCGCATCTGCCCGCCTCGCTCGGAGGGTCGGAGTTGCCCTGTTTCGACGGCATGCTCATCGCGGAGGAGCTCAACTGGGGGTGCTCGGGAATCGGCACCTCGATCGGCGCCAACGGTCTCGCCGCCGGCCCGATCCTCGTCGCGGGCTCGGAGGAGCAGCAGAAGCAGTGGCTCGGGCCACTCCTCGACGAACCGATCCTCGGCTGCTTCGGGCTCACGGAGCCCGGCGCCGGCTCCGACGTCTCGGGCATCCAGACGACTGCGGTGCGCAGGGGTGACGAGTACGTCATCAACGGCTCCAAGATGTTCATCACGAACGCCGGGCAGGCCGACTGGATGGTGTGTTTCGCGTCGACCGATCCGGGGGCCGGGAGCAAGGGCCTCTCGGCGTTCGTCGTCCCGATGACGACGGAGGGTGTCGTCGTCGAACGTCATCTCGACAAGATGGGACAGCGTGCGACGGACACGTCGGCGGTCGCGTTCAACGACGTCGTCGTCCCGGCGGAGAACCGCCTCGGCGGCGAGGGCGACGGATTCAAGATCGCAATGCAGACGCTCGACTTCACGCGTCCCGCGACCGCGGTCGCCGCGGTCGGTGTGGCACAGGCGGCCTTCGAGCTCTCGATCGAGTACACGCGAGAGCGGTCGCAGTTCGGGATGCCGATCGCCATGAACCAGGGCGTCAGCTTCCTCGTCGCCGACATGGCGACCGAGATCGAAGCCTCGCGTCTTCTCTGTTGGCAGGCCGCGTGGATGATCGACCAGGGCCAGGGAAGGCAGGCGACGAAGTACTCGTCGTTTGCGAAGCGGTTCGCGGCCGACACGGCGATGAAGGTGACGACCGACGCGGTTCAGGTGTTCGGCGGCTACGGGTACATGAAGGAGTACCCGGTCGAGAAGCTGATGCGCGACGCGAAGCTCTTCCAGATCTACGAGGGAACATCGCAGATTCAGCGGCTCGTGATCGCCAAGGAGATCTACCTGCGGTAACGCGATGTGGCACGGGTGGGCGTGGGGCATCCATTCGCGCGCTGGTACCCCTTTTCGGGTCGCCGGAGTCTTGCCACTCCGGTAGAATTGCGCGTTCCGTGCGCGCCGAATCCACCGTTTACCGCCCCCGCGCGCGATCGAGACGATCTTCCCGTCGGATTGCCCTGCGCAGAGCCGTCTTCCTCGCGGTCGTGTTCGGTGTGCTCGCCACCCTGCTCGGGCTCGCGTTTGCCGGGTCACAGTCGTCGCTCGCGGCCGGGACGACCGTCGCCGGCGTCGACGTGGGAGGGATGTCCACCAGTCGGGCCGTCCGGACGCTCGAGGCAAGGGCGGAGGCGGTCGAGAAGGTCCCGGTCACGTTCACGGCCGGCGGCAAGTCGTTCGCCCTCACCTCGAACCAGCTCGGTGTCGCAGCCGACTGGTCCGCCGCCGTCGCCGATGCTGCGGCCGCCGGAGGGGGCTTCGCTCCCGTCCGTGGGTACAAGCGCCTCGCCGGCCGCTTCCTCGGGATCGACGCGACGCCTCCGGTCGACGCGTACGACGCGGCCGTCACCTACAAGCTCGGCCAGATCGCAAGGGCCGTCGACAGGCGCGGAGTCGACGCCAAGGTCGTCCGTCGGGGCCTCAAGGTGCAGATCGTGGAGGGTCGGTCGGGCCAGAGGCTCGACCGTGCTGCTGCGGCTCTCGTCGTCGTGCAGGCGCTCGGGCGCCTCGACCGCGGCGCGCCCGTCACGCTCCCGCTGATGTCGACTGCCCCCCGGGTGGCGGCATCCGCCCTCGACGAGGCGGCGGCAAGGGCGCGGATCGCCCTTTCGGCACCCGTCCGCCTCGCATACGGCGAGACGCGCTGGCGCATTCCACGCTGGAAGATGGCCGCCCTGATCGAGCTACCGGAGGGTGGGAAGACCACGGTCGCCTTCGCAGGGCGGGGTGCGGAGGAGTACCTGGAGCGGCTCGCGGCGACCGTCTCCCGCAAGCCGGAGGACGCTCACTTCCAGGTCACTGCGACCGGCAAGATCGCGATCAGGCCGTCGGCACCGGGCCTCGTCCTCGACATCCCGGCAACGGCGAAGGCGATCACCGCCGCCGCCTTCTCGACCGATCGGAGGACGGCGCAACTGGCTGTCGACGTCGCACAGCCGGCGCGCACGACCGAGAAGGCGAAGGCCATGGGAATCACCGGCGTCGTCTCGTCGTACACCACGACCTACGGCGGCACGCCCGGCCGCCTCGCCAACGTCCAGCTCGTCTCGAAGCTGATCGACGGCACGCTCATCGCGCCCGGCGGCACCTTCTCGTTCAACGGAACGACCGGTGAGCGGACGGCCGAGAAGGGCTTCCAGGAGGCCCCGGTGATCATCAACGGAGAGCTCCAGAACGGGCTCGGCGGGGGCATCTGCCAGGTCTCGACGACCGTGTTCAACGCCGCCTTCGAAGCGGGCCTGCCCATCTCCGCGCGAACGAATCACGCGCTCTACATCAGCCACTACCCCACCGGCCGCGACGCGACGGTGAACTACCCCGACCTCGACCTGAAGTTCGTCAACGACACGAGCCACTGGATGCTCCTGCGGACGTTCGTCGGAGCGGGGTCGCTGACCGTGAACCTGTACGGGACACCCCTCGACCGACGGGTCGAGTCCACGACCGAGCCGCTCACCGTGACCGGCCCCGTACCGGTCGAGGAGACCGAGGACCCGACGCTGAGCAAGGGAAAACGGGTTGTCGACGAGTTCGGTGCCCCGCCCCGGCAGACGAGTGTTCATCGTCTCGTCTACGACGGGAACGACAATCTCCTCTACGACGACACGTGGCGCTCCTACTACGTCGGAGAACCGTCGCTCGTTCGCGTCGGAACGAAGAAACCGGAGAAGAAGCCCGTCGACAAGGTCGACAAGAAGAACGCTGCCAAGGGCGGCGACGCGGGGGGCGCCACGACGACTGCGCCCGAAGCCGCAACCGCGCCTGAGGCGCCTGCTACGACGACTCAGCCGTAGCGATCGCCTCGACGAACCAGGCAGGCACGCGCGTGGGCTGATGGGTCGCAGAGTCGACCGTCGCATGGAGCGTCTCGGCGGTCGCGACGAGGTCGTCGCCGCGCTCGATGCGATACTCGTAGCGAAAGCGCGCACCGCGCACGTCGACGCAGCGCAGGTGGATCCTGAGAACGTCGTCGAATGCGGCTGCAGCCCGGTAGTCGACCCTGATCCCGGTTGTCAGCGCCTCGATGCCCTGCGCCTGAATCGAGCGATACCCACCCGCATGATCCGCCAGGTAGGCGACGCGCGCGACCTCGAGCCACACGACGTACGACGCGTGATGGGCGATGCCCTGCGCGTCGGTCTCGGCGAACCGGACCCGCACGTCGTACGCGTTCCTGAAGCCCTCGGGCATGGAACAACAATAGACCGGGGAATTCCCACGACCGTCCGATGCTGGTATGACTTGCGTCATGACAGAAGCCACGAAGACCCCGAAGGCGCCGAACACGGCGAAGGAGGAGGCGGACGTGATCACCCGCCTTGCGGCACGTGGGGAGCAGACGATCGCACGGCTCGCCGATCTCCCGGGCGGGGCGAAGGCGCTCGGAGCGGTCAACGATCTCCGGTCGCGCGTCGACGAGCTCGGCAAGAAGGTGCGTGGGATCGACGAGCTCGAGAAGCGGATCGCGAAGCTCGAACGCGAGGTCGCCTCGCTCAAGCGCGCCCAGAAGCCGAAGGCGGCGACGGCCCCCGCCGGGGCCGAAAAAACCGCCGACTAGACCTCGGCCCCGCCTGGACCGCCGTCGCAGCGTACGAGCGTCGTCGTCCAGCGGCCGCCGGGCGAGAGCTCGATCACCCGAAACGCCGGCGCGCCGGGCTCGATCTCGAGCCTCTCGGTGTGTGGGCGAAACTGTGGCCCAACGGCGGGTGTCGTGAGAACGGGCACCCGCCCGAGCAGGTCGGTCGCCTCCTGGTGGACGTGGCCCGTGAGCACGACCTCGACCTGCGGGTGCCGTTCGAGCACCGATCGGAGCGCCGCAGCATCCCGGAGCGCGATCGTGTCGAGCCATCCGCTGCCGACGTCGATGGGCGGGTGGTGCATGAAGAGGGCCGTCGCGGTCTCCGGACGACGCCCGAGCGTCGTCCGCAGCCAGTCGAGCTGCTCGGAACCGAGCTCTCCCGCAGGCTCGCCCGGAAGTTGTGAGTCGAGCCCGACGAGCAGCCAGCCTGCCGACTCCGCCCGGAATGTCACGCGCCCCCCGACGTCGTCGCATGCGTCCGGAAAGGCAGAGAGCAGAGAGTCGCGCGCGTCGTGATTTCCGGGGACGATGCGCAGCCGCTCGACCCGGTCGCCGAGCTCGGCGGCGAGCACGTCGTAGGTCGCCCGGTCCTCGTCGTGCGCCGTGTCCCCGGTGACGACGAGGAGATCGAACGCCGGGTTTCGACGGTCGATCTCCTCGATCGCGCGCTGCAGGCGGACGCGTGTGGAAATCCCGAAGAGCCGCGCAGCGGGATCCGCGAACAGGTGGCAGTCGCTGATCTGGACGATCGTCGTTGCCGCCGGGCGGCTCATGCCGCCGGCACGCGCAGTCGCATCGCATCCGGGACGACCGTGAATCGTGCGGGCGTCGTGCCCGGCTGCTCCCCGTCGAGCTCGACCGGCACCGGCTCGACCGTGTCGACCGTCACCTCGCGCCCTCGGAGCGCCTCGGCCTTCGGGTGGGGCAGATGCGTCCCCCTGTAGATCTTCGGCATGGTGAGCACCAGATCGCGCCTGGTCACGTCGCCGATCGTGACGACGTCGAGGAGCCCGTCGTCCGGGACGGCCTCGGGGCACATCTGCATGCCACCCCCGAAGAAGCGCCCGTTCGCGACGACGACGTCGAACATCGGGCCGGCGCGTCGTTCGCCGTCGACCGTGAGCTCCGTCTCCACGGCCGACCAGCCCTTGAAGACTGCGAGCGTCGCCCAGAGGTACGACGCCTTGGCGCCGAGCGCCTTCGACGTGTCGTTCGCCCGCTGCGCGATCGCGCCGCTCATCCCGGCGCTCGCCACGTTCGCAAACAGCGCCGAGCCGTCCGTGCCGGCCCAGGAGCGGTAGTCGACCCGCCCCAGGTCGATCGTGCGCGTCTCGCCCTCGAGTGCGATCCTGGCGGCCGCTGCCACATCGTCCGGGATCCCGAACGTGCGGACGAAGTCTCCGCCGGTGCCGCTCGGGATCAGGGCGACGGTCGGCGGGTCTGCGACGCCGTCGAGACCGTTCGCGACCTCGTGGAGCGCGCCGTCGCCGCCCACGACGACGAGCAGGCGTGCCCCGCCGGCTGCAGCCTCGCGGGCGAGGACCGCGAGGTGCCCGCGGTGCTCACTGATCAACGCGTCGCCCTCGAGCCCGACCCCGGCGGCCTTGTGGGCGTACTCCGGCCATCGTCGACCCGTGGTGCCGTTGGCCGCCGCTGGGTTGACGAGGAAGACGGTCTCGGTCACACGCTCACACCGTTACGCCGTCACGGTGTGAAGCGCGAGCTCGGTCATCTCGTCGACGGCACGTCGCATCTCCTCGTCGGTGATCCGGAGGAACTCGCCTTCGACGATCACGTCGCTGACGATCAACATGCAGCCGGTTCGGATCTTGCGGAGCGCCCCGAGCGTGAACAGGACAGCCGCCTCCATCTCGACGGCGAGGATGCCGCGATCCGACCAGCGAGCGGCGATCCCCGGATCCGGCTGGTAGAAGATGTCGCTCGACACGATCGGCCCGACGCGCACGGGCTTCCCGAGGTGCTTCGCCTTGTGGACTGCCTCGTGCACCAGTGTGAAGTCGGCGGTCGGGGCATGGGGCTCGCCGAGCACGTAATGGGTTGCGGTCGAGTCGGCCGGCGTGGCGGAGATCGCAATCAGGAGATCCCCCATCGCCATGTCCGGCTGCAGACCGCCGCAGGTGCCGACGCGCATGATCTTCCTGACACCGAGCTGGGCGAGCTCCTCGATCACGATTGCGGCCGACGGGCACCCCATCCCGCTCGACTGCACCGAGACGGGCTGCCCGTCGAAGGTTCCGGTATACCCGAGCATCCCGCGCTCGCCGTTTCGCTGCACGACGTCGGAGAGGAAGGTCTCTGCGATGTACTTCGCCCGCAGTGGATCACCGGGGAGGAGGCATGCTTCGGCGTAGTCGCCGGGATTGGCTCGAACGTGAATTGGCATGGGCGGAAGCCTACCGCCCCGTTCGACGCGGCCCCGAAATAGAGTGCTGACCGTGCGCCAACGCGTGATCGAGCCGACAACCGAGCAGATCCTCCGCTTCTGCGCCACGGCGCCGATAGAGCGCGTCTTCCTCGAGGACGTCGCGCGCCGCCGCCAGGGACGGTTCGCAGGCCTCGAGGGCAGCGACGGAGAGCTGGCGGCGCTCTGTCATCTGGGCAGCAACCTCGTGCCGTCCGGCGTCGGGTGCGATGCGTTCGCGGGCCTTGCCGCGAAGTCGAACGCCCGGATGCTGATCGGCGAGGAGCGGGCCGTCAGCGACCTCTGGGAGGCGGCGCGCAGAAGGCTCCCACGGCCGCGGCTCGATCGGCCGGGCCAGCCCGTATACGCGATCACCGACGCACCGGCTGCCGGATCGACGGGGCTCAGGGCGGCGTCGGCGGCGGATCTGGACATCCTCGTCCCGGCCTGCGCGGCGGCGCACCTCGAGGAGATCGCGGTCGATCCGCTCCGGCGTGACCCGAGCGGCTTCCGCTGGCGGACGCGAGCCCAGATCGACGAAGGGCGGTCGTGGCTCTGGGTCGAGGACGGAGTGATCCGGTTCAAGGCCGAAGCGTCCGCCTGGACGGGCGATGCCGTGCAGCTGCAACAGGTTTGGACCGATCCGCCGGCTCGTGGCCAGGGCTATGCCAAGCGCGGTCTGCAGGACCTGATCCGGCTGCTCCTCGAGCGCACGCCGACCGTGTGTCTCTTCGTTCGGGCCGAGAACGCGATCGCGATCGGGCTCTACGAGTCGGTCGGCATGACCCACGTGCTCGACTACCGCTCGGTTCTCCTGTGAGGCTGCTGATACTCGCGCGGCACGGGCATGCCCAGTCGAACGCCGGCGGATTCGTGAACGCGAAGCCGCCGGGAGGCGGCCTTTCGGAGACCGGACGGGAGGAGGCGCGCCGGCTCGGAACGCTACTCGCCTCGGAGCCGATCGGAGCAGCGTTCTCGTCACGGCTGCTCCGCACGCAGGAGACGCTCGCTCTCGCGCTCGCAGGACGCGACGTCCCGCGGCTCGTCGAGCCGCTGCTCGACGAGATCGGCTTCGGCTCCTTCGAGGGTGGCCCGCTCGACGCCTACCGGGCATGGGCCTGGGCGAACGAACCCGCCGCGCCGTGCCCCGGCGGGGGCGAGAGCAGGGTCGAGGCCGCGCAGCGTCTGGCAGCCGTGCTTCGCATTCTCCTCACGCGCCCCGAGGAGTCACTCCTCGTCGTCGGGCACGCGATGCCGATCAGGTATGTCCTCGACGCGTCCGGCGGCCGCCTCCCGGCAACCCGTCTCGCGCCCGTCCCACATGCCACGCCGTTTCGGCTCGAGCGTCCGGCGGTCGAGCGCGCCGCCAACACGCTCGCGCGCTTCGCCGACGCGCCCCGGTTCGTCGATACCCCGTTTGGTGGATAGCCGACGCGGCCGTCGCGCCGATGGTTACCCTGAACAGGTCATGCGTCGTCGCCTTGCTCTCATTCCGGTTCTCGTGGCCGTCCTCGGGCTCGTCGCCTCGGGCTGCGGCGGCTCGCAGGTCGCCGTCCCGGAGCTCGCGAGCTTCGCCACGGTGGCTCGGTCGAGCGCGTCGTCCGACTCGGCCCAGTTCGAGCTGACGTTCGAGGCGACCGTGCCCGGTGTCGACAAGCGCCTCTCGTTCACCGCAGGCGGCGGCTATGACACCCCTGCCCGCCGCTCGCGGATCGCGGTCGACCTCACGTCACTCGCCGACCTGATGACGCAGGTCGGCCCGATGCTCGGTGGCTCCGTCACCGGCGATCTGGCCGACACGGATCCCGGCGACTGGAAGCTCGACGCGATCGTCGACGGCGACGTCGTCTATCTCCGGTTCCCGCCCCTCGCGAAGGAGCTCCCCGACGGGAAGACGTGGGTCAAGGGAAATGCGAAGGAGCTCGCGCAGTCCGGCACCTCCGGACTGGATCAGGCGGGGTCTCTGTCGGGGCTCGACGCGCGCGATGTCTTCGGTTTCCTCGAGGGAGTCTCGGGATCGATCGAGTCCGTGGGGAGCGAGGACGTCCGCGGCGTCACCACGAGCCATTACCGGGCGACGCTCGACCCCGCGAAGCTCGCGACCCTCGTCCCTGCCGACAAGCGCGAGAGCCTCGGGGGCATCGACGAGGCTGCCCGGCAGGCGGGTCTCGACGATCTGCCGATCGACGTCTGGGTCGACGCGGACGGTCGCCTTCGCAAGCTCGCGATCGAGCTCGACGCCACGCTGCCCGGCTCCGACGAGTCGTTGCAGGCATCCCTCGTCGTCGAGGTCTACGACTACGGCGCTCCGCTCGACCTCGAGCTGCCGCCGGCCGATCAGGTCGCCGATGCGGCGACGCTGAGGCCGAAGAGCTCGTAAGCGCGCCGCCCAGGAACCTCGCCGATCCGCCGGGTCAGTCACACTGGGCGCATGGCGCCGTCGTTGACCGAGCGTGTCGAGGGTCTCATCCGCACTCACGACCTGCTTCCCCGGGGTGGTTCGGTCACGTGTCTCGTCTCGGGCGGAGCGGACTCGACCTGCCTCTGGCACGTTCTACGCTCGCTCGGATACCAGGTCGCCGCGGTCCATGTGCACCACGGTGTGCGTGGTTCCGCAGCGGATGAAGACGCCGCGCATTGCGAGACGACGATGGGCGCTCGTGTGGTCCACGTCGAACCCGCCACGAGCGAGGCCGCGATGCGAGAGCTCCGCTACGCGGCCACGGCAGAAGACGGCCCGCGCGCGACCGGGCACACCGCGACCGACCAGGCCGAGACCGTGTTGTACCGGATCGTCTCGAGCGGTTCGACGCGGGGAATCAAGGTGCGGCGGGAGGACGGCGTCGTGCGGCCGCTCCTCGACGTGACGCGGGAGGAGACCGGCGCGTACTGCGTCCAGCACCGTCTGCCGGTTCGCCTCGACGAGACGAATTCGGAGACGAGGCGCGGTCTCATCCGTGACGAGATCCTGCCGCTGCTCCGCCGACTCCATCCCGGCGCCGAGGCAAACCTGCGCGCGCTCGGCGCGGAGCGCCCCTCGCTCCCGCGTGCCCTCGAGGCGTCGCTCGTCGACCTGCTCTCGTCCAGGGCCGGGACGCGCGCGGCCGATCTAGGCGACGGCATCCGCGCCGTCCGCGAGTACGAAACGCTTCGGCTCGAGGGCACGCTCGTCTGGGGACCGTGGCTGCTCGAAACCGGGCGGGACGGCCTCGAGGTGCGCACGCGCCGCCCGGGGGATCGTCTGGCAGGGCGCCGCAAGAAAGTGCAGGATCTGCTCGTGGACGCGAAGGTGCCGAAGGAGGAGAGAGCGACGTGGCCGATCGTCGTCTCGGGCGATGACGTCGTCGCCGTCCCGGGCGTCGCCGTCGCTCCCGGATGGGACGGGGTCGTCGACGCGAGGAGGATCGGTGAATGACGTAGACCACGGCGTCGGCGAGATTCTCATCGACGAGGCCGCCGTCAAGCAGCGCGTGGCCGCCCTCGGAGCCGAGATCTCCGCCGATTACGCGGGGCAGGACCTCCTGCTCGTGGGCGTGCTGAAGGGGGCCGTGTTCTTCATGGCGGACCTGATGCGGGAGCTCTCGATCCCCTGTGAGATCGACTTCATGGCGATCTCGAGCTACGGCGCCGCCACCGATTCGTCCGGCGTCGTGCGGATCCTGAAGGATCTCGACATCAACATCGCCGGGCGCAACGTGATCGTCGTCGAGGACATCATCGATTCGGGGCTGACCCTCTCGTATCTGATGAGGAATCTCCAGGCGCGCAAGCCGACGTCGCTCGAGGTGTGCACGCTCCTGACCAAGCCGGAGCGGCGTGAGATCGAGGTACCGGTCCGGTATGTGGGTTTCGAGATCCCGAACAAGTTCGTCATCGGCTACGGGCTCGACTTCGCCGAGAGATACCGCAATCTCCCGTATATCGGGGTTCTGCACCCCGATCTGATCCCGTCGGCGCCCCATTAGGCGTTGGTGAACACGGCCGCGTCGCGCCGTAGCGGCAGGGCACGCTGCTACCCTCCCGTGTACTCGTGAGCCGCTTTTTCCGCAGTGCACTGTTCCCGCTCGTCGTCATCGTCGTGCTCGTGTATCTCGCGAGCCAGACGCTGATTCCCAAGCGCGAGAGCGCCACGAAGCTCACCTACTCTCAGCTGATCACCCAGGCCAAGCAGGGGAACGTCAGCGAGGTCAAGTTCAACCCGAACCGTCAGTCGATCGACGCGACGCTCGACTCCGGGACGAAGGTGAAGGTCCACTACCCGACGCCCCAGTCGGCGACCGAGTTCCAGAACCTCCTGGAGGACCAGAACATCAAGTTCGACTCGAAGGGCACCGGTACCTCGACGTGGGTGGCGTTGCTCACCGGTCTGCTGCCGATCCTCCTGCTCGTCGGGTTCTGGATCTTCCTCATGAACCAGATGCAGGGCGGCGGCTCGAAGGTGATGAGCTTCGGCAAGAGCAAGGCGAAGCGCATGTCGCCGGACTCTCCGAAGGTCACGTACAAGGACGTCGCCGGTGCCGACGAGGCCGTCGAGGAGTTGCACGAGATCAAGGAGTTCCTCGAGAACCCGAAGAAGTTCCAGGCACTCGGCGCCCGGATCCCTAAGGGCGTGCTCCTGTACGGGCCTCCCGGAACCGGCAAGACCCTGCTCGCCCGGGCGACCGCCGGCGAGGCGGGAGTCCCGTTCTTCTCGATCTCGGGCTCGGATTTCGTCGAGATGTTCGTCGGCGTCGGCGCGTCGCGCGTCCGGGATCTCTTCGAGCAGGCGAAGCAGGCCAGTCCCTGCATCATCTTCATCGACGAGATCGACGCCGTCGGCCGCCATCGCGGCGCCGGCATGGGCGGCGGCCACGATGAGCGCGAGCAGACGTTGAACCAGCTCCTCGTCGAGATGGACGGGTTCGAGCAGAAGGACAACGTCATCCTGATCGCAGCGACGAACCGCCCGGACATCCTCGACCCGGCACTCCTTCGTCCCGGTCGCTTCGACCGGCAGATCGTGGTCGATCGGCCCGACCGGAAGGGGCGGCGCGACATCCTGGAGGTCCACTCCAAGGGGAAGCCGCTCGGGAAGGAGCTCGACCTCGACGTCCTGGCGGCGCAGACCCCCGGCTTCACGGGTGCCGACCTCGCGAACGTGATCAACGAGTCGGCCCTGCTCGCGGCCCGCCGCGGCGAGAAGACGATCGGCCAGAAGGAGCTCGAGGAAGGGATCATGCGTGTGATCGCCGGCCCCGAGAAGAAGTCGCGGCTGTTCTCCGAGAAGGAGCGGCGGATCACCGCCTACCACGAGATGGGGCACGCGCTCGTCGGGTACTACCTCGAGGGAACGGACGACGTCCACAAGATCTCGATCGTGAGTCGCGGTCAGGCGCTCGGCTACACGATCTCTCTCCCGAGCGAGGATCGGTACCTCACGACGAAGGGCACGCTGATGTCGGTGATGGCGATGACGCTCGGTGGTCGCGCCGCCGAGGAGCTCGTCTTCCACGAGGTCACGACAGGCGCCGCCAACGATCTCGAGAAGGTCACGCACACGGCCAAGCAGATGATCATGCGGTTCGGCATGAGCGAGAAGCTCGGACCGCGCGTGCTCGGGCGCGACCACGACATGCCCTTCCTCGGGCGCGACATGGGCTCGGCTCCCGACTACTCGGAGGAGATCGCCCGCGAGATCGACGACGAGATCCGCCGGGTCATCGAAGAGGCGCACGACTCCGCAACGCGCGTCCTGCGCGAGCACATGGAGGAGCTCCACCGTCTCTCGCTCGTCCTCATCGAGCGCGAGACGGTCGACAAGGATCAGTTCGAGCGGCTGCTGGCGGGCGAGCCCGAGTCGACCGTGTTCCCGGACGAGGTCATCCCCGTGGTGCCGCCGCTCGTCGACGACGGCACGCCGGAGAAGAAGCCCGTGCTGCGGCCCTCTCCGCGGACGGTTCCTGGAGCTGCGATGCAGCCGCCGCCCGAGGGCGCCGCGGGCTGAGCGGTACCGCCCGCCCCGCCCGGCTCATTCCGCCCGATTCCGCTTCACGCCGTTCGAGGCGTCGCGTGCCCCCAGCACGAGGAGGCCGACGGCGCCTGCCGCGGCGACGACGCCGATCGCCTCGATTGCCAGCCCGCCGGTGCGGAGGAGATCGACGAGCGCGAGCATGGCTCCTCCGACGGCGACCGCGCCGAGCGTGAGTATCGCCACGAAGGCGACCCGCCCGGTTGCCGAGCCCGGCTCCTCTCCGACCCCGGAGCGCGCCTCGACCGACAGGTATCCGAGCTCGCCGAGCGCGAGGAGGAGCCCACCGACGACGGCCGCCCGATCGTCGAGCGGCGGCGCGTCGATCACGAGAACGAGCGCGTACGCGGCTCCGAGCAATGCGATGCTCCCGGCGATCGGCTGTGGTTGACCGACGACGAGGGTCGTGACGAGGAGGAAGGTCGCCACCCCCCCGAGCCCGACGACAGGCTGGAACGACCTCGAGTCGGCACTCAGGGCGAGCCACCCGGTGAGAGCGGCGGCGACGGCAACCGAGGAAACCCCCAGTGCTAGCGCCTTGCGAGTCGCGCGCGACGGCGTGATGCGCTCACCCCCTCGAGCCCTACTCCGAGTGGCATGTCGTCGCGCCACTGAACGACGGCGACCCCGGAGCGTTCGAGCCGCGCACGCAGCGCTGCACGGCGGAGCAGCCAGAGGCGGTAGGCAAGAACATCGTCGTCGCCCCCCGGGACGACGATCCCCTCGGGCGAGACCTCGACGACGAAGAGGTCGTAGCCACGCCCGCGCAGGTCGAGCAGAGCCGCGATCGAGCGCTCGTCGAGGAGCGGCGTCACGGCGATCACGAGAGCCCTCGGCGGCAGCGTTCGCGCCGGGATCGTGCTCACGTCCTTCCAGGCGTAGCTGAACTCGACTCCCGTCTCGAGGAGCGCGTCGATCAGGCGATAGCGCTGCACGAGGCCGGAGCCAGGTTCCAGCCAGCGGAGGATGCCGCCGAAGGTGACGAGACCGACACGGTCGCGACGCTCGAGGTACCGCCCTGCAAGGGTCGCTGCCGCGCGGACGGCACGCTCCAGCGTTCCGTCTTCCTCGCGGGAGCCGCGGGCCTCGGCGAAGCTGTCCAGGAACAGGACGACGTCAGCGTTGCGGTCGGGGTGTCGCTCGTTGACGACGAGCTCGCCACGTCGGGCGCTCGCGCGCCAATTGACCGCCCGAAGGCGGTCGCCCGGCACGAAGCCGCGGGTGTCGGCGAACTCGAGGCCGTCGGCCCTCGACCGCGCCACGAGGCTCCCCGTCGCGAGCTGCGTCTCGAGGGGCGCGACGAGTGACCGCAGGATCTCTGGGCGGGGGTAGATCCGCAACCGGTGCGGTCGACTGAGGCCGCCCTCCCAGGTCAGCATCCCGATCCGACCACGTGCGCGGAACCGGATGTCGCCGAGCTCCACCGAGCCCCATCGCAAGCAGCGGAGCGTCGCCGTGACCGTCCGCTCTTCTCCTGCACGGAGGCGGACACTCGAGGGGTTCTCGCCCTCGACGACCTTGAGCCCACGCGGGACGGCGACGTACAGCTCGAGCTTCTCGACCCGGGTACGGGCACTGACCTCGATCTCGCCCACCACGTCGTCACCCTCCAGCGCTCGCGTCCTGTCGAACGCGAGCCAGGCCCGGATCTCGGGTTTGGCCTCGAAGAAGAGCCCTCCCGCCACGAGCAGGGCGAACGGGGCCGCGACGATGACCAGTTCCGGCCGCCGAAGGGCGAGCGCCGCGATCAGGCCGAGCGCGGCCAGGCCGATGTATGCGGCGAGCCGGGGCGAGGCGGAAGGCGTCACGTGTCGGCTACCACGTCCTCGGCGGAAGGAGTCGGGACGAGTGACAGCGTCTCGGTGACGACGTCGGCGGCGGACCTGCGCTGCACCCACAGCTCCGGTTTCAGCAGGAGGCGATGTGCGAGAGCCGGGACGGCGATCGCCTTGACGTCGTCCGGGGTGACGAAATCGCGTCCCGCGAGGGCGGCGCGGCAGCGGGAGAGCTTGAGGAGCGCAAGGCTCCCACGAGGGCTCGCTCCGACGGCGAGGCTCGTGCTCTCTCGCGTTGCCGCCACGATATCGACCATGTAGCGACCGACCGACGGCTCGACGTGAACGAGCTCCACCGCCGCCTGCATCGCGAGGAGCGACTCCCGGTCGATCACCTGCGTCAGCTCGATCTCGTCCTCACGGCGGTCGAGGCGGCGCGTGAGCATCTCCCACTCGGCATCACCGCTCGGGTAGCCGAAGCCGGTGCGCAGCAGGAACCGGTCGAGCTGCGCCTCCGGCAGTGGATACGTACCCTCGTACTCGATCGGATTCTGGGTCGCGAGCACGAGGAACGGCCGCTCGAGCGGGCGCGTGACTCCGTCGGTCGTGACCTGGCGCTCCTGCATTGCCTCGAGCAGCGCGGCCTGGGTCTTCGGCGGTGCGCGGTTGATCTCGTCGGCGAGGAGGAGATTGGTGAAGATCGGCCCCGACCGGAACTCGAAGTCGCCGTCGCGCTGGTTCCAGATCGAGGAGCCGGTGACGTCCGCCGGGAGCAGGTCGGGCGTGAACTGGACGCGGCTGAAGCCGAGCCCGCTCGCCTCTGCGAACGATCGGGCCGTCAGCGTCTTCGCGAGCCCGGGGACGTCCTCGAGCAGCACGTGGCCGTCGGCGAGCATCCCGAGGAGCACGAGCTCGAGCTGCTCGCGCTTGCCGACGACGGCACGCTCGACCTCGTCGACGAGACGGCTCCCGAGCTCCGCGAGCTCCCGAAGCTCCATCAGAGCTGCTCCAGTGCGGTGATGATCCGGTCGAGCTCCGGTCGCCCGATGCCGGGGTCTTTGCGCTCTTGCGGCTCGGGTCGATCGGGTCGTACGAGCTCCCAGGCGGGCTCTCCGAGCGCCGCCCGCGCCCGATCGGGATCGCGCCGGAGATCGATGCCGCGCCGGGAGGCGAGGAGATCGTCGGCGAGGTCGACGAGAACGGGCCGAAGACGGAAATGGACGTCGAAGGCCGAGTCGCCGGCCATCGAGACCTCACGCTCGGTGCGGGCCAGGGAGGCCGGCCGCTGCGCGGGAACCGGCTCCTGGGAGAGGCTTCCGAGGAACGACGATCGTCCGGACGGGTACGCGTCGTTGACGATCCGGAGGAGCGCGATGAACGCCAGCGCGAGCATGACGAGCAGCCAGACATGCGTTGCGAGCCCAGCACGATCGGGAGCGACGACGACTGCGATCGCGAGCGCCACGGTGGGAAGGATCACCCATTCCGTCACCCGCCAGACGCGGCGCATCAGGACCACGCCCGCTCGCCGAGCTCCGTCGTGGCAGCCAGGCGACGTTCCTCGGCGAGAATCTCGGCTGCTCGCAGTTCGTTGCGAACCGTCTCGAGCGCGTCGATCGCGTCGTCTTTCATCTCCGGGGCCACGTCATGTCCTGAGAACTTCGCCCATGCGAACAGCGCGGTCAAGCGGGAGACGGCGCGACGGCTCACCTCGAGGTCGGCGAAGATGCGCTGCAGGTATTCGTCCGGTGCCTCCGAGGGTGCGCGGGGGAGACCATAGGCGGCGAGTGCCTGCTCCATGCGCGCGTAGGCACCGATCACCGCTCGGCGAGGGTCCTTCTCCGCGCGGAGGTCGTCCAGCGTTTCGTCCAGGAGCTCGGTGAGCGTCGGTATGAGCGCCTCCGGCAGAGGCGGGAGACTGCGTCGGCGCGCGCGGTAGGCGATCGCCCACATGGCGACAGCGACCGCGAGCAAGCCGAGCACGATCAGAACGGGGCCGGTCGCGAACTCCGGCTCGTACCGGGGCGCGGCGCTCGGCGCGTCCAGCTCGGAGCGGCGCGAGCCGGGCAGGAGGCGGTCGAGGATCGTCTGCCTCTGGCCATCGTGATTCGAGAGCCAGCGGATGAACAGCGCCAGGAGGCCGAAGCCGACGACCGCGGCGATCACTGCGTCGCGACGACGTCCTCGGCGTCGCTCGGCGACCGCCTGGGCGAGCATTCCCTTGTGGTTGACGAGCAGGAGCACGAGGAGGATCGTGCCGAACGCCATCCAGACGAGGAAGAGGCTGACGATGACGTCCACGAACCGGTGGGACGGCGGCCTGGTGCCACCCGACCCGACGGGAACGGAGCCGGTCGACGCAACCGCGACGGCGATGAGCAGGCTCACGAGTACGAGCACCCCAAACGCCGCGCGATGTCTCGTACCTCTATTCATCTACCCTCCACCGTCTGATGAGACGTCCGCCGCTTGCCGAGCGCTTCGAACGCCCCTCGGTCGTGGGGATCGTCAACGTGACGCCTGACAGTTTCTCCGACGGCGGCGAGAATCTCGAGCCGACCGCGGCCGTGGAGACGGCGCGCCGCTTGCTCGACGAGGGCGCGGCACTCGTCGACGTCGGCGGGGAGTCGACGCGGCCCGGTGCCGCGGACGTCTCGCTCGACGACGAGTTGCGACGGGTTATCCCTGTGCTCGAAGGGCTCGCCGGGCTCCCGCTCTCCGTCGACACGTCGAAAGCCGAGGTCGCGCGGCGCGCGCTCGACCTCGGTGTCGCACTCGTGAACGACGTCACCGCGTTACGGGCCGAACCGGAGCTCGCAGGCGTAATCGCAGATGCGGACGCGTACGTATGCCTGATGCACATGCAGGGAGAGCCGCGTACCATGCAGGATGCGCCGCGGTACGACGACGTGGTCGAGGATGTCGCGGCATTCCTCGAAAACCGGCTCGCGGCCGCGCTCGCGGCGGGGATCGCAGGAGATCGCGTGTGCCTTGATCCCGGGATCGGGTTCGGCAAGACGGTTGACCAGAATCTGGCGCTTCTTCGGGGTCTCGACCGGATCCGCTCGATCGGCCCTCCGGTGCTCGTCGGCGTCTCACGGAAGAGCACCCTCGCCAGGGTGCTCGGTGATCCGGCAGGGCGCGTAGGCAGTGATGCCGCCTCCCTCGGTGCTGCGGTCGCGGCGTTCGATCGGGGGGCTAGCCTTTTCCGCGTGCACGACGTCCACGCCCACGTCCAGGCACTCGCGATCGCCGCGGCGATCGAGGAGGGTCGCGGTTCGTGACCATCGAGCTCCACGGCATCACCCTGCACGGCCATCACGGCGTGCTCGAGGAGGAGCGCAGGAACGGCCAGCGCTTCCTCGTGGACGTCGAGCTCGATCTCGTAGACGAGCGAGCGGCCGACAGCGACCGTATCGAGGATGCCGCGGACTACCGCAAGATCGTGGCGAAGGTCAGGGAGATCTCGGATGCGCGTGCCTACCGACTGATCGAGGCATTCGCCGCGGCCGTCGCGGACGGCCTCCTCGCAGGGTGGCCCGTGACTGCCGTCCGCGTGCGCGTGAGGAAGCCGGACGTCGAGCTCGACCCACCCGTCGCGTACGCCGCCGTCGAGGTCGAACGGCGCGCGCGGCGCTGATCGGCTTCGAGGCCGAACCGGCTCAGGAAACGCGGAGGCGATACGTTGCCTCACGGACGCTCTTCGTCGGGAGGACGGCGAGGTACGCGTAGCGTGCCGGCCCTTTGTTGGTGAAGGTCAACCGCTCCGTCGTCCCCGGCGTGGTCGCCTGCGCGAGCCGGCCGTCGGCGGCGTTGCGCCGGGTCACGCTGATCGCCGCGCCGCTCCAGAGGCTCAGGTCGAGGTTTCCGTCGGCCGTCAGAACCGCCGTGACCCGGCCGTTCTTCCGGAGCCAGACGCGATACACGTCGCGCGGATCCTCGACGCGATCGATGCGCGCGCGTACGGTGGTCGCCCGCCTGCGCGGGGTCGTCAGGGGCGGGACGGACGTGTCGTAGAAGCCGTCGACCTTGACGAACTCGAGGTCGTCGTTCGGCTCGAGCGGGTCACGGACGCCCGCCGGGTACGAGAGGGCGCCCGGAACGTCGAGGATGCCGTACCCGGCGGCATCGTCCCGTCCGGGCGCACCGACGTCGACTGCCGAGCGTCGCATGATCTCGAACAACTGACTGGCGTCCAGGGCAGGACGGACGGTCCACACCCAAGCCGCAGCTCCCGAGACGAGGGGTGCCGCAAAGCTCGTTCCGTCACCCGTCCGCCATCCTTTCCCGATCGCGGTCGCTATCGGGATCGCGACGCCCGGCGCCGCGAGGTCGACGAAGCGCGAGCGACTCGAGAACAGGGCAATCCCGTTGGACGCGTCGCTCGCACCGACCGTGAGAACATGCGGAATGCTGGCCGGATACCCGAGAGCGTTTCCCGTGTCCCCGCTGTTACCGGATGCGGCGACGACGAGCGAGCCCTTTCGGATCGCCTCGTAGACCGCCTGTTCGATCACGGTTTCCTTCGTGTCTCCGCCGAGACTGAGATTGATGACGCCGGGGCCGCCGGCGGCCGCCGCGAGGACACCCTGGACGATCTGGAAGGTCTCGAGCTGAGTCCCCTGGCCCTTGGCCGCATCCCAGGACCGCAGCAGCGCTTCGGGATAGACCCCCACGATGCCGACGCCGTTCGCCGGGGCTGCCACGATCGAGGCGACCGCCGTACCGTGCTCGCCGCCGATGCCGGCCGGCTCTTGCTCGTTCAGCGTCTCGGTGTTCACCCGTCCGAGGAACTCGGGATGGGTGACGTCGATGCCCGAGTCGATGATCGCCACGGGCCGCCCGGTGCGGGGTGGCGTCAGCGCGTCGACACCGATCGTCGCGCGCCACCACTCCGTCGCGACCAGGGGGTCGGTGAAGTCCGTGACCGCGAGCCTTCCGGCGACACGGTTCGGCGCGCTCAGCGCGAGCGCGCCACGCTGCCGCAGGAGGGGGACGAGTCGGCTCGCAGCGTCGCCCGGCACGAGGTAGAGGCCGAGTGAGACGGCCACGAGCGTCCCGCCTCCGGATGCGACGAGCACCGCTTCGGTGCAGCGTGCGGACGGGCGAAGCTCGACGAGGATCGCCCGGTGCGGTTCGGCGGCGGACGACGGCGCGCCGGCGATCCCGGCCACGAGAAGGGCGAGCAGAAGTGCGGGGAAGAGGCGCATTGGTGTCCGGGTAGGTGGTTGATACCCACGGTAGATGCGCGTCCGCTTTAAGGTTGGGTTGTGGGTCGTGCGTACATCGGTCTCGGGGCGAATCTCGGTGACCGGGAGGCGACGCTCTCGCGGGCGCTCGACCTGCTCGCCGGACGACCCGGGATCGACGTGGTCGCGGTCTCGTCCTTTCGCGAGACCGATCCCGTCGGCCTGGTTCACCAGCCCCGGTTTCTCAACGGTGCGGCGGAGATCGAGACGGCGTTGCATCCCGAGGCGCTCCTCGCCGTTCTGCTCGAGGTCGAGCGAGACCTCGGCAGGACGCGTGACGGTCCGCGCTACGGGCCTCGCACGATCGATCTCGACCTCCTCCTCGTCGCCGGCGTCGTCCTCGACGAGCCCGGGCTGACGCTTCCGCACCCGCGTCTCCACGAGCGGGCGTTCGTCCTCGAACCGCTCGCGGAGCTCGATCCGTCGATCGTCGTACCGGCCCACGGAACGGTGGCCGACCTGCTCGAGCGCCTGGAGCGCAGCCCCGATGGCTCCTGAGGACGGCCTCCCGGCCCGCACGCTCACGACCGTCAGGAGAATGTCTCACGCTCTCGCCCCTCAAAGTCGTGTGCGCCCCACTAGAATCGATCCATGAGTCATCTCGACGAGCTGGACGAATTCGAGGCGAAGCTCGAGCTCGAGCTGAAGCGCGAGTACACAGCGGTCTTCGGTCTGTTCCGCTACTGCATCCTCACGCAGGACGCGACGTACCTGTGCAACCGTCTCGACCTCAAGGTGATCCCGCAGGCGAGCTACCCCTTCTTCCATCTGCAGATGGAAGACGTCTGGGTCTGGGACAAGAACCGGCCCACGCGCATGATTCCCCGAGCCGAGGTCTACACCTCGGGGGACATGACGGTCGAGGAACTGCGTGGTGAGGGCGACGAGCCCAAGTTGACCGCGCAGTCGCTCGCCGATCGCATCGGAGAGTCGTTGCCGGGCGACGAGGAAGCGCTGTAGCGCCAGCGCGCGCGGCACGGAAAACCGAAGAGATCCCATGCTGCTCGCCGTCGACGTAGGTAACACGCAGACCGTGCTCGGCCTCTACGACGGCGATCGCCTTCGGGAAGACTGGCGCCTCGCGACAGAGCGGACCCGCACGGGCGACGAGCTCGGCGTCCTTCTCGGTGGGATGCTCGATCTCGACGCGGTCGACGGGATCTGCCTCAGCTCGACCGTGCCGACCCTGATTCGAGAGTGGGAGCGCGTGGCCGAGCGGTGGGCCGGAGCGTCCATTCTCGTCATCGGCCCGGGCGTCAAGACGGGCATACCCGTCCGCTACGACGACCCGAGAGAGGTCGGGCCGGACCGGATCGTCAACTCGATCGCGGCACGCGAGAAGTACGGCGCTCCGGTGATCGTCGTCGACTTCGGTACCTCCACGAACTTCGACGTCGTCTCGCCTGCGGGCGAGTACGTGGGCGGCGTCCTCGCGCCGGGCATCGAGACGTCGATGGAGGCTCTGTTCGCGCGTGCCGCGCGGCTCGTCAAGGTCGATTACGCCGAGCCGCCGACGGTGATCGGGAAGACGACGGTCGGGGGCCTGCAGTCCGGCATCGTCTACGGATTCTCCGGGCAGGTCGACGGGATCGTCGCCGCGATTCGCCGGGAGCTCGGCGCCGAGGCGCGCGTGATCGCGACGGGTGGACTCGCCGAGCTGGTCGCGCCGTACTCGACGACGATCGAGCTGGTCGACCCTCATCTCACGCTCGAGGGCCTCCGGCTCGTCTGGGGTCTCAACCGGTGATCATCGAGTCACACACCCTCGCCGTCTTCTCCCTCGCTGCTCTCGCCATTCTCGCGGTGCCGGGCCCGGCGGTCCTCTACATCGTCACGCGAAGCGTCGACCAGGGGCGGAGTGCCGGCCTCGCATCGGTGCTCGGGATCCATGTCGGGACGCTCTTTCACCTCGCCTTCGCGACGCTCGGGCTGTCGGCAATCCTCGTCTCCTCCGCGACGGCCTTCACCGTCGTCAAGCTCCTCGGCGCCCTGTACCTCGTCGTGATCGGCATCCGCACGTTGCTCGGCCGGGCAGCCGAGGACGCGACCGATCCCCAGAGACCGCCCCGGCGCAGGCGGCGTGACTTTGCCGAGGGCGTCCTCGTCAACGTCTTCAATCCCAAGACGGCGCTGTTCTTCCTCGCGTTCCTGCCCCAGTTCGTCGACCCGAGCAAGGGGAGCCCGTCACTCCAGGTGCTCGTGCTGGGGCTCACGTTCATAGCCCTCGGCCTCGTCACCGACTCTGCCTGGGCGCTTGCTGCGGGCTCGGCCGGTGAGACCTTGAGGAAGAGCCGGAAGTGGGAGCGGGTGCAGCGATATGTCTCGGGGTCGATCTTCGTCGGCCTCGGTCTCGTGACGGCCGTCACGGGCTCGCATGCGCGGAGCGGGTAGGCCCTACGCGCTCTCGAGGCGCAGGGTGAGGCGCGGCGGCAGCGAGATGGCGACGGCATCCCGCGTGCGCTTCGCCTCGTAGAGCGCCCCGTCGGCTCGGTGCAGCGCTGCGCTCGGTGACACCGAGCCGTCGAGCAATGTCCCACCGACGGAGACGGTCACGAGCAGGGGCGTCGTGGACGTCGCCACCGGTAGGTCACGGACGAGTACCCGGATGCGCTCGGCGAACTCCTCCAGCTGCCGTGGCCCGCGGACAGACGGAGCGAGCACCGTGATCTCCTCGCCGCCCCAGCGAGCGACGAGGTCAGCCGGCCGGAGACCTTCGGTGAGGCGGCTAACGACCTCGATCAGCACCTCGTCTCCGACCTTGTGCCCGAATCGGTCGTTGACCGACTTGAACCGGTCGAGGTCGATGACGAAGAGCCCGGCCGGAAGGCCGCCACGGACGATGCGTGCGTGCTCGGCGATCATCGCCTCCTCGAACGCGCGGCGATTCGGTGCGCCGGTCAGCTGGTCGCGCCGGGCGTTGGCCTGCTCGGTCGCGAGCGCGACCGCGGTCGACTCGCGGCTCCTCTGCGCGGTGAGGAGCATCCCGAGGAGCGATGCGGTCGCGGCGGTGACGAGCGCCGTGCTCGATCCGCTCGCGATCAGGAGCACCGAGAGCAGCGGTACGACGAGCGCGGTCTCGAGCAGATCGACGCGAACGCCGCGCATCCAGAGCTCCGCAACCTGGCCGGGATGACGCTCGAGAATGATGAGAAAGCGGCAGATCGAGTTGACGGCGACGGCGGCCAGCATCGCTGTCGCTGCGAGGACGGCGGCGAGGACGCTTCCGAGCTCGTCTCCACCGACGAGCGCGAGCCCTACGAGACCCGCCGCGAGACCCTGGAGAGCTGCGATTCCACCTTCGGCGGCGACACGACGCCAGACCGCGCCTCGATGGACGATCTGCGTGGCGGCGCCGGCTGTCAGGCCGAGGAGCGGCCCTCCGATGAGCCCTGCGAGGACGACGACGGGTGTCGCGGCGGTGTACCAGCTACGCGGGCCGAGCTGGACGACCGCCTGGCTCGCCGCAGCCGCCAACCCCACGAGGGCGAGTGAGATCGCGGGCGAGCTCGTGACCGAGGGACCGAGTGTCAGGGCGTACGCGACCGCACCGATGAGGGCCGCGCCGGGCAGGCCGACAGCGACCAGCGTGCCGCGAGTCGGGTCGGCGACCTCCGCAGACGGGTGCGTTCGAACGCTCGGGCTTCGCGCCCGGTGTGTCGCAGCTTGATCTCCCACGCTACGAGAGAGAACGGGTTGAAACCCCCGTTCGAGTATCCCCCGGCCGGGGGACGCGCTGCGCCCGAACGGGTTACCCGCCGCCGTAGACCGAGATCGGGAGCGCGAGCGTGACTTCGTCTCCGGACGGGAGATCCGTCTCGAGTTGCTCGATCAACGGCAGCGACCCCGGGGCTGCGGCGATCAGGCGCCGCTCCACCTCGTCGGTCGAGTCGAGCACGACCAGCTCCTGCTTGAACTGGCGCGGAAACCGCCCGCGGCCGAGGTACCACCCGTAGAACTTCTTCAGGAACCCGGAGGCGCGTCGCTCACCGAGCTCGCGCACCGTCTCCCTGACGAACAGCACGAGCTCGGCGACGACCTCCTCGCGGCTCGGCTCATCCGTGTCTCCGTCGACGATCTCGCGGAGCGCCCACGGGTTTCCCTGAGCCCCTCTGCCCACCATCACGGCAGCCGCGCCGGTGGTGGCAAGGACGGCCTGCGCCCGTGCGCGCGAGGTGATGTCGCCGGAGGCGATCACCGGAACGTCCACGACCGAGACGAGCTCGGCCGTGAGCGAGTGATCGGCTGTCCCCGTGTACATCTGTTGCGCGGAGCGGGGGTGGAGCGTGAGCACGGCGGCCCCCGCCTCGACGAGGAGCGGGCCGACGGTCAGGCAGTCGCGCGAGCCGTTCCGGAGGCCGCGCCGCATCTTGACGGAGACGGGCAGGTCGACGGCGCCCGCGACGGAGTCGACGATGCGGCAGGCGAGAGCGGCGTCCTCGAGCAGCGTCGCACCCGCGCCGGTTTTCGTCACCTTGCGCACGGGACAGCCGAAGTTGATGTCGACGATGTCCGCCCCGGCCGCGGCCACCATCCGCGCCGCCTCTGCCATCGTCGCGGGGTTCGAGCCGAAGAGCTGGATCGCGAGAGGGTGCTCGTCGGCCGCCACCCTGAGGTAGCCGAGCGTCTTCTCGTTGCGGTGCTCGATGCCCGCACAGGAGACCATTTCGGAGCAGACGAGGCCGGCTCCGAAGCGGCGCCCCTGGCGACGGAATGCCTGCACGCTGACGCCCGCCATGGGCGCGAGGACGAGCCGCGTCGGCACCTCCACCGCGCCGATGTGCCAGCTCTGTCGGAGATCGAGCTCCAGGTCGGTCGGCATCCCGATGAATGGTAGATGCCGTTTGCGCGTGGACTCCCGCTGCAGCTACCCTTCACGACCGTCGTGACGCCCGAAATCGGGCAGAACTCCTATTCGAGCCCCCTGGAGGCCCGTTATCTTGAAGGAAGTGCTCCTCACCCCCGAGGGCTACGAGAAGCTGACGCAGGAGCTCGAGCTGCTGCGGACCGAGAAGCGCCGCGAGGTCGCCGACCGCATTCGTGTCGCCCGTGAGTTCGGCGACATCGCCGAGAATGCAGAATACGACGATGCGAAGAACGAGCAGGCGATGCTCGAGCACAAGATCGCCCAGCTCGAGGAGCGCCTTCTCAGCGCGCGCGTGATCGACACCGACGACGTCGACACGAGCGTCGTCTCGGTGGGCTCGGTCGTTCGCCTGCGCGATGTCGACGCCAAGCAGACCGTCAAGTACCACATCGTGGGCTCGGCGGAAGCGAATCCCGCTGAGTTCAAGCTGTCGAACGAGTCGCCCGTCGGCCGCGCCATCCTCGGCCACAAGAAGGGCGAAACGGTCGAGGTGCAGACCCCGCGCGGGAGCAAGATCAAGTTCAAGATCATGGAGATCACGGCAGCCTGACACCGGTCACCGACGGGCGGGACACGTTCCGCCCAGACGCCGGTCGTCCGGCATCCGCCCGATGTCCAGTCACACGATTTCCGCCAAGCGCTTTCCCGATCGGGACGAGATCGCCGCGGTTCGGGATGAGTGCGAGCCGCTCGAGGCCGGCCAATCGGCCGTGGCCGTCCGGCGGATCGCGGGCCGCGCGATGGCCCGCCGGGACATGGGCAAGCTCGTGTTCCTCGACGTCGTCGATCGCACCGGCCGGATCCAGGTCATCTGCGAGACCGCGAAGACGGACGAGATCGACGTGCTCCTCGGAGACGTGGTGGGCGTCGTCGGGAACCCCGGGCGTGCGCGTCGGGGAGAGCCGTCGCTGCTCGCCGAATCGGTCGAGGTGCTCTCGCGGAACACACAGTCGCTGCCGGACACCTTCCACGGGCTCACGGACGTCGAGCTTCGCTATCGCAAGCGCTACCTCGACCTGCTCGTCAACGAGGAGACCCGCGCGGACTTCATCCTGCGCTCGCGCATCGTGACGGCCGTCCGCGCGGTGCTCGACGCCGAGGGCTTCCTCGAGGTCGAGACACCGGTCCTGCAGCCGCTCTACGGCGGCGCCTCGGCGCGTCCGTTCGTCACGCACCACAACGAGCTCGCGCGCGACCTCTACCTGCGCATCGCGACGGAGCTGTACCTGAAGCGGCTCATCGTCGGCGGTCTCGAGCGCGTGTACGAGATCGGGAAGGACTTCCGCAACGAGGGTGTGTCTTTCAAGCACAACCCCGAGTTCACGATGCTCGAGTGGTACGAGGCCTACGCCGACTATCGCGACACGATGGTGCGCATCGAAACGCTCGTCGAGACGGTCGCGCGGCAGGTCGTCGGCACGACGGAGATCCGGTTCCGCGGCCACGACCTCGATCTGAAGGCACCGTGGCAGCGAATCCGGTTCACCGAGGCACTTGCGGCAAAAGGGTTGTGGGCCCGCGACGAGGCCGAGCTTCGCGCTGTCCTGACGGAGCGGGGCGTCGACACGGAGGCCGACCGGGACTGGGCGCAGCTGATCGACAAGGCGTTCAGCCACTTCGTCGAGCCCGAGCTCATCGCACCGACGATCGTCCACGACTACCCGGTCGAGATCTCCCCGTTCGCCCGCGCGACCGACGACGACCCGACGCTCACCGAGCGGTTCGAGTTCTTCGTCGGCGGAATGGAGCTCGGGAACGCATTCTCCGAGATCAACGATGCGGCAACCCAGCAGGAGCGCTTCGACCAGCAGGCAGGGCAGCTCGAGGGTGAGCCAGGCGACCCGGACTATGTCGAGGCGCTCTCGTACGGGATGCCTCCGACAGGTGGTCTCGGCCTCGGTATCGATCGTCTCGTGATGCTGCTCACCGGTCGCGAGACGATCCGCGACGTCGTCCTCTTCCCGGCCCTGCGCTCGAACCCGTAGGTCGTCCGCGCCTCCGGTGGGCTACGCCGGTCGGCCGCGCTCGAAGGCGATCACGTCGGCGAGGATGTCGTCGAGCGACCGCTCGGGCTCCCAGCCGATCGCCGTGCGGATCTTCTCGGTCGACGGAATGCGGTGCAGCATGTCCTCGATGCCGTGCTCGTACACCTCGGCGTACGGGATGTTCGTGACGCCAGACGACGACCCCGTCAGACGGATCACCATCGTGGCGAGCTCCGAGATCGAGATGCGGTTCGTCGCTCCGACGTTGTAGATCTCGCCGGACACGTCGTCGTCCATCAGCCCCTGGAGCGCGCGGACCGTGTCCTGCACGTGACAGAAGCAGCGCGTCTGGTTGCCGTCGCCGTGGATCTCGAGCGGATGCCCGGCGAGCGCGCGCTGCACGAAGGTCGGGATCACCATCCCGTACTGGCCGCTCTGACGCGGGCCGACGGTGTTGAAGAGTCGCGCGATCGTGCAATCGAGCCCGTGCTCCGAGACGTGGGCGAGGGCGAGGAACTCGTCCATCGCCTTCGAGTCGGCATAGGCCCAGCGGCGCTGCGTCGTCGGCCCGTAGATTCGCCGCGCCGTCTCCTCGAGCGGTGTCTCCTCACGATGATCGCCGTACACCTCCGACGTCGACGCGACGAGCACGCGCTTGCCGAAGCGATGGCACTGCTCGAGCACGATCTCCGTGCCCCGGAGGTTGGTCACGAGCGTTTGCACCGGCTGCTCGACGATCAGGCGCACGCCGACCGCCGCCGCGAGGTGGTAGACGACGTCGCACTTGTAGACGAGCTCGTTCACGCTCGTCGCGTGCAGGACGCTGTCGACGACGAGGTGGAACGCCGGACGGTCCCGGAGGTGCTCGACGTTCGCGAGCGATCCCGTCGAGAGGTCGTCGAGAGCCCACACCTCCCATCCTCTGTCGAGCAGACGCTCGGCGAGATGGCTGCCGATGAAGCCGGCCCCGCCGGTGATGAGAGCCTTTCCTGCCATCGCGGGGAGGCTACCGGCCGGCACGGTCGACCACACGGAGAGCGGTCGCCGGAACCGATGGAGCGGCGTCGACGTATCCGTTCGGTACGATGGTCATACCCTCACTTCGAGGCCTGCGGGCGTCGTAGGCTTCGAGTCGATGCGGAAAGGAGGGTGGACGGTTGTTCGAGCGATTCACCGAACGAGCCCGTCAGGTGGTCGTCCTTGCTCAGGACGAGGCCCGGGCCCTGAAGCACAACTACATTGGCACGGAGCACATCCTGCTCGGCCTGCTGCGCGAGGAGGAAGGTCTTGCCGCGCGGGTGCTCGAATCGCTCGACATCACGGTGGAGGAGGTGCGCGCCCAGGTCGCCCGCATCGTCGGCCAGGGTGACGAGGTCACGACCGGCCAGATCCCGTTCACCCCGCGCGCGAAGAAGGTGCTCGAGCTCGCCCTGCGCGAAGCGCTGTCGCTCGGCCACAACTACATCGGCACCGAGCACATCCTGCTCGGGCTCGTGCGCGAGAACGAGGGGGTCGCGGCCCGGATCCTGCTCGACTTCGACGCGGACGCGGAGAAGATCCGCAACGAGATCATCCGCATGCTCTCCGGCCCGGGGCGCCGGCAGGCCGGCACCGGCGCTGCCGCCGGTGGCGAGAAGACGAAGAACTCGAAGCTGCTCGACCAGTTCGGGCGCAACTTGACGAAAATGGCGACCGAGGGCAAGCTCGACCCCGTCGTCGGACGCCAGACCGAGATCGAGCGCGTGATGCAGATCCTCTCGCGCCGGCAGAAGAACAATCCGGTGCTGATCGGCGAGCCCGGCGTCGGCAAGACCGCCGTCGTCGAAGGGCTCGCGTCCCGCATCGCCGCGAACCAGGTGCCGGAGCTGCTCAAGAACAAGCAGATCTACACCCTCGACCTCGCTGCACTCGTCGCGGGCTCGAAGTACCGCGGCGAGTTCGAGGAGCGCCTCAAGAAGGTGATGAAGGAGATCACCCAGCGCGGCGACATCATCCTGTTCATCGACGAGCTCCACAACCTCGTCGGCGCCGGTGCCGCGGAGGGCGCGATCGACGCAGCCTCGATCCTCAAGCCGGCGCTCGCCCGCGGCGAGATGCAGACGATCGGCGCAACGACGCTCGACGAGTACCGCAAGTACCTGGAGCGTGACGCTGCGCTCGAGCGCCGCTTCCAGCAGGTGCGGGTCGAGGAGCCGTCGATCGACGACACGGTCCAGATCCTGCGCGGGCTGCGTGACCGTTACGAGGCGCACCATCGCTGCAAGATCTCCGACGAGGCGCTGCGAGCGTCCGCCGTGCTCGCCGACCGCTACATCCAGGATCGGCACCTGCCGGACAAGGCGATCGACCTCATCGACGAGGCCGGTTCGCGCTTGAGGATCCGGACGATGTCCGCCCCGCCCCGCTACCGGGAGCTCGAGGAGGAGATCGAGAAGGTTCGCGCCGACAAGGAGAACGCGATCGAGGCGCAGGAGTTCGAGAAGGCTGCTGCGCTGCGCGACAAGGAGCGCAAGCTGACCCAGAAGAAGAAGGAGCTCGAGGAGAGCTGGCGCAACGAGGCCGACGAGGAGCAGCCCGAGGTGGGCGAGGAGGAGATCGCCGACATCGTCTCGATGTGGACGGGCATTCCGGTCTTCAAGCTCACCGAGGCCGAGTCGCAGAAGCTGATCAGGATGGAGGAGGAGCTGCACAAGCGCGTGATCGGCCAGGAGCAGGCGATCGTCGCCGTCTCCAAGGCGATCCGCCGCGCGCGCGCCGGCATCAAGGACCCGAAGCGTCCGACCGGCTCGTTCATCTTCCTCGGGCCGTCCGGTGTCGGCAAGACCGAGCTCGCCCGCACGCTGGCGGAGTTCCTCTTCGGCGACGAGGAGGCGATGATCCAGATCGACATGAGCGAGTACATGGAGAAGCACTCCGTGTCACGGCTCGTCGGCTCGCCCCCCGGCTACGTGGGTTACGACGAGGGCGGTCAGCTCACCGAGGCGGTCCGACGCAAGCCGTACTCGGTGCTGCTCCTCGACGAGGTCGAGAAGGCCCATCCCGACGTGTTCAACATCCTCCTCCAGATCCTCGAGGACGGGAAGCTGACGGACGCGCAGGGCCGCAAGGTCGACTTCCGGAACACGATCGTGATCATGACGTCGAACATCGGCGCAGCCCAGATCTCGAAGAACCAGTCGCTCGGCTTCACGCTCGGAGACGAGACCGGCCTCACCTATGACGACATGAAGGGCCGTGTCATGGGCGAGCTGAAGAAGGTCTTCAGGCCGGAGCTCCTGAACCGCATCGACGAGATCATCGTCTTCCACAAGCTCGAGCGGAGCGAGATCCTGCAGATCGTCGACCTCATGATGAAGCGGCTCCGCGATCAGATGGCGCTCCACGGGGCGGCGATCGAGCTGACGGACGACGCGAAGGAGCTGCTCGTCGAGCAGGGCTACGACCCTGCGATGGGCGCTCGGCCGCTCCGCCGCTCGATCCAGCGCCTGATCGAGGATCCGTTGGCGGACTTCGTTCTCGGGCGCGAGCTCTCGGAGGGGGCGACGATCCTGGTCGACCGCAAGCACGAGCTCGCCGGGCTCGATGGCGAGTCGCTCGTCGAGATCACGATCATCGAGGGCGAGGTCAAGGCCGAGGAGCCGGTGACGGTGCCGCCGGAGGTCCCCGCCGAGGCGGACGAGGTCGCCCCCGCCGAGGACGAGCTGGCCTGAGTGCCCGTCCTGGCCGGCGCATGACCGAATGAGCGAGGCAGAGGGCGTCTCTTTGGCGAGGAGCACATCCGGCACTACCGCGAGACGGACGGCGAGGTCGGCAATATCTGGCGTCGGGGCGCGCACCGCGACCGGGGAGGAGCGTGCCCGGCTCTGGGAGCTCGCCGCGCTCCAGTGGCCGGACGACGACGCGTATCGGCAGAAGACGGACCGCGAGATCCCGGTCGTCGTTCTCGAGCGCGACTGAGCCTCGCCCGCAGCGTCGGGTGACTCGTCGAACGAGCGGCTCCCCGGGCATACCCGGGGTCCCGGGTCGGGCGATAGGCTTCGGACGTGACCGCGATCCGGCATGCCTCCCCGGCCGACTACGGCCGGGTCATCCAGCACGTCAATGCCTGGTGGGGCGGCCGGGAGATGGCGCCGATGCTGCCGAAGCTGTTCTTCCTCCATTTCGAGGGTACGAGCTTCGTGGCCGAGGACGACGAGGGCAAGCTGGTCGCGTTCCTCATCGGCTTCCTCTCGCAGACCGACCCCGAGGAGGCGTACATCCATTTCGTCGGCGTCGCCCCCTCCGAGCGCGGATCGGGGGTCGGCAGGGAGCTCTACGAGCGGTTCTTCGCCGTGGTCGAGGAGCACGGCTGCACGCGGGTCCGGTGCGTGACGTCGCCCGCGAACGAGGGGTCGATCGGGTTCCACGAATCGCTCGGGTTCGTGGCCGAGCGTGTCGCGCCCGACTACGACGGGCCGGGCGAGGATCGCGTGCTGTTCGTCAAACAGCTCGGCTAGCCGGTCTTCAAACGACCTTCACGAAGACTGGCTACCGTCAGCCGCATGCCCGATCTCTTCGTCTCGTCGTCCAGAAAGCGACGCCGTCGTCGGCTTCCTGTGATCGTCGGCGCCGTCCTGGCGCTCGCGGTGGTCGCCTCTCTCGCAGTCGCCGGCGTTGCACTCACGGAGCGTGGTTCGATTCCCGCACGTACGACGGTCGCCGGCGTAGACGTCGGCGGCATGTCGACCGACGAGGCGACCGAGGCGATCATCCCGGCGACGCTCGTCGCGACGGCGCGCCCGATCAGGCTCGTCGGGCCGAGTGGGACGGTGTCCGTCCGCGGGCGGGAGCTCGGCGCCCGGCCGCTCGTCGAAGCCGCGCTCGAGCAGGCAAGGGCGGTGGGGTGGACGAGCCGCCTGCTTCGCCGGGCCGGGCTCGGCGACGAGCGTGCGATCCCGCTCGCGTATCGCCTCGGCCCGGTCCGCGCCGCAGAGCTCGCAAATCGCCTCGACGACGAGTTCGGCGACGAGCCGAGGAACGCCGATCTCGTGATCGCCCCCGACGGCTCGACCGTCACCGTGACGGCACCTGCTCCCGGCACGCTCGTCGACCGTGGGGCGCTTCGGCGTGCCCTTGCGACACTCCCGGAGGAGCTCGGAGTGCCACTCGTCGACCGGGCGCCGGCGGTCGGCATCGACGAGGCGCAGAAGGCACAAGCTCGGGTGAAGCGGCTGCTGCGCGAGCCGCGCGAGGTCCGGTTCCGCGACTCCGTCGCCGTTCTGCGCGCTTCGACGCTCGCGCCGCTCATCACAACCGAGCCGGCCGGGAGCCAGCTCGGGATCCGGCTCGACCCGAAGGGCCTCCGCGAGGCCCTACTGCCGCGCCTCGGTCAGTACGAGCAGGCGCCGACCGACGCGCGGTTCGTGATCGACGGCACGCGCGTGCGCCTCGTCGGCGCGGTCGACGGGAAGCGGCTCGACGTGGAGCGGATCGGGACGTCGCTCGCGGGCAATCTCGCCGCCCTGACCCACCGCGCCTGGTTCGCGGTCGCCAAGCCGGCGTTCACGACGGCGGCGGCCGAGAAGCTGCGCATCACCGAGCTCGTCTCCGAGTTCACGACCAACTACCCGTGCTGCGCGCCCCGCGTAACGAACATCAAGCGTGCGGCCGAGCTCCTCGACGGCACGATCATCCTCCCTGGCAAGGAGTTCTCGCTCAACGAGGCACTGGGGAAGCGGACGGAGGCGAAGGGGTTCGTCTCCGCGCCGCAGATCTACAACGGCCGCTTCGAGGATGCGGTCGGTGGTGGCATCAGCCAGGTCGCGACGACGCTCTTCAACGCGGCGTTCTTCTCGGGCATCAAGCTCGTCGCCCATCGGGCGCACCAGTTCTACATCTCCCGCTACCCGATGGGCCGTGAGGCGACGGTGTCGTGGGGCGGCCCGGAGCTGATCTTCCGCAACGACTGGCCGGCGGCGATCCTGATGAAGCTCGACGCGACGGACTCCGGCATCGCGGTGAGGTTCTTCTCGACCTCGCTCGGGCGACGCGTGACGACGACCACCTCGGAGCCCTACGACCCGACGGCCCCGGGGACGGTCACCGTGACGAACCCGGATCTCCCGTCCGGAGCGCGCCAGGTCGTCCAGGCGGCCGGCGATCCGGGATTCAGCGTCGACTACACGCGGCAGGTGTTCCGCAACGGCAAGCGCATCCGCAACGAGCGCTACACCGTCGAGTACGACGCGGAGGACGAGATCGTCGAGGTCGGCACCGGCTGACTCAGCCGCGTCCGGCACCGGGTCAGGGGTAGAGAAGCTCGAGCATGGGGCGGCGAGCGTGGTCGCAGGCGACGCGCGACTCGACGTGACCGACCCCCGTCGCTGTTGCCCGAAATGGCGACATGACATCCGACGGCACATCTAGCATTGGCGCATGGCAAAGGTGATCGTCCAGCACGTCTGCTCCGAGTGCGGCACCGCGACGGGCCGCTGGCTCGGCAAGTGCCCCGGCTGCGGTGCCTTCGGCACGCTCGTCGAGGAGATGACAGGGCAGGCGACTCCGGCGACTGGGCGCGGCACCGCGCGGACGCCCGAGCGACTGAGCGAGGTTCGTGCCGAGGAGGCGGCGCGGATCACGACCGGCGTTCCCGAGCTCGATCGGGTGCTCGGCGGAGGCCTCGTTCCCGCCTCCCTCGTTCTCGTAGGCGGCGAGCCGGGCGTCGGGAAGTCGACGTTGTTGCTCGCCGCGCTCGGTCATGTCGCTCGTTCGGGTCGTCGGTCGCTTCTCGTCACCGGCGAGGAGTCGGTCGCGCAGGTCAAGCTGCGCGCCGACCGGCTCGGCGGCGCAGAGCAGGTGGAGATCCTGGCGGAGACCGAGCTCGACGCCGTCTGCGCGACGCTCGAGCGAGAGCAGCCCGACGTCTGCGTGATCGATTCCGTTCAGACGCTCTACTCGTCCGACCTCGGATCGGCCCCCGGATCGGTCGCCCAGGTGCGAGAGGCGGCGGGGCGGCTCCTCCGCGTCGCGAAGGAGCAGGGCGTCGCCACGGTGCTCGTCGGCCATGTGACCAAGGACGGGTCGGTCGCCGGCCCCCGCGTCCTCGAGCACCTGGTCGACTGCGTCCTCCAGTTCGAGGGCGATCGCTACCACGCGCACCGAATCCTCCGCGCGGTGAAGAACCGCTTCGGCTCGACCAACGAGCTCGGCGTCTTCGAGATGACGAGCGGCGGGCTGGTGGGCGTGCCGAACCCGTCGGAGCTCTTCGGTCGCACGCATGCCGGCGAGGTCGGCGCTGCCGTCGCATGCGCGCTCGAGGGTACGCGTCCCATCCTGCTCGAGATCCAGTCCCTCGTCGCGAGGAGCGATCTGGCGATGCCCCGCCGGGTCGGCACCGGCGTCGATCCGAAGCGTCTCGCAATGATCGTCGCCGTCCTCTCCCGGCATGCGGGTATCGCGCTCGGCTCTGCGGACGTGTTCGTCAATGTCGCCGGCGGCGTCCGCATCGACGAGCCCGGGGCCGATCTCGCAGTGGCGCTCGCGATCGCCTCGGCGGCCCGGGGCATTCCCGTGCGGGACAGCGTCGCGGTCTTCGGGGAGATCGGCCTGACGGGTCGCCTCCGTCCCGCCGCGCAGGCAGAGCGACGCCTCGAGGAGTGCGCGAAGCTCGGCGTCGCGACGGTGATCGCGCCCGAGGGGACGACCGGCCGCGGCGGCGCCAGGATCACGCGGGCGGAGACGCTCAGTGAGGCCATCGCGGCCGGGCTCGACGGAACGAAGCCGGCAGACGGGGCTCCGTAACGACGGGGAATGCCCACGCCGCCTCGGTCTGCGGGGCGGTTGCGCGGCATCGAGGCGGTGCGTGGCGTCTCCGTCGGACACGTCACATTCGACCGGATCGCGGTGCGATTCTCAGCTAGAATAGGAGTCCCTCGCCGGCAGCCTCTCAGCGCCGGCGGTTTTCGTGAAATGGGCGGATAACGGGAGGGTTAGCTTGTTCGACGTCGGCGACAATGTGGTGTATCCACACCACGGAGCAGGTACGGTCGTGAGCAAGGACACGCGCATCGTTCTTGGGCAGGAGCGCGAATACCTCACCATCAAGATCCTGCACAACGACATGACGGTCAACGTCCCCACCGAGAACGCCGAGAAGGTCGGCCTCCGTTGGGTGATCGGGCTGGATGCGGTGGAGGTCGTGGTGAAGGCGCTCTCGGGTGAGTCGACCGAGATGCCGAAGAACTGGAACCGGCGCTTCAAGCACAACCGGGACAAGATGAAGACCGGCGACATCCTGGAGCTCGCGGAGGTCGTCCGGAATCTCGCGCTCCGCGACCACGAAAAGGGCCTGTCGACCGGCGAGAAGCAGATGTACGTGAAGGCGAAGAAGATCCTCGCCTCCGAGTTCATGTACGCGAAGAACATGACCGAGGACGAGGCAGCCGAGTGGCTCGACGAGGTGCTCGCCAACCCCGCCGGCGGGAAGAAGAAGGTCAAGCCCAAGGCCAAGGTCGCTGCCGCGAGCGCGTGACGCGACGTCTCCACCGTGGCGTGACCCGGTTGCGGCGCCGTGGTGGCTGAGGGGGGCGACAGCACGACGTGGGCGATTCTCGTCGCCGCCGGCTCCGGCGAGCGACTCGGAGCCGAACGGCCGAAGGCGTTCGTCGCACTCGGCGACCGGGTGCTCCTGGCCGAGAGTCTCGACCGTCTCGACGCGAGCGAGTGGATCGACGCGGTCGTCGTCGCGGTCCCTCCCGACTGGGAGGAGGCGGCGATCGCCCTCGCCGAGGAGATCGTGGCGTCGAAGGTCGCAGCCGTCGTCACAGGAGGCGCGACGCGGGCTGCTTCGGTGAAGGAGGCGCTCGCGCAGGTTCCCGAGGACGCTCTCGTCGTCATCGTCCACGACGCGGCTCGGCCGCTCGTCGACGACGCGATGATCGAGCGAGTGATCGCACCGCTCGGCGAGGGGTACGACGGCGTGGTGCCCGGTCTCCCCCTCGCGGACACGGTCAAGCGCGTCGAGCGAGGCGTCGTCGCGGAGACGGTCGACCGGGCGGGTCTCGTCACCGTCCAGACGCCGCAGGCGTTCACGGCGACCGCATTGCGCGCCGCGTACGCCGGCGACGAGCACCTCGCGGCGACCGACTGCGCCTCCCTCGTGGAAGCACGGGGTGGTCGCATCCGCGTCGTCGCCGGTGATCCGCGCCTGCTGAAGATCACGACCGCCGCCGACCTCGCGCTCGTCGAATCATGGCTCTGAAGGCGGTCTTCTTCGACGTCGGCGAGACGCTGATCGACGAGGAGCGGTGGTGGCGCGTGCTCGCCGAGCGCGAAGGGCTTCAGCCGCATGTGGTCTGGGCCGCACTCGGGGTGACGATCGAGCGGCGGGAGGAGCACAACGTGCTCTGGGAGCACCTGGGGATCGAGCGGCCGTCCGAGTGGAGTGAGCTTCGGTACGAGATCGGCGATCTCTACCCGGACGCGATCGAATGCCTCGAGTCGGTGCGCGCACTCGGTCTTCGCGTCGGGATCGTGGGCAACCAGACCGAGGCGCTCGAGGACTGGGCGCGCGGTGCGCTTCCGGCGGACGTGATCTCATCGTCCGCGAGCCTCGGTGTTCGGAAGCCCGATCCCGCCTTCTTCGCGCACATCGTCGAGCTCGCGGGCGCTCCGGCAGCGGAGGTCGCCTACGTCGGCGACCGTGTCGACAACGACGTGCTTCCCGCCGCGACGTGCGGTCTCGTGGCGGTGCACGTTCGGAGAGGGCCGTGGGGATCCCTGCAGCGCACCCCGGCCGAGGCGGCCATCGCCGTCGACGACCTCGCGTCGCTCCCGCAGGAGCTAGCCTCGTTCCTGTGAGCGAGCACCGTATCGGCATCGGGATCGACGCGCACGCGTTCGCCGACGGCGTGCCGCTCGTGCTCGGAGGCGTGACGGTCGATCACCCGCGCGGGCTTGCCGGGCACTCCGACGGCGACGTCGTCGCGCACGCGCTGACCGACGCGCTGCTCGGCGCTGCCGGGCTTGCGGATATCGGCGCGTTGTTCCCCTCGAACGACGAGCGCTACCGGGGTGCCGACTCGCTCGAGCTCCTTGCGGAGGCATACGGGCACGTCCGGGCGGCAGGGCTCGCGCTCGTGAACGCCGACTGCGTGCTCGTCGGCCAGGAGCCCAGGATCGCCCCGCACCGCGACGAGATGGGCCGGCGGTTGGCCGATGCGCTCGGCGTCGATTCCGGCCGCGTCGGTGTTCGGGCGACGACGACGGACTTCCTCGGCTTCACCGGACGCGGGGAGGGCCTCGCTGCCCAGGCCGTGGCGCTCCTCGAGATCGTCGGCTAGGGAGGACGAACCGCTACCGCACGCCGACCCGGTCAGGCGGCGGGAAGCGTGAAGCTGACGCTCGCCCCACCGCCGGGGCGGTTCTCGGCCCAGATCCGCCCGCCGTGCGCCTCGACGAGCCCGCGGGCGATCGCGAGCCCGAGCCCGGCGCCGCGCTGCGAGCGGGCGGGGTCGCTGCGCCAGAACCGGTCGAACATCCGCCGCTCGGTCTCGTCGTCGAGCCCCTCGCCTGTGTCCTCCACCGTGATCCGCACGGCATCGGCATCGGGCTGGACGCGCACGGCGACGGAGCCGTCCGACGGCGTGTGGCGCAGCGCGTTCGTGAGCAGGTTGAGGAGCACCCGCTCCACCTTGTCGGGCGCGAAGCGCGCGACGGCCGCCGGGTCGACGTCGGAATCGAGCGTCACGTGGCGTTGGAGCGCCTCCGCCGAGACGCCGCGGAGGCAGGAGGTGACGACCCGGTCGAGGCCCGAGGCGTGGAGCTCGAGCGTCAACGCGCCGGCGTCGATCCGGGCGAGCTCGAAGAGATCTTCCACGAGCAGCGTCAGCGCACGCACCTGGTCACCGAGCGCGGGAAGGTAGTCGGCCGGCTCGGCGAGGCCGTCCTCGAGCGCCTCGAGCATCGCCTGCATGTTGGCGAGCGGTGTACGGAGATCGTGACTCGCCCAGGCGACGAGCTCACGTCGGGCGTCGAACAGCTGCTCGACGTTGGCGGCCATTACGTTGAACGACTCGGCCATGTCGGCGACCTCGTTCGGCCCCGATTCCGGCGCTCTCACGGTCAGGTCGCCGTGCGAGAGCGCGACCGCCGCATCCCTGACGTTGTCGATCGAGCCCGCGATCGACCGGGCCAGGAAGAGGCCGCCGATCATGGCGACCGTCGCCGACGCGGCGAGCATCGCGAGGATCTTCACGTCGTCGCCCATGTGGAACATGACCCATCCGGACGTGAGCACGACCACGAGCGGGAGGCAGACGGCGAGTGCTGCGAGCCCCATCAGCTGCAGCCGCACGGTCGGCAGGGCCCGCAGCGCGAGCGCGAGCAGGAACCCGACGCCGAGCGTGATCAGCGCAACGACTGCGGCGTTCCAGATCATCGGATCACGGCACCAACCGGTAGCCGACGCCCCACACGGTCTGCAGGTGAGCCGGCTCGGACGGGTTGGTCTCGATCTTCTCCCGCAGCCGGCGCACGTGAACGGTCACCGTCCCGGTGTCGAGGGCAGCCTCGTACCCCCAGACGCGGCTCATGAGCTGGTCGCGCCCGAAGACGCGGCGGGGGTTGCCCGCCAGGAACGCGAGGAGGTCGAACTCCTTGGCCGTCAGCCGCAGCTCGGTGCCGTCCTTCACGACGTCGCGGGTGCGCGTGTCGATCTCGATGTCCCCGAAGGAGAGCTTCGCGCTCGCGTCCTCGGCAGGTGCCGAGCGCCGGAGCACTGTCCGTACGCGCGCCGCGAGCTCTCGGGGCGAGAACGGCTTCGTCACGTAGTCGTCTGCTCCGAGCTCGAGGCCGACGATGCGGTCGGCTTCCTCGCCTCGCGCCGTCAGCAGGATCACGGGGAGCTCCGATCGCGAGCGGATCCAGCGGCACAGCTCGAGCCCGTCCGTGCCCGGGAGCATGACGTCGAGGACGACGAGATCGGGTTTTTCCCGCTCCACCATCCCCCGTGCGTCGTCGCCGTCGTCCGCTTCGAGCGTCGTGTGCCCCTCTCGCTGGAGGTAGCGCACGACGACCTCGCGCACGATCGGCTCGTCGTCGACGACAAGAACGGTGGCCATCCTCGTATTGTGGCGGCAAGCCCTTACGCCGAGGTGAATTTCGCGCTACGGCAGCGCCACCGTGCCGTCGTCGTGCTCGACGACGAGCCCGTCCCTCACGAGCGCCACCACCGCCTCGCGATCGAGGGCGACGCCCGGAGTCGCCCCCTCGGCGACGCGTCTCAACGTGATCGCGCGTCGTTCGCGAAACGACCCCTCGAAGCGGCTCTGCCTGCGCAGCGGCTCCTCGCGCACCCCGCGCGAAGGGCACCGTGCCGCGAGCGGGCAGAGCCCGCACCGCGGGATCCGCGCGAGGCAGACGGTGGCGCCGAGATCCATCAGCGCCTGCGCTGCGGCCCCGGTGAAGCCGTGGCCCGTTCGGCGCTCGACCCGTTCGACGTTGACGTCGCGCGGCAGGATGTCCTCTCCGAGCGCGAAGTTCCGGATCGCGGCAGCCGTGTACGGCCCGACGCCCGGTAGCTCTGTCAGATCGGCCGGCCAGCCGTCGCGTGCGACGGCCTGCGCGGCCCGGTGGAGCGAGAGCGCGCGCCGGTTGTAGCCGAGGCCCTGCCAGGCGCGGATCACGTCCGCGGCGGCGGCCTCCGCAAGTGCGGCCGACCGTCGGCCACCGCTCGAGCCAGGCGAGGTAGCGGGGCACGACCCGGTCGACCTGGGTCTGCTGCAGCATCACCTCGCTGACGAGGATCGCGTACGGGTCGCGCGTGTGCCGCCAGGGCAGATCGCGCCCGACGCGTCGATACCAGGCGAGCAGGAGCTCCTCCACCTCGCAAGCGTAGGCGACGGGCGGGCCTGCTCAGCGCCGGTCGCTCGGGCGGGCGATCCGGCCGAACGCGCTCGCCGCCCCGCACCGTCGCCCGGGGTGAGCCCACGAGCGACGGTGCAGTGAAGCGATGTGCTCGAGCCTACATCGGGCGAACGGCGAACCACCCGTCGACGTTGTCACACAGGACGACGCCCTTCGGGTCGTTGTGGTACGTGTACGCGGGCAGGCCGTTCACGGTCAGCTGGCGCTTGTTTCCGCGCTTGATCGTGCCGAAGGTGGCCATCACGCCCTTGACGTGCTTGTGGACCATGCCTTTGACGTAGACCGGGGGCCACGCCTTGGCGCAACTGCCCGTGCACTTGATCTTGCCCTTGGCCTTCTTCTCGACGTTCCAGTAGTAGATGCCGAACTTGCCCGGTGTCGCGAGCACCTTTCCGAGGTTGTTCGTCTTGATCTCGATCGCCGGCTTCGTCCCGGACACGGTCTGTGGCCCTGTCGTGGACTGTGCGAGGGCGAGCGGCGCACTCGCCATCGCGGCGAATACGACGAGCAGTGCGATCCTCTTCATCGGTCGTATCTCCTTGTCTCGAATGCCTTTCGTGCGACAGGGTTGCTGCTCGGGGCATCCGCGTGGCGGCATTTCGCCGAGGTTTAAGAGACTCTTCAGGTCGGCCGGTCCTGCTGCTCGCCGGCCCACGCCCTGGACGGCACTCCTCCGGAGACGTACGGTCTCCGTCGTGGACGGCAGAGAGACGACGTACGCGCCTCCCCCCGGGCAGGACGAGCTCGTGGCGGCGCTTCGCCGTGGCGACGAGCACGCCTTCGCCGCTCTCGTCGCCGAGTACAGCCCTGCGATGCTCCGCGTCGCGCGCATGCACGTCTCCTCGCGGGCGGTAGCGGAGGAGGTCGTGCAGGAGGCCTGGCTCGGCGTGATCGGCGGCATCGGGCGCTTCGAGGGTCGCTCGTCCCTGAAGACGTGGATCTTTCGGATCGTGACGAACATCGCGAAGACGCGGGGGGAGCGGGAAGGGCGCAGCCTCCCCTTCTCATCTGTCGTCGGAAGGGACGACGGCGAGGTCGCAGTCGATCCCGATCGCTTCCTCGACGCCGGCCGCTTCGCCGGGCACTGGACGACGGCGCCAAGTCGCTGGTCGGAGCTTCCCGAGGAGCAGCTCGTCGGGGCCGAGACCGTCGGCGTCGTCGAGCGCGCGATCGCCGCGCTCCCCGAGGCACAGCGCACGGTGATCACGCTCCGCGACGTCGAGGGCTGGAGCTCGGACGAGGTCCGTAACGCCCTCGACCTCAGCGAGACAAATCAGAGAGTCATTCTTCATCGCGCCCGCTCCAGGGTGCGGCGTGCCCTCGAGGAGTACCTGGACGGAGAGACGACATGAGTACCGCCGCGCTGAACTGCCAGGATCTCGTCGAGATCGTGACCGACTATCTCGAGGGAGCCCTCTCCGACGCCGACCGCCGACGGTTCGAGAAGCATGTCGGCGAGTGTGACGGGTGCGCGAGCTACGTCGACCAGATCCGGACGACGATCGAGATCGCCGGTCGGGTCACGGTCGACGACCTGACGCCTGAGACCCGGGACGGGCTCCTCGCCGCCTTCCGCAGCTGGCCGCGGGGCTGAGGCCGGCTCAGGCGTCCGGCAGGCCCATGCCGGGCGGATCCGAGCGTGGCCCGGCGGCGGTGACGGGCAGGCCGGCGTCGCGCCAGTCGACGAACCCGCCGATCACGTCACCCACACGCGTGTAGCCGAGGTCGGCGAGTGCGGCCGCCGCGAGCACGGACGAGTAGCCGTGGTCGCACATCAGGATCACGGGCCGGTCGAGATCGTCGAACACCGGGTTGCGAAAGTCGCTGTCGGGCGCCACACGCCATTCGAGAACCGTCCTCGGTGCGTGGATCGCTCCGGGCACGACGCCGTCCCGCTCCCGGTTGCCGTCAGCGCGGATGTCGACGAGGAGCGCTCCACCCTGCATCTCCCCGTACGCGTCGGCGGGCGGGTAGCGGTCGATCCGCGCCTCGGCTTCGGCAAGCAGCTCCGCGAGCGTGCGTCGGGTCACGCCGGAGTCCACATGGCAATGATGGGTCGCCCCCCGACCGCCTGTCAAGCGACGATCGCCTGCTCCGCGTGTGGGCAGGGTCGGCCGTGACGTGCGTGTGCGAGAGTACGAGGATGCTTCTCTACAATTCTCCCGTCTCGGGCAATTGCTACAAGGTGCGGCTGCTCGCGGCCCACCTCGGCATCCCGCTCGAGTTGCACGAGCTCGACGTCGTCGACCGCTCGAATCGCGCCGAGGTGCTCGGTGACCTGAGCCCTGCGCGTCGCGTGCCGACGCTCGTTCTCGACGACGGGCGTGGACTCGCCGAGTCGAACGCGATCCTCTGGTACCTGGGCGATGGCACGCCGTACGCGCCGACGGGCCGCTACGAGCGCGCCCAGGTGCTGCAGTGGCAGTTCTTCGAGCAGTACCAGCACGAGCCGTCGATCGCCGTGGTGCGGTTCCTGATCGCATACTCGGGCGAGGCGGAGAAGCACGCCAACCGAATCGAAGAGCAGACGGCGAGCGGATACGTCGCCCTCGACGTGATGGAGCGCCATCTCGTCGATCGCACGTTCCTCGTCGGCGACCGGTATTCCCTCGCGGACATCTCGTTGTACGCGTACACCCACGTTGCGCACGAGGGTGGCTTCGACCTCGGCTCCTACCCGGCGATCCGCGCGTGGCTCGATCGGGTCGCCGGCCAGGACGGCCATATCCCGATCACCGCGTGAGCGCATCGGTTCGTGTCCGCTTCGCACCGAGCCCGACCGGGTCGCTCCACCTCGGAAACGCGCTCAGCGCCGTCGCCAACCGCGCGTACGCCGACACGCACGGCGGAGCACTCGTCCTGCGGATCGACGACACCGACCCGGAGCGCAACGTGCCCGGCGGGGAGGAGGCGATCCTGGCGGACCTCGCGTGGCTCGGCGTCGAGTGGGAGGAAGGGCCGTTTCTGCAGAGCGCCCGCGCCGCGCGCCACGCGGAGGCGGCGGTCGCCACGCTCGAATCAGGCGCCGCGCGCGATCCCGACGGCTCGATCCGCCTCGCCGGGACGACGCTCGCGCGCGTCGACGGCACCGCGACGTACCAGCTCGCAACGGTCGTCGACGACATCGACTTCGGGATAACCCACGTCATCCGCGGGTCCGACCACAGGCCCAACGAGGAGGTGCAGCGGAGGATCGCACGGGCGCTCGGCGGCGAGTTGCCCGACGTGATCCACCACGGCCTCCTGCTCGGCGACGACGGGAAGAAGCTCTCGAAGCGCGCGGCGCACTCGTCCGTCGGCGATCTGCGGGACGAGGGCATCCCCGCCGCCGCGGTGCGTGCCTATCTCGACGAGCTCGGGCTGCCGCGCCACGACGTGCACCTCGACCTGCCGAGGATCCACCGCCTCGCGATCGACGCGATCGCGACGATGGGCGACGCCGAGCTCGCCGACGCGGCGGGCGGCCCGGTCTCGATCGCCCCGGCGCTGCGCGGAGCGCGCACCCTCGTCGAGGCACGGACGATTGCACAACAGATCATCGATCCCATAACCGTCTCTCTCGGCGACGACGCCCGACCGACGCTCGAGCGGTTCGTCGCGCTGCGGGGGCCGGTCGGCGACGATCTCGACGACGCCGAGGCGAAGGCGATCGTCCGGGAGCTGAAGGCCGTCGGTGGCAACCTCAAGATGCTGAGGCTCGCCCTCACCGGAGCCGAGCGTGGGCCCGAGCTCTGGGCCGTCGTCAGCGCGATCCCCCGGGACGAGGCCTTGCGGCGCGCCGCCACGGCTATAACACCGCGATGACCGTCCGCCTCTACGACACCGCGACGAAGTCGCTCGTCGCCCTGCCGGATCCGCCGGCGACGGTGGGGATGTACGTGTGCGGGCCGACCGTGTACCAGCGCGCCCATATCGGGAACGCGGTTCCCTTCGTCATCTTCGCCTGGCTGCGCAACTGGTTGCGCGAGCGCGGCTACGACGTCACGTACGTCCACAACATCACCGACGTGAACGACAAGATCTACGAGGCGGCCCCGGGAGCGAGTGCCGCGCGCGCGCAGGAGGCGACACGCTGGTACATCGAGGACACGGCGTCGTTCGGGCTCGAGATGCCCGACGCCCAGCCCCTTGCGACCGAGACGATCCCGGAGATCGTGGCGCTGATCGAGGAGCTCGTCGCGGCGGGGCACGCGTACGAGTCGGGCGGCGACGTCTACTTCCGGGTCGCGAGCTTCGCCACCTACGGTGCGCTCTCGGGCCAGCGCTCCGACCAGGTCGAGGAGCAGGAGCCGAGCGCGCTCAAGGAGGATCCGCGCGACTTCGCGCTCTGGAAGGCGACGAAGGAGGGCGAGGACACCTCCTGGGACTCACCGTGGGGGCCTGGCCGCCCGGGGTGGCACATCGAGTGCTCGGCGATGGCGGAGAAGACGCTCGGGCCGGAGTTCTGGATCCACGGCGGCGGACTCGACCTCGTCTTCCCGCACCACGAGAACGAGCGTGCCCAGTCGCTTGCCGTCGGGCGCCCGTTCGCGAAGATCTGGATGCACAACGGTCTCCTCAGGTTCGTCGGCGAGAAGATGTCCAAGTCGGTCGGGAACGTCGCGACGATCCAGGAGGTGATAGCCGAGTGGGGACCCGAGACGGCGCTGCTCTTCCTGATGACGGGGCACTGGCGCAAGCCGCTCGAGTTCTCGCACGAGGCGATGACGGCGGCGCGCACGCAGGTCGAGAGCCTGCGGAACGCGTTGCGGGGCGAGGCTCGGACCGTGGGTGACTGGGAAGCGCTCGCATCCGTGCTCGACGACGACTTCAACACTCCGGCCGCGCTCGCCGTCATGCACGGGTGGGCGCGGGACGGTGCGCTCGGAGAGCTCGAGCGCGGTCTCGCGATCTTCGGGCTCGGCGGGCTCGCAGACGCGGTCGAGGCCCCGCCCGAGGTCGCCGCGCTCGCTCGCGCACGAACCGAGGCACGTGGGGCGCGTGACTTCGGCGAGGCCGACCGCCTGCGAGACGAGATCGCGAGGGCGGGGTGGGAGGTGCGGGACGTCCCCGGGGGCTTCGAGCTCGTCCCTCTCTCGTGACCCGCGAGGTCGTCTTCGGCCGCAACGCCGTCCGGGAGGCTCTGCGTGGCCGCCGCGCCGTGCTCGAGCTCTGGGTCTCCGAGCGGGCGGCGGCAACGCTCGAATGGCTGAACGAGGGGCCTCGACCGCGGGTCGTGAAGGAGCGGGAGCTCACCGAGGCGGCGGCGAGCAGCGACCATCAGGGCGTCGTCGCCTGGGCCGAGCCGTACCCGTACGCCGATCCGTGGGCCCTCGCCGCGCAATCCTCGCCGCTCCTCGCCTGCCTCGATCAGGTCACGGACCCGAGGAACCTCGGCGCGGTGATCCGCTCCGCCGCGGGTGCGGGGGCGACCGGCGTCATCGTCCCGGCGCACGGTGCCGCCCAGGTGACGGCCGCGGTCTGCCGGTCCTCGGCCGGAGCGGTCGAGCACCTGCCGGTCGCGGTGGTGCCGAACCTCGCCCGCTACCTGGCGGAGATCAAGCGCGACGACCTCTGGTCGTACGCGGCGACGACGGAGGCCACGCAGACGATGTGGCAGGCGGAGCTGACCGGCGGCGTCGCCCTCGTGTTCGGCGCCGAGGGAAAAGGGGTGCGGCCGCTCGTGCGCAAGACCTGCGACGCGACCGTCTCGATCCCGCTCGCAGCCGGCGTCGAGTCGCTCAACGTCAGCGTTGCGGCGGCGGTGCTCCTCTACGAGGCTCGACGCCAGCGCGGCGGAGAGGCCCCGGCCTCGAACGGGGGTTGACCTGCCCGAGCCGACGCTCTACCTGTTCGACGGCCACAACCTGCTCCACGCGGGCAGGCTCCGGGACGTGCGTGAGCTCACCGACGAGCTCGCGAGCTTCGTCGCGATGAGGGGGGCGCGAGGGATCGTCGTCTTCGACGGCGCCGGGGAGGACGTCGTCCTCGGGGCGCTCGCCGTTCGCTACGCACCCGATGCCGACACAGTGCTCGAGCGACTCGCCGCCGAGCACCGCGGCCGTGAGCGGGTGTGTCTCGTCTCGTCAGACGCCGCCGTCCGCGGAACGAGCGGGCAGGAGGTGGGGAAGGTCTCGTCCGCGACCTTCCTGCGCGACCTCGAGAGCCCCTCGCACGACGAGAACGAGGCCTCGCGGCTCCGGGACCGGATCGATCCGGAGACCCGCGCGCGGCTCGAACGGCTTCGACGCGGGGAGTAACGCGTCGGCAACGACGCGAGCGGGCTGAGGCCCGACCCGCACTACGAACACCTGTTCTAATCACCGTGCAAAGTTTGCAAAGGGGTTGTAACGCTTGCAAGAAGGTGCTAGGTTCTCCCTCAACTACAGGGTGAGACTTCGGTCGATCCTCGCGCAAACCACCTCGGAAACCGCTCAAAACAGGGAGAATCGATGTCCGCCCGCACTGCCGTCGCCCCCAAGACCCCGCAGAAGCTTCAACGTGAACTCGAGGATTTGCAACTCGTCCTCAAGGCGCGGAACGGGAACCAGGCCGCACTCGATCAGCTCATGCGCCGCTACCACGGCTTCGTGCGGCTCAAGGCGAGCAGTTACTTCCTCGCCGGCGGTGACGCGGACGATCTCATCCAGGAGGGCATGATCGGTCTCTACAAGGCGATGCGCGATTTCCGGCACGACAAGGAGACGTCGTTCCGCTCCTTCGCCGAGCTCTGTGTGACGCGCCAGATCATCACCGCGATCAAGACCGCCACCCGTTTCAAGCATTCACCGCTCAACACGTACGTCTCGTTCAGCCACACGCCGGCGGGCCAGGAGAGCGACGGCGACTGCACGCTCGGCGATGCCCTGCCCGGGCCCGGGACGAACGATCCCGCGAGCTGCGTCATCTCGACGGAGGAGCTCCAGAGCCTCGTCGGCTGCCTCGGTACCTCGCTCTCGCCGCTCGAGTCCGATGCCCTGCGCCTCTACCTCGACGGCAAGTCGTACGACGCCATGGCAATCGAGCTCGACTGCGACACGAAGACGATCGACAACGCGCTCCAGCGCGTGAAGCGCAAGATCGTCCAGCACCAGGCGACGCGCGCGGTCCCGGCGTAGGGATACGTAGCTACTACTGACGCTATACAACTACATAGTGGTACAGTGGAGGAATGAGATCCTTCCTCGGCCTCGCCTCCGCAGCACCGCTCCTCTTCCAGACCGAGTGGTGCCCGGCTTCGCACAGGGTCAGGCAGAGGCTCACCGAGCTCGGTGTGGCGTACCTGGCCGTGTCGGTTCCGGTCGAGCGGGCCGAGCGCACGGCGCTCGTCGCTGCGACGGGCTCTGACTCGATTCCGGCGCTCGTCTCCGTCGGCGGCGCGGTGCTCGTCGGCGAGGAAGCGATCCTCGACTATCTGGCCGGCACCTACCCCGAGCCGCTCGGTGCCACTGCCCATCGGGTCAAGTCGGAGCAGGTCCGCCGTCGCCAAATGGAGGAGGCAGCAGCGTGATCGCCGGAGCGCAGTACGCCATGACGGCGGAGACCGAGCTCGGATTCGGGGAGGCGGTTGACCGTACACGCAGGGAGCTCGAGGTCGAGGGCTTCGGCGTTCTCACCGAGATCGACGTGCGGGCGACGATGCGCAAGAAGCTCGAGGTCGAGGTAGAGCCCTATCTCATCCTCGGAGCATGCAACCCGACGTTCGCCCACCAGGCGCTCGAGCTCGAGCCCGACCTCGGCGTCCTCCTCCCCTGCAACGTCGTCGTCTACGAGCGTGGGGGAGTCACGCACGTCTCGGCCGTCGACGCGGCGCTGATGCTCTCGATCGTCGACAACCCGGAGCTCGAGCCTGTCGCGGCGGAGGTCAGCAGCCGGCTCGGCAGGGTCGTCGAGCGCGTCGCGCGGGCCACTCCCTGAGACACGAGTCCTCTCCGCCTCCCTGAGTACGGACGACGCGAGCCGCCTTCCGGCGGCTCGCGTCGCTTCCCTCCCCTCGGGCGGCGTCAGGTGAAGACGATCTCGCCGCCGGCGGCCTTCTCGTAGAACTCGCCGACCGTGATCACGCCGGTGACCTGCGGCACGAAGTCGGCGTCGGTGAGCCCGAACATGTCGACCGTCGCCTTGCAGCCGTAGACGCCTGCGCCGGAGTCCGCGATCATCTCGACGAACTCGGGGACGGGTGGGATGTCGAGCTTCTCCATCTTCCGCGCCATCATCTTCGTCGCGAGCCAGGACATGCCGGGGATCGCGCCGACGATCGTCGGGATGTGCATCCCGGGATTGCCGACCGTCGCGACCTTGATGCGGTCCTGGCGCTTCTTCGTGATCGCATCGAGGCCGAAGAAGGTGAAGAAGACGTTCGCCTCCATCCCCTCCATCCGGGCGCCGTTCGCCATGATCAGGCCGGGGTAGATGCCCTCGAGGGATCCCTTCGAGATCACGATCGAGACCTTCTCGATCGGCTTCGGCGTTACCACCTCGGCGGGGGCGACCATCTGCTCGAGCGTCGGGTCGGTCATCGTGGTCATCGTCTCGCCTCCTCTCTAGATGCAGCCGTGGGGCTTCGGGATGCCGCCGATCTTGGCGGCGAGCTTTGCGGGGCCTTTCGGGAAGAGCACGTAGAGCTCCTTGATCGGCACGCCCGAGGTTTTCCCGAGCGTGCGGATCGAGGGCGCCTCGCCGTTCGTCAGGTACGCGTCCCGCATGAATCTGACGACCTGCCAGTGGCGCGCGGTGAGCTCCGGAATTCCGACCTCCCGCGCGATCTCGGCTGCGATCGTCTCGTTCCACTGCTCGGGATCGGTGAGGAACCCTTCGGCGTCGCGGTCGACTGCGGTCAGCTCGGTGGTCGTCATCGTCTCCGTCCTCTCACTAGGCGTTGGTCTCGACGGGCTTCTTGCCGCGCATCTGCATCTGCGGCGAGATCCCGGGGATATCGCGGCCCGGTAGCAGCAGGTGCCAGTACATCCACTGGAACATCAGCTTCCCCATGTGGTTGAGCCGGGACTCCTGCAGCAGCGGCATCGGGCCGAGCGGCGAGGGGAAGCGGCCGGGAAGCGGTTCGGTCTCGTAGTTGAAATCGATCAGGAGGGCCTTGCCGAAGCCTGTCTCGATGAAGCAGTTGGCGTGTCCGTCGAAGGACGCCTCGAGCGGTGCCCCGGCGAGGAAGTTGCGAACGTTCTGCGTCAGCAGCTCCCCCTCGAAGTGCGTCACCGAGCCCGCCTTCGACGTCGGCACGCTCGTTGCGTCGCCGAGGGCGAAGACGTTCGGCCGGGCGAGCGACTGGAGCGTGTGGGCGTCCGTCGGGACGAAGTCGAGGTCGTCGCCGAGCCCGGGCGAGCACCCGACGTACTCGGCGCCCGAGTGGACGGGCACGGTGACGAGGAGGTCGAAGGGGATCTCGCGCCCGTCGTAGGAGACGAGCCGACCTGCGTTGCCGTCGACCTCGCCGGCCGCGAACTCCACCTCGAGCCCGATCTCCTTCTCGTCGAGGAGGTAGGTGAGGTGCTCGGAGGCGATCGGCTTCGTGAAGCAGCCGTCGAGCGGCGTCGCGAGGACGATCTCGGTGCGGTCGCGAATCCCGCGCTCGCGCAGGTGCCAGTCTGCGAGGAATGCGAACTCGATCGGCGCGACGGGGCACTTGATGGGCATGTCGACGATGTTCACGACGAGCCGCCCGCCGTCGAAGCGCTCGAGCGCCTCGCCGAGTGCCGCGGCGCCTTCGGGGGTGTAGAAGGTGAAGACGCGCTCCATCCAGCCCGGCCCTTCGAGCCCCTCGGTCTCCTCGGGCGCGAGCCTCGTGCCGGTGGAGACGATCAGGACGTCGTAGGGCAGGACCGTGCCGTCGGCGAGGTGGACGCGGTCGTCGTCGAGCGAGACGCGCTCGATCTCGGTCTCGTGGAACGAGATGCCCCGGTGGAGCTGGCGATGCCGGGGCCGGACGATGTCCTCGGTTCGTGTCAGGCCGAACGGGACGAAGAGCAGGCCGGGCTGGTAGACGTGTCGGTCGTCCTTGTCGACGACGGCTATCTCGATCTCGCTCTGGTCGTATGCTCTGCGAAGACGGTTGGCCATGAGCGTCCCACCGGTGCCTCCACCGAGGATCACGATCTGCTTCGCCATCGATCCCACCTCCCGTGCCGAACGTCCTCTTCGTGGTTCCAGTGTCCGACTGCGAGGGCGCCGGCGCATCGGTTTGACGCGCAGACCGGGTCAGTAACAACTACTCAAACTACACAATTACAAAGTTGTGTATACTGAGGGGAGTGGTCAACCCGAAAGGACATGGAATGCACCGAACCGAGGTACCCCGATGACCGGACACACGACGTCTGCCCTGCCGAGCCCGCTCCCGGAGGCGCTCGTCGATCTCATCGCACGGCGCTTCCGCGTCATCGGCGAGCCGATGCGCATCAAGCTCCTCGACCGGCTGCGCGCCGGCGAGGCGACCGTACAGGAGCTGACCGAGGCGGTCGGCGCGTCGCAGCAGAACGTCTCGAAGCATCTCGGCGTCCTCCACGACGCCGCCATCGTGGCCCGTCGCAAGGACGGGATCCAGGTCTACTACCGCGTCGTCGACGAAGGTGTCTTCGAGCTCTGCGAGGCCGTCTGCGGCAGCGTCCAGCGCCAGGTCGCCGAGTTGAACGCGATCCTGGAAGGAGCCGGGCGATGAGCTGGGCTTCCTGGCCCCTCGAGCGCGTTCTCTTCGCGCTCGCCGGCACCGTCACGATCGCGAGCGTCGCCGCGGCCACGCTCCTCACGCCCTGGTTCCTGCTGCTGACGCTCTTCGTCGGCGCGAGCCAGTGGCTCTACGTCACCGTCTCCTGGTGTCCGGCGTCGCTCGTCGCCGAGCGGGTCTTCCACCTCAGGCGCGGGTGCCCCCGATGACGGCCGTCGGGCCGATCGGTCGGCTGGGTGCCTGGACGGCCGACCACTTCCGGGCCGTGCTCGTCGCGTGGATCGTCGTCGCGGTCGGGCTCGGGGTCATGGCGCCCCGGGTCGAGCACGCGCTCTCCGGTGCGGGGTGGGAGGCCTCGGGCTCCCAGTCGGTCGAGGCGCGCAAGCTGATCGACGAGAACTTCGGCGGCCAGTCGAGCGCCGCCCTGATGGTCGTCGTCCATTCGCCCGATGCAACGGTCGGCGACCCGCAGTTCGCTGCGACGGTCGACCGCGTCGCCTCGATCCTCCGCGGCGATCCACGCGTGGCCACTGTTGTGCTCCCCCGTGCGGGTGCCTCGATCTCCGAGGACGGGCACACGGCGATCGTGAGCGCCGGGGCGAACGGATCCACCACGGTCATGGTCGCCGCGGCCGAGGACCTCAAGGGCGATCTGAAGAAGGCGGGGGAGGGCGGCGTGCAGGTGAGCCTCACGGGCGCCTCCGGCATGTGGGCGGACTTCAACGAGGCAAACCGCAGCGCGATGATGAAGTCCGAGCTGCTCTCGTGGCCCGTGACGCTCATCATCCTGATGGTCGCCTTCGGGTCGCTCGTCGCCGCCGGACTGCCGCTGATGCTGACGATCCTCGGGCTCGTCGCCTCGGCGGGCACGCTCTACCTCGGCACGAAGTTCTTCGACATCTCGATCTGGGCGATGAACTTCGCGCTCATGTTCGCGCTCGCGCTCGGGATCGACTACGCCCTCTTCGTCGTCCACCGCTTCCGCGGCGCGTTCTTCGGCTCGAAGCTGTCGGCGCGTGAGGCAGTCGCGGTGACGATGGACACTGCCGGCAAGGCCGTCCTGTTCTCGGGCGTGACGGTGCTGATCTCCCTCTCCGCGGTCATGCTCGTCCCGAGCCCGGCGTTCCGCTCCATGGCGCTCGGGATCATGGTCTCCGTCCTCTTCGTCCTCCTCGCGACGCTCACCCTCCTTCCCGCGGTGCTCGCCAAGCTCGGACCACGCGTTGACCGGCTGGCCCTGAAATGGGTGCACTCCGGCGAGCATCGCTCGCCCGCGTTTGCCGCGTGGGCGGAGCGGCTGTGGCGGCATCCCGTCCTGTTCGGGACGGGCGCACTTGCGATACTCGTCGCGCTCGCCCTCCCGGTGATCGGTCTGAAGACGGGCATGCCGTCGATCAAGGTCGTGCCGCAGCAGGACTCGTCGCGGCAGGGCTACGAGCAGGTGCAGGCGGCGTTCGGCCAGGGAGCGCCGGGGGCGTTGCAGATCGTCGGCCCGGCCGACGACGTGGCGAGCGCGGTCGCGACCGTGAAGGCGGACGCCGGCGTGGCGCGCGTCACGCCGGTTCAGCCGGGCGCCGGCGGGCTCGCGCTCGTGCAGGCGATCCCGGCGGCCGACCCGTCGAGCACCGAGGTCGGTGCGACGATCGATCGGCTCCGCACGACGCTGCCTGCGACGCTTCTCGTCGGCGGCGCGACGGCCGAGAACCACGACCTCGAGCAGGCGCTCGCCGACAAGACCCCGCTCGTGATCGGCGTCGTGCTCGTGCTCGGCTTCCTGCTCCTGCTCCTCGCGCTCCAGGCGCCGGTGATCGCCGCCGTCGGCGTCGTCACGAACCTGCTCGCGGTGGGAGCCGCGTTCGGTGTCGCCCGGCTCATCTTCCAGGAAGGGCACGGGGCGGGCCTCCTCGGCTTCGAGTCGCAGGGCTTCATCGACGCCTGGGGGCCGGTGTTCTTCTTCGCCATGATCTTCGCGATCTCGATGGACTACACCGTGTTCCTGCTCTCGTCGGCGAAGGAGCACTACGACCACAATCACGACCCGAAGGAGGCGATGATCGGCGGGGTCGCGCACTCCGGCCGCGTGATCTTCGCCGCCGCAGGCGTGATGGTCGCGGTCTTCCTCACCTTCGCGCTGTCGGGGCCGCTTCCGCCCAAGGAGATGGGGGTCATCCTCGGCGTCGCGGTGCTGCTCGACGCGCTCCTGATCCGGCTCGTGCTGATCCCGGTGGCGCTGAGGCTTCTCGGGACATGGGCCTGGGGCCTGCCGCGGTGGCTCGACCGCGTCCTTCCCGACGTCCGGTTCGGTCACTCGTGAGCCTCACCGCCACGTCGCACTCGGTTCCCGGCTCGCTTCGCCAGGAGATCCTGATCGACGGCGGCCGTCACCGACTCGTCACCGACGAGCCGGTGGCGGTCGGCGGCGAGGGAACGGCCCCGGCGCCGCACGAGCTGCTCGTCGCCGCGCTCGCGGGGTGCATCTCGACGACGCTCATCATGTACGCCCGCACGAAGAGCTGGGATCTCGGCGACGTCACGGTTGACGTCGACTACGACCACCGTGCGCGGCCGCGAACGGCCGCGATCACGATCGCGCTCGGCGGCGAGCTCACGGCCGACCAGCTCGAACGGCTCGAGAAGGTCGCCGCGAGCTGCCCCGTGCGGCGGGCAATCGATGCCGGGATCGTGATCGACGAGAGCATCGAGGCGGTCGCCGCCCCTTCGCGCTAGGGTCAGACGCCGGAAGCGGCGATCGAGTGACGCACACCCCTGCCGAGGAGCACGCCCCGGCCCTGCAGGGTCGCGCCCCCGACCCACCCGGCCGGTGGCGCTCGCTCGCCGTCCTCGCCGCCGCGATGGTGATGTCGATGGCGACGTGGTTCTCGGCCTCGGCTGTACTGCCGCAGCTCCGCGAGCAGTGGGGCCTCTCCTCGACGGCCGGCTCGTGGCTCACGATCGCGGTGCAGCTCGGGTTCGTCGTCGGTGCGGTCGCCTCCGCTCTCCTGAACCTCGCCGACATCGTCGCGCCGCGGCGCCTGATTCTCGCCGGCTCGCTCGTCGCGGCCGTCGCGAACCTCGGGCTCCTCGCCGCGTCGGGGGCGGGAGGCGCGATCGCACTTCGCTTCCTGACCGGTGTCGCGCTTGCGGGCGTCTATCCGCCTGCGTTGAAGGCGATGTCGACCTGGTTCCGGGCGGGGAGGGGAACGGCGCTCGGGATCATGGTGGGCGCGCTCACCCTCGGGTCGGCCCTGCCGCATCTCGTCAACGGCCTCGGCGGCGTCTCCTGGGAGCCCGTGATCGTGACGACGTCGGTGCTCACCCTCGTCGGCGGCGTCCTCGCCGGCTTCGTCTTCCACGAAGGCCCGTTCGCGTTCCCGCCCGCGGTCTTCGACCCGCGCGAGGCGGGGCGCCTCATTCGCGTCCGGGCGATCCGCCTGACGTCGCTCGGCTACTTCGGTCACATGTGGGAGCTCTACGCCATGTGGGCGTGGTTCGCCGCCTTCGCGACCGACGCCCTGCGGCAGCACGACGTCGGCGATCCGGCGCGGGCCGCCTCACTCCTCGCGTTCGCGGTCATCGGAGTGGGGGCGGTCGGCTGCTACGCGGGCGGCGTCCTCGGCGACCGCTTCGGGAGAACCACCCTGACTGCCTTCGCAATGGCGGTCTCGGGCACGTGCGCACTCGTCATCGGGGCGCTGCGAGAAGGCCCGCTGATCGTCCTGATCGCGGTCGCGCTCGTCTGGGGGCTGACCGTCGTCGCCGATTCGGCGCAGTTCTCGACGATCGTGACCGAGGTCGCCGACCAGGCGTACGTCGGCACGGCGGTGACGATGCAGCTCGCGATCGGATTCCTCCTCACCGTCGTCACGATCTGGCTCGTGCCCGTCGTCCGCGACGGCTCGAGCTGGTTCTGGGCGTTCGTCCTGCTCGTGCCAGGCCCCGTGATCGGGGTCGCGGCGATGCTGCGGCTCAGGTCGCTCCCCGAGGCGGCGCAGATCGCCGGCGGGCGCAGGTAGCTCCTAGACTCTTCTTCTGCGAACATATGTTCGTGAACCCTGGATGTGCGTCCACCCTCCACGCCGACCTCGACGCCTTCTTCGCGTCGGTCGAACAGCGGGACGACCCGCGGTTGCGTGGGCGCCCGGTCATCGTGGGTGCGGGTGTCGTCCTCGCTGCGAGTTACGAGGCGAAGGCCCACGGCGTCCGGACGGCGATGGGGGGCCGACTCGCCCGGCGGATCTGCCCCCAGGCAGTCGTCGTCCCTCCTCGCATGTCCGCCTACGCGGCCGCGAGCAAGGCCGTCTTCCGGGTCTTCGAGGACACGGCTCCCGTCGTCGAGGCGTTGTCGATCGACGAGGCCTTCCTCGACGTGCGCGGGATGGAGAGGAGCGTCGGGTCGCCGCTCGAGATCGCGGTGCGACTGCGCCGGAACGTGCGGGAGCAGGTCGGGCTGCCGGTCACCGTCGGCGTCGCTCGTACGAAGTTCCTCGCCAAGGTGGCGAGCGCCGTCGGCAAGCCGGACGGGCTCCTCGTCGTGCCACCCGACGGCGAGCTTGCCTTCCTCCACCCGCTGCCGGTCGAGAGGCTCTGGGGCGTCGGCCCGGTCACCGCCGCGAAGCTCCGCTCGCGCGGGATCACCACGATCGGCCGCCTTGCGCTCGTCCCCGAGGATGCGCTCTCGGCCATGCTGGGCCGTAGCGCGGGACGACACCTCCACGCGCTCGCGCACAACCGGGATCCGAGACCCGTGCGGGCCGCGCGGCGCCGTGGGTCGATCGGGTCGCAGAGGGCGCGTCGGCACTCGCGCTGGTCACTCGAATCCGTCGACGCCGACCTCGTTGCGCTCGTCGACCGGGTCGCCCGCCGCCTGCGCGCCACCGGCCGCGTCGGCCGCACGGTCGTCCTGAGGCTGCGGTTCGAGGACTTCACCCGCGCAACCCGCTCGCGCACCCTGACGTGTCCCACGGCGGGCACCGCGACGATCCTCGCCGCCGCGAGGGCGCTGCTCGAGGCGTCGGCGTCGGAGATCCAGGACCGGGGACTGACGCTCGTCGGCGTCTCCGTCGCGAACCTCGGCGATGCACGTGCAGTGCAGCTCTGCCTGCCCCTCGACGGCGCCGACCTCGAGGCGCTCGACGCGGCACTCGACGGCGTGCGGGACAGGTTCGGCTCCGCCGCGATCACGCGGGCCGTCCTCGTCGGGCAAGGGCCATCGGGCGCGGGGGCAGGTTCGTCAGCGGAGCTGGAGACGCTCGAGGATGCCTTGACGTGGGCGCCCTAGACGGCGGCGCCGTGTGGCTCGCCCGTCGCACCGACGCTCGGCGGCACCTCCGTGATCCTCGCCGTGGTCTTCGTGGCGCTGCGACGGCGGGGGGCGGCGATCCTCCGCCGGTGCTCGCTAGGGCCGGACGCGGACGATGCAGCGGAAGCCGAGGTGCGAGGTCGACGTATCGATCGGCTGCGGCATCCGCGCAGCCGGTCGGTAGCGGCTGCAGAAGTTCGGCGCGCACAGGTGCGAGCCCCCCTTCATCACCTTGCGCGGAATCCGCATCCCGTGCGCCAGCTCGTTCGGGTCGTAGCTCTCCTCCCGGTCGCCGCCCCTGGGGTCGGCGACCGTGCAACACGCGTGCGTCAGAACGCTTTTCGCCCGGTACCAGTCGGACGTCCACTCCCAGACGTTTCCCGTCATGTCGAACAGGCCGTAGCCGTTCGGTGGGAACGAGCCGACCGGTGACGTGAAGCGATAGCCGTCGAGCTCCTCGTTCACGAGCGGGAACTCGCCCTGCCACGTGTTCGCCAGGTGGCGACCGTCGGGGGTCAGCTCGTCGCCCCACGCGAACTCGGCGCCCTCGAGCCCTCCGCGTGCCGCACGCTCCCACTCGGCCTCCGTCGGCAGCTCCTGGCCAGCCCAGCGTGCGTAGGCCTGGACGTCGTCCCAGGCGACGTGGACGACGGGATGGTCCTGCAGCGTCTCGATCGAGCTGTCGGGGCCGAGCGGGTGACGCCAGTCGGCGCCCGGTATGTACGTCCACCAGTTGTACTGATTCGCGAGATCGACCCGGCCCCGAGGCTGTACGAAGACGGACGAGGCAGGCACGAGCAGCTCCGGCCTGGCCCCCGGGTAGTCGGCCGGATCGGGGCTCTGCTCTGCGACCGTGACGTGACCCGTCTCGGCCACGAAACGGGCGAAATCGGCGTTCGTCACCTCGTGACGGTCGATCCAGAACCCTTCGACGTGCACGCGCCGCGCGGGTGCCTCCTCGGGGTAATGACGGTCGGATCCCATCAGGAAGTCGCCCGCCGGCACGAAGGCCATCCCGGGGCGTGGAGGCTCGCGCGTCTCGGTCGGTGCCGCCATTGAGCGCATCCTGCCCGATCGGCGACACCGGCGGTGACGACTGGCGAAATCGCCGGTGCACCGAATCGGCACCGGCAGCGCTTCCGTCCTCGTGGCACCGTCCCCCGGAGTCGGCGCCCGCCGACTCTCAGGCGCCGAGCGGCGCGAGCGCCACGACCTCGCGCCGGAACGGTGGCGCGTCGCCGTCGGAGGGCGGCTCGTCGAGCTCCTCGGCGTAGCGTCGCCCTTCCCAGACCGCGGCCGCGATCGTGCCGGGGCTCCAGGCGTCGCCGACGAGATGCACGAGCGGCCCGTCTCGGCCGGCAAGGCCGGCTGCCAGCTCGCCGGCCAGCTCGTCGCGCGGGAGGCGCGCCGTGACGAGCACCAGGGAGTCGTACGGGAGCTCGAGCTCGCTGCCGGTGTACGAGCAGGCGACCGTGGCATTGCCGCCGGCCGCGCCGACCAGGGCATGAGACGTCATCGCCGCCACGCCGAGGTCGAGGAGGCGGCGCTGGATCCGGTGTTGCTCCATCGTGTTCACCGTCCACTCCGAGATCCGCGGCTCGGGGGTGACGAAGGTGACCTCGTGACCCTCGCCTGCGAGGAGCTCGGCGAGCACGCCGCCCATGTAGAAGTGATCGTCGTCGAAGAGGACGACCCGCTTCGCCGGAGGCCGGGCTCCCGCCATCAGGTCGTCCGGCGTCAGGATCTCCGACCGCTCCAGCGCCAGCGGTTGCGTGTGGACGCGGCCGACGCCGTCGGCGCGCCAGCGGGCGCCCGTCGCGAGCGCCACGTGGTCGAAGTCGTACGACACGATCTCCTCGGCGGTCACCGCACTGCCGAGGGCGAGCTCGACCGTGCGCAGGCGCGCGAGCTGCTCCTTGCGATAGTCGACCACGCGAATCCAGGCGGCGAGGCCCGGCAGGCGAGCCTCGCGGACGACGCGGCCGCCGAGCTCACCGTCGGCCTCGGCGAGGACGACGTCGTAGCCGCGCCGGCCGAGGGACATCGCAGCCTCGAGGCCGGCCGGGCCGGCCCCGACGACGAGCACCTTGCCGTCGCTCGTCTTGGGCTTGATCCGCTCGGGATGCCAGCCGCGTCGCCATTCCTCGCCCATGCTCGGGTTCTGCGTGCAGCGAATCGGGACGGCGAGCGCGTCGCCTGTGACGCAGATGTTGCACCCGATGCACTCACGGATGTCCTCGAAGCGCCCCTCCTCGATCTTCCGGGGCAGGAACGGATCGGCGATCGACGGCCGCGCCGCGCCGATCAGGTCGAGGACCCCGTCCTGGACCATGCGCACCATCGTGTCGGGCGAGGTGAACCGTCCGACACCCACGACCGGTTTGGTCGTCAGCCGCTTCAGGCCCTTCACGTACTCCTCCTGCGCTCCTTCCCCGGCGAAGCGGGAGGTGATCGAGTCGAAGTCCCACTCGCCGACCATGAAGTCCCAGAGGTCGGGCAGCTCGCCGATCAGACCGAGCACCTCCTCGATCTCCGCGCGCTCGAGCCCGGCGGCACCGACGAGCTCGTCGACGCAGATCCGGCAGGCGACGGCCGCCCGCCCGTCGACCTCCTCGAGCGTGTCCACGAGGACCTCGCGCAGCAGGCGCACGCGATTCTCGAGGCTGCCGCCGTACTCGTCGGTGCGGTCGTTCGTGCGCCGCGAGAGGAAGTGCTGGAGCGTCGTCAGCCCGTGGCCGGCGTAGACGTAGACCAGGTCGTAGCCTGCCTGGAGCGACCGTGCGACCGCCTGCCGGTGCCAGCGCCGCAGGTCGGCGATGTCGGAGAGGTCCATGCGACGTGCCTGGACGGGGTCGTTCCCCATTGTGGGGAGGTCCGAGGGGCCGAGTGGCGGCCGCCGGGCCCAGAAGTTCGGGGAGTTCATGCCGGCGTGCACGAGCTCGATCCCGGCCAGCGAGCCGTGCTCGTGCACCTTCTCGACGAGGCGGGAGTGCGCGGGAATGTCGGCGTCGTCCCAGATCCGCCCCTCGACGTAGCCGCCGAAGTCGTTCGAGTGGTGGATCTCGACCTCCTCGGTGCAGACGACCGCCCACCCACCTTCCGCCTTGACCCCGCGCATGAACGCGTGCGCGGTCGGGTCGCGGTGCCCCATGCCGTTGCAATGCGGCACCTGGAAGAAGCGGTTACGCGCCGTCACCGGGCCGATCGGCACGGGCTCGAAGAGAACGTCGTAGCGGGGATCGCGCGGCATCGAAGGCTGACTCTACGGTCAGGAAGCGCCGAGCACAACTCGGGCGACGGCCGCGCTTGCCCGGAGCGCAGCGTGCAGAGAGCCGGAGAAGGGATTCGAACCCTTGACCCCCGCTTTACAAGAGCGGTGCTCTGACCAGCTGAGCTACTCCGGCGACGGGCCACATCCTAGTCGCGGGGATCGAGCCGGGCGCGCCGGACGAGGCGACCGGGCACCGGCTGCGGGCAGACCCACAGCCGCTCCGCAGTTCCGGGTGCCGAACGAGTAGTGGCCGCGCCCTCGGGCGCGGCCACTGACATCCGGTCGGTGGATGACTCAGGCTGCGGCCCGGGCCGTCTCCGCCTCGATCGCCGGCTGGTCGACCGACCGCTCGTGCTCGAGCGTCGGCAGCCACTCGAGCCACGTCGGCAGGTACCAGTTCCGCTCGCCGAGGAGCGTCATCGTCGCGGGCAGCAGCACGGCCCGCACGATCGTGGCGTCGATCAGCACGGCGGCCGCGAGACCGATGCCCATCTCCTTCATGTCGATGATCGGCATCAGCGCGAACACGCCGAAGACGAACACCATCACGACGGCCGCGCTCGTCACGACGCCGGCCGTCGAGCGGATTCCGGCCTCGACCGCCCGCTCGGTGCTCATGCCCCGGTCGAAGTACTCCTTGACCCGGCTGAGGATGAACACGTGGTAGTCCATCGAGAGCCCGAACAGGATCACGAAGAGGAACATCGGCAGCCACGACGCGATCCCACCGTTCTTCTGGAAGTCGAGGATGTCCGACCCCCAGCCCCACTGGAACACCGCGACGAGCAGGCCGTAGGCGGCCGCGACCGACAGCAGGTTCATGAGGATCGCCTTGATCGGGATCACGATCGAGCGGAACGAGACCAGCAGGAGCACGAAGGCGAAGCTGAGGACGAAGACGAACACGAGCGGAGCCGAGGACTTCATGCTCTCACTCCAGTCCTTCGACGACGCCGTCTGGCCCGTCACGGCGTACTCGATGCCGTCGACCTTGCCGATCGTGGCGGGCAGGACATCGTTCCGCAGCGTGTCGAGCGCATCGTTCGACGTCGCGTCCGTTCCGGTCCCGACGAGCGGGACGAAGACCCGAAGCACCTTGCCGTTCGGCGACGCCTCGGAGTAGATCGGCTCGAGAGCCTTGCCCGAGGCGATCGCCTCGTTCTTCAGGCTCGCGACAGCCTTCTGCAGCGCAGGATCGGCTGCGTTGCCCTCGATCGCGACGATTGCGGGCGTTGCGCCGCCCGGGAACGCGTCCTGCACCTTGTTGTAGTCCTGCACCTCCTTGAGCGACTTCGGCATCGCCTCGAGGCCCGACTGGCTCGTGTGGAGGTTGATGGCCGGAAGCGCCAGGGCGACGAGCACCGCGGTCGCCCCGATCGCCGAGACGAGCGGGCGACGCAGCACGGCACCGAGGATCGTCCCCCAGAGCCGGCCCTGTCCGTCGTCGCGCTTGAGCCTCTTGACGAACGGGATCTGCACTTTGTCGATCCGGTCCCCGAGCCACGAGAGCATCGCCGGAAGCACGGTGAGCGAGCCGATCATCGCAACCAGCACCACCATCATCGTCCCGATCGCGAACGACATGAACGTCTTGTCGCCGGAGAAGAACATCCCGGCCATCGCGATCATCACCGTGATGCCCGAGATCAGCACGGCACGGCCCGACGTTGCCGCCGCGGCCTCGAGGGCAGCCGACTCGCTGCGCCCCGCGCGTCGCTCGTCACGCTCGCGACGGATGTAGAAGAGCGAGTAGTCGACACCGACGGCAAGCCCGATCAGCAGGATGACCTCGGAGATCGACTGGTCCATGGGGACGATGTGGCTCGGGAGGGCGACCAGGCCCATGGTTGCGAACACCGCCGTGAGCGCGAGCCCGAGCGGGATCAACGCACCGACGAGCGATCCGAACACGAGCATGAGGATCACGAGCGTGATCGGGATCGAGATCATCCCGGCACGGGCGAGCTGGGAGCCGAACATCTCGTCCAACGCCTTACCCGTCGACGCCGAGCCGGCCTCGACCACGGTGAACTCCGGGTTCGCCTTCTGGACCTGTTCCGTGCCGGCGGTGATCGTGTCGATGTACCCCGCCGCCTCGTCGTAGCCGCCCTTCGGGCTGAACTGGATCAGCACCGAATGCCCGTCGGCCGAGATCTGGCCGTCGTTGCCCTTCGCGAACGGTGAGCGAAGGTCGGTGACCTTCGGGAAGGAGTCGAGCTTCGCGATCGCCTCGCTGACGACTGCGCGGAAGGCCGGGTCGGCCGCCGTCTTCGTCGACGACTGGACGAGGACGTACTCCATCTGCTGGTCCAGCTTGAAGCCGGCGTCGCGGATGATGTGGTCGGCCGTCCGCGCCTCGCCGACATTCATGTCGTTCTGGTCGATGGTCTTCATGCCGACCGCGCCGCCGATGACGACGGACGCGACGACGAACGCAAGCCAGCCGAAGATCGCCGTCTTGCGGTGTCTCGAGCTCCAGCGACCCATCCGGGCCGCGATGTTCGTGCTCTGCTTCAGGGGTGACATGCGATTCTCCTTGAGGGTCGTTGATCTGACCCCCGCAGGCTCGCACCGTGGCGCTCGCGGGACAGTGCGGCGCTCAGGCGTCTGTAGGTGGGGAAAACCGCACTTTCGTCGTTGGGGCTCCCGGCCCCGGAGGACGGCCGCGGCGCTCTCCGCGGTGAAGCGGCCTCAGCGCGTTGCGGTTACTCCCGCATGAACGCCAGCACGGCGAGGACGCGGCGATGATCATCGCTCGTCGCAGGCAGATCGAGCTTCGTGAAGATGCTCGTCACGTGTTTCTCGACGGCGCGGAGCGTGACGAACATCCGGTCGGCGATCGCCTGGTTCGACCGCCCCTCTGCCATCAGCTCCATCACCTCGCGCTCACGCGGCGTGAGGGCATCGAGCGGGTCGTCGACGCGCTTGCGCCCGAGGAGCTGGCTGACCACCGCTGGATCGAGTGCGGAGCCACCCTCGCCGACCCGGCGCACGGCCGCGGCGAACTCCTCCAGGTCGGAGATCCGGTCCTTCAACAGATAGCCGATGCCCTCGGCGCCGTCCTCGAGCAGCCCGACCGCGTAGGCGGGCTCGACGTACTGCGAGAGCACGAGCACCCCTGTGTCCGGGAATCGCTCGCGGATCGTCCGCGCGGCGACGAGACCCTCGTCGGTGTGCGTCGGAGGCATCCGGATGTCGACGATCGCGACGTCGGGCTTGTGGAGCGCGACGTGGCGCAGGAGGTCCTCGGCCGTACCCGACTGGGCGGCGACCTCGAAGCCGGCTTCGCCGAGGAGGCGGACGACTCCCTCCCGGAGAAGGATAGAGTCCTCGGCGATCACCACCGTCAGGGCGTTCCCGAGCAGCGCGATCGTGTTCCGGAGCGGTGGAAAGTCCCGCGGGAGGCCGTCGGCGAGGAGCTGGTGGATGTGCTCGGGCTCGGGCAGGCCCGCGAGCCGGTGGCTGCCGAGGTCGCGAATCGCGAAGGTCGCCGGCGCGCAGGCCGTTTCCGAGAGGAGGATCTGCCCCCCGTGCCCGGCCAACCCGATGCGTGCAGCTCGATGGACGTCGATTCCCGTGTAGCCGTCCTCGGTCACGAGAGGGCGGCCTACGTGGATGCCCATGCGGACGCGCACGTCATGCTCTCCCGGCCAGGCGTGATCGATCAACGCACGCTGCGATTCGACGGCCGCCGCCGCGGCGGCGTCGAGCGTCTCGAACGCCGCAAACAGTTCGTCGCCGTGTGCGTCGATCACCGTCCCACCGTGCGCGCCGATTCCTTCTCGGAGCACACGCCGCACGTCGGTGAGGATGGTTGCGTACTCGGATCCCGCCTCGTGCACGAGGCGCGTCGAGCCCTCGATGTCGGAGAGGAGAAACGTGACCGTGTCCGGGTCGCTCGTCATGCCGTCGATTCTACGTGGGCGGCCTCGGCGTCCCACAAGGGCATCTCGGCGGAAATCCGGGTTCCACCCCCGGCCTCGCTCTTGACGACCAGTGTCCCGTCGAGTGCCTCGATGCGATCCCTGAGCCCTTCGAGACCGGTGCCGAGCGACGGATCGGCACCGCCGATCCCGTCGTCCTCGACGGTAACGGTGGCCCAATTCTCGTCTGCTTCGACGGTGACCGAGACGCGCGATGCCGCCGCGTACTTGACGATGTTCGTCAGCGCCTCGGAGACGACATAGTACGCCGCTGCCTCGACGGCGGGCGGCAGTCGGACCGCGGGAAGATCGCTCTCGATCGGCAGGGGCATTCGAAGTGCGAGGGCGTCGATCGCTGCTGCGAGACCCTGGTCGGTGAGGACCGCCGGATGGATTCCCCGCGCGAGCTCCCGAAGCTCTTCGAGAGCCGCGGTCAGCTCCTCCCGCGAGGTCGAGATCACTTCTCGGGCACCTGCCGGATCGGTTTCGAGGAGCGACTCGGCCAGCCGGAGCGAGACCGAGAGCGAGACGAGGCGCTGCTGGGCGCCGTCGTGGAGGTTCCGCTCGAGTTTCTGCCGGGCCTCGCCGGCCGCCTCGATGATCCGCGTGCGGGAGGCGCGGATCTCGGCCTCATGCCGTTTTCGCTCGGTCACGTCGACCCCCGAGAGCAGGACGAGCGACGCCTGGCGACCCGTCACGTCGTCGATCGCCGTCGCCGTCCATGCGACGTCGAGGTACCCGCCGTCTGCACGGAGCCAGCGCGACTCGCGCTCCGGCATCGTCACTCCGTTCGACGCGCCGGCGATCATCATCGACGCGACGTACGCGTCGCCCGGGTCGATGAAGTCGAGCACGCTTCGCCGGACGAGGCGCCGGTCGGGCCAGCCGAGAGCCGTGCGCACGGCGTTGTTGACCCCCGCCCGGTTCTCGTCGATGCCGCTGTCCACGATCGTGCCGTCGTTGTCGACGACGATGACGAGGCTGGGAATCGCCTGCATCAGCGTGGCCGTGATGTCGCGTTCGCGTTGGAGCTGTTCCTCCCGCTGTTTGCGCTCCGTGATGTCGATTCCGCCGAGGACGATGCTCGTGACCCTGCCGGTCGCGTCTGCGACCGGTGCGCTGCGCCATTCGATCACGCGATCCTCGCCGCGCTCGTTCGTGAAGCCGTTCTCGTACTGTGCGGCCGGATAGCCGGGGGCCTGAGCATGGAAGCGTTGCTGCATCGCCTCGCGGTCGGAGTCCTCGATGAAGACGTCCCAGAAGTACTGGCCGCGAACGGCCTCCTCGTCGGAGTATCCACTCGCCTCCACCGTGGCGAGGTTCTGGTTCAGAATCCGGCCGTCGGTATCGACCACCACGAGGAGGCTCGGCGCGGTGTTGGTCACGGTCTCGAGGAAGAGGAACTGCGCGCGCAGATCGGCCTGAAGGCGGACGTTCTCGAGCGGGAGGCTCGCACCGGCCGCCGTCAGTCGCACGAGGTCGGGCTCGCTGTCGAGCGCCGGGTCGTGGAGCAGAGCAGCGGTGCGGTGCCCGCCGCGGTCGACCATGGTGACGGAACGGGTGTCCGTCGGCTCGGGCGCCGGCACCTCGCGGCCGAACTCGTCGATCCAGCCACCGCGGCCGTCGTTCCAGAAGACGATCTCGAGGGAGGGGTCGTGGAGAGCCTCCGCGAGGACGTCGCGAATGGGGACGCCGTCGTCCAGCGAGACGAGCATCCTCGCCGCCGACGAGCGGTCGAGCCGGGTACGGAGCACTCCCGCCAGGAACGTCATCGGGACGATCGCGAACCAGATCAGGAACAGGAACCAGTTGATCGAGTAGGTCCTGCCCGCCATCTTGTCGGTCGCGACCGAGAGGAGGAGGAGGACCACGGTCACGCTGCACGACACGTAGACCGGCCGCAGCGCGCGACGCCGCGTCGGGGACGCCGCCCGCCAGCGGCCGACGAGGATGACGACCATCGTGACCAGCAGGGCGATGATCGCCAGCGAGCCGATCGAGACGACCACGTCCACGGCGAGCTGCGAGCTCGTGAGGGCGATCGCGCTCTCGGGGCAGTCGTCACATCCGGTTGTCGGCGTCTCGTCGAGAAGCGTGATCAGGAGGTTGCCGCCGAGGGAGGCGATCGCCCCCGTCGCGACGAGGAGCTTGTCGCGCCTACAGAGGATGCCGTCGGGGTAGGCGAGGACGAGCGCGGCGAACGAGACGAGCGCCAGGTTCCCGAGGATGAACCCGGCAGTCCACAGGGCCGAGTTGTTCGCATCGGCGAGCGAGGCGAGGAACCAGAGATAGCCCGTGGCGGCGAGCCACTTTCCGGTCGCGTTGTCGGGACGCCGCCAGAGTGCCACGAGCCCCGCGGCGACGAACGTGATGCCCGCGGTCAGCGCCGGTGTGGCGGTCAGCCAGGGGTGGGTGTCGTGGTCGCTCGCGACCGATGATGGCGACGGCGAGCGCAGCCTCGACGAGCACGACCGCGCCGGCTACGCCGAACCAGAACGCCCTCACGGCACGAGCGAGAGGATCGCCGCCCCCGACAGCTCGCCCTTCGGCACGAAGCCGCGTGCGCCGCTGAGGGCCACTTGCGACCCGTAGTCGGCTGCGTCCCGGCTCGACGTGAGCACGATCGACGTCTCGTCGAGGTCACCGCACTCGATGCAGACGTCGAAGCCCGTCATGTCCGGCAGTTGGATGTCGAGCAGGACGATGTCGGGCCGGAGGCGACGCAACGCCTCGAGGCCGGATGCTCCGTCCATCGCCTCGCCGACGATGCGAAACCCGTCGGCTTCCAGGATCGCGCGGGCGGAGGCACGGAAGCTCGGGTGGTCGTCGACGATGAGGACGGTTTTCGGCATGGGCTGATGGTTCCAGAAACGCGCGGGCTTCGCAGTGCGGGAATCCACACCTTGCCGCCGAGCGCCTCCCGGAGCTCGTCCGCGCGCCCGTCCGATTGCGGGGAAACTCGTGGAGGCCGTACCACGCCTCGTGGGACAGCCGCACCGACACGGGCCCTCGAGAAGCGGATCGTTTCGTCGACCGAGACCACCGAGGAGGGAACCGCCGATGGCCATGCCCAGCACCAGCGCAGCCGAACGGTCGGTCGCCGATGCCGCGGCCGACGTCATCAGTTTCGAGGACGTGACCAAGGAGTACGGCGCCGGGGACGCGACTGTCGCCGCGCTGCGTGGCGTGACGATCGGCTTGCCTGAGCGCTCGTTCACGGCGGTGATGGGCCCGTCGGGATCGGGGAAGAGCACGTTCCTGCACTGCGCCGCCGGCCTCGACCAGCCGACGCACGGCACGGTTCGGCTCGAGGGGGTCAGCCTCGGTGAACTGAGCGAGGATGGTCGAAGCCGGCTCCGCCGCGAGCGCGTCGGGTTCGTCTTCCAGTCGTTCAACCTTGTGCCGTCCCTGTCGGCCGAGGACAACATCCTGCTGCCGCTGCGCCTGGCAGGAAGGAAGCCCGACCGAGCGTGGCTGCGCGACGTGGTCGATCGGGTCGGACTCTCCGACAGGCTTCGTCACAAGCCGGGCGAGCTCTCCGGCGGGCAGCAGCAACGGGTCGCGATCGCACGGGCGCTCGTCGCTCGCCCGAGCGTGATCTTCGCCGACGAGCCGACAGGAGCACTCGACTCGCGGACGGGAAGAGATGTCCTACGACTTCTCCGCGAAGCCGTCGACGGGCTCTACCAGACGATCGTCATGGTCACCCACGACCCGGTGGCCGCCTCGCATGCCGACACGGTCGTCTTCCTCGTCGATGGAGGCGTCGTCGACCGGATCGCCTCACCGTCTGCCGAGGGCGTCGCCGATCGCATGATGGCGCTGGGGGCCTGAGCCGTGTTCCGCGTTGCGCTCGGCACCCTCAGAACCCGCACCGGCGGCATCCTCGGCGCACTCGTCGGCGTCACGATCGCGATCTCGCTGGTCGTTTCGTCGGGCATCGTGCTCGAATCGACGCTCCGCGCCGAGATCCCCGCCGAGCGCCTCACCGAGGCGGCGATCATCGTTCATCGTGGCCAGTCGTTCCGCCCCGAGGGCGGCGAAGCCGTCGACGCCCTCGGCGAGCAGACACGGTTCGACGGACGTGTCGCACGGCGCCTTGCGGCGCTTCCGGGGGTTGCGAGCGCAATTCCCGACCGCACCTTCGCGACGGAGGTCGCGGACGCCACCGGGCGGTCGCTCGGCCCGACGAACGGGGACGATCTTCCGGGCCACGGCTGGAGTAGTGCCGCTCTCGCCGGTCGGGTGATCGCGAGCGGGCGACCGCCCCGGAACAGCGGCGAGATCGTCCTCGACCGCGAGCTCGCCTCCTCCGGAAGCGCACGACTGGGAAGCCGCGTTCGTGTCGAGACGGCGTTCGGCGAGGGAGTGTTCTCCGTCGCCGGAATCGCCGCGCCGCGCCGGGGGCACTCGGGCTCCGTTCCCGCCGGCGTGTACTTCCGCGACGACGTCGCGACGCGCCTCGCCGGCACGGGGGAGGACGTTGCCCTCGTCGGGATCATGCTCCGCGACGGCACGAGCGGCGCCGAGGTGGCGGAGCGCGTACGGCTCGTCGGTCGCCCCGCTCGGCCTGCACGTCCTCACCGGTGCGAAGCGTGGGGAGGCCGAGTCGCTCGAATCCGTCCTGAACCGTGACGGCATCCTCTCGGGTCTCGGGCTTCTCGCCGCCCTCGGGACATTCGTGGCGCTCTTCGTCGTCTCGAGCGCGTTCGCGCTCTCCGTTCAGCAGCGGCACCGCGAGATCGCCCTCCTGCGGGCGATCGGAGCGACGCCGCGCCAGGTGAGGCGCCTGATCGCGCTCGAGGCGCTCGTGATCGCCGTCGTCGGAACGCTGCTGGCGATGCTCGTCGGGATCGGACTCGCGCATGTCGAACGCCGCGTGTTCATCCACGTCGGCATCGTGGCGCCGGACTTCAGGCTCGTGGTCGGGTGGATTCCGCCGCTCGTGGGGCTTGCCGCCGCCGTCGTGACGACCGAGCTCGCTTCCCTCCTGAGCGGCAGGCGCGCCGCCCGCGTCCGTCCTGTCGATGCGTTGCGCGAGGCACGTGTCGAGGGGCAGTCGATCTCGCGCGCGCGGGGGCTCGTCGGGCTCGCCGCGGTCGCCGTCGGCATCGTCGTCTTCGTCGAGGCGACGCGCAACGTGAGTAGCGGAGGTGGCGACGACGCTCCCGCAGCGGGGCTTGTCTGGATGCTCGCGGCGACGCTCCTCGGGCCCCTGATTGCGATCCCGTTCGTCCAGCTGATCGGGAGGCCGCTCCGGGCGCTCAGTCCCGGCTCGGGCCTTCTCGCCCATGCGAACTGTCGCTCCAATCTGAAGCACCTCACCGCAGTCGCGACGCCGCTGATGCTGGCGGTCTCCCTGGCGTGCGCGTTGCTGATCGCACGGACGACGGACGAGCGTGTTGCGCGAGAGCAGGCGACGGACAGGACCATCGCCAATCACGTCCTCGTTCGTCCCGGCGGTCGACTGATGCCGCGCGTCGCCAAAGAGGTGCGAGCCGTTCCCGGCGTCGGGCAGGCCGCTGCCCTGGTCTCGACGTCGGCCGTCGTGCCCACCGGTGGGGGCCACGTCACCTTCGTCCCGGCGCAGGCGGTCGAAGTGGCCGGCCTCGATGGCGTCGTCGACCTCGGTGTCGCCGGAGGATCGCTCTCGGATCTCCACGGCGACACCGTCGCCGTCGGGACGCGGCTCGCACGCCAGCTCGGCTGGGCAGTGGGTGATCGCGTCCGCCTGTGGCTGGGTGACGGCACGCCGGTTCGACTCCGGGTGGTTGCCCTCTTCCGTCGGCCGCTCGGGTTCGGTCAGGTCGTCGTTCCCGTCGGGCTCGCCGAGCAACACGTCTCCGATCCCCGGGCAGACGCGATCCTCGTGTCGGACGCAGCCGGGGGCCGGCCGGGCGAGGTACGTGCCGGCCTGGAACGGCTCGCGCGGGCCTATCCCGGAGCCGAGGTGCTCGACCGCGACGCGTACCTGGAGCGCATCGACTCCGAGGCGCGGAGAGAGTCACTGGCGGTGTACGCCCTGCTCGGGATCGTCGTTCTCTTCTCGGCGGTGGCCGCGGTGAACGCTCTCGGCGTCGCGGTCTCTGCGCGCGCGCGCGATCTCGAGCTGTTGCGGCTGATCGGGGCGACCCGGGCGCAGCTGACCTGGATGATCCGGTTCGAGGTGCTCGTCACCGTCACGTTCGCGACCGTCGTCGGCGCCGTCACTGCGGCGCCCGGCGCGATCGCCTTCACGTACGGCCAGACCGGCAGCGTCGTCCCGACGGTTCCCGCCTGGCTCTGGCTCGGGCTCCCGCTGACGGCAGCGCTCCTCGGATCGGTCGCGATCGCATTGCCCTTGCGAGGGGCGCTTCGGGCGAGCCGCGGCTCCGTCACCACGGCCGCCGGATAGCGGCCGCTCGAGACCCTGTCGGGGCCGGCCGCGCTGCGTCATACTCCGGCGATGAACTCAACAACAGAGACCATCGCGCACGATCGGATCCTCGCCGAGCGCGCGCGCTACGTGAGCGCCGGTGTCTCCACTCCGAGGCTCGTCGTCGCCCACGCGGACGGGGCCAGGGTCACCGACGTCGACGGCCGGACGTTTCTCGACTTCGCGGGCGGTATCGGCTGTCAGAACACCGGGCATCGTTTCGCCCCCGTCGTCGATGCAGTCAAGGCGCAGGCCGACGAGTACCTCCACCAGTGCTTCATGGTGGGCGTCTACGAGCCGTACGTCGAGGTGTGCCGTCGGCTCGCCGGGCTGTCGCCGTGCGCCGGCGACGACCAGAAGTCGCTGCTCCTCAACTCGGGCGCCGAGGCCGTCGAGAACGCGGTCAAGATCGCGCGATCGGCGACCGGCCGGCCCGCGGTGGTCGTGTTCGACAATGCCTTCCACGGCCGCACCCTGCTCACGATGACGATGACCGCAAAGGTGAAGCCGTACAAGGCCGGCTTCGGCCCGTTCGCCCCCGAGGTCTATCGCGCTCCGGTGCCGAATCCCTATCGCGGAGTCTCGACCGACGACGCGATCGCAGGGCTCGAGCAGCTCTTCAAGGCCGATGTCGACCCTGCGACGGTCGCGTGTGCCGTGCTCGAGCCGGTGCAGGGGGAAGGTGGGTTCCTTGCCATGCCGACCGATTTCCTCCTTCGCCTCGCCGAGATCTGCCGGTCGCACGGAATCCTGTTCGTCGACGACGAGGTGCAGTCGGGTGTGGGGAGGACGGGGAAGATGTGGGCAGTCGAGCATCACGACGGCGTGGCGCCCGACCTGCTCGTGTCGGGGAAGTCGATCGGCGGCGGCCTTCCCCTCGCCGCCGTGACGGGCGGCGCTGCGATCATGGACGCCGTGCCCGCCGGCGGGCTCGGGGGCACGTTCGGCGGCAACCCGCTCTCGTGCGCCGCTGCTGTCGCCGTGCTGGACGCAGTCGCGGATCCGTCGTTTCTCGAGCAGGCCACGGCGCTCGGGAAGACGATGCGCGCCGGCCTCGAAGCGTTGGCAGACAGGCACGCGGCGATCGGCGAAGTCCGCGGGCTCGGCCCGATGCTCGCGTTCGAGCTCGCCGAGCAGTCTCCGGCGGAGGCGCAGGCGATCGTGTCCGCCGCGTTCGACCGGCGCCTCCTGCTGCTCGCCTGCGGGATGTACGGGAACGTGATCCGGCTCCTCGCACCACTGACGATCGCCGAGGAGGAGCTGCAGGAGGGCCTGGCGCTGCTGGAGGAGTCGCTTGACGCCGCTCTCTGAGGCGTCCACGGCGGCCGTGCCCGTCGACGTGCGAATCAGCGGCCTGCGGAAGCACTACGGCAACGTCGCCGCGGTCGACGGCATCGACCTGGAGGTCGCGCGCGGCGAGTTCTTCACCATGCTCGGGCCCTCCGGGTCGGGGAAGACGACCACGCTGCGGATGATCGCGGGCTTCGAGCGGCCCGATGGCGGCACGATCGAGCTCGGCGGCCAGGACGTCTCGTCGCTTCCCCCGTTCGACCGCGACGTCAACACGGTCTTCCAGGACTACGCGTTGTTTCCGCACATGACCGTGGCGGAGAACGTCGAGTACGGCCTGCGCGTCAAGAAGGTCGCGAAGGCCGAGCGCCGCAAGAGAGTCACGGACGTGCTGCGCGTGGTCCGGCTCGAGGAGTACGGCGGCCGGAAGCCCGGGCAGCTCTCGGGCGGACAGCGGCAGAGAGTCGCGCTCGCCCGCGCGATCGTGAACACGCCTCGTGCGTTGCTCCTCGACGAGCCGCTCGGGGCGCTCGATCTCAAGCTGCGCCAGGAGCTCCAGATCGAGCTCAAGCAGCTCCAGCAGGAGCTCGGGATGACGTTCATCTACGTCACGCACGACCAGGAGGAGGCGCTCACGATGAGCGATCGGATCGCCGTCTTCAACGAGGGCAAGATCGTGCAGATCGGCAGGCCGGCCGAGGTCTACGAGCATCCGGCGAGCGAGTTCATCGCCGGCTTCGTCGGTGTCTCGAACGTGATCGAGCGCGACGGGCGCCGGGTGACCGTGCGACCGGAGAAGATCCGGGTTCTCGAGGACGGCGCGGTGCCGGACGAGGGAGCCCGTGTGGAGGAGGGCATCGTGCGCGACGTGCAGTACGTCGGGCCGGTGACGCGGTACCACGTCAGTCTCGATCAGGGGAGGAGAGCTTCAGGTTCTGACGCAGAACCTCGAGGAGATCCTCGGCCGAGGTGCTGGCGTCGGGAGGACGGCGCGTGCGGCTCGCATGGCGCCCGGAGCAGGAGTCGGTCATCGTTGAACGGGAGGGAGTACCAGCATGAAGGCACGAAAGCAGCAGATCGGCCTGCGGGCCGTTCTGGCACTGATCGTCGCGGCACTCGCCATCGTGGCGGCCGGATGCGGCGGCAGTGACGACTCGAGCTCGTCCGACACCCAGATCGAGGGGCTCGGAACCACGCTCGAGGAGATCCAGGCGAACGCCAGGGAGGAGGGGCAGGTCAACCTGATCAACTGGGCGGGCTACGTCGAGAAGGACTGGACCGACGCGTTCGTCGCGCAGACCGGGTGCAAGGTCAACTCGAAGGTCGGCGCGAGCTCCGACGAGATGGTCACGCTCATGAAGACGGGCAACTACGACGGCGTCTCCGCCTCGGGTGACGCGACGTTGCGGCTGATCGCCGCGAAAGACGTCGCGCCGGTCAACTTCGACCTCATCCCGAACTACGCGAACGTGTTCGAGGGTCTGAAGAACCAGCCCCACAACACGGTCGACGGCGTCTCGTACGGCGTCGCGCACGGGCGGGGAGCGAACCTCCTGATCTGGAACACGGACGACGTGACCCCTGCTCCGACGACCTGGGACGTCGTGTGGGACGCGAACTCGCCGGCGGCCGGCAAGGTCTCGGTCTACGACAGCCCGATCTATATCGCCGACGCGGCGCTGCATCTCAAGACGACGCAGCCCGATCTCGGGATCGACAACATCTACGAGCTCGACGAGGACCAGTTCAACGCGGCGGTCGACCTGCTCAAGGAGCAGAAGAAGATCGTCGGCGAGTACTGGGGCGACGCAGCGAAGCAGATCCAGTCGTTCACGAGCGGCGACAGCACCGCCGGGCACGACCTGGCAGTACCAGGTCAACCAGCTCCAGGGTGCGAAGCAGCCGGTGCCGGTCGACGCGATCCTGCCGGAGGAGGGCTCGACCGGGTGGTCGGACACGTGGATGATCGCGACGAACGCCAAGAACCCGAACTGCATGTACCTCTGGATGGACTACATCATCAGCCCGGAGGCGAATGCGAAGGCGACGGAGTACTTCGGCGAGGCGCCCGTCTCGGCCGAGGCGTGCGCGCTGACCGTCGACAAGGACCACTGCACGAAGTTCCACGCCGAGGACGAGGCGTACTTCGACAAGGTCTACTACTGGACGACGCCGGTCGCCGACTGCGGTGACGATCGCGGCGACGTCTGCAAGGACTACTCGGAGTGGACGACAGCGTGGACCGAAATCCGAGGGTAAGTCCCGGAACGTGACCACCCTGGCAGGAACCGAGCCGCCGCCCCACCGTAGCGTGGGGCGGCGGCTGTCTGCGTGGCTGTATCGACGACCGCGCCTACGGCTCGGCGCCCTGCTCGCGGCGCCGTTTGCGTGGATCGTCGTCCTCTACATCGGGTCGCTCGGGATCCTGCTGCTCTCGGCCTTCTGGCAGCTGAACACGTTCACGGGAGAGGTCGTCCGCGAGCCGACGCTGAAGAACTTCCAGACGATCGTCGAGGTGCCGGTGTATCGGACGATCGCGATCCGGACGATCACCATGGCCGCCGCCGTGACGATCGCCTGCGCCCTGCTGGCGTTCCCGATCGCGTACTACATGGCGCGGGTCGCCTCGAAGAACACGCGGCGCCTGCTCCTCGTCTCGATCCTGATCCCCCTGTGGGCGAGCTATCTCGTCAAGGTCTACTCGTGGCGCATCATCCTCGGGAAGGAGGGCGTGTTGAACTGGCTCCTCGAGCCGTTCGGCCTCAGTGGCCCGGGCTACTCGATCACGGGTACGTGGCTCGTCTTCACCTACCTGTGGTTGCCGTACATGATCCTCCCCCTCTATGCGGGGCTCGAGCGGATCCCGAACTCCCTGCTCGAAGCCTCCTCCGACCTCGGCGCGCGGTCGGGGCGCACGTTCTTCCGGGTCGTCCTGCCGCTCGTCTTCCCGGCGCTCGTCGCCGGCTCGATCTTCACCTTCTCGCTCACGCTCGGTGACTACATCACACCCGAGGTCGTCTCGAGCACCCAGTTCATCGGGAACGTGATCTACGACAACGTCGGGCGTGGCGAACAACCTGCCGCTGGCTGCCGCGTACGCGTTCGTCCCGATCTCCGTCATGGTCGTCTACCTGCTGCTCGCGCGCCGCGCGGGCGCGTTCGAGAACCTCTGATGACCGAAGGCCCACTCACGCGATGGATGCTGCGGCTCGGAACGGCCGCCGTGCTCGTCTTCATCTACTTCCCGCTCGTCGTGATCGGCCTGTATGCCTTCAACGACGACATCACGCAGGCATGGCCGATCCAGAACTGGACGACGAAGTGGTTCGAGGTCGCCTTCCACGACCCCGAGGTGCGTGACGCGTTCCTGCTGTCGGTCAAGGCCGCGACCATCGCCACGCTCGTCGCGCTCGTGCTCGGAACCTGCCTCTCGTTCGTGATCGCGCGCTACCGCTTCTTCGGGCGCGAGACGATCTCGTTTCTCGTCGTGCTTCCCATCGCGCTCCCCGGGATCGTCACGGGCCTCGCGCTGAACGCGACCATCAACGAGGTGCTCGAGCCGATCGGAATCGGCTTCGGGCTTGCCACCATCGTCATCGGGCATGCGACGTTCTGCATCGTCGTCGTGTTCAACAACGTGATCGCTCGCCTGCGCCGGACGTCGCTGTCGTTCGAGGAGGCATCCGGTGACCTCGGTGCCGACACCATCCAGACGTTCGGGCTCGTCACGCTGCCCGCGCTCGGAACGGCGTTGCTCGCAGGCGGTCTACTCGCGTTCGGCCTCTCGTTCGACGAGGTGATCGTGACGGTGTTCACCGCCGGCTCCGAACAGACGCTGCCGATCTGGATCTTCTCCAACCTGGCACGCCCGAACCAGCTCCCGATCATCAACGTGGTGGCTCTCGTCGTGATCGTCATCTCGATCATCCCGGTCTGGGCGGCCCAGAAGCTCGCCGGTCCGATCGAGGGTGACGAGGGGAAGACCGTCGGGGTCGCCGAGCCGTAGCCGTGAACAGCACCGACGACCGCCATCTTCTCGCCGCGATCGAGCTCGCACGGCGCTCCCGGGAGCACGGGAACCACCCCTTCGGGGCGCTGCTCGTGGACGGCGGCGGCAAGGTCGTCCTGGAAGCCGAGAACTCCGTTGTCACGGAGCGCGACATAACGAACCACGCCGAGCTCAACCTCGTCCGGGCGGCGAGCCGTCGCTATGACCCCGTGGGCCTCGCCGGCTGCACGCTCTACACGAGCACCGAGCCGTGTGCGATGTGCGCCGGTGCGATCTACTGGTCCGGGATCGGGCGGGTCGTGTTCGCCCTCGCCGGTGCGACCCTGGTCGAGATGGTCGGCGATTCCGGCGAGGAGCTCGCGCTCCCGTGCCGCGAGGTCTTCGCGCGCGGTGGGCGCGTGATCGAGGTGAGCGGACCGCATCTCGAGGCCGAGGCACGCACGGTCCACCGTGGGTTCTGGGTCTGATGGACGAGCTCGACCTGGAGCTCCGGGCCGCCACGTACGGCCTCCTCGTCGAGCTCGGTCGCGCGCCGACCGCGCGCGAGGTCGCCGCGTCTGTCGCGCTCGCCGAACCCGAAGTCGTCCGGGGTTGGCTGCGACTGCACGAGGCGCACGCTCTCGTCCTCAACCCGGCCACGGCCGAGATCAGGATGCTGAACCCGTTCTCCGCGGTCCCCACTGCCTACCGGGTCGAGGCGGGTGGCCGCTGGTGGTATGCGAACTGCGCGTGGGATGCCTTCGGGATCTGTGCGGCGCTCCACACCGACGGGCGGATCGAAGCCTCGTGCCCGGACTGCGGTGATGCGCTCACCGTCCTCGTGCGCGACGCTCGACCGGACGACGAGACGCTGCGCTTCCACTGCCTCGTCCCTGCTGCCCGCTGGTGGGCGGACATCGTCTACACGTGAGCGACGATGAACCTCTTCCGGTCGGAAGAGCACATCGAGCGATGGTTGGGCGGGCGCGGATCGGGCGTGACGATCTCCGTGGGCGAGCTCAGCGCGCTCGCCCACGCATGGTGGAGCGACCGACTTCCCCCCGAGTGGCGCCCGCGGACGCGCGACCAGAGCCAGGCCATCCTCGATCGCCTGGGTCTCACCGGTGAGTTCTGGCGGTTGGCGTAGACACCAGGAAATCGGTGTAGCCTGTCGTCGAGGAGCCCGGACTCTCGCGCACGGCCGACCTTGTCCGTGGCGAGGTGAATGGAGGTGTGGCTGTGCTTCGACTCGTTCTCCGCGTCACGCTCGTCCTGGCAGCGCTCCGTGCCGTGGGCGCGCTCGTCGAGCGGGCGGGGACGGAGGGCGATGCGACGTCCGATGAGTTCTCGGTCGCCGTCGTCTTCGGCGGCGCCCAGCGCGTGAGCCGGGCGGCGTCGCTTCGGGAAGGGAGCGTGACCGCGACGCTCGGCGGGTTCCAGCTCGATCTCCGTGAGGCGACGCTTTCACCGCTCGGTGCCCGGCTCGTCCTTCGCTCGCGCCTCGCTGGGGTACAGGTCCTCGTTCCCGACGAGTGGCGCGTGGTGGTCGAGGAGCATGCGATGGCTGGTGGCATCGAGGCACGTGTCAGCAGCGATGCCGAGCTCGAGGCCGATGCTCCGACACTGCAGATCGAGGCGTTCGCAACCCTCGGCGGCATCCAGGTGGTGACGGTGGACGACGAGCCCGCCGGCGTCGCCGGCCGGTGACGCGAACCGCGCGGTAGCCCGCGCCGACCGCCGGCGGGCACGCGACGTCGATGACACGCCGCCGCCCACGGCGAGGCGAGGGAGGCGAGGGACAGCAAGGATAGGGCCATGGACGAGGGACTGATCCTCCTCATCGCCGGCGCGATCCTCGCGGCCAGCCTCGTGGTCGCGCTCGGCGCTGCACGGACGGGGCTGCCGGTGCTCGTGGCGTTCCTCGGCCTCGGAATGCTCCTCGGATCCGACGGAGCAGTCGGGATCGAGTTCGACGACGCGGAGCTGGCCCGCAAGGTGGGCGTCGTCGGTCTCGTCCTGATCCTGTACGAGGGCGGGCTGCAGACGTCGTGGCGTCGTCTGCGGCAGGTGGCGGTGCCGGCGGCGCTCCTGAGCACGGTCGGCGTCGTCGTCACCACGATCCTGACCGGGGTAGCCGCCCACGCGCTCTTCGACGTGACGTGGCTCGAGGCCTTTCTCCTCGGGGCGGTCGTGGCGTCCACCGACGCGGCGGCGGTCTTCGCGACGCTGCGGTCGACCCAGATCCGAAGGCGCGTCGCGCGAACGCTCGAAGCCGAGTCGGGCGGCAACGACCCGATGGCCGTCGCGCTCACCCTCGGCCTGATCGCCTGGATCGAGAAGCCTGACGCCTACGGGCTCGACGACCTCCTGGTTCTCGTCGTCCAGCAGCTCGCGCTGGGGCTGCTCGTCGGCGTCGCGATGGGCCTGATCGCCTCACGGATCTTCGCGCGCCTGCCCGTCGCGATCGGCGCGTTCGCGCCCGTCGCGTCCGTCGCGGTGGCAGCGCTGTCGTTCGGGATCGCAGACGTCATCGGAGGCAGCGGCTTTCTCGCGGTCTACCTCGTGGGGTTGGCGGTCGGCAGCACGCCGTCGCGATATCGGCGGCACCTCGTGGCATTCCACGAGGGTCTCGCGTTCCTCGCGCAGGTGGCGTTGTTCATCGTGCTCGGACTGCTCGTCTTCCCCAGTCGACTGCCGGAGGTAGCTCTCGCCGGGCTCGCGCTCTCGCTTCTCCTCGTCCTCGTCTCGCGGCCGCTCGCCGTCGTGGCATCGACCTGGTTCAGCGACTTCACCTCACGGGAACGGCTGCTGCTCGGCTGGGCGGGGCTCCGTGGCGCGGTTCCCATCGTCCTCGCGACCTTCGTTCTCTCCTCCGACGTGCCACAGGCCGGCACGATCTTCGACGCGGTCTTCTTCGTCGTCGTCGTCTCGACAATCCTGCAGGGAACGACCCTCGAGTGGCTCGCCGGAAGGCTCGGGCTCGTCTCGCCCGTCCCGGTGCCCGCCGAGGCCCCGCTCGAGGTGGGGCACCTCAGCAACCTCGAGTTGATCGACTTCGCCGTGGCCCGACGACCATGCGATCGCGGGTGCGGCAGTCCGCGAGCTCGGCCTACCGAGAAGCGCCATCGTGGCGGTCGTCGTCCGCGGCGACGACGCGATCCCGCCGCGTGGCAGCACGGTCGTCCAGCCCGGAGATCACCTCTTCGTCCTCGCCCCGCGCGCGATGCGCCGCGATGTCGATGACGTCTTCGCGCGGTGGCGGCGAAGGGTGTGAGAGTCGGGGGAGAGGGCGATGCCTCTCCCCCGACTCTCGGTCAGCCTACGACGCCGGTGCCGATCGGGCAGGCAACGCCGGTGCCGCCGATCCCGCAGTAGCCGCGCGGGTTTCGCGCCAGGTACTGCTGGTGGTAGGTCTCGGCGTAGTAGAACTCCCCTGCCTCGGCGAGCTCGGTCGTGATCATGCCGTAGCCCGACTGAGCGAGGGCAATCGCATATCGGGCCCTCGAGGCGAGCGCGGCCTCCTGCTGGGCGGGGGTCGTCCAGTACAGGGCCGAGCGGTACTGGGAGCCGACGTCGTTCCCCTGGCGCATTCCCTGGGTCGGGTCGTGGCCCTCCCAGAAGGTCTGCAGGAGCTCCTCGTACGAGATCCGGGCAGGGTCGTAGGCGACCAGGACGGCTTCCGTGTGGCCGGTGCGGCCGGAGCAGGTCTCCTCGTAGCTCGGATTCGGGGTCGTTCCGCCGGAGTAGCCGACCGCGGTCGTGTAGACGCCGGGAAGCTGCCAGAAGAGCCTCTCGGCTCCCCAGAAGCACCCCATGCCGAAGATCGCAGTCTCGATTCCCTCCGGAAACGGTGGCTCGATCGGCGTGCCGAGCACGACGTGCGGCTCGACGATCGGCATGGCACCCGGGCGGCCGGGGAGCGTGTCCTCGGGCGCGGGTATTGCTTGGGACTTTCGTGTGAACAGCATGCTCATACGGTATCCGGAGGCGACGATTCGTTACAGGCGCGCGGCACTCACTCGCCGTCAGGCGCGTGCCAGCGCCTGCTCGAGATCGGCCACGAGGCTCTCCGCATCCTCGAGCCCGACCGACAGCCGCAACAGCCCTTCCGGGCAGCGTGCTCCTTCCCAGCGGTGGCGCGATTCGATCTTCGTGTGGGTGCTGCCCAGGCTCGTCGCGTTGGTGGCGATCGCGGTCGCCGTCTCGACCCGTCGGGCGGCCGTGCCGTCGGCGACGTCGAACGAGAGGACGAACCCGAAACCGGGGTAGCGAACGGCTTCCACCGCTGGATGACCGGCGAGCCGCTCGGCGAGGATCCGGGCGCTGCCCTCCATCCGCTCCAGCCGTACCTCCAGCGTCTGCAACCCTCGCTCGACGAGCCAGGCCGTGTCGGCCGACGCGACGATGCCCGCGAGGTGCCGGGTCCGCTCGAGTCGGTCGTAGAGGTCGGCGTCGACGACGCTGACGATCCCTGCGAGGAGATCGTCGTGGCCGGCCAGCACTTTCGTGGCGCTGTGCAGCGAGACGTCGCATCCGAGGTCGAGCGGCCGAATCCGGAGCGGTGACGCGAGCGTGGCATCGCAGACGACGGGTGCCTTGTGCGCCACCGCACTCTCGAAGTCGGGCATCGTCAGCATCGGGTTGGCGGGCGCCTCGATCAGGATCAGGTCGGCGCTCGCCGGAGGCGCCCCGGTCTGGTCGTACTCGATCGCGTTCACGCCCCACGGAGCAAGGTGGTCGAAGAGCTGCTTGTGGCCGTAGTAGGCGCCCTCCGCGAGAGCGAGCGTTCCGCCCGGGGGCAGCATGGTCAGCACGACGCCCGTCACCGCCCCCATGCCCGAGGGAAAGAGCAGGGACCGGCCGCCCTCGAGCGCGCCGACTGCGCGTTCGAGGGAGACGGCGTTCGGCTGCAGGTCGCGTGCGTACGCGTACGGCCCGGGCGCCCCCGTGCCGTCGTAGGGCCAGCTGGCAGAGCGGTCGAGAGGCGTGGTCACCGCGCAACTCTAGCCGGGTGATGCTCTTCTAGACTCGGCGTATGGCCGGGACGGCGAGTGTGACGGTGGAGACGATCGAGGCGTACCGTCGCGACGGCGCCGTATGCGTCCGGGCCGCGTTCTCGCGGGCGGAGCTCGACCTGGTCGAGACGGCGATCGAGCGGAACCTCGCCGAGCCGAGCGAGCGCGCACTCGTCGCGAGCCGATCCGACGACCCCGGGCGGTTCTTCGAGGACTTCCGCAACTGGCAGCGGCTGCCGGAGCTCGAAGAGGTCGTCCGAACATCCCCGGCGGCGGCGATCGCCGGCAGGCTGATGGGCTCCGGGCGGGTGCGGTTCTACCACGACCACGTGCTCGTGAAGGAGCCGGGGACGGCGCAGCGCACGCCGTGGCACCAGGATCAGCCGTATTACAACGTCGAGGGCACGCAGACGTGCTCGGTGTGGCTCCCCGTCGACCCGGTCTCCCGACCTGCGACGCTCGAGTTCGTCGCGGGCTCGCACCTCGGCCCGTGGCTGATGCCCCGGACGTTCATGGACAACCAGGCGAGGTGGTTCCCGGATGGCGCGCTCGACGAGCTGCCCGACATCGAGGGCGACCGCGACGCCTTCGAGATCGTCGGCTGGGAGCTCGACCCGGGCGACGCGGTCTTCTTCAACATGCTCACGCTCCATTGCGCGGGCGGCGTCGAAGAAGGGCGCCGCCGGCGCGTCCTGTCGCTTCGCTTCCTCGGCGACGACGTGAGGCACGCGCCGCGGGCGTGGAGGACGTCGCCCGACTTTCCCGGTCTCGCCGAGGAGCTCCCGGCCGGTGCGCCCATGGATCATCCGCTGTTCCCAGTGGTGTGGGAGCGCGAGAGCGCGGCAGGGCGATAGGCTCAGCGGTCAGATGGCCTCCAATCCGAGCACCCGCAAGATCCACGACACGACCGAGGCGAAGCTCGTCTGGCTCGCCGAGTTGCGCGACGCCGCCGCCCACGCGGGCAATACCGCGGCGGTCGAGCGCCAGCACGAGCGCGGCAAGCTCCTCGCGCGCGAGAGAGTCGAGCTGCTGCTCGATCCCGGCTCGTTCGTCGAGCTCGACCGGTTCGTGCGGCACCGGGAGGCCGAATTCGGGATGCGCGACCGACGCCCGTGGGGAGATGCCGTCGTCACCGGCTACGGCACGGTCTTCGGGAGGCCGGTCTGCGTGTTCTCGCAGGACTTCACGGTCTTCGGCGGCTCGTTGAGCGAGGTCTTCGCTGAGAAGATCTGCAAGGTGATGGACATGGCGGTGAAGGTCGGATGCCCGGTCGTCGGGATCAACGACTCGGGTGGCGCGCGCATCCAGGAGGGCGTCGTCTCGCTCGCGGGGTACGCGGAGATCTTCTGGCGCAACGTTCAGGCGTCGGGTGTCGTGCCGCAGATCTCGCTCGTCCTCGGCCCGTGCGCGGGAGGGGCCGTCTACTCGCCTGCGATCACCGACTTCGTCCTGATGGCGGAGGGGACGTCGTACATGTTCATCACCGGACCCGACGTCGTGAAGGCGGTCACCGGTGAGAACGTGAGCCAGGAGGAGCTCGGCGGAGCGTCCGCCCACGCTGCCAGGTCGGGCGTCGCGCACGTCGTTGCTCCAGGCGAGGCGGAGGTGATCGAGGATGCGCGGTACCTGCTCTCGTTCCTTCCCCAGAACAACCTCGAGACACCCCTCTACGCTGCTCCGGTCGACCCGGTCGACCGCGAGTCGCCGGAGCTCGACACGCTCATCCCGGATTCTCCCAACAAGCCGTACGACATCAAGCGCGTGGTGCAGGCTGTCGTCGACGACGCGGACTTCTTCGAGCTCCAGCCGGACTTCGCGCAGAACATCGTCTGCGGCTTCGCGAGGCTCGGGGGCCATGCCGTGGGGATCGTGGGCAACCAGCCGAACGCACTCGCCGGCGTGCTCGACATCGACGCTTCGGTGAAGGCGGCGCGGTTCGTGCGGACGTGCGACGCCTTCAACGTCCCGCTCGTCACGTTCGTCGACGTTCCGGGCTTCCTGCCGGGCACCGAGCAGGAATGGGGCGGCATCATCCGGCATGGTGCCAAGCTCCTCTACGCGTACGCCGAGGCGACCGTGCCGAAGCTCACCGTGATCACGCGGAAGGCGTACGGCGGTGCGTATGACGTCATGAGCTCCAAGCACATCCGTGCCGACGTGAACGTCGCATGGCCGACGGCCGAGGTCGCGGTGATGGGGCCGGACGGCGCCGTCAACATCATCTTCCGGAACGAGCTGGGCGAGGCAGCGGAACCCGAGGCCCGTCGTGCCGAGCTGATCGCGGACTACAAGGAGCGCTTCGCCAACCCCTATTCGGCCGCCGAGCGCGGGTACGTCGACGACGTGATCGAGCCACGGACGACACGCCCGTACCTGATCCGCGCGCTCGAAATGCATCTCTCGAAGCGCGAGCCCACCCCCAAGCGGAAGCACGGGAACATCCCGCTGTGACGCTCGCCCGCGAGAGTGTCCCCGCCGACCGGACCTGGGGCGCCGAGGGCGTCTTCGCGACCCCGGAGGACTGGGAGGTGGAGCTCGGGGCGTTGCTCGCAGAGCTGCCCGCGCTGGCCGATCTGCAGGGTCGCGTCGCGGTCGACGCAGGCTCGCTCGGCGAGAGCCTTCGGTCCCGCGACGCCGTTCGCCGCCGGCTCGGGCTCCTCATGGCCTACGCGGAGATGGCGTACGCCGTCGAGACCACGAACGTCGACGCGGTTGCCCGCTACGGTCGAGCCCAGGCTGCGGCCGCGCAGGTCGGCGCGGCGACGGCGTTCGTCGACCCGGAGGTGATCGCCGCAGGGCGAGAACGGGTCGAGGGGTGGCTCGCGAGCGACCCCTCGCTCGCCGTCTACGCCCACGCCGTCGACGAGCTCTTCCGGCTCGAGTCGCATACGCGCTCCACCGAGGTGGAGGAGGTGCTCGGGCTCGCGCGGGACGCGTTTGCCGGTCCGTACAACGCGTACAGCGCCTTCACCGACTCCGATCTTGCGTTCGCGCCCGCGGTCTCGAGCGAGGGCGAGGCGTTCCCTGTCACCCAGGGAACGATCGATGCGGTTCTCGCCCATCCCGACCGGGAGCTCCGGCGGCGAGGCTGGGAGAGCTACTCCGACGGCTATCTCGCCGCCCGCAACCTCCTCGCGGCGACGCTCTCCACCACCCTCAAGCAGGCGCTGTTCAGCGCCCGCGTTCGCAGGTTCCCGTCGGCGCTCGAGGCATCGCTCGGTGGGTCGAACATCCCGGTCGAGGTCTTCGACAACTTGATTGCGGTATTCGGGGCGAACCTGCCGACCTGGCACCGCTACTGGCGGCTGCGGCGAGACGTGCTCGGTCTCGACCTGCTCGCCCCCTACGACGTCGCGGCTCCGCTCGGTGCGACGACGCCGACCTTCTCGTACGAGCAGTGCGTCGACTGGATCGTCGAGTCTCTCGCCCCTCTCGGCGAGGAATACGCCGGGACGGTGCGCCGTGGCTGCCTCGAGGACCGCTGGGTCGACGTCTACCCGACTGCCGGCAAGATGGGCAACGCCTTCTCGGCCGGCGCGCCGGGAACGAGCCCGTTCATCATGATGAACTTCGACGGGACGGCGGTCAGCCTGGGCACGCTCGCGCACGAGCTCGGCCATTCGATGCACTCGTACCGCACGTGGCAGGCGCAACCGCAGCCGTACACCTACTACTCGATCTTCGTCGCCGAGGTCGCCTCGAACTTCCACCAGGCGCTGCTGCGCGCTCATCTACTGGCGACGATCGACGATCCGGCGATCCTGCTCGCCGTCCTCGACGAGGCGATGTCGAACTTCCACCGCTACTTCTTCGTCATGCCGACGCTCGCTCGGCTCGAGCGCGAGATCCACGAGCGCGTCGCGGCTGGAGAGGGCCTCACCGCCGAGCTGCTCGGGGGGCGAACGGCCGACCTGTTCGCGGACGGCTTCGGTCCCGACGTCGAGGTCGATCGCGAGCGCCTCGGCATCACGTGGGCCAAGTTCGCTCACCTGTACGAGCCGTTCTACGTCTTCCAGTACGCAACCGGAATCTCCGCTGCTCACGCGCTCGCAGACGGCGTGCTCGCCGGCGCGGACGGAGCCGCCGACGACTACCTCGCCTTCCTCTCGGCAGGCGACTCGCTCTATCCCCTCGACGCATTGCGGCTCGCGGGAGTGGACATGACCGGGCCGGAGCCCGTCGAGGCTGCCTTCGCTGTGCTCTCCTCGCTCGTCGACCGGATCGAGGCCCTGACCGTGGCGCCGGGGGGCTGACCGGCGATATCGTGCGGACGCCCGGACCTGCCCGGAGCGTCTCGAGGCTCGTCGCCGGCATGTGACGACGTCAAGGGAGAGCAAAGGTCATCGGTCTGAGCACTGTGCGCTATAACTAGGCAATGCCTAGGGAAGAGTACTCGGCGGCCGAGGCGGCCAGGATGCTGGGCATCAGCCTCGACACGCTGCGGCGCTGGGATCGGCAGGGTCGGATCACGGTCGCCCGCGATACCGCGAACCGGCGTGTCGTGCCGGCATCGGAGATCGAGCGGCTGCGTGGCTCGGAGGGGTCGCAGGTCTCGTCCGCGCGCAATCGCTTCCGGGGGACGGTCCGCTCGGTGGAGGTCGACGGGCTCCTGGCGCGCGTCGAGATCGATGTCACCGAGCCCTCGCGCGTCGTCGCGATCATCACGCGGGAGTCGGTCGAGGAGCTCGGTCTCGAGGCGGGCATGAGCGCAGCCGGCGTGATCAAATCGACGAGCGTGATGATCGAGCGATGAGAAGGCGTCTCGTCCCCATCGCGCTCGGCGCCTGTATCGTCGCGGCGCTCGCAAGCACGGTCGCGTTGACCGGGGGAGAGGCGCGAACCGTCGACGGGTCGGCGACGGTGCTGGCGGCCGCCTCACTCGTCGATGTGGTGCCGAAGGTCGACTCCGATGCCAGAGCGTCGTTCGGCGGCTCGAATCAACTCGCGCAGCAGGCGCGACTCGGGTTCCCGTTCGACGTGTTCCTTTCGGCCAGCCCCGTCTACACCCGTGCGCTGTACGCCGAGGGAACCGTGCGGATGCCGGTGCCGTTCGCGACGAACCGCCTCGTCGTCATCGTCCCGCGCGGGAATCCGGCCGGGATCGAGACGATCGCCGATCTGGGCCGGCGGCCGAAGCTCCGGCTCGTGGTAGCCGGCCCGAAGGTGCCGATCGGCCTCTACACCCGGGAGGTGCTGAAGCGCCTCGGAATGTTGCCCGTCCTGCGGAAGACGGTGAGCCTCGAGCAAGACGTGAAGGGGATCGTCGGCAAGGTCGCTCTCGGAGAGGCGGACGCGGGCTTCGTCTACGCCACCGACGTCAAGCCCGTGGCCGGAAAGGTGCGAGTCGTCGAGATACCGCGGCGCGCGCAGCCGGTCGTCGTCTACGAGGCCGCGATCGCGGCGAAGCCCCGGGATCTCGCGGCTGCACAGGCGTTCGTGATCGCCTTGCTCGGCCCGAGCGGCCGCAAGGCTCTGCGTGCCGCCGGATTCGGGGTGCCTGCATGAGGCGGCTGTTCCCCCTGGCTCTGTTCGGTGCCACGTTCGTCACGCTCGCGTTTCTCGTCCTGCCGGTCGCGGCGATCTTCCTTCGCGTTCCGCCCTCGGAGCTGGTCTCTGCGCTCGGATCGGGGGTCGCACGCGACGCGCTGGTCGTGACGCTCGAGACGACGCTCGTCGCCCAGATCCTGATCGTTGCGTTCGGAACGCCGACGGCCTACCTCCTTGCAACCCGACGGTTTCGGGGGCACAGCATCGTCGTCACGCTCCTCGAACTTCCTCTCGTCCTGCCACCGGCCGTCGCCGGGATCGGCCTGCTCGCCACGTTCGGCCGGCTCGGTCTTCTCGGCAGCTCGCTCTCGGCGCTCGGCATCGAGATCGCATTCACGAAGATCGCCGTCGTACTCGCGGTGATGTTCGTTGCCGGCCCGTTCTACATCCGCACGGCGGTCGCGGCCTTCGGAGAGGTCGACCCGGCGCTCACCGACGCGGCCCGCACGCTCGGGGCCGGCCCTGCGCGCACGTTCGCACGGGTTGCGCTGCCCCTGGCCCTCGGCGGCCTGACCGCCGGTGCTGCCCTGTCGTTTGCCCGCGGGATCGGTGAGTTCGGCGCGACGATCATGTTCGCGGGATCGCTTCAGGGCGTCACGCAGACACTGTCACTCGCTGTCTACGAGCAGTTCGACGTCAATTTCGACACGGCGCTCGCGATCGGTGCGGAGCTCGTCGTCGCGAGCGCCGCTGTCCTTCTCACCGTCAAGCTGGTTCCCTCATGGCGACGCTCGACGTCGCTCTATCCCACGGTCTCCGCGACTTCCGCGTCGAGCTGACGCTCGCCGTGGAGTCGGAGACGGTCGCGCTCGTCGGCCCGTCCGGCGCGGGCAAGACGAGCGTCCTGCGTGCAGTCGCCGGTCTCCTGTCGCCGGAGGTGGGGAGCGTCACGCTCGACGGCACGGTGTGGCTCGACACGGCGACCGGGGTGGAGGTTCCTCCCGAGAGTCGATCGGTGGGTCTCGTGTTCCAGGAGTACGCGCTCTTCCCGCATCTGTCGGTGCGGGCGAACGTGGCGTTCGGCGCGACGCGGACTGATCTCGTCGACGAGGTCCTCGAGCGCCTGAGGATCGCCGCGCTGGCCGACGAGAGGCCGGGGCGACTGTCCGGCGGCGAGCGTCAACGCGTCGCGCTCGCGCGGGCGATCGCTCGCGAGCCCCGCGTTCTCCTCCTCGACGAGCCTCTCTCGGCGCTCGACGCCCACACACGCGACGCTGTCCGCGGAGAGCTTCGCGATCTCCTCGCTGCTCTGCGCCTGCCGACCATCCTCGTCACCCACGACTTCGAGGATGCGGCCTCGCTCGCCGACAGGATCGGTGTGATGTCGGCGGGTCGCCTGCTCCAGATCGGGACAGCCACCGACCTCGTGGCACGCCCGTCCGACCCGTTCGTCGCCCGTTTCACGGGGGCGACCTTGCTGCACGGTGTCGCCGCCGCCGACGCGAACGGATTGACCCGGGTCGCGCTGGACCTGGGAGGAACGGCATGGACGACGGATGCCGGTCTCGGACGGGTCGCCGTCGCCGTGCACCCGTGGGAGGTGACGGTCGCGCGTACGGCTCCCGAGGACTCGATGCTCAATCACGTAACGGCGCCGATCGAATCGATCGTCACGATCGGGAACCGCGTCCGCGTCAGGGTAGGGCCACTTTCCGGCGAGATCACCAGGGGCTCGGCCGAGCGCCTCAGCCTCCGAGAAGGAGAGGTCGTCGTCGCCTCGTTCAAGGCGACGGCTGCCCGCCTGATCACCCTCGCATAGGCTTCGTCACGTGCAGATCGACCTGATCCCATCCCCCGGGGACGATCTCGCCGTCGCGCGGGCGGCGGTCGCCGCCTTGACGCAACAGCGCCTTGCCGACGTCGAGCCGCGCTCCGCTGCGACGAGCGCCTGGGCGCGGAGCGCACGCCGGACTCTCGGCGATCCGAACGACGCGCTCGACGGGTGGGCCTCGGACCCCGCCGAACCACCTCTTCCCGGCCGGGGCTACGTCCCTCCGGCGCCGAGAAGCCGTGGCGCGACGCGCGCGTAGTCCAGTCCCGAGACCCACGTCAGCACGACGGCCACGAGCAAGGCCCACCACGCGAGATCGGTGCTCCACGCTCCGGCGGCGGCCATGCCCCCGACGGCCACGGCGAGCGCCTGCGCCCACGTCTTGAGCTTCCCGAGGTCGCGTGCCGCGATGACGACACCCTTTTCGATCGCGGCGAGGCGGAGCCCGGAGATGATGAACTCGCGGGCGAGAATCGCGGCGACCATCCACGCGGGTGCGACACCTTCGGCGATCAACATCGCGAGGGCGGCCATCACCAGCACCTTGTCGGCTATCGGGTCGAGCAGCGAGCCGAATGCCGACGTCTGGTTCCAGCGTCGAGCGAGCCAGCCGTCGACCTGATCGGTCGCCATCGCTACGACGAACACAGCCGTCGCCCAGTAGTTGTGGTCGGGGAAGTCCCACGCGAAGAGCACGACGACGACGGGGACAGCCAGAGCCCGGCCGAGGGTCAACTGATCGGGGATGGTCATCCTTCAGGGAGAATACGCGGCGGGCATGCCGACCTTTACCAGAGTGCTCGTGGCGAACCGCGGTGAGATCGCCGTGCGGATCTTCCGCACGCTCCATGAGCTCGACATCGAAGCGGTCGCCGTGTACTCGGATGCAGACCGCGGCGCGCTTCACACCCGCGTCGCCGACCAGGCGTACCGGATCGGCCCCGGGCCGGCGAACGAGAGCTACCTGCGGGGGGACATCATCATCGAGACGGCGTTGCGGGCCGGCGCCTCGGCGATTCACCCCGGCTACGGGTTCCTGGCCGAGAACGCACCCTTTGCCCGTGCCGTCGAGGACGCCGGGCTGACGTGGATCGGCCCTCCTCCGTCTGCGATCGAGCTCATGGGGTCGAAGACGGAGGCGCGCGCTGCCATGAAGGCCGCGGGGGTGCCGATCATTCCAGGGGCGACCGAGCCGGTGCGCACCGTCGACGCGGTCGTCGCCCTCGGCGACGAGATCGGCTACCCGCTGATCATCAAGGCCGCCGCCGGCGGAGGGGGGAAGGGCATGGAGATCGTGGCGGACCCGTCTGAAGTCGGGCCGGCCTTCGAGGCCGCGCAGAGGCAGGGCTTGAAGTACTTCGCCGACGACACCGTCTACGTCGAGCGGTACCTCGAGGAGCCGCGGCACGTGGAGGCACAGATCCTTGCCGACGGCCACGGGACGGTCCTGTTCCTCGGCGAGCGCGATTGCACGATCCAGCGTCGGCATCAAAAGCTGGTGGAGGAGACGCCGTCGCCGGCGGTCGACGATGTACTGCGCGCGCGGATCGGGCAGATAGCCGTCGATGCAGCTCGTGCAGCGGGATATCGCTCGGCGGGAACGATCGAGGGACTGCTGACCGCCGACGGCTCCTACTACTTCATGGAGATGAACACGCGGATCCAGGTCGAGCACACGGTCACCGAGCTCGTGACCGGGCTCGATCTGATTCGTGAGCAGGTCCTGATCGCACAGGGCGAGCCGCTGTCGATCGGGCAGGAGGACGTGACACTCCGCGGCCACTCGATCGAGTGCCGGATCAACGCCGAGGACGTGGGGATGGGCTTCCTGCCCGCGCCGGGCACGATCACTGCCTACGAGGAGCCGGCCGGCCCCGGCGTTCGCGTCGACTCGGGTATTCGGGCGGGCGACGAGATCTCTGGTCTCTACGACCCGATGATCGCCAAGCTGATCGTCCACGACACGAACCGTGAGACTGCCAGGCGGCGCATGCTTCGCGCGCTCGCCGAGTTCAGGATCGAGGGGCTCCCGACGCTCCTCGGCTTCCACGCAGCACTGCTCTCGGAGCCGTGCTTCATCGGCGGCGGCACCTGCCATGGGATCGTCGAGTCGGAGGAGCTCGCACAACGTGCGAACGAGATCACGGCAAAGTTGTCTCATGAGACAACGAGTGTAGGGCGACGGCCGGACGGAGCCGGGCTCCGGTCGGAGGTCGTCGCCGTCGAGATCGACGGCCGCTCGTTCGACGTGAGGGTCCACGCCACGGAACCACCCTGGGCGACGCTCGGACGTGCGCGACGGGAGCGCTCCGCGGGCCGGTCGGGAGCAGGATCGGGAGCCGTCGTCAGCCCCATGCAGGGCACCGTCCTCTCGGTCGCCGTCGCGGAGGGCGACCGGGTCGTGGCCGGTCAGGTGCTGTGTGTCGTCGAGGCGATGAAGATGGAGAACGAGATTGCCGCCGAGCATGCCGGAACGGTCGACTCGCTCTCGGTCGCGCCGGGGCAGAGTGTGACGAGCGGGCATCTGATCTGTGTCGTCACCGGAGCGGAGTGACCGCGGGCTCGTCCGATCTTGGAGCCCTCGTCCGCCGCCTCGTGGGCGACGGCGAGCTGACAGGCGCCACGGTCAGTCGCCCGAGCCGCAGTGACCCGTCGCGACCGGCGCGGATCACCGTCACTCCGCTCGCCACCGCGAGAGTCCCCCGCTACCGCTTCACCGCCCACTACGCGACGAGGACCTCGGACGAGAACCTGACGCCCGACGCCGCGGCCCGACGCCTCGTCGATCTGCTCGAGAGCGACTTCCGGCAGGGGCTGATCCACTCATCCGACGCGGACTGGCAGATTCTGAGCAGTCGCGGCTCACGACCGGCGATCCTCAAGCGCCCGCCGAGCCGACCGCGCGTACTGCTCGCGCACGATCGGACGAAGCGCTACCTCCTGCCCGAGGGCACTCCCGTCCCGTTCCTCGTCGAGCTCGGCGTGACGACGGCCGACGGGAAGGTTCGCAAGCCGCGGTACGACAAGTTCCGGCAGGTCAATCGGTTCCTCGAGCTCGTGGACGACGTCCTGCCGTCCCTCCCCGCCGGCCGGCTGCGCATCGTCGACTTCGGATCCGGGAAGTCGTACCTCACGTTCGCCCTCCACCATCTTGTCACGGTGGTGCACGGGCGCGAAGCCGAGATCGTCGGGCTCGATCTCAAGGCCGACGTCGTCGGCGAGTGCGAGGCGCTCGCCCGACGGATCGGCGCAGTTGGGCTCCGGTTCCAGGTCGGTGACATCGCAAGCTTCGACGCTCTCGCCGGGACCCACCTCGTCGTCAGCCTGCACGCCTGCGACACAGCGACCGACGACGTGCTCGATCGCGCTGTGCGCGCTGCGGTTCCGGTCATCCTTGCCGTCCCCTGCTGCCAGCACGAGCTCCTGCCGCAGCTCGAGAATGCCGCTCTCCGCCCCCTCCTTCGCCACGGGACGCTCAAGGAGCGATTTGCGGCGGAGGTCACCGATGCTGCGCGGGCCCAGCTGCTCGGGGCAGTCGGTTACGACGTCCAGGTGATCGAGTTCGTCGACCTGGAGCACACACCCAAGAACGTCCTTCTTCGCGCCGTGTCGCGACCCGGGCGAGACCGCTCGAAGGCGCTGGCCGAGTATCGCTTGTTTGCGGACGAGCTGGGGATCGACCCCGCGCTCGGACGCTTGCTCGCCGATCGGCTGGAGGCATGAGCGGGGTGACCGGGACAGCCACATGCGCCGATGCGTCCCTGGCTGCGGCGGAACCTCTCGCGGGGACAGCCACGGAGGGCAGGCGCTGGCTTCTCGTCGAGGTGCGAGGCGCATGGGGGCGCGATGCCGTCACGGACAGCGCGCTCCCGCCCGAGGTGGCCACCGCGCTTTCTGCGTACCCCGGGAAGGCGATTCTCGTTCGCCGTTCCGATCGACGGCGCGGCGTCACCGTGATTCGCGCGGAGGTCGACGAGGGGGGCGGAGCCGTCGTTCGGCAGGAGCTCGGCTCCGTGGCCGAGATTCCCGCGGCTCTCGCCGCAGAGGGGGATGCCGTCGCCGGCCCGGTCGTGCTCGTCTGCGCGCACGGTCGCCGCGATGCATGTTGCGCGCGACTCGGCCAGCCCCTCTACTCCGCGCTCCGGCCCCATTTCGGGCCGGAACAGCTCTGGCAGAGCTCGCATCTGGGCGGGCATCGCTTCGCTCCGAACGTCGTAGCGCTTCCGGACGGCGTTCAGCTCGGGCGGATCCCCGTCGACCGGGCTGCCGAGGTCGCCGCGTTCCTTGCCCAGGGCCGCATTCCCCTCGACCTCTACCGCGGTCGCACTATCTACGCGCGGCCCGTTCAGGCGGCGGAGGCGTTCGTGCGCCAGGCGACCGGTTGCGACCGCGTCGCCGATCTCCGCCTGATCTCCGTCGACGGCGCTCTGGTGACCTTCGCGACTCCGCGCGGCGAGCGGACGACGGAGGTCACGGAGCGAAGCCTGCCGCCGATTCCGGCGAGCTGCGGCTCCGAGCCCGAGGCTCCGGTGACGTGGGGTGCGCGAGCACACGCGGCTCGGTGAACGGGCCAGGTCGCACGCCTCGGGCCAAGCGGTCGTCACGCGAGCGCGATAGCTAGAGTCGACAGCATGACCGACGAGCATCGCGTTGTCCTCATCACCGGCGCGTCGACCGGCATCGGGGCCGCGTCCGCACGGATGCTCGCCGCCGATGGTTGGCGACTCGTGCTCGCCGCGCGCTCGATCGAGAAGCTGGAGGAGCTCGCCTCCGAGCTCGGCGGGCCGGATCACGCCGTCGCCGTTGAGTGCGATGTGACCGAATGGGCGGATCAGCAGGCCGCCGTGACCGTTGCGCTCGAGCACTTCGGGCGCATCGACGCTGCCTGGGCGAACGCCGGCTTCGGCGCGCAGCGGAGCTTCCTCGGAGACTCGGTCGAGCACTGGCGCGACATGGTCCTGACGAATGTCTACGGCGCTGCGCTGACGATCCGGGCCACCTTGCCGGGCCTGCAGGAAACGAAAGGCCACCTGCTGCTCACCGGTTCGGTCGCGGGGAGGCGCCCGATCGTCGGCTCGTTGTACTCGGCCACCAAGCACGCCGTGCACGCGATGGCCGAGTCGGCCCGTCAGGAGCTCGACGGGACGGGCGTCCGCGTGACGATCATCGCGCCCGGAATGGTCGACACGCCGTTCTTCGAGAACGTGCCGCTCGATGCGCCGCTCGCGCCCGAGGATGTCGCGCGCGCGGTGCGCTTCGCACTCACGCAGCCGCCGCACGTCGACGTCAACGAGATCCTCGTCCGTCCGACAGCACAGCCGCTCTGACGCCGGCCGCGAGACGATCGAGATCGGCTCGGTCCGACGCGCGAGCTCAGAGTGTGCGCTGGTAGGAGCGGAAGCTCCGCGTCGCAAACGTCGTCGTCAGGGCCAGAAACCCGACGAGCAGCAGGATGAACGTCCCCATCTCCGCCCAGTCGGTTCCGGGCAGCGCCTCGCCGCGGCCGGCCCGGACAGCCCACTCGACCGGGTTCAGGAGCGAGAACGTCTGCATCCACCCGGGAATCAGGGTGCGTGCGATCAGGAGCGACGAGAAGAACAGGAGCGGCAGGCTGATGAACTGGGCGACGGCGATCATCGACGCCTCCTGCCGCGTTCGGAGCGCGATGCCGTGGGACAGGCCGGCGAACCCCGCCGCGATCAGGAATGCCGCGAGCAGGATCACGATCCACCCGACGATCCCGCCGTTCGTCGCACCGAGCGTGAGGCCGACGAGGAGAATGAGCAGCGCTTGCAGCGTCGCCGTGATCGCCGCCTGCAGGATCCGCCCGAAGACGATCGCCGCGCGGCTCGCCGGGGTCGCGAGGAATCGTTCGAGGACGCCGCGATCGAGATCCTCGATCATCCCCATCCCCGCCCACGAGCCGGAGAAGAATGCCGTCATGATGGCGACGCCGGGCGTCAGGTAGTCGATGTACGACGCGGTTCCGAACCCCGGGAGCTCGGTGATCCGGCGGAAGAGCTGGCTGTAGAGGAGGAGCCAGAACATCGGCTGCACGACCATGACCGCGATCCAGATCGGCTGACGCGCGAGGTTGCGGAGGACGCGGCCGCAGAGGATGACTGTCTGGAAGACGACGGTCACGCGTGCTCCCGGTCGTCGGTACCGAACTCCCGGCCCGTGTGGTGGAGGTAGACGTCGTCGAGCGACGGCCGCGACACGGTCACCGACTGGACGCCGGTCCCCGCGGTGTCGAGGGCGGCGAGGATCACGGGTACGGCCTGGGCGCCGTGGTCGACCCGGAGATGGAGTCGACGGCCCTCCTCGGTGACCTCATGAACGCCCGGGAGCCCACGGGCGACCTCGGCGGGGCCGGCCGTGGCCGTGTCGTCGAGCTCCACGGTGACCGCATCGCCGTGCAGCGCGCGCTTCAGGGCCTCGGGCTCGCCCTCGACGACGACTCGACCCCGCGAGATGATCGCCACCCGCCGGGCGAGCCGGTCCGCCTCCTCGAGGTAGTGGGTCGTCAGCAGGATCGTCAGCTGCTCGGCACGTGCGAGAGCCTCCAGCTCCTCCCACATCGCGGCGCGCGCCTCCGGGTCGAGGCCGGTGGTGGGCTCGTCGAGGAACAGGACGTGCGGTCGATGGACGAGCCCCATCGCGACGTCGAGCCTCCGTTTCATTCCCCCCGAGTACGTCCGGACGAGCGCGTTCGCCTTGCCGGCGAGCCCGAAGGTCTCCAGCAGGTCGGCGGCGCGCCCGTCGAGGTCGCGCCCGCGCATTCCCTGCAGCCGGCCCTGCAGGACGAGGTTCTCGCGACCGGTCGCCTCCCGGTCGACACCCGATGCCTGCGGCACGTAGCCGATCGCCCGACGTACGGCTGCCGGCTCCGACGAGACGTCGCAACCGGCGACGGTCGCGCGACCGGCATCCGCGCGGGTCAGCGTCGCGAGGATGCGGACGGTCGTCGACTTTCCGGCACCGTTCGGGCCGAGAAGGCCGAAGACCTCTCCTTCCGGCACCGCGAAGCGGATCCCGTCGAGGGCGCGGACGCCCCTTCCGTAGGTCTTCTCGAGCCCGTCGACGACGATCGCGTCCATCGATCCGAGCGTACCCGCCGAGGCGGCGCGGTGGTCGTCCCTGGCGACGTGCCGTCAGGCGGTGGAGACGTCGTCCTGGGGCTCCTCGTCGGGCATTGGAACCCTGCTCGGTAGGTCTCGCGTGAACGCGAGCGAGACGAGCGCCAGGAGCGTCGCCGCGAGCAGCCCGGCCTTGAGCGCCCGGAGCTGGGCACTCTGGTAGTCCTCCACGATCGCGGCGGTGGTGGCCACGTCGAGCCCGGCCGTCTGCGCTGCGGCCTGGATCTGATCGGTCGCGACGAAGTCGATCCCGGTGCTCGCCGCAACGCTGACCTGGGCGGCCACGTCGTCGGCGATCCGGGGATCGGACTCGATGTTCGACACGAACGTCGTCGTCAGGCCGGTCAGGACGATTGCACCGATCAGCGCGACGCCGAGCGAGGAGCCGAGCTGTTGGCCGGTGAACTGCAGCCCGCCGGCCTCGCCCCGTCCCGACGCGTCGACCGACGACTGGATCACGTTGCCGAGCTGAGAGGCGATCAGCCCCATCCCGATGCCGAGGATCGCCATCGCGATCGCGAAGCCGGCCTCCGCCAGGTCGGGCTGGACGGTGGCGAGGAGGAGGAACGTCGCGAGGCCCGTCGTCGTCAACCCGGCTCTGACGATCGACCGCACGGGATAGCGGCTGGAGAGGCGTGAGCCGGCCGCCGCGGCCACGAACATCGTGATCGAGACGGGCAGCATCTTGATGCCCGTGTCCAGTGCGTCGAGGCCGAGGACGAGCTGCAGGTAGAGAGGGATCGTGAAGAAGATCCCCATCAGGATCAGGTTCTGCGTGAACAGCCCGATCAGGCCGGAGCGCACCGGCGGGATCTTGATCAGGGAGAGGTGGACGAGGGGGTCTGTCCCCTGCGCCTCCCGGCGCTGCTGCCAGCGCACGAAGCCCCAGAGAAGGACGCCCCCTCCGGCGATCACGAAGAGGGTGAGGGAGAGCCCGAAGGGCTCGATCGGCGAGTCCTTGGGTGCCACCCAGCCCCAGGTCGTCGACTGCAGGGCCCCGAGCACGACGGCTCCGAGGCCGGCAGCCGAGAGGATCGCGCCGACGACGTCGAGGTGCACGCGCGCGGCTCCCCTGACAGCGTCGTGCACGAAGGGCGTCATGGCGAGGATGCCGAGGACGATCACGACCTCACCGACGAACACGACGCGCCAGCTGAGCTCTGTCGTCGCCCAGCCTCCGAGGATCGGGCCGACTGCGATTCCGGCCCCGGCGACGCCGCCGATCACGGCGTAGGCGGTCTTGCGCTCGCGCCCTTCGAAATTGCCGGCGATCAGCGCCGCCATGGCCGGGAGGACGAGCGCGGCACCGACGCCCTCCATGACCGACCAGCCGATCGCAAGGACGGTCACCGTCGGTGCCGCGGCGGTCAATGCCGAGCCGCAGCCGTAGATGACGAGGCCGATCACGAACGCCCGCCGACGGCCGATGATGTCACCGATCTTGGCGCCGGTCATGATCAGCATCGCCATGACGAGGCAGTAGAGCGTGATCACCGCCTGGATCGTGGTCACGGTCGTGTCGAAGTCGGCGACCAGCTGGCTGATCGAGACGTTCATCACCGACTGATCGAGAACCATGATGAACTGCGCGCCCGCGAGGGCGATGAGTGGCAACCACCGTTTCATCGATCTGCCCGCGCGGTCATGCCGAGCAGTCTGTCATACCCGTCGCGGCGCCCTGCGCGGGGCGCGCACGCGCTATGCGGGCTCCCCCGGGACCTGCTCCAGGCGGTAGGCGTGATCGGTGTACCAGACGACCGGCGTCTGTGCTCCGTCGGGAGGGTCGCCCACGCTCGCGAACGGCCCGAACGACAACCGGACCCAGAGTCCGCCCGCGAGGGCTCCCGGGGCCGAGATCGCTCCCTGCCAGGTCTCCCGGGGGCCGATCTGCCTCGGGAGCGCGGGAGCGTAGGTGGTCGCAGCGCGGAGCGCTGGCAGGTCGCCGTCCCGGCTGCGGCGCTCGAGCTCGTCGAGGTCGTCGTTCGGGAACAGCACCACCCCGAACGCGAGCTCCGGCCCGATCCGTGGGTCACCCACCGTCCAAGCCACGTCGGACCTGTTCTCGACGGAGATGTCGGCCTGCCAGCCTTCGCGGGTCACCGTGAACCGTGAGACGCCGAAGACGAGAGCCGGCTGCGTGCTCGGGTAGCGTTCCTTCCAATCGAGACGCGCGCTCTGCGGCGGAGCCTTGAGCGTGGTCGGCACGTCGACCGCCGTCGGTCCACAGCCGCTCAGAACGGTGGCGGCGAGGGCCAGGAGAAGGAGTCGACGCATGGAGATGATCGTCGCACACGCGCGCAGGTAGGCTCACGCCCAGATGGACCTCTACGAGTATCAGGGCAAGGAGCTCTTCAGGCGGGTCGGCATCCCGGTGAGTGACGGCCGCCTCGCGACCACGCCGGGCGAGGCGCGGCAGGCCGCCGAAGTGCTCGGAGGCCCTGTGGTCGTCAAGGCGCAGGTCCTGACGGGCGGTCGCGGAAAGGCCGGTGGAGTCAAGCTTGCGGCGAATGCGCACGAGGCCGAGGAGCACGCGAAGAACATCATCGGGCTCGACATCAAGGGCCACGTCGTCAAGCGGCTCTGGGTCGAGCAGGCTTCCGACATCGCGAAGGAGTACTACCTCTCGCTCACCTTCGACCGGGGCGTCAAGAAGCCGCTGTTCATGTTCACGACGCAGGGCGGGGTCGAGATCGAGCAGGTCGCCGAGGAGAACCCCGATGCGCTCGTCCGGCTCCACGTCGACCCGCTCGAGGGCTTCAACCCGTGGCAGGCGCGGCACCTCGTCTACGGTGCGGGCGTCACGGATCCGTCGGAGCAGAAGCAGATCGCAAAGATCATCGGCCAGCTGTACGACGCCTTCGTTCGCTTCGACGCCATGCTCTGTGAGATCAATCCGTTGATCGTCACCCCAGACGGGGTCGTCAAGGCGCTCGACTCGAAGTTCACCGTCGACGACAACGCGCTCTACCGCCATCCGGATGTCGCGGAGATGCGCGACGAAGATGCCGCAGACCCGCTCGAGGCGCTCGCGCGGGCGAAGCACGTCACGTACGTGAAGCTCGACGGCGAGGTCGGTGTCTGCGGAAACGGTGCCGGGCTGACGATGTCGACCGTCGACGTGGTCACGTTCGCCGGTGGCCGTCCGGCCAACTTCTGCGACCTCGGGGGCGGGGGCGACGCTCAGGGCGTTGTCGATGCGCTCTCGGTGATCACCCAGGATCCGCAGGTCCGGGCGGTGTTCTTCAACATCTTCGGCGGGATCACCCGCTGCGACGAGGTCGCGCGCGGCATCCTGCAGGCGCTCGGCGAGATGGGGCTCGATCTTCCGATCGTCGTTCGCCTCGACGGCACCAACGCGGAAGAGGGCCGTCGGATCCTCGCCGAGGCGGCACCCGCCAACCTCCACGTCTCACCGACGATGCTCGAGGCGGCCAAGCGCGCGGTGGAGCTCGCGGCATGACCACGGACACCTGGAGCGATCGCGCCGAGAGTACCGCACGAGCGATGCGCATCGGGAAGGGCCTGACCTCGACCTCATCGTCGAGTGGGCTGCCGGAGCGCGGACCGCGCTCGACGTCGCGACCGGCGGCGGGCACGTCGCGCGTCGCCTTCGCGAGGCGGGCATCGAGGTCGTCAGCTGCGACCCCGCTCCGGGGATGCGCCCCGACGTCGTCTGCCGGGCCGAGGATCTCCCCTTCGCCGACGGGAGCTTCGACGTCGTCGCCACCCGTGTCGCAGCCCACCACTTCGACGACGTCGCGCGGGCGGTCGCCGAGATGGCCCGCGTGGCGGCCGCGAGCGTCCTGATCGTGGACAACAGCTACATGGGCGATGCGATCGAGGAGGCCGAGACGCTGCGCGATCCGTCGCACGTCCGCAACTACGGCGAGGCGGAATGGCGGTCGTTCATCGCCGCAGCGGGGCTCGAGGTCGAGAACGTCCGCTTCTTCGAGAAGCCGATCGAGTTCCAGCCCTGGCTCGACCGCTGCGGCTGCGCGGGCGACGACGCAAAGCAGGTCCGCGCGCTCCTCGGCGACCGCGTCCGCGGCGAGCACGTGGTCCTGGACAGGATCGCGCTGAAGGCGGTGCGCGCCTGATGGCGATCATCGTCGACAACGACACGAGGCTCGTCGTCCAGGGCCTGACCGGCTCGGAAGGCCGCTTTCACGGCCTGCGGAACCGCGGCTACGGCACGAACCTCGTCGCCGGCGTCACACCCGGCAAGGGAGGACAGGACGTCGAAGGCGTGCCGGTGTTCCACACCGTCGCCGAGGCCGTCTCCGCCGAGGGCGCGAACACCGCCATGATCTTCGTTCCCGCACCGTTCGCCGCCGACGCGATCTACGAGGCCGTCGACGCGGGCATCGAGACCGTGATCTGCATCACCGAGGGCGTTCCCGCGCACGACATGCTGCGCATCCACACCTACGTGCACAACCGTGGCGTGACGCTGATCGGGCCGAACTGCCCCGGGGCGCTCTCTCCCGGTAAGGCGAACGTCGGCATCATCCCGGCCGAGATCTTCACCGCCGGCAACATCGGCCTCGTCTCACGCTCGGGCACCCTCACCTACCAGATCGGCCACGAGCTGACCCAGATGGGCCTCGGTAACTCGACGATCGTCGGCATCGGCGGCGACCCCGTCGTCGGATCCTCCTTCGTCGACATCCTGGCCAAGTTCCAGGCCGACGCGGAAACCGAGTACGTCGTCATGGTCGGCGAGATCGGCGGCGACGAGGAGGAGAAGGCGGCCGCCTTCATCGAGACCGAGCTCACGAAGCCGGTCGTCGCCTACATCGCCGGCTTCACCGCGCCACCCGGGAAGACGATGGGGCATGCCGGTGCGATCATCTCCGGGTCGTCCGGGACCGCCGAGGCGAAGAAGGAAGCGCTCGAGGCGAAGGGCATCCGCGTCGGGACGACCCCGACCGAGACCGCCGAGCTCGTCGCCGAGATCGCGCGCGGCTGAGCTTCGATCGACTCGGACCCGTCCGGCCGGACTCCACATAGGCTAGGCCGCGTGCGGATCCGCGACTGGCTCTTCGACCGGGGCGACAACCTCGCAGGCGGCATCTACGGGACGATCCTCGTCACGTCGATCATCGCCGCCGCCGACTCGTCCGAGGCGATCTGGCTCTCGCTCGGCGTCGTCGAGATCACGATGATCGTCTTCTGGCTCGCGCACGTCTACGCGGGCGCGCTGGCGCAGAGCCTGGACGGAAAAGAGGCGTTCTCGGGCCGCGACGTGCGGCGCTCGGTCCGCCGCGAGTGGCCGCTGCTCCAGGCTGCGATCGTTCCATCGCTCGCCCTGATCGCCGGCGGGGTCGGTCTCGTCGCGACGCGGACCGCGTACTGGCTCGCGATCGGCTACGGCGTCGCGACGCTCGTCTGGTGGGGCATCCTCTTCGCGCGCAAGGAACGCCTGGGGCGGGGTGCGACGATCGCCGTCGTCCTCGTGAACGCGTCGTTCGGGCTCTGCATCGTCGCGCTGAAGGAGTTCGTCGGCCACGCCTGAGCCCGCCGGCCGCGCTCCGGCCGCTACATTCAGGCCATGCCATTCGGCCTCGGCATCTGGGAGATCCTGATCCTCGCGGGCGTGCTCGTGCTCCTGTTCGGCAGCAAGGGAGCCCCCGCGATGGCGCGACGTCTCGGCACGGGCGTGCGCGAGTTGAAGGACGCGGTCTCCGAGATGGATCCGACCTCCGTGTTCGACTCGAAGAGCGAGCCCGAGAAGCCAAAGAAGTCCGAGAAGGCGATGCCCGCCCTCGAGGCAGCGCGGTCGGAGGCGTTCCCGGCGGCCGATGCGGCGCCGGTCGTCGATGCGTCCCCTGCTGTGCGGGTGGAGTCGAAGCCGATCTCGCCGTCGACGCGCGACGACATCGTCACCGCCGCAGACGATCCGCCTGCGAGCTGATGGAGGTCGTCTCGTACGGGACGCTGGAGCCGTTCACGACCAAGGACGGGTCGACGATCCGGGAGTTCATCCATTCGCCCGCCCAGTCGCTCGCGGAAGCGACGCTCGAGCCCGGCCAGTCGACGACGCGGCACTACCACGCCCTCAGCGAGGAGATCTATCTCCTCACGGCAGGCAGCGGCACGATGGAGCTCGACGGGCACGTGTGCGAGGTGGGGGAGGGCGACGCGATCCTGATCCCACCCGGAGCCTGGCACGAGCTACGGGCCGGCGCCGAGGGCGCTCGGCTGCTCTGCTGCTGCGTCCCGCCCTACAGCCACGACGACACGTACTTCTGAGGGGGTGCGATGGAAGAGCGTATCGCACCCCCTCAGAAGTCATTCTTCTGCCGCGCTGCGCGCGGATCCTGAAGCCGGGAACCTGCGGTTCCCCGCGACCCCTCCCTCGGATCTGCCGTGAAGCCGAAGGCCCTGGTCACGCTGAGGGGGTGCGATGGAAGAGCGTATCGCACCCCCTCAGAGGTCATTCTTCTGCCGCGCTGCGCGCGGATCCTGAAGCCGGGAGCCTGCGGTTCCCCGCGACCCCTCCCTCGGATCTGCCGTGAAGCCGAAGGGGCCCCTGGTCACACGGGGCCTTCGGCTCGCCGGACCTAGGGCTTTGCTTCGAGGATGATGTTGAACGGTGTTTCGCTGGCTCGCCTGACGCTGCCGAAGCCTCCTTGCTTGATGACGTCGGTGAGTCGGGCCTCGCCCGCCTGGGCGCCGAGTGCTAGCCCGACCTCCTGGGCGAGCGATGCCGGTGTGCAGACGACGGTCGAGGCGCCGTAGAAGACGCGACCGACCGGGTTGAGGTTCTCCTCGACGGTGTCGTTGGCGAAAGGCTCCACGATCATCCAGGTGCCGTCGTCTGCGAGTGTGGCCCTCACGTGTTCGGCGGCGCCGACGGGATCGCCCATGTCGTGCAGGCAGTCGAACATGCAGACGAGGTCGTAGCCGTCTCCCGGATAGTCCTTCGCCGCGGCGGTCTCGAAGGTGGTGTTGCCGGCGACGCCCGCGTCGAGCGCCCGCGCGCGGGCCTGTTCGATCGACCCGTCGTGGTAGTCGAACCCGAAGAAGGTCGAGTTCGGGAACGCCTCCGCCATCAGGATCGTCGACGCGCCGTGCCCGCAGCCGATATCGGCGACCTTGGCCCCGGCCCGGAGCTTCTCGACGACCCCGTCGAGCGCCGGGATCCACTCGGCGACCAGGTGCGCCCGGTAGCCGGGACGGAAGAAGCGCTCGGTGCCACAGAAGAGGCGGTGGTCGTGCTCGTGCCAGCCCATCGCCTCGCCGCTTCGGAACGCCTCGGTGATCTGATCCTCGTCCGCGTACAGCGACGAGATCAGCTCGAAGGCGCCGAGGACGTAGACGGGGCTGTCCTCGTCGGCGAGTGCCAGCGCCTGCTCGTCTGGGAGCGTGTAGCGGTCGGTCGCCGCATCGTAGGAGACGTAGCCGCCTGCGGCCTGGTTGCGCAGCCACTCGCGGACGGAGCGCTCGGCCACGCCGGCGCGTTCGGCGACCTCGGCCGACGTCAACGCGCCGGCTCCCGCCATCGCCTTGTACAGCCCGAGCTTCTCGCCGATCACCATCAGCGGAGCGCTGATCACAGCGCCCATGTCCGTGACGACCTGGCCCATGAACGCCTCCAGCTTGTTCATGTCGATCTCGGTCGTAGCCATCGGATACCTCCTGCTCGACTCGAACGAAACACGTCATTGTAAACCTCGACGGCGATCGGTTCAACGCCGCGCGCGTCCTCCTCGGGCGCGAATCGGCGAGCGGGCGTCAGCCGACGAGGAGCGCGACGGCGAACATCACGAGCGCAGAGAGGGCCAGGATCACCGACAGACCGGCGCCGCCCCTGTCGTCGTTGCCGCGATAGCGTCCCCCCAAGAAGGCTCGACCGAGCTCACCGGGTGCGTGTCGCGTCGAGGGCGAGAAGGAGAAGATCGTCAGGAGGAGCATCAGGCACCCGACGATCCAGAGCGAGTTCGTGAACTCCGCGTCGAACTGTCCTCCCCGCAATGCTGCCAGTCCGGCGGCCGTCGCCACCCCGAGCGCCGTCGCCAGCATCACGCTGACGGCCGTCGAAGCGAGCGCCCGGATCATGCCCGGACTATCGCACGGCGACGATCCACGGGGCAGCCCGGAGCAAATGCGGGACTTGGCCTCGGCCGGCGGCGCCGGGAAATGCGGAAACCCGGGGAGAGACCGACGCCTCTTCCCCGGGTTCGACGGCTTTCGCCGCGCCGGCTCTAGATCTTCCGGCGGGGCCGGGTGGGGCCCCACTTGGAGCCGCGCTTGCGGCCCGAGTAGAGCAGCTTCGGAGCGGCCGACTTCATGCCGGTCTCCGCCCAGGCGTCGGACTGGCCGTTCATGCGGGCGACACGGCTCACCTCGGCCTGCTGATCCGGCAGGACGAGCGTCACGCCCGTACCCGAGCGGCCGGCGCGGCCCGTGCGGCCGACGCGGTGGGTGTAGGCCTTCTCGTCCTCGGGCGGATCGAAGTTGATCACGTGCGTGATGTCGGAGAGGTCGAGCCCCCGTGCTGCGACGTCGGTGGCGATCAGCGTCGTCACCTTGCCGGCCTCGAAGTGTGCGAGCGCCTTCTCCCGGGCGGCCTGCGTCTTGTCACCATGCATTGCGACCGCGCGCACCTGATGGCGCTCGAGCCGTTGCGCGAGGCGATCGGCTCCGCGCTTCGTGCGAACGAAGACGAGTGCGAGACCCCGCTCTTCGTTCAAGAGCTCGACGAGCTTCTCGACCTTGTTGTCCGGCGTGACGGGAACGAACTGATGGTCGATCTCGCCCGGCTTCTGCTCGCTCGGGAGCTCCGCGGCGATCCGGACAGGCTGGTTCGTGTACGCCCGCGCAAGCTCTCCGACCGCTCCGTCGAGCGTTGCCGAGAAGAACATCGTCTGGCGCTTCTCGGAGACGCGGCGCAGGATCTTGTCGACCTGCGGCTTGAAGCCCATGTCCAGCATCCGGTCGGCCTCGTCGAGGACGAGGATCGTCACGGCGTCGAGGGTGATCATCCGCCTATCCATCAAGTCCTGGAGCCGACCCGGTGTCGCGACGAGCACGTGCGCCTTCTTGGCCTTCGCGGCCTGGGCCGGAATGGGGACGCCGCCGTACACCGAGGCGACTTCGAGGCCCTTGGACCGGCCGAGATCCGCGACGACCTCGGTCACCTGGACGGCGAGCTCCCGCGTCGGGACGAGCACGAGTGCCGCCGGGCGGCCGTCGCCGGGCGCTGTGCGCTCGACGATCGGGACGGCGAACGCGAGGGTCTTGCCGGAACCGGTCGGCGCCTTCGCGAGCACGTCGTGCCCGGCGAGTGCCGCGGGGATGGCGCGCGTCTGGATCTGGAACGGTGAGTGGATCCCCTGCTCGGTGAGCACCCGGACTGTGTCCGCGCTCAGCCCGATAGAGGCAAAGGTTGTCTCTGGCATTCGGTTTGTACTCCTTGAATTGAGTTCGAGACCATCTACCCTCGAACTGCCTAATCCTCGGAGTTCCGAGCCTAGAGTCGAAAGAAGCTGATCTCCCGGGGCGGCACAGCGCCGATTCCCTGTGGACAACAGTAGCAGCCATCTCTCTTTCGCGGCGAACACCGGTTCTCATGCTGGCGTGGCAGTTCCGCCGATGAAGACCGGGTCGTCCGGGTACGCTCCGCCCATGGCCCCGATCTCCTTCGCGCGCGGCGCGCCCGCACCCGAGTGTCTCGACCCGGTGCTGATCGCCGACTGCGCGCGCGCTGCCCTCGAGCGCGACGGGACCACGATCCTCTCGTACGGAACGGGCGGCGGCTACGGCCCTCTTCGCGAGGTGCTCGCGGAGCAGCACGGCGTGTCGCCGAGCAGGGTCTTCGTGACGACCGGCGGCCTGCAGGGCTTCGTCTTCTACGCAGCCGTCCAGCTCGCCATCCGGCCCGGCCGCGTGCTCGTCGAGGCGCCGACCTATGATCGGCCGCTCAAGGTTCTCGCCCGCGACGGAGCCGACGTCGTGCCGATCGCAATGGACGACGAGGGTCTCGACCTGGTCGCGCTCGAGGCCGAGCTCGAGCGCGGGGGGCTATCTCGTTCCTCTACACCATTCCGACATTCCAGAACCCGTCCGGCCGCACCATCGGCGTCGAGCGCCGCCGCCGCCTCGTGGAGCTCTCGGCACGGTACGACCTCCCGATCCTCGAGGACGATCCGTACGGTCGCGTGCGCTACGACGGCGACCCGGTACCTTCGATCCACGAGCTCGAGGGTGGCGAGCGCGTGACGTTCACGTCGTCGTTCTCGAAGACCGTTGCACCGGGCCTTCGCATCGGGTACTTCGTCGTTCCGGAGCCGCTGGCGTCGGCGTACGACGACAGGGCCGTCTCGACGTACATCTCGCCGAGCCTGCTGCCGCAGGCGACGGTGTTCGAGATCATCGAGAGCGGGGCGTTCCAGCCCAATCTCGACCGGGTGCGGCTTCTTCTCAAGGGTCGAAAGGACGCGATGCTCGCCGCGCTCGCCGAGGAAATGCCCGCGGGCACGCGCTGGAGCTCGCCCGAAGGCGGGTACTTCCTCTGGCTCGACCTCGCCGGCGAGATTGACGCGGCGGAGCTCCTGGAGCGGGCGAGCGGGGCGGGTGTCACCTTCGTTCGAGGGTCGGACTTCTTCCCGAACGCGTCGGCGGGTCGATCGTCGGCCCGCCTCGCCTTCAGCTACGAGACACCGGAGCGCATCGCCGAAGGCGTCCGGCTTCTCGCTTCGCTCCTCTAGAGCTGGCCGATCGGTCGTCTACTAGGTGGCTTCGCGCCGCCGCCGGCGACGGTCACGGAGGTCGTCGAAGAGCCACCCGACGACGAAGCCGAGTGCGATCGCGAGCAGCAGCACGACGAAGAGCGACGCCTCCGTGCGGAAGAAGACGAAGTTGACCGAGACCGTGTTGCGATTGGCGAGCACGAGGATGAGGCCATACGCGAGGATCACCCCGAGGATGATCCGTTTCGGCGTCCACGGACTCTGCCGCTTCGCGCCTTCGAGCGTCGGTTTCGTCGACATCCTGCCCGAACGTTAGACGGATGTGGCGACGACGAGGGCCGCTTTCGGTCGGGGCACGAGCCTGGGCTGCCGTGGCGGCTGCAACCTGCCGCCTGCCGCGACCGCGCGGAAGGTCGGACAGGGGGTCTCTCCCGGCAGGGCACAGAGACCTTCCCTGCGAAAGTAGCAGTCGTCGCACGTAGCTTTGGTCGGCATCTGAAGTATCCCCTGTCGTCGATCTCGTCCCGTTCGGGACAGGGGCCATTGTGGCCAACAGGTATCGGTCTCGCAAGAGGCCGGGCTCCGAAAGTCCCGCAATTAGCGGGTGTTGCCCTCAGCGGCAAAGTCCTGCAAAGAGGCTACTTTGCCGCCTGGGTTGCTAGGGCGGACAACGCCTGTTGAAAACTCGTCACGGGGATGATGCGAAGGTTCCCTGCATAGCGCCGTGCCTCGGCCGCGTTTTCCCCAGCCGGGACGAGAAAGACGTCCGCACCGGCTCTGCGGGCGCCGTACGTCTTCTGCTTCACGCCGCCGATCGGGCCGACGCTGCCGTCGAGGCCGATCTCTCCGGTCGCGACGACCCGCTGCCCGTGGTCGACGTTCGTTCCGAGCTCCTGGAGGACGTCGAGCGCGAACGGCAGCCCGGCCGAAGGCCCACCGACGGCACCGAGGTTGATGTCGACCTTTACCGGGAGCTTGATGTCCGCGTCTTGCGAAACCCGGATTCCGATGATCGCCTTTCCCTTCTCTGCCGGCGACTCGACAGTCCGGACGGTCATGGTCTTCACAGCACGCTCGCGCTTCACACGCAACGAGACCTCGTCACCGGGGTGGACGTCCGCGAATGCCTCGCGCAGCGCAATCGGGGTGAGCACCTTCGTCTCACCGACGCCCACGATGACATCCCCCGAGCGGAGGATCTTCGCCGCCGGGACGTCGGGAGCGACGCCGTCGACGACTGCGCCACGAGGTGTCGCCGTGACCCGATACCCGGCCTGCTTCAGGGCGACCGCCGCGGCCGTCCGCTCCGATCGTGCCATCTCGCGGAGCCCCTCCTGCCGGCGATCCTCGAAGGACGAGCCTTCCGGCACCACTTCCCGCTCCGGAACGAGCGTCGCGCCGTCGGGCCGGACGAACGGTACGAGAGACTCGATCCACGTGGCCGGGCGGACGTTGACGTCCACGTAGTAGATCGCGCCGCCCTCCTCGCCACCGGAACGTTGCCCGCCCGCCACCGTCACCTTGTCGCCGACGGGCGTCGCCGTGTTCGGGACGTAGAGATAGTCGTGCGAGGGGGCGAACCACACGAATGCGAGTGCCGCCGCAGCCACGGTCGCAACGCTCCAGAGGAGCAGCGTGAGCCGGTTGCGGGTCACTTCTAGAGCAATCCGTTCAGCATGCCGCCGTCGACCGGGACGACGGCACCGCTGATATAGGCGGCCCGCTCGGACGCGAGAAAGCATGCGGCTGCCGCAATCTCGGCCGGCGAGCCCACCCGGCGGGCCGGAATCTGAGAGAGCACCTCCGGCGGCGGGCCGCCTTCGCCGTAGAGCGCGTGAAGGCGCTCGGTGTCGATCCTGCCGGGAGCGATCGTATTGACGGTGATTCCCTCCGGTCCGAGCTCTCGTGCCAGCGTCTTCAGCCATCCGACGACACCAGGTCGGACCGCGTTCGAGAGCGCCAGGTTCGCAATCGGCTCCTTCACCGACGTCGACTCGATCGCCACGATGCGCCCGCTGCCGCCGCTCCGGAGATGTGGCAGGCAGAGCCCGACGAGGCGAACATGGGGGACGAGGAGGAGCTCGACCGCAGCCCTGACGTCGCCGGCCGTGACGGAGGCGGCCGGCCCGGGTGGTGGGCCGCCGCCGTTCAGCACCAGGATGTCGATGCCGCCGTAGGCTGCAAGCGTCTCCGTCACGAGCCGTTCGAGGTCGGCCTCGACCGTGAGGTCGCCTGCGATCCCCAGCGCGCCGATTCGCCGGGCTTCGCGCTCGACGACATCGGCGCGCCGGGCGAACATCGCCACGTTCGCGCCTTCGGCAGCGAGACCCTCGGAGATGGCGAGACCCATCCCCTGCGACGCGCCGAGCACGATTGCGGTTCGACCGCTGAGACCGAGATCCATCGGTCGGGAAGCGTACCCGGCGGGACTGTTCAGGATTCGCAAAGTCGCGGGCGCGTGGACGGCGCCCGCGGTCGCTCAGCGATTCTTCAGCACGCCGACCACCTCGCGCACCGCCGCGGCCGACGCCCTGAGCATCTTCTTCTCCTCGGCCGTGAGCCTGAGCTTGACGATCTCCTCGATCCCCGCGGCTCCGAGCTTCACCGGGACGCCCATGTAGAGCCCCTTCACGCCGTACTCGCCCTCCAGGAGCGCAGTGCAGGGAAGGACGCGCTTCTCGTCGAGACAGATCGCATCGACCATCTGGGCCGCGGCCGCTCCCGGTGCGTACCACGCCGACGTGCCGAGGAGGTTCACCACCTCGCCTCCGCCCTTGCGCGTGCGGTCGACCATCTTCGCGATCCGACCCTTCGGCGCAAGCTGCTCCAGAGGAACGCCGCCGACCGTCGTCGCGGAGACGACGGGAACCATCTGGTCACCGTGCCCTCCCATGACCATCGCCGTGACGTCCTTCACGGACATCCCGGTCTCCCACGCGATCGATGCGGCGAACCGTGCCGTGTCGAGGATCCCCGCCATCCCGACGACGCGCTCCTTCGGGAACTTCGACACCGCCTTTGCGACGTGACACATCGCGTCGAGCGGGTTCGAGACGACGACGATGATCGACCTCGGCGAGCGCTTGACGATCTCCTTCGTCACCGATCCCACGATCGCCTCGTTCGTCGACACGAGATCGTCGCGACTCATACCGGGCTTGCGCGGAAGGCCCGCGGTGATGACGACGACATCCGAACCGGACGTCTCGTCGTACCCGTTCGATCCGACGATGTTCGGCTCGTACCCGAGCACCGATCCGGCCTGATTCATGTCGAGGGCCTTCCCCTGAGGGAAGTTCGGCTTGATGTCGACGAGGACGATGTCCGCGTAGTCGCGCCGGGCGAGCTCCTGGGCGCAGGTCGCGCCGACGTTGCCCGCCCCGACGACGGTGACTTTCTTTCTCACTGGATCGCTCCTTGGTGTGTGGACGCCACCCTGGGCGGCGAAATCTCTTCGTGGGCCTCAAGGGGGCCGTATCGGTCGCGGCCCCTGTCGCGCATGTCCTGAGCATAGTCACCGGCAGACGGAGACCTCTCAGGTAGCGTCCGAGCTGTCCTTTTCCAGGCGGACCGAGGAGACAGATGACCGAGTTCAAGCCAGGCCTCGAGGGAGTTGTCGCATTCGAGACGGAGATCGCCGAGCCGGATCGCGACGGCGGCGCGCTTCGCTACCGCGGCGTCGACATCGAAGATCTCGTCGGGGTGGTTCCATTCGAGAAGGTCTGGGGCCTCCTCGTCGACAACGAGCCCGAGCCCGGGCTCGGCCGCGCGAGCCGCTTCGTCGCCGCGAATCTCACCGGAAACGCACCCGCCGACCTGCAGTCGCAGACCGCCGGGCTCTCCGGCACCTGGGACCTGGGCCAGCTGATCGACATCTCCGACGAGGAGGCGCACGGTGACCTCGCGCGACTTTCGGCGACGATGATTTCGATCGTGGCGCAATCTGCCCGTCACGCGGATGGGTTCACGACGGCGATCGCGCCCGAGCTCGTCGAGAGCGGGACATCCGCAGCCGAGCGGTTCCTTCTCGAGTGGCGCGGCGAAGCCGATCCGCGGCACGTGCAGGCGATCGACACCTACTGGATCTGCACTGCCGAGCACGGGCTCAACGCCTCGACCTTCACCGCTCGTATCGTCGCCTCCACCGGCGCCGACTGCGGCGCCGCCCTCTCCTCGGCGGTGGGCGCACTGTCGGGGCCGCTTCACGGTGGCGCGCCGGCGCGCGTCCTGCCGATGCTCGACGGGGCGGCCGCGGCCGGGTCGATCGAGCAGTACGTCAAGGATCTCCTCGACGCGGGAGATCGGCTGATGGGATTCGGCCATCGTGTCTACCGGGCCGAGGACCCGCGGGCGCGCCTCTTGCGCGGTACGGCGAAGGCGCTCGGCTCGCCGCGCTACGACGTCGCAGAGGAGCTCGAGCGCGCCGCGCTCGCCGAGCTGCACGCGCGCAAGCCCGACCGGGTGCTGGCGACGAACGTCGAGTTCTGGTCGGCCGTCGTTCTCGACGTCGCCGACATCCCGCCGAAGCTCGCACCCGCGATGTTCGCCTGCTCTCGTACTGCCGGCTGGTCGGCGCACGTCCTCGAGCAGAAGCGGCTCGGGCGCCTCGTGCGGCCGTCGGCGACGTACGTCGGCCCCGGCCCTCGACCGCTGCCGTCTGCCTAGTGGATCTCTCGCAGGCCGCCGCGCTCGCCGACGAATACGCAAGAGGCGGGCTCGAGCGCGAGCTCGCTGCGTTGCGTGGCGAGTGGAGCGACGAGCTCGAGGCAGCGGCCCGGAGCCCCGACTACCGGGTTCGAGCGACCGCCTACCGGGCGATCGCACAGTTTCGCTTCCGGCAGAAGATCGAGCTGCTCCGCCGCGGCTTCGAGGACGAGAGCCCGGCCGTTCGGGGCTCGGCGCTGATTGCGCTCGAGGGTCTCTCGCGCACGCACCCGGGTGACGTCAACTCCTTCCGGCCGCTCCTGCACGATCTCGCGACGCGCGACGACAACGTGGCGGTGCGGCGCCTCGCGATCGTCTGCTTCAAGAACGGTACGCCCGCGCGCGAGACGATCGTCATCCTCGACGGGATCGCCGCCGACGACGAGACGGATCCCGAGGTGAGCAAGACCGCGCGGTCGGTGTCGCTGCTGCTCGTCAAGAAATCGAACCGGAAGGCCGGCACGTGACCGGCTCACCGCTCGTCGGGCTGATCATGGGCTCGCGTACCGACTGGGAGACGATGCACCACTCCGCGGAGACGCTCGACGCTCTTGCGATCCCCTTCGAGCAGCGTGTCGTCTCGGCGCACCGCACACCCGATCTCCTGTTCGACTACGCCTCGTCCGCGGAGGAACGAGGGCTCCGCGTCCTCATCGCTGGCGCCGGGGGAGCGGCCCACCTGCCGGGGATGGCCGCAGCGAAGACGACGCTGCCGGTGCTGGGCGTTCCCGTCGAGTCGAAGACGCTCAAGGGGATGGACTCGCTCCTCTCGATCGTGCAGATGCCGGCCGGCGTGCCGGTGGGAACGCTCGCGATCGGCCGCGCCGGCGCGATCAACGCCGCGTTGCTCGCGGCGGCGATCCTTGCCCTCGATGACGCCGGTATCCACGAGCGGCTCGCACGGTACCGCGCGGCGCAGACGCATTCGGTGCTCGACGGCCCCGACCCCGCGACCTGAGGGACTGTCATGTCGAAACGGCGCAACGGGACGTGGCGGTGACGCTCGTCGGATGCATCGGCGGCGGCCAGCTGGGGCGGATGCTCGGGCTCGCAGGGCTGCCGCTCGGGCTCGACTTCAGGTTTCTCGATCCGTCGCCCGACGCCCCTGCCGCCTCGGTGGGCGAGCTCGTCGTCGCTGCGTTCGACGATGCGGCTGCGCTCGACCGCCTGTCGGCCGGAGCGGATGTCGTGACGTACGAATTCGAGAACGTCGCCGTCGGCTCGGCCGCTCGGCTCGGAGCGCTTCCGCCCTCGCGGGCCCTCGAGCTGGGTCAGGATCGACTCGTCGAGAAGGAGCTCTTCCGCCGGCTCGGGATCCCGAGCGCACGGTTCGGCTCGGTCGACGACGTGGGCCTACCGGCGATCGTGAAGTCGCGCCGCCTCGGCTACGACGGCAAGGGGCAGCGACGGGTCGACGCACCGGAGTCGATCGGCGAGGACGAGCTTGCCGAGGAGCTCGTCCCGTTCGACCGAGAGCTCTCGATCCTCGGCGTGCGAGGTCGGGACGGCGAGACTCGCTTCTGGCCGGTCGCCGAGAACGCCCATCGAGACGGGATCCTGCGGGTCTCGCGGGCGCCGGCGCCCGATGCCGCGCAGCAGGCTGCCGAGGAGCTCGCGGGCCGTTTGCTCGACGACCTCGGATACGTCGGCGTGCTCGCGCTCGAGCTCTTCGAGGTCGATGGCGCGCTGCTCGCGAACGAGTTTGCTCCGCGCGTGCACAACACCGGACACTGGACGATCGAGGGTGCGGTGACGAGCCAGTTCGAGAACCACCTCCGTGCGATTCTCGGCCTACCGCTCGGATCGACCGACGCAGTTGCGCCGTCGGTGATGATCAACCTGATCGGAGGCGCTCCCCCGACAGCGGCGCTCCTTCGCCTCCCTGGTGTGCACGTCCACCTCTATGGCAAGACGCCGAGGGAGGGCCGCAAGATCGGACACGTCACGCTGGTCGGTGCCGAGGAGGATACGGTCGCGCACGCGATCGAGTTGGTGGGCGCTGCCGCTGCCGGGTAGCGCGGCGACGAGACGTCAGCTCGGCCCTTTCGACCGGTGCGCGTGCGGGTGGGCCGCGAAGTAGGTCTCGCGCCGCCGGCGGTCGGAGACGTGGGTGTAGCGCTCGGTCGTCGAGAGGTCGGCGTGCCCGAGCATCTCCTGTACGGAGCGGAGGTCGGCTCCACCCTCGAGCAGGTGGGTCGCGAACGAGTGCCGTAGCAGATGCGGGTGCACGCGCTCGGGCTCGAGACCGGCCTTTGCCGCCAGCTTGCGCAGGATCAGAAACGCACCGGCGCGGGTGAGCGCGCCGCCGCGGGCGTTCAGGAAGAGATCCGGGCGATAGCGCCGGTCGAGATGCGGCCTGCCGAGCGCGAGGTAGCGACGCACGGATTCTGCAGCCGGACGGCCGAGAGGCACGATTCGCTCCTTGTCGCCCTTCCCGAGCACGCGCACGATCCGTGCGTCGATGTCGACGGACGTGCGGGCGAGACCGACGGTCTCGGAGACCCGCAGGCCGGCGCTGTACATGAGCTCGACGAGCGCGCGGTCGCGCAGCGATCGTGGAGTCGTTCCGTTCGCCGCCTCGATCAGGCGCTCCGACTCCGACGGCGAGAGGGTGCGCGGGAGCTTGCTCGTCCGTCGAGGTATCGCCACCTCGGCGGCCGGATTGTCGGTGCGCCTGCCGAGCAGGAGTTGGTGGCGGAAGTACGACCGCACCGCTGCGACGCGACGCCCGATCGTCGACGACGCGAGCCCCGCCGCGCGCATCTCTGCCACCCACCGATCGAGGTCGTCCGTCGTGGCACCGTCGATCGGCCCACCGAGGAAGACCCCTGCGGCGGCGAGGTCGCGGCCGTACGCGTCCACGGTGCGGGGTGACCGCTGCGCCGCGAGGAGCAGGAGATAACGCTCTACCTCGGGGTCGGATCTCTGCTCGGTGGGCTTCCTCATGCGGCTGGACCCGATTCGGCGTGGCGGCGGCGGCTCCTGCGCACGGGGCTCACGAGCGGGGATGGCTCGCGTCGTAGATGCGGCGCAGCCTGCGTGCGTCGACGTGACTGTAGATCTGCGTCGTCGACAGCGATGCGTGCCCGAGCAGCTCCTGGATCGTGCGAAGGTCGGCTCCGCCCTCGAGAAGATGCGTCGCATAGGCGTGTCGCAGTCGGTGCGGGTTCTGCATCAGCCGGCGCAGCGTCGAGGTGTCGAGGCTGCGCCCACGCGCTGAGAGGAACAGGGCGTCGTTCGCGCCGCGCGCGAGTGCCGGGCGCCCGTCCCTCAGGTAGAGGGCGACGGCGTACGCCGCGCGCTCGCCGAGCGGTACGACACGCTCCTTGTCACCCTTCCCGAGAACGTGCACGGTCTCCTGGTCGAAGTCGACGTCTGCGAGCCGGAGCGCAACAACCTCGGCACTTCGAAGCCCGCACGAATACGTGAGCTCGAGGAGTGCGCCGTTCCGGAGATCGAGCGGTTCGCCGCCCGAGACGGCCGCGATCGTCGCCTCGACGTCGGCGAGCTTCGGCGCGTCCGGCAGCCTCCGCCGGCGGCGCGGCGGAAGCGCGATCTCGGGCACCCGTGCGGCACCGAGCGTGAACCGCATGAAGGATCGCACGGCCGCAAGGCGACGAGCGATCGTCGCGGGCGCGAGGTTGCGGCGGCCACGTCCGAGCTCCGCCGTGTACTCCGCGAGCGCCTGCACGTCGACGTCCTCGACGGTGCGGCTCGACCGGTGCAACCAGAGGCTGAAGTCCCCGAGGTCGGAGGCGTAGGCGCGCCGGGTAGACTCGGAGAGCCCGGGGCTCGCGAGAAACCGATCGATCGACACGTTCACCTCCACCCGGTCGGATTCGCGCTCAGCACCGTCCTGCCTGCCCGATGCGATCGACCTTCTTCTTCGCAACCCTCCTCGTGGCAGTCGCCGTCGGTGCGCTCGTCTTCGTCCGCAACCCCCGGTATCACACCGCATCACCGGCGACCCGCGGCACGGTCACGCTCGTCGGCGATTCGCTCAACGTCGGGATCGAACCGTACGTCGGTCCTGCATTGCCCGGCTGGAAGGTCGTCACGAACGACCGTGTGGGACGGACGACGCCGGAAGGGATCGCCGAGCTCGAGGCAGGGCGGCCCACACTGTCGAACTACGTCGTCGTCAGTCTGGGCACGAACGACCCGCCCGGCGACATCAGCGGCTTCCGTCGCAACGTCGGACGAGTCCTTGCTCTCGTCGGCCCGAACCGGTGCGTCGTCTGGGCCACGATCTGGCGTGACGGTGCGCCGAACGTCGCGTTCAACAACGTGCTGCGCGAGGCGGCCGACGCGAACCGGCGGCTCGCTCTCGTCGAATGGGCCGAGATGGTCGACAGTCACCCGGAGCTCCTGGCAGCGGACGGGCTGCACGGCAACGAGGACGGCTACCGCGAGCGGGCGCGTGCGATCGCCGCCGCCGCGAGGGACTGCGCGCCGGCGCAGTCGGTGAGCCAGGGATGACCCAGCCGATCCGCCTCGCGACCGGTGCGGAGATCCGCATCAGGAACGTGGCGGCGCCGCTCGCCGTCGTCCTCGTCAACGGCGGCTCCGCCCGTCCGGTCCCGGGAACGTGGAGTGCGACGAGCGAGCTGCTCGTGGCCGAGCTCGCGCCGCGCTTCCGGGACCTCGTGTTCGCCGAGGTGCGCTACCGGGTCAAGTCGTGGCAGGAGCTCGACGCGTGCTTCGAGGATGCCGTCGCAGCGATCGATCTCGTCGACCGTCCAGCGCTGCTGGTCGGCTTCTCGATGGGAGGGGCGGTGTCGATCGGCGTTGCGGGGCACCGCCATGTCGTGGGCGTGCTCGGCCTCGCTCCCTGGATTCCCGACGAGCTTCCGCTGGACGGGCTCGCCGGCAAGCGACTGGACGTTCTCCACGGCTCGTGGGATCGCTATCTGCCGGGGATCCCCGGCGTCAGCCCCGCGAGCTCACGGCGGGGCTTCGATCGTGCCCGTGCGGCCGGAATCGAGGGGACGTACACATCGATCCCGCGTGGGCTTCACGGCGCGGCTCTCCGCCGGCGGTCGGGCGCGATCCTCCGGCTGCCCCGCTCGCGCGCTTGGGTCGACGGCGTCGGTGAGCGGCTCGCGCTCGTCGCCGGTCAGGCGAGCCTGCGGCGCTCGCGCTGAGTCACCGTCGGCAGTCGCACGTTCCAGGCCAGGCCCAGCTTCTCGAGCGTCCGGATCGTGACCCAGGCAATGTCGAGCTGCAGGCGGTCCAGCCCGTGGCGGGCCGACGACGGAAATGCGTGGTGGTTGTTGTGCCAGCCTTCTCCGAACGTGAGCGCGGCGACCGCCCAGTTGTTCCGGCTCTCGTCTCGCGAGCGGTAGCTCCTACGTCCGAACATGTGGCAGATGGAGTTCACCGAGAAGGTCGCGTGCTGGTAGGCGAAGACTCTGATCAGCCCGCCCCAGACGAGCACCTCGAGTCCGAGCTTCCAGCTCGCCCCACCGATCGCATACCCGATCCCGAACGGGATCGCGAACGTGAGGACGACCCACACGAAGTACATGCGGTCGATACGGCGGATCAGCGAGTCGTCGTAGAGGTCCTTCCCGTACCGCTCACCTCGCTCCATGCCCTTGAGGTGGAACAGCCACCCCATGTGGGCGTGCAGGAACCCCTTCACCGCTCCCCGGACGTTCGGCGCGAAGCCCGCATGCGGCGAATGCGGGTCGCCTTCCCGATCCGACAGCGCGTGATGCTTACGGTGGTCGGTCACCCATTGCGTCACCGGGCCCTGGAGCGTCATCGACCCGAGGATCGCGAAGGCCGCCCGGACCGTCTTCGTCGTCTCGAAGCTGCGGTGGGTGAAGAGCCGGTGGAAGCCCACGGTCGTTCCGAGCCCGGTGAGGACGTAGAGCGCCGTGAAGACGGCCACGTCGATCCACGAGAGGGCGACGCCCCAGAGGCCGATCCCGACGGCGACGAGTCCGAGTGGCGGCACGACGATAGCGATCATCGTCACCACCTGGCTCGCCCGCGACGTGCGCTCCCGCACGGTCGCGATCTCGACCTCGTCCGCGGCGAGCTCGACTGCCTCAGACATGATCAGTCATCCAATGGACGGGTTTCGAGCGAATCACCGTTGAGATGAAGATAGCGATCATCGGTACCGGCGCAGCCGGGCTGGGCGCCGCGTACGCTCTTGCCCGGGTTCATGACGTCGAGCTGTTCGAGGCGAGCGACGCCCCCGGCGGGCATGTTCACACCGTCGACCACGACGGCCTCTCGCTCGATACGGGGTTCATCGTCCATAACGAGGCGAACTATCCCAACCTGACGCGCCTCTTCCGGGAGCTCGGTGTCCTGACGAGGGCGTCGGAGATGTCGTTCTCGATGTCCTGCGGATGTGGCCTCGAGTGGTCCAGCCGGCGCCCCTGGCGGGCCGGGCCGCGGCTGCTCCGGGAGATCGTGCGTTTCCTGCGGACGGCGGATGCTGCCGACGCCGACGGAATAACCTTCGATCGGTTCCTCGACGATCAGGGCTATTCGGAGTCGTTTCGCTGGCACTATCTGGTGCCCATGACCGCGGCCCTGTGGTCGACGGCGCCGGGCGACGCGCTCGCGTTCCCCGCCTCGAGCGGCATCGAGTTCTTCCGGAACCACTCGATGCTCGGCTTTCGCCGCCGGAAGTGGCGGACCGTCGAGGGAGGGAGCGCCACGTACGTTCGTGCCCTCCTCGAGCGCCTCGGCAGGCCGCTCCACCTGTCGATGCCCGTGCGATCGGTGGCCCGAAGCGCGGAGGACGTCGAGGTTCGAGGCGCCGACGGAGCCACTCGCCGGTTCGACGGCGTCGTCGTCGCGACGAGCGCGCCACGCGCCCTCGCGCTCCTCACCGACCCCTCGAGGGACGAGCGAGAGATGCTGTCGGCGTTCGAGACGACGACGAACGAGACGGTTCTCCATACCGACAGCCGATTCGTCCCCCGGAGACGATCGGATCGCTCTTCGTGGAACTACCAATCGCCGGGTTGCGGGGTACTCGCCGATCGCGCCTCGCTGACGTACTCGCTCAACCGGCTCCAGGGGATCGAAGGCGACGCGGAGTACTGCGTCACCCTGAACCGGACGGACGAGATCGACGAGGCGACCGTCGTCCGCGTGATCCACTACGAGCATCCGCGGACGACGATCGGCAGCCTCGCCGCCGCGGAACGCGCGCGCGGTTACGGGGTCGTCCGTCGTACCGCGTTCGCAGGGGCGTGGCAGGGCAACGGATTCCACGAGGACGGCCTCACGTCCGGTCTGCGTGCGGCAGCGGCATTCGGTGTCGACTGGTGAAGAGCGCCCTGTACACGGGTGCGGTCATGCATGCGCGGCTGTCGCCGAGCCGCCACGTCTTCCGGTACCCGGTCTACATGGCTCTCATCGATCTCGACGAGTTGCCACAGCTCGACCGCCGGCTGCACCTCTTCGGCTGGAATCGTCGCGCCGTCACGAGCTTTCACGACGCCGACCACGTCGACATCCGTGCCGTCCTCTTCGAGCACGACGTCGACCTCGGCTCCGGGGGGTCTATCCAGGTGCTCACGAATCTGCGCGTGCTGGGCTTCGTGTTCAACCCCGTGTCGTTCTGGTGGTGCCGCCGTGGCGACGGCACGCTCGCCTGCATCGTGGCCGAGGTCAACAACACGTTCGGCGAGAGGCATTCGTACGTCCTGCTTCCGCGTGAGACGCCGGTGGGGGGCGAGCGCGCGGTCTTCGAAACCGAGAAGCGCCTTCACGTCTCGCCCTTCATGCCGATGGGCCAGGCGTACACGTGGTGGTTCTCGGAGGTGGGCGAGCGCTTCATGGTGCGAATGGACGTACACGAGGAGGGTCGCCCCGACTTCCACGCCACCCTGACGGCCCGGCGGGTGCCGCTGACCCCGGCCTCGCTGCGGTCGGCCCTCGTTCGCTATCCACTGATGCCGGCGCGTGTCCTCGGGCGGATCCACTGGCAGGCGCTCCTGCTCTGGTTGAAGCGGACGCCGGTGCATCGCAAGCCGCCGTTCGTCCCCGGGCAAGGATCGCGGCGCTCGTGAGGATCGCCGCCGACGTTGCCCGTCGCCTCGCCTTTCACGCCCTCGCGGCGCTCGAGGGCGGCGAGATCGTGCTCCGCTACCCCGACGGCCGCGGACGCAGGTTCGGCGACGGGCGCGGCCCCTCGATCCTCGTCGACGTGCGTCACCCCACGTCGTTCTGGCGGAAGCTCGGGATGCGCACGCGGGTCGGGTTGGGTGAGTCGTACGTCGATGGCGACTGGGACTGCGGCGACCTCGTCGGCCTCTTCACGTTGCTCGGCCACAATCTCGAGACCAGGGCCGAGCATCCGATGCTGAAACGCCTCTACCGCCTCCAGGAGCGCCGACCCGACCGCCGGCCACGACAGACGGCCGCAGCTGCCCGGCGCAACATCCACGCGCACTACGACCTCGGAAACGACCTCTTCGAGCTGATGCTCGATCCGACGATGGCGTATTCGTGCGCCTACTGGGAGAGACCCGGGATGACCCTCGAGGAGGGACAGAGGGCCAAGGTTCGGCACATCTGCGAGAAGCTCATGCTCGTCCCCGACGACCACGTTCTCGAGATCGGCTGCGGCTGGGGCGGATTCGCAATTCAGGCGGCGACCGAGTACGGCTGCCGCGTCACCGGCCTGACGCTCTCTCCGAGTCAGGCGACGCTCGCACGCGAGCGCGTCGCCGACGCGGGCGTCGCCCATCTCGTCGAGATCCGCGAGGAGGATTATCGCGCGACTGCGGGCCGGTTCACGAAGATCGCGTCGATCGAGATGTTCGAGGCCGTCGGGCTTGCGGAGTATGGCAGCTACTTCTCCGTGGTCGACCGCCTGCTTCCCCGAAACGGCATCGCCTGCATCCAGACGATCGGCGTGTCCGACTGGCAATTCGAGCGCTTTCGCCGCCGGCCTGACTGGATTCAGCAGACGATCTTCCCGGGATCGCTGCTTCCGTCGCTCGAAGCGATCGCGAAGGCCGTTGCGACGACCCGGCTCCGGATCGACGGCGTCGAGGAGATCGGCTTCGGCTATGCCCGCACGCTGCGAGAGTGGCGTGCGAACGTGGAGCGGAACGTCGACGCGATCCGGGCGCTCGGCTACGACGAGAGGTTCCTGCGTCTGTGGCGGTTCTATCTCACCTATTGCGAGGCCGGTTTCGCGATCCGCTCGCTGCGGGACATGCAAATCGTCCTGACCCACTCGGCCAACGATGCGCTGCCCGAGTTTCCACGCGTCGGGCCGGGATATTGAGCTACGAGGCCTACCGTCGTGCGCTGACCCCGGTCGTGCGCACGCTGTATCGCATGGAGATGCGAGGGCTCGAGAACGTGCCGTCGGACGGACCTCTCGTCGTGACGGGCAACCACGAGTCGATACTCGATCCGTTCGTCGTCTCGGCTGCGATCCCGCGGCCGATTCGCTACCTGGCGAAGTCGGAGCTCTGGAGCGTGCCACTGCTTCCGCGGTGGCTCGCCAGCGTGGAGGCGATCCCCGTGGAGCGCGGGGGGAGCGATGTCGCTGCGATCGCCTCGGCGATCGCAGCCCTCGAAGCGGGCGAGGTCGTCGGCCTTTTCCCGGAGGGCGGCGTGATGCGCTCGGGGCCGTGGCTGCGGGGTGCCGCCCGGATGGCCCTGGCGACCGGCTCGCCGCTGCTGCCGGTGCGTCTCCTCGAGACGAGAAGGGCCCTCGGCAAGACGGGTTTCGGGTTCCCTCGGCTCGCAGTGCTCGTTGGCGCTCCCATCGCGGTCGAACGGACACCGCCGACTCACGAGCTTGCCCGCGCGCTGACGGATCGCCTGCAGGCCGCCGTCATGGCACTCGGAGTCTGACCTTGCGGGGCGCGAACGCCCGAGGCGGGGCGCAGCAGGCACTCTAGGCTGATGCCAGGCCGCCGTTTCGGTTCAGACGTCCCGCCGGAAGCGGCGGAGCGACCCTCCGATCCTGCGGTGCGGAGCGCCAACCTCCGGCGGATCTTCCCCCTCTTCGGCCCCTACCGCGCTCAACTCGCGGTTGTCTTCACGCTGATCATCTTCTCGGCCGCCCTGGGTGTGATCCCGTCCTTCCTGCTCGTCGGAGTCCTCGACACCGCCATCCCCGACAACGACGTGCGCCTCCTGACCCTCCTCGTCGCCGGGATGATCCTGATTCCGATCGCGACAGGGGCGATCGGCGTCTACCAGACGCTGCTCTCGAATCGGGTCGGTCAGGCGGTCATGCACGACCTGCGCACGTCCGTCTATCGCCACCTGCAGCGCCTGTCGCTCGCCTTCTTCACCCGCACGCGAACCGGTGACGTGCAGAGCCGGATCGCGAACGACATCGGAGGCATCGACACGGTTGTCACCTCGACGGCGACGTCGGTGCTCTCCAACGTCACCACCGTCATCGCCACCGTCGTCGCCATGGTGCTCCTCGACTGGCGCCTCGCGGTCTTCGCTCTCGTCCTTCTCCCGTTCTTCGTCTGGCTCACGAAGCGGGTCGGGGCCCAGCGCAAGAAGGTCACCGCCGAGCGGCAGGCATCGCTCGCGGACGTTTCGTCCATCGTGCAGGAGTCGCTCTCCGTCTCGGGGATCCTCCTCGGCAAGACCATGGGGCGGTCGGGCGACCTCGCGAAGCGCTTCTCCGACGAGTCCTTGCGCCTCGCCGACCTCGAAGTGCGGAGCCGGATGACCGGACGCTGGATGATGGCGGCCATTCAGATGACCTTCGCCGTCATGCCGGCCCTCGTCTACTGGTTCGCGGGATGGTCACAGGCGCGCGGGAGCTCGGTGATCAGCATCGGCGTGCTCGTCGCGTTCACGACCCTCCAGACACGCCTCTTCTTCCCGATCGGGAGCCTGCTCGGCGTGCAGCTCGAGGTGCAGAGCTCGCTCGCGCTCTTCGACCGCATCTTCGACTACCTCGACCAGCCGGTCGACATCGTCGAGGGAACGCGAACACTGCCGCAGCCGAAAGGAGATGTCGCCTTCGATCGCGTGTGCTTCCGTTACGACACGGACGTCTGGACGCTCGAGGATGTGTCGTTCGCGGTCCCCGCAGGCACGAAGACCGCTCTCGTGGGCGAGACGGGATCAGGCAAGACGACGTGCGGCTACCTCGTAGCGCGGCTCTACGACGCGACGGAGGGGACCGTCTCGATCGACGGCATCGACGTTCGCGAGCTCACGTTCGAGTCCCTCGCAGCCGCGGTCGGCGTCGTGTCCCAGGAGACCTACCTCTTCCACTCGACGGTGCGTGAAAACCTTCGCTTCGCGAAACCCGACGCCACGGACGAAGAGGTCGAGGCCGCGGCCCGGGCTGCCCAGATCCACGATCTGATCGCGTCGCTCCCGGACGGCTACGAGACCGTGGTCGGAGAACGTGGCCACCGTTTCTCGGGCGGCGAGCGGCAGCGGATGGCGATCGCACGCACCGTGCTGCGCAACCCGCCGATCCTCGTTCTCGACGAGGCTACCTCGGCTCTCGACACGCAGACCGAGCGCCTCGTCCAGGAGGCGCTCGAACGACTCGCCGAGGGTCGCACCACCATCGCCATCGCCCATCGGCTCTCGACGGTCCGGGACGCCGATCAGATCGTCGTGCTCGATGGGGGGCGCGTGGCCGAGACCGGGTCGCACGAGGAGTTGCTCGCCGCCGGACGGCGGTACGCCCTGCTCGTCGCGCGCGACGAGCACGTCGAGCCCGAGTCGCAGGGCGCGATCGCAGGGATCGCGTGACGCCGGCACCCCGAACGCGCGGGGTGCAGACGTGCGTACGATACGCCTTTGCGCTGAATCTCAGCCCCGTACATCTTCTCCATATCCCTTGACCTTCACCCGGAGGCGCCGCCAATGACGACGATCCCGAGCCGCACCGAAGGCTCTCTCGATGCCCATGGCGTCGATCCCGGGTCGCGGGTGATCTGGCAGCCCTCGACGGCGCAACTCTACGAGCACGCGATCCTGCGAGGCGACGGACGCATCGCAGAGGGCGGCGCTCTCGCGGTCGACACGGGCGCGTTCACGGGGCGCTCGCCGAAGGACAAGTTCATCGTTGCCGAGCCCGGCTCGGAGGATCGCATCTGGTGGGGTGAGATCAATCGTCCGCTGGCCGAGGCGAAATACGACGGGCTCCGGGCCAGGGTGGTCGCGCACCTCGAGGGCCAGGATCCGCTCTACGTCGTCGACTCCTTCGCGGGTGCGGACAGCGCGCACCGGATCGCGGTCAGGGTGCTCACCGGCAGCCCTTATCACGCCCTTTTCGCGAAGACGATGTTCATCGAGCCGGTCGCCTCGGAGCTCGAGACCTTCTCGCCCGAGGCCCTCGTCCTGCACGCACCCGAGGTCGAGGCGATCCCGAGCGAGGACGGCACGCGCTCCAGCACGTTCGTCGTCCTCCACCCGACGAAGACCGAGGTGATCGTCGGGGGCACGTTCTACGCCGGCGAGATCAAGAAGTCGATCTTCACGGTCATGAACGACCGTCTCCCGCTCGAGGGGGTCATGCCGATGCACTGCTCCGCGAACGTCGACGACGCCGGCAGGGTCGCCGTGTTCTTCGGGCTCTCGGGGACGGGCAAGACGACGCTGTCCGCCGATCCGACACGCTCGTTGATCGGGGACGACGAGCACGGCTGGGGCACCAACGGCGTGTTCAACATCGAGGGTGGGTGCTACGCCAAGGTCATCAAGCTCTCCGCCGAGGCCGAGCCCGAGATCTTTCGCACGACGCAGACGTACGGGACCGTGCTCGAGAACGTCGTCATCGACGAGCAGGGCGTCGTCGACCTCGACAGCGACGCGAAGACCGAGAACACACGCGCCGCGTACAAGCTGGAGCAGATCGCGAATGCGCTCCCTGCCAAACGGGCCGGGCATCCGACGTCCGTCGTGATGCTGACGGCCGACGCCTTCGGGATTCTCCCCCCGATCGCGCGTTTGACGCGCGACCAGGCGCTCTTCTACTTCCTCTCCGGTTTCACCGCGAAGCTCGCCGGCACGGAGATCGGCGTGAAGGAGCCGCAGCCGACCTTCTCGACCTGCTTCGGAGCGCCTTTCCTCCCGCAGCCGCCCGCCGTCTATGCGCGCATGCTGGGCGAGAAGCTCGACGCACACGGGTCGACGGTCTGGCTCGTGAACACGGGCTGGACCGGCGGGCCGTTCGGCGAGGGCCACCGCATGCCCATCCAGGCTACGCGCCGGCTCCTCCACGCCGCGCTCTCGGGCGAGCTCGACCGGAGGAATTTCCGCGTCGACGAGTTCTTCGGGTTCGAGGTGCCGGTCGAGGTGCCCGATGTCGACGCGTCTCTGCTCGATCCGCGCTCGACCTGGAGCGATCCCGCTGCCTACGACGCGAAGGCCCGCGAGCTCGCCGGCATGTTCACCGCGAACTTCGAGAAGTTCGCCGCGGACGCGGGCGCCGCCGTGACCGCTGCAGGCCCGACGGCGTAGCCGGCGGGATACCGGGCCGCAGGCCCGGTACTGCTACGGTGCTGCCCGGAGCGACGCCGCCGCTCCAGACCGAGGAGGGAGCATGCGCACGAGACCGGGTGATCGCGGACGTCGGTCTCGCCGGTCGACGCTCGCGCTGTCGTTCGCCGTCGTCGTCGTATCCGCCGCCTGGATCTCATGTATCGGCACCTCGGGGGAGGCTCCGGACGGTCTTCCGAGCCCCCGTTCCGGAGAAGCTGCTCCGATCGACGCGTCTTCAGCGTCGACCATTCTCGCTGCCGTGCCGCTGAGTGGAACGGCCCCGGCGCGATCTGCCGACTGTGGCGCGGACGGTCTGACGTGCACCGAGGTCGTCGTCCCGCTCGATCGCTCCGGAGCCGTCCCCGGCTCGATCACCCTGCACGTCGAGTCGGTGGCTGCGGAGGGCGCCGAGCGCGGTGTGATGATGCTGATCGCAGGCGGCCCCGGGCAGGGATCGGCAAGCGTGTTCGGGCTCGAGGACAAGGACAGCGTGGCGCTGTTCCGCGCGCTGTTTCCGGGATACCGGATCGTGGCGTTCGACAACCGTGGCACGGGCAAGTCCGGGTTGCTGAACTGCCCCGCGCTCCAGCGGTCGACCGGGTTTGCCGGGCAGGAGACGATAGCACGCTCCTGTGCTGCGTCGATCGGCGCGAACCGGGACTTCTACAGCACGAGCGACCACGCCGACGACATCGATTCCGTTCGTGCCGCGCTCGGCGTCGACAGGCTCGCGATGTGGGGCGTCTCGTACGGGACGAAGCTCGCCCTCGCCTACGCTCTCGCGTATCCATCCCACGTCGACCGGATCCTGCTCGACTCCGTCCTTCCGACGGAGTACCCCGACCCGTTCCAGGCCAACGTCCTGCGCGACATCCCGCGGGCGCTCGCGAACTACTGTGGCTCCAGCGCGTGCCGTGCCGCCACACGCGACTACGCGCGCGACGTGACGGCAGTCGCGAATGCGCTGGCCGCTCGCCCTGCGGTCGGAGCGATCCGGCGCCCAGCTGGTGGCACGCGCAAGGTGAGGGTCGGTGGCCTCGACGCTCTCTCCGTGCTCGTCGAATCCGACCTGAACCCGGGCCTCGCCGCGCTCCTTCCAGCCGCGTTCCACGCCGCACGCTCGGGTGATCGGCGCCCCCTGCTCCGTCTGCACGACCTCAACGTCGCCGGCTCAGGGTCGTCGGCCGAGGAGCTCAGCGCCGGCCTCAACGCGGCGACGAACTGCGTGGACGGCCGTTTCCCGTGGGATGGTGCGACGCCGGTCGCTGAGCGCCGCGCGCGCTACGCTGCCGCCGTCGCGGAGTTGCCGTCCGGGTCCCTCGGGGGGTTCGGCCGATGGGCTGCCGACCTCGGCGTCGCGAGCTTCTGTCTCGAGTGGCCGAGTCCCGCCCGACCCATTCCGACCCTCGGGTCAGGGCCTCTCCCGAATGTACCGGTGCTCGCGATCAACGGCGGCTACGACATGCGGACGCCGACGGCGAGCGCAATCGATGTGATCTCGAAGTTCCCGCAAGGCCAGTTGCTCGTCGTTCCGGCAGTTGGTCACAGCGTCGTCACCGCCGATCAATCGATTTGCGCGCTTCGCGCGGTCCGGACGTGGATCGACGGTCGCAAGGTGCCGGCGACCTGCGCGAGAGCGCCGTTCATCATCCCGCCGACTGCGGCCTACCCCTCGGCCGCGCGTTCGCCTCGGCCTCTCACGCCTCGAGGAACTCTCGCTCTTGCCCGCCGGACCATTCACGAGGCGTCTGCCGTCTGGCTCGCGAGCGGTCTCGGCGCGGGTAAGCCCGTGGCGGGACTGACGTCGGGGCGCCTGGTCGTCGGGGCGAAGAGGTCGTTCAGGCTGGATCATTACGGCATCGCCGAGGGTATCGAGTTGACGGGACGGCTCGCGGTCGTCGGGGACGGCCTGCCGCTCGCGTTCGAGGGCGAGGTCGCCGTCTCGGGGAGCCGGGCGGCCCGCGGGACCCTGCGCCTCGAGAAGGGTGCTCTGTCGGGCTCGCTCGGCGGTGTGCCCGTAGCATAGGTCGCAGGCGGTGCGATCACAGCCCGCCGATCCAGGTGGTAGCGTCTCGCGACCGGTCGCGGGCCGTCGCGACCAATCTCGAGGAGAGGAGCGCTTCATGCGCGCGTCCGGGTTCAAGCTTGGCCTGACGGGGGTCGCGGCGCTACTCGGGAGCCTCATCGTCGTGGCAGGCGCTGCCGGAGACTCGGCGTACACCGATCCCACCGGTGACGCGACGGGAGGAGCCCCGGATCTCACGCGCGTCGCCGTCTCCAACGACGCCACGGGGAAGCTCACGTTTGCACTGACGACAGCGGCTCCGATCACGGACGACTCGGTCGTGGGTGTCGACCTCGACACCGACAACAGCCCCGCGAACGGGCCCGAATACGAGCTCTTCGCCGGCGTCCGCGGTGCCGTGCTCGTGAAGTGGGACGGCTCACAGTACGTCCAGGTGACCGCGACCCTCGCGTACACCCGATCGGGGAACGTCGTCTCTCTCGGACTCGATCGCGCCGCGATCGGCAGCCCGACCCGATTCGGTCTCGTCGGCTTCTCGGTGCTGTTCAACGCGGAGGACGTGATCGTGGGCGAGGACAGCGCCCCGGACGGAGGCGCCTACACGTATTCGCTGACCTTTCCGCAGTGTGGCAACGGGAAGGACGACGACGGGGACGGGAAGGTGGATGCGGCCGACCTCGGCTGCTCGTCCGCCACCGACGACCTGGAGAGCGACGACCCGGTGAGCCTGCGTGCGGGGAAGGCCCGAGTCGCGCCGGCACGGCCGAAAGCGGGAGGGACGGCGGTCGTCACCGCCGCCGTGACGCGCCTCGAGACCGGTCGCGGGATCACGTCAGGACGCGTCAAGTGCGCCGGGCGCGCCGGGGTGAAGGCGCTTCGTGGCGCCGGCAGGGTCGCGGCCGGCAAGGCGTCCTGCACCTTCAGGCTCCCGGCGACGTCGAAGGGGCAGGTGGTGCGTGGCACGATCACCGTGACGCACCTCCGCAAGGCGAAGGTGGTGCCGTTCTCGTTCAGGGTCGGCTGAGCGAATCGCCATCCGCCCGCCTCCGACACTTGGCCGGGCGGGAGTGGCGGGCGATGCGGTAGCTTCCGTGAAATGGAAGCCACGCACGATGTGCTCGTGGTGGGTGCCGGATGCGCCGGGATGCGCGCGGCCATCGAAGCCCAGGATCGCGGCGCGAACGTGGGTGTCATCTCGAAGCTGCACCCGACGCGTAGCCATTCCGGCGCGGCCGAGGGCGGCATCAACGCGGCGCTCGGGAACACGGCCGAGGACAGCCCCGAGAAGCATGCATTCGACACGGTCAAGGGCTCCGACTACCTCGGCGACCAGGACGCGATCGAGATCTTCACGCGTGAGGCTCCGGACGACATCTACCAGCTCGAGCACTGGGGCGCCGTCTTCTCCCGGAACGCCGAGGGACGGCTCGACCAGCGGCCGTTCGGCGCGGCCGGCTCGCCGCGGACCGTCTACGCCGCCGACATCACGGGCCACGTCCTGATCCAGGTGCTCTACGAGCAGCTGCAGCGGCGGATGGCGCAGGGCATGGTGGTGTACGAGGAATTCTTCGCCTTCCGTCTGGTCGTCGAGGACGGACGCTGCACGGGAGTCATCTCGTGGGATCTGATGAACGGCGGCGTCAAGCTGATCACCGGCAAGTCCGTGATCCTTGCCACCGGGGGTGTCGGGCGGCTCTACCGGGCGACCACGAACGCCTATGCCTGCACCGGCGACGGAATGTCGATGGCGCTCCGCGAGGGACTGCCGCTGAAGGACATCGAGTTCATGCAGTTTCATCCGACGACGATGTACCCGAGCGGGATCCTGATCACCGAGGGCTGCCGCGGCGAGGGCGGCTACCTCATCAACAAGGACGGCGAGCGGTTCATGCAGCGCTACGCGCCGAACGCGCTCGAGCTCGCTTCACGTGACGTCGTCTCTCGGTCGGAGACGACCGAGATCGAGGCGGGACGCGGTGTCAACGGGTCGGTCTATCTCGACCTTCGCCACCTCGGGCCGGAGAAGATCCTCACGAAGTTGCCGGGCTCGCGGGAGCTCGCGATGACGTATGCCGGTGTCGACCCGATCTACGCGCCGATCCCGGTGCGACCCGGTGCTCACTACCACATGGGCGGCGTGGCGACCGACGAGTGGGGGCTCACCGAGCTGGAAGGCCTCTACGCCGCCGGTGAGGTCGCCTGTGTCTCCGTCCATGGAGCGAACCGCCTCGGCGGGAACTCGTTGATGGAGACGATCACCTTCGGTCGTCGCTCCGGACAGGCCGCCGCAGAGTACGCACTCGGTGCACCGGGCCCTGGGAGTGGTGGTGAAGCGGCGCGAGCCGATGCCGAGAAATGGGTGGGGTCCTTGCTCGGAAACACGACGGGGGAGCGCCCATGGGCGATCCGAGACGAGCTCGGCCAGTCGATGCTCGACAACTTCGGTGTCTTCCGGCGCCCCGAGAAGATGGAGAAGCAGGTGCAGGTCATCGCCGAGCTTCGTGAGCGCTACGACCGCGGTGTCGTGATCGAGGACAAGGGCGACGTCTTCAACAACGACTTGACGCAGGCGATCGAGCTGGGATACCTGCTGGATATCGCCTCGTGCATGCTCCAGGCCGGGAGCGCCCGCAAGGAGAGCAGGGGTGCGCACTCGCGGCCGTACGACTTCCCCGACCGGGACGACGAGCACTTCCTCAAGCACTCGATCACACGGTGGAAGGGCGATGGCCCCGAGCTCACGTACGCTGAGGTCAGGATGACCCAGTGGGAGCCGATGGAGAGGAAGTACTGATGCAGGTTGGCCTGAAGATCTGGCGTTACGACTCGAAGACCGGCGACCGCGCGCTCCGCGAGTACGAGGTCGACGCGCCCGAGGAGGCGACGCTGCTCGACTGCCTCGATCTCGTCAAGGACAAGCACGACGGGTCGCTCTCCTACAGGAAGAGCTGCCGCATGATGATCTGCGGGTCGTGCGGCATGCGGATGGACGGTGGCGCGGTCCTGGCGTGCAAGGTGAGGATGTACGACATCGCGCAAGAGGGCCGCGTGCCCGTCATCTCCGCGATGGGCAACCTGCCGATCGTGAAGGACCTCGTCGTCGACATGGATCCCTTCTGGGACAAGATGCGGTCCGTCGACCCGTACCTGCAGCCCCGCTACGACCAGGCGCAGGAGCGCGAGAACGTCATCTCGCAATCGCAGATGGATGTCATCCACAAGGAGTCGCTGTGCATCAACTGCGGCTGCTGCGTCTCCGAGTGCAACTCGATGGAGTCGGATCCGGACTTCCTCGGACCGGCTGCGCTGGCCAAGGGCATGCGCTTCGTGGGAGACCCGCGCGACGGAGCGACGATCGAGCGGCTCGAGAAGTACTCCGAGCCCCATGGTCTCTGGGACTGCACCCGCTGCTACTTCTGCAGCGAGCGTTGCCCGAAGGGCGTCGACCCCCGCGATGCGATCGCAAAGCTCGGCGCCGAGGCGATGAAGAACGGGATCGACCGGGACATGGGCGCGAAGCACGCCAAGTGGTTCGTGACCTCCGCCAAGACCACCGGTTGGCTACGCGAGACGGAGCTCGTCCCGAAGACCCAGGGCATCGTGTCGTCGATCAAGGAGATGAAGTTCGCAATGGGCCTCGCCGTGAAGGGCAAGGTGCCGCCGCCGTTTCCCCCGCACGTCGCCGCGGAGGTCCACGAGTCGCGCGCGCTGTTCGACCTCGTGAAGACCCAGGGGCGGGACGGCGCGGCCGGAATCGTTCAGGGGGAGAGAGCACTCGGCCGGATCGAGGCGCACCACGAGGCCTCCGGCGGGCGGGATCCGTACGACGAGGCCGATTCCGCTCCGCGGCCGTATCTGCCGAGTGAGCGCGAGGCGACCGAGGGGGTCACACAGTGAAGAAGCTTGCGTACTACAAGGGCTGCCTGGCCTCTCTCTCCGCCAAGGAGCTCGACATCTCCACGCAGGCGCTCGCGCCGAAGGTGGGCTATGAGCTGGTCGAGCTCGAGTCCGTCACATGCTGCGGCGCCGGCGACATCCACGAGGCAGAGCCCGATTACTACCTGCACCTCAATGCGCGCATCCTCTCGTATGCCGAGTCGACCGGCTGCGACACGTTGATGACCGTGTGCAACGTCTGCACCCTCAACCTCCGCCAGGCGAACCACCAGCTGCAGATCGACGACGACTTGCGCCAGCGGGTGAACGACAACCTCGAGCAGGTCGGCGTGCCGCGCTACTCGGGCAAGGTCGAGGTGAAGCACTTCCTCTGGCTGATCGCGGGCGAGTCGTTCGGGGAGCTGCAGACGGTCGCCCACAAGGGGCTGAAGGGACTCAAGATCGCGCCGTTCTACGGCTGCCAGATCCTCCGTCCCTCCAAGCTGATGGGCTTCGAGGATCCCGACAAGCCGAGCTCGCTCGAGCGCATCATCGAAGCCTGCGGCGGCGAGGCGGTCGACTACCCGGCGAAGATCAAGTGCTGCGGCTTTCCCATCATCCAGGCACGGGAGGAGACCGCGCTCGCCGAGCTGATCCAGCCGATCGAGCAGGCGATGGAGGCGGGTGCGGACGCCATGGTGACGCCGTGCCCCCTCTGCCACCTCTCACTCGACGCCTGGCAGTCGAAGCTGAAGAAGCAGACGGGTCGGGACTTCGCGATGCCGATCCTCCACCTCTCCCAGCTCGTCGGCGTGGCCGCCGGACTGACCGACTCGGAGCTGAAGTTCCGCCGGCACGTGGTCTCGGTCGACCCGGTGATCGAGAAGCTGTCGGTCTAGGCCGGTGGTGCCGGTGACAGGCTTCAGCCTGTCGTCCGGGGTTCGTCGCTCGCGCTGCGTCGCGCGATGACCTGGCCGGCCGCTCTCGTCCTGCTCGCGGCAGCCCTTCTCGCCTGGGGGCTGTTCGAGGCCGGATGGCTACGGTGCCGCGTGCTCGATGTCGAGATCGAGGGATTGCCGGAGGAGCTCGACGGCGTGCGGATCGCGCATCTCTCCGACTTCCACCTCGGCGTCCGCTCCCGCGGCAGGATCGCCACCGAGAGGGCGGTCGCCTGGGTCGCAGGCCGCCGGCCGGATCTCGTCTGCGTCACCGGGGATCTCGTCTCGAGCCCCCGGGGCGTCGCGCCGCTCGTCCGGTTGCTCTCGATGCTCCACCAACCGTACGTCGTGCTCGGGAATCATGATGTCGCGACGACGCGAGACCCGTTCTCGCGCCCCGGCGATCTCGAGCAGCTCGGCGACGTCGCGGCCGTGCTCGGAGACGAGAGCGTCGTGCTCGAGCTGTCCGGCCGCCGGGTGCAGCTCGTCGGCGTCGACCCGCAGACGTACACGGCGCGATCTGCTCGACCGTGGGAACGCACCGACCCCACGGCGGACCTCCGGATTCTCCTCTGTCACTTCCCCGGCATCGAGCGTTCCCTGCCCGCGGGGTCATTCGACCTCGTCCTCGCCGGTCATCTCCACGCCGGCCAGATCGTCCTTCCGACCCCGCGCGGCCGCGTCTCGCTGGCGCACCCGGGCATCCGTTTCGTGGCCGGCCTCGTCGCGTCGCAGGGAGTCGTGATGCACATCTCGCCCGGCACCGGCACGACATTCGTGCCGCTCCGATTCCTCGCCCGTCCGGAGGTGACGGAGCTCGTGCTGCGCCGGACATCGCCGCGAGTGCAACAATCGACGTGATGGAAGGGCACTCGGTCATCTCCGCGGACATCCTGGCCAGCTACGCGGCAGATGCGGCGCTCGGCATCGACGGCGTCCGGGGCATGGTGGAAGGGCCGCGGATGCGACACGGCGGAGTGAGGATCACGGCCGAGGACGATGTGGTCGGGGTGGAGCTCCATCTGGCGGTCGAGTGGGGGGCCAACGTTCCCGAGGTCGGCCGTGCAGTGCAGGCTCGCGTGTCCGAGTACCTCGCCAGGATGGCGGCACTGACGCCCGTAACCGTCGATGTCATCGTGGACGACATCGGCCCGCCGCCGGAAGCCCTTTCGCTGCCGTGACGGCCCGCCTTGCCGGGCTCACGCGCGGAACGCTCGCAACGTCCCCTTCGGTGTGTCGGGACTGCGTCTGGTGGCAGTCGCGCGGGAACAGGACGGCGTCGAAGGAGCGCTGGATCGACCGTGTCGAGGAGGAGGCCGGCGAGTGGGGGACGATCTACTACGACGACGACGGATCGGTGCTCGGTTCGATGCAGTACGGGCCGACGGGGTACTTCCCGCGGGCCGCCGATCTTCCGGCGGGCCCGCCGTCAGACGACGCGGTTCTCGTGACGTGCGTCTTTCTCGTCGGTCGCGGTATCGAGTGGGTGGAGAAGTCCCTTCTCCTCGCCGCGATCGGCGAGGCGCGCGATCAGGGCGCGAAGGCACTCGAGGCGTTCGCCTATCGCTATCCCGAGCGTGAGCGAGGCATCGAGAGACAGCTCGTTCATCGGACGGTGTTTCCCCGCGACTTCCTGGAAGAGTTCGGATTCGCGACGCTGCGCTCGCAGGGCCGGGTCGAGTTGTGTCGCCTCGAGCTTCCGGGTCTCGCGCCGATCGAAGAAGGTCGCCGGGCACGGGTGCTTCGCGTCGCCCAGGAAGCGTTCTCTCCGTCGGCGGTACCCCTTCCACCGGCGCCCTCCTGACGGGCCAGAAGTCGGGAGCGCCGCGAGCCAAAGCGGCGTAGCGAGAGGATGGAGGCCTGCCCCGGTGCCCTAATGCCTAGGATTCGGCCATGGACGACGGGACGCCCACGGACGGAGGAGGATCGCCGGGCGGGATCGGGCGAATCTCGATCGTCGCACCCATGCTCAACGAGGCGCGGCACATCGAGGACTTCATAGCCGATGTCGCTGCACAGGACGTCGCCGTCCCGGTCGAGCTCATCGTCGCGGACGGCGGCTCCGACGACGGATCGGTCGCGCTGATCCAGACGTTCGCCGCACATGAGGGTGTCGGCCTCACGGTCGTCGAGAATCCCGACCGTCACGTCTCTGCCGGCCTCAACCTGTGTATCGCTCGTGCAGGTGGCGACCTCATCGTGCGGATGGATTGCCATTCTCGCTACCCGCCCGACTACCTACGGCGTCTCGCGGTCGCATCCGAGGAGACCGGTGCCTGGAATGTCGGCGGCGTCGTCGTCGCCGAAGGAGACACACCCTGGGAGAGAGCGGTTGCGACGGCGATGTCCAGCCCTTTCGGCGGCATCGGGTGGACGCTGAGCGGGGGCACCGGAGCGCGGTTCGAGACGGATACGGTCACGTTTGGTGCGTTCCGGCCGGTTGCGTTCGACGTCGCCGGGCTTTTCGACGAGCGGTTCGTGCGCAACCAGGACGACGAGTTCAACCTACGCCTGCGCCTCAACGGCGGGTCGATCGTGCTCGACCCGGCGATCGAGGTCCGCTACCGACCGCGAGGCTCGCTGCGTTCGGTCTTCAGGCAGTACTTCGAGTACGGCTACTGGAAGATCGCAGTCATGCGCAAGCACAGGCGTGTCCTCACCGCCCGTAGCCTGGCGCCGGCCGCGTTTGTCGTCTCCCTTGCGGCGCTGGGTATCGCCGCGCTGCCCTTCCGCGCACCCAGGGCGGCACTCGGGGCCGAGCTCGCTGTCTATCTCGGGGCGAGCTCCGTCGCGGCGGTTGCCGCCACCCGGCGCCGCGGAGAGTCACTCTCGAGTGCCGGGAGGGTCATGCTCGTGTTCCCCGCGTTTCACGTCGGGTACGGCGTCGGGATGGTCGTCGGTTTCGTTCGCCTGTCGTGAGGCGGCTCCGGAGAGGATGCTCCTTCACGCGCTGAGCAACGAGTCGTCGCCGCGGACCGACGGCACACGCGGCGATCAGTGGCAGCGCCCCGTGCCGGCGTCGCCGAACGTCCCGCCGTCCACCGGCACGAACCGCCAGTCGTAGCCGGTTGGCCGAAGCGTCATCCTGAGGATGCCGTAGCCGCTCGAGCTCCGCACGATGCTCCCGGCACGTGGGAACAGGGTCGGGTAGAGGCCTGCGCCGCCGGTTCCGACGACGAACGAGCGAATGCCTCCGATCCGCGCGAAGCGCTCGTAGTCGTGATCGTGGCCGGCGAGGACGACATCGGCTCCGGCGCGTGCGAGCAGGCCCCAGAGCGGAGCGATCTCGACGTTCGACCCATGGGGGCCCGAGCTGAAGCGCGGATGGTGCCAGTAGGCGAGCGTGCAGCGGTTTCCGTACGCGGCGAGGTCGGCCTGCAGCCACCGCCACTGCGGCGAATCGCGGCCACAGCCTCCGACCCTGTCGCAGTTCGAGTTCAGGACGATCACGTGCCACGCCCCGATCGAGTAGCTGTACCAACCGTTCCGGGGCAGCGCGAACGTGCGGATGGCCGCAGCTGCGGTCCCGGTGCCGTACTCGTGGTTGCCGAGCGCGGCACGTATCCGGGGGACGAGAGCTCCCCAGGACGGGTCGAAGCAGTTGGCGAAATCGTCCGCGCTTCCCACGTCGTAGGCGATGTCTCCCAGCACCGCGATCGTGCCGGGAAGCCGCTTCGCGAGCGCGGCAGTCTGCTCGTCTCCCGTGTAGGAGCACGACGCGATGTCGCCGACTGCGAGGAGCGTGCGTGTCGGCGCCGCACTGCCTGCCCCGTCTGCGAGCAGCACGGCCGCCACGAGGCCGGCGACGGCGACCGCGAGGTTTCTACGCGGTCGGGACACCGGAGAGCAGGACCTCCGCGATCTGGATCGCGTTCAGGGCAGCTCCCTTGCGGAGATTGTCGCAGGAGAGGAAGAGGGCAAGACCGTTCGGCGTCCCGGGGTCCTTGCGTATCCGGCCGACGAGAACGTCGTCTTCGCCGGCGGCGTCCGCCGGGGTCGGGACCGTCGGGAGCCGTACCACGCGCACGCCCGGCGCCTCGCTCAGGATCGCGGTTGCATCGCCGGGGGAGAGTGGCTCCTCGAACTCGACCCAGATCGCCTCCGAGTGCCCGACCAGCACCGGGACGCGTACGCACGTGGCGCTGATCGCGAGGTCGGGCAGCTCGAGGATCTTCCGCGTCTCGGCGCGAAGCTTCGACTCTTCGTCGGACTCGTCTCCGTCCCACGACCAGTCCATCACGAGGTTGTGCTCCACGGAGGGCTCGCTGCGGAGCTGCTCCATCCGCTGCGCTCCCGCGCCGGACACCGACTGGTAGGTCGCGACGTGCACGCGCTTCAGGGGGGCGACGTCGTGCAAGGGCTTGAGGACGCACGTGAGCGGGATCGTGCAGCAGTTCGGGTTCGCGACGATCCTGTCCCGGTCGAGCGCCTCGAGCGCGCGGTTCGCGTTGACCTCCGGCACGACGAGCGGATACCCGTCGACGAGGCGGTAGGCGGACGACTTGTCGATGCAGATCGCTCCCGCGGCCGAGGCGATCGGCACGAGCTCACGGCTCGCGCCGGTACCGACCGAGAAGAGGAAGAGGTCGATGTCTCCGGCCGAGAGGGCCTCGGGTGTCGCCTCCTCGACGAGGATCTCGCCGTCGCCGAACGGGAGCGTCGACCCGGCCGAGCGTGCTGATGCGAACGCGCGTACGTCGTAGCCGCGCTCGGCCAGCAGCTCGAGCGTGATCGTGCCGACTGCGCCGGTGGCGCCGACGACTCCTATGCGAGGCGCGGCCATGACCGAAAGTGTAGAGATCGCCGCCCGAGAGATCGCAGGGGGAACCACGACCTTCGGTGCTGCCCGGCGGGGACTCGACCCCGCCGATGGCTTCAGGCCGGTCGACGGCCGGACAGCGCACGCCCGAGCGTCACCTCATCGGCGTACTCGAGGTCACCGCCGACCGGCAGCCCGCTCGCGAGCCGCGTGACGCGGACGCGGTCGCGGAGCCGGTCGGCGAGGTAGGCGGCCGTTGCCTCCCCGGTCATGTTGGGATTCGTCGCGAGGACGACCTCCTCGATGCCCCCCTGCTCGACGCGATAGAGGAGCTGGCCGACCCTCAGGTCGGCCGGGTCGACGCCGTCCATCGGGGACAGCGACCCGCCGAGCACGTGGTAGAGGCCGCGGTACTCGTGCGTTCGCTCGAGCGAGACGACGTCGACGGGCTGCTCGACGACGCAGACGACGGTACGATCACGCCGCGGGTCGGTGCAGATCGCGCAGAGCTCGTCCTCTGTGAGGTTTCCGCAGTCACGGCAGAAGCGCACCCGCTCCTTCATCTCCGCGATCGCCTCTCCGAGGGCGAGCGCCTCCTCCGGCGAGACCGAGAGCAGATGGAACGTGAGCCGCTGGGCCGTCCGGGTACCGATCCCGGGTAGGCGCGTGAGTTGGGCGACGAGGTTGTCGACGGCGGGGCTCAGCATCGCGCCTACGTTACTCGTCCGTCCCGGACGTCCCCGCGGCATACAACGCGGCCTCGGACAGCCGATCGAGGCGCCGCTCGACGATTTCCACGAACGCGCGCGCTGCGGGGGAGAGCGGGGCCTCCGACCGGGCGATGAACGCGAACGTGTCGTACAGCGGGTCGGAGAACGATGCGAAATGCAATCCACGGGCACCCTGACGGCTGATCGCCGACCGCGGGACGATGGTGTCGCCGAGGCCCCGCCGTGCGAGGCCGACGGCCGCCTCGATTCCCTCGACCTCGATCACGGGCCGCAAGGTCACGCCGGCCCGCTGCGCCCGTTCGAGCAGCTGGCGGCGCATGGGGTCGTTGGCGCCGTACTGGGCGTCGTAGAGGATGAGCGGCGATTCCGCGAGCGCTTCGATGGTCACCGGCACGCTCACGCGAGACTCCTCGTGGCTGACGACGACGAGCTCCTCGAGTCGCGCAACGCGGACATCGAGCCCGGCATCATCCACGGGGAGGACGACGAGGCCGGCCTCGAGCGTCGCCTCGCGCACCTGGTCTGCGACCTCCGACGAGTTGAGGCCCACGAGCCTCAGCCGCACCTCGGGGTGCTTTCTCCGGAAGTCGGTCGCGAGGTCGGCGATCAGGAAGGCGGATGCGGTTCCGAACATCCCGAACCCCAGGGTTCCTCCGCGAAGGTCGCGCACCTCGGCAACGGCGTCGCGTGCCCGTTCGACATCGGCGAGGACGCGCTCCGCCTCCGGCCGGAAGCGGCGCCCCGCCTCGGTGAGGACGAGCCCGCGCCCGGCGCGCGCGAAGAGCGCGATCCCGAGCTCCGCCTCGAGCTGTCGCACCTGCTCGGAGACCGACGGCTGGGTGAGGAAGAGCGTGCGCGCGGCGGCACTGAACGAACCGTTCTCGACGGTGGCGAGGAAGTAGGAGAGTTGCTGAATCGTCATATAGGAAAAACCTTGATATAGAGAAGATAACTCAGGGAAGGCTTTTTGTTCGACCATCCGTACATTGGCTGCTGTGGCTCGGCTCGGCGCTCCCCAATTCCGTGGAACCCTCTTCTGTCTCGTCGCCGGGGTTGCGTTCTCCGTCTCCCCGATCCTGATCCAGATCGCGTACGACCACGGCGCCGCGGTGAGCGGCGTGCTCGCGTGGCGATACCTTGCGGCAGCCGCGCTGCTGCTCGCCATCGCGAGGCGTAAGGTGCTGCAGGTGCCCGCCCGCGTCGCGGCCGCCGCCTTCGTTCTGGGGGCGGTCGTGTACGCACTCGACTCCGCGCTGTTCTTCGGCTCGCTCGAGCGCACGTCGGCACCACTCGCGTCGCTCGTCCACTACGCGCATCTCGTGCTCGTCGTCGGCGTCGCCGCGATGATCGGTCGCGAGCGACTCACGCGGAGACGGCTCTGTGCCCTCGTCGGGATCTTCGCCGGAGTCGCACTCGTCGGTGCGACCGCGACGAACCCGAACATGGTCGGCGTGGGGATGGCGCTCGGTTCGGCTGCCGCATATGCGCTCTACATCCTGCTTTCGGACCGCCTCCTCCGCGATGCGGATGCGATCGCGCTCGCCGCCTACCTGACAGCTGGTGCCGCGTTCTCGTTCACGGTCGTCGGTGGAGCGCTCGGCTCGCTCGGCACGGTCGGTGGCTCGAAAGGGCTCGTCTGCCTCGCAATCGCGGCGCTCGTCGGCTCCGTGCTCGCCGTCACGTCGTTCCTCAAGGGCGTCCGCCTCGTGGGACCCTCGACGGCCTCGCTCCTCGTAACGGTCGAGGTACCGGTGACGATCACGCTCGCGGCGCTCGTTCTGAAGCAGCACATGACGACGCCTCAGCTCGTGGGCGCCGGCCTCGTCGTCGCGGCGATCACGGGAATGCAGCTGCGGCGCCGTGCGCGGCCACCCGCAACCGAGCTCGTAGCGGCCTAGCCGACGCGGGTCGGGGGCGGGTCGTGCCCCTACAGTCCGGGCAGGCCGAGCGACCCGAGGTCGGGCATTTGACCGCGAATCTTCGCCTCGACGAGATCGCTCGCGGAGCGGAGTGCCTCGTTGGCGGCGGCCATCACGATGTCGGCCAGCATCTCCGGATCGTCGGGGTCGATAGCTTTCGGGTCGATCACGATCTCGACGAGCTCTCCGCCGCCATTCGCCTTGACGGTGACCATTCCACCGCCGGCGGACGCCTCGACGATCTCCAGTTTTGCCTGCTCCTGGGCCTCCATCATCTGCGCCTGCATCTCCTGGGCCTGCTTGAGCATCGCGTTCATGTCGAACTTCGCCATCAGTGCTCCTCCACTTCCTCTGCGTCGAATGTGTCCTTGAGCAAGGAGATCACGTCTTCCTCGGAAAGCTCCCGCGGGTCCTCGTGCTCGGTCGGCTCCGGTGCGGTGCCGATGAGTGTCTCGATCCGCAGGCGGCGCCCCGTGACCTCGTAGAGCGCCTCTGCCAGCATCGCGAGGTTCTTCGGCTCCTCGATCTGCGACCGGTGAAAGCCGGCCGCGGGCGCGAACTCGATCGTTAGCGTGTCGCCGCTGATCTCGACTGGCCGGGCTTCCACGAGGAGGGTCGAGATCGGGATCGAGCGCTCCCGAACAGCGTCGACGACGTTCCTCTGCCAGGCGTCGCGGAGCTGATCCAGGTCGATGGGTGGCAGAGTCTCGACTGGAGGAGAGGCGACCTCCGGGACGAGCGCTGTGCCGGACTCCGGCGTGGGGCGGGTCTCCACGCGGGGCGGGTGGTCGACGCGCGGCGCCCGGACCGGCTCCGCGACGGTCGCGGCCGGAGTGCCGGTCGCCGGTCGCGCCTCGAGCAGCTCGAGTCGATGGGCGAGTGACTCGCGTGACATGTCCGCCTGAGGGCGGGTCACCTTGACGAGCGCGAGCTCGAGCGGCAGGCGCGGGTCTCCGCCCTGTCTCATGTCGTCGACGGCGACGGCGAGAAGATCGATCAGGCGCAGGACGGTCGGCTCGGGCAGCTGGTTTGCCTGCTCGCGCAGGCGCTCCCGTGTCTCCTCGGTGACCGGGAGCGACTGGGGAACATGGCCGACGTGCTGGACGAGCAGCAGCTGGCGGAGGTGGTCGACGAGGTCGACGACGAGCCGGCCGATGTCCTGGCCCTGCTCTGCCAGCTCCTCGATCTGGACGAGCGCGCCGGCCGTGTCGCGATCGATGATGGTGTCGCAGAGACGGAAGAGCGAGTCTTCCTCGACTCCCCCGACGAGCTGGAGCACATCCTGCACCGCAATCGTGCCGTCGGTCGCGGCGGAGAGTTGATCCAGGATCGAGACCGCGTCACGAAACGATCCGCGCGCCCCCTGCGCGATCAGGGCGAGCGCCGAGTCGACGGCATCGATGCCTTCGCCCTCGCACACGCGCCGGAGGACGACGACGAGCTCCTGCAGGCGGGGTCGCTGGAAGACGAATGTCTGGCACCTGGAGCGGACTGTCGGGAGGACGCTGGCGAGATCGGTCGTGCAGAAGACGAAGACGAGGTGGGGAGGAGGCTCCTCGATCAGCTTCAGCAGCGCGTTCCACGCCTGGGACGTGAGCTGATGCGCCTCGTCGATGATGTAGACCTTGTAGCCCCCCTCGACCGGCTGTAGGACGGCGCGGTCGCGAATCTCGCGCACGTCGTCGATCCCGCGCTGCGACGCGGCATCCATCTCGATCACGTCGAGCGAGCTTCCGTCGGCGATTGCTCGCGCAATCGGCGTGCCCGGGTCGAAGTCGGCATTCGGGCCGCCCGACGCGTTCATCGCCTTCGCCAGGATCCTCGCCATGGACGTCTTGCCCGTCCCGCGTGGCCCCGCGAACAGGTACGCCTGCCGCACCTGGTCGTGCTCGATCGCGTTCCTGAGCGTGCGTACGACCGCTTCCTGGCCGATCACGTCACCGAAGTCGAGCGGTCGATAGGTGCGGTACAGGGCGGCCACGCTGCGATCCTATTCGCTCGACGGTTCGGCAGTGCCCGGTCACGCGCTCCGTCGTCGAAACCGGCTTCCCCGGAGGATTCTGCGTCGCCGGCTCGGGCCGGGCGGAGCCGCGGCACCTGCGAGGGAGTCCTTAGCGCTGCTTCCTTCCGGATCTGACGCGGTTCGAACGCTCGCAGTGCGCGGGACCCGACCTGTCAACACCTCGTGCGCAGACCAATCCCGATGAGGCCGTCCCTCGGACGGCGTTCGGTCCCGCTGGAGCGGATTTCGGGTTCAGGGAACCGCTGCCTCCCCACCTAGCGCGACCGGGCGTCGGAAGGGTAGCAATGTCCAGGTCGAGTCGGCCACGTCGCCGTCTGACTCACGCCCGTCTGCCTTGTCTAGGCTGGTTCGAATGCCTGCGATCGAGGACTACGCGCTGCTCGGCGATCTCCAGACGGCGGCGCTCGTGAGCCGCGAAGGATCCATCGACTGGTGCTGCTTTCCACGATTCGACTCCGGCGCCTGCTTCGCCGCGCTTCTCGGCGGGAGAGAGCACGGGCGCTGGCAGGTCACGCCGGCTCACGGCGCCGGGCGGGTGACCCGGCGCTACCGCCACGACACGCTGATCCTCGAGACGGTGTACGAGACCGATGACGGTGCCGTTCGGGCGATCGAGTTCATGCCGCCACGGGGTGATGCCCCCGACATCGTGCGGATCGTTGAGGGCCTGAGCGGGCGCGTCCGCATGCGCTCCGAGCTCGTGATCCGGTTCGACTTCGGGAACATCGTCCCGTGGGTGCGTCGGGTCGACGGCGCTCGTGTCGCGGTCGCAGGGCCGGATGCGTTGTGTCTCCGAACGCCGGTCGGAAGCCACGGTGAGGGTCTGTCGACCGTCTCCGAGTTCACGGTGGCCCCTGGCGAGCGGGTGCCGTTCGTGCTCACGTGGTTCCCGTCCCACGTCGCGCTCCCCGCCGAGATCGACCCGGAGGAGGCTCTGACCGAGACGGAGGACTACTGGTTGAGCTGGGCCGGCCGTTGTAGCCATGGCGGCGACTATCACGAGGAGATTCATCAGTCGCTCCTGCTCCTCAAGGCGCTGACCTACGCTCCGACGGGCGGCATCGTCGCGGCGCCGACGACGTCGCTACCCGAGTGGATCGGCGGTGTCAGGAACTGGGACTATCGCTACTGCTGGCTGCGCGACGCGACGCTCACGCTCCTCGCGATGCTGCACGCGGGCTACGCCGAGGAGGCGATCGCGTGGCGTCAGTGGCTGTTGCGGGCGGTCGCTGGCAGTCCGGCGGACGTTCAGATCATGTACGGCATCGGAGGCGAGCGTCGCCTCGACGAGCGTGAGCTCGAATGGCTGCCGGGGTTCGAGGCGTCGCGTCCCGTGCGCGTCGGCAACGCGGCCTCGGGGCAGCTCCAACTCGACGTCTACGGCGAGATTCTCGACGCGCTGTTCCAGACGCGCAGCTCCGGAGCCCCCGAAGACGACGACGTCTGGTCGTTGACGCTGAAGCTGCTCGCGTGGTTGGAGACCGGGTGGCGTCAGAAGGACGCCGGCATCTGGGAGGTGCGGGGTCCGAACAGGCACTTCACGCACTCGAAGGTGATGGCATGGGTTGCGTTCGATCGCGCCATCCGGTTCCACGAGGAGTTCGGGCGTGACGGTCCCGTCGAGCGCTGGCGCGAGCTGCGGGAGGAGATCAAGTCCGAGATCCTCACGCATGCCTGGAACGAGGAGAAGCGCGCATTCGCACAGTCGTACGACTCGGACGAGCTCGATGCCAGCGTGCTGCTCATGGCTCTCGTCGGGTTCCTGCCGGCGAACGACCCGCGCTTCGCGTCGACGGTCGAGGCGATCGTTCGCGAGCTGACGGTCGACGGCCTCGTTCTGCGCTATGCATCGCACTCGCCGGTCGACGGGCTCCCGGCGGGTGAGGGCGTGTTCCTGCCGTGCTCGTTCTGGCTCGCGGACGTGCTCGCGCGTCAGGGGAAGGTCGACGAGGCACGCGAGCTGTTCGAGCGCCTGCTCGATCTCCGGAACGACGTCGGCTTGCTGTCGGAGGAGTACGACCCCGTCGGCAGGCGGCAGCTGGGCAACTTCCCGCAGGCGTTCACCCACCTTGCACTCGTGGGCGCTGCGATGACGATCGGCGAAGGCCGGAGCCTGCGCGGAGGCGCTGCCCCGGCATGATGCCGCTGCGGGGTGACGCGCTCGGAGCGGCGGCGCTACCTCCGAGCCGCCTCGAGGGCGAGCAGGGTTGCCTTCGCCTCGAGCCCTCCTGCGAACCCGGTGAGCGATCCGTCGCTCCCGACGACTCTGTGGCACGGGAGGACGATCGAGATCGGGTTGCGCCCGTTCGCGGCGCCGACGGCTCGCACCGCTCGCGGGTGCCCGATGGCAGCCGCTTGCTCCGCGTACGTCCGAGTCTCTCCGTACGGGATCGTCGCGAGGGCGCGCCACGCGGCGAGCTGGAAGGGCGTTCCCCGGAGATCGAGCGGCAGGTCGAACGATCGCCGGTCGCCGGCGAAGTATTCGCCGAGTTGCGCCGCGGCGTCGTCGAGCACGCTCGACGGGTCGAGGGCAAGGCGGGCAGCGTCGATCCCGGCGCGGGCCGGGTCGTCTCCTGCCCAGAGGATCGCGCGGACGCCGGTCGTCGAGGCGACGAGCGTCAGCGGGCCGAGCGGGCTGTCGAACAGCTGCGACGCGAGTGGGGGAGAGCTCATGAGTGTGGTCATACCCGGTACAACGCCAGGCAGGCTCGCACTGTGAGGTCGCAGCTGCGCCCTGCGGCTCTCAGGTGGCTCCCAGGTGCCGCTGCTTCAATCCTCGCATGTTCTACCTCTCCTACCTGCGGAGCGAGTTGCTCCGGCGAAAGAGCCGCACGATCCTCACCGTTCTCGGGCTCGCAGTCGGAGTCTCTCTCGTGATTGCGGTATCGGCGCTCTCGCGCGGCCTCGACGATGCGCAGGCGAAGGCCCTCGATCCCCTGTCGAGCATCGGTACCGACCTGACCGTGACACTCGAGCCGGAACAGAGTCAGCGCGGTGGTGGTGGCTTCGGCGGTGGCGGTGGCTTCGGCGGCGGCCGGGAGGTCGTGCAGGCGAATCAGTCCGTGATCACCGATCTGTCGAAGCTCGGTAAGCCGGGCGACCAGTTCGTCCACGATTTCTTCCTCCCCGGGACGCAACTGACATTCCCGCAGACGACGGCGACCGAGATCGCCACGGTCCCCGGGGTGGCGGCCGTCTCGAGCGGCCTCGTCCTCGCCGCCGTGCACCAGTCGGGCACGGTCCCCAAGATCGTCGCCAAGATTCAGGCGGGCGGCCAGGAGATTCAGGTCGACCGCGAGATCCAGCGTCCGACGGCTGCCGAGTTCACGAAGATGCAGGCCTGTCTTGCGAAGGCCGGGATCACGTTCGGTGGTGGTGGTGGTCAGGGTGGTCAGGGAGGTCAGGGTGGTCAGGGCGGCGGGCTGGGTGGTGGCCAGGGCGGCGGCGGTCCGGGTGACGGCCAGGGTGGTGGTCCAGACCGGAGCGCGTTCAACGCCTGTCTTCCCGAACGGCTGCGTCGGTTCCGGGCGACCATCACGACGCCCCAGGAGACGCTGCAACAGGTCGTCAACCCGCCCCAGACGAACATCAAGAGCTCGAGCTACACGATCGCCGGCGTCGATCCCAAGACACCCGAGATCGGTGTCGTCACGTCCGGACTCGTCTCGAGCGGACGGTTCATCGTTGCCAGCGAGGGGGGCGGTGAGCATGAGGCACTGCTTTCCGCGTCGTATGCGAGCCGCCAGGGGCTGAAGGTCGGATCGAAGCTCGACCTCAACGGCACCGTCTTCACGGTCGTCGGCCTCGTCCGACCCCCGCTCGGCGGCCAGACGGCCGACGTCTATGTCGGCCTCGCCCAGCTCCAGGTGCTGGCGAGCCAGAAGGGTGCGGTCAACGTCCTGCTCGTTCGCGCCGAGGACGGGTCGTCGGTCGCCGAGGTGCAGCGGCAGATCGAGGCTCTCTACCCGCGGGCACAGGTCGCGAGCGCCCAGCAGGTCGCCGACTCGATCAGCGGCTCACTCGTCGACGCGGCCAGCCTCTCGAAGCGCCTGGGTACCGCGCTCGCCGTTCTCGCGGCAGTCGCCGCCTTCCTCCTCGCCGTGCTGTTGACGCTCTCCTCCGTCGGCAAGCGCGTGCGTGAGCTGGGAACGCTCAAGGCCCTCGGCTGGACGCAGTGGCAGGTCGTCCGCCAGGTCATGGGCGAGTCGCTCGCCCAGGGCGTTCTCGGGGGCGTGCTGGGTGTCGTCCTGGGGATCGTCGTGGCCTCGGCGATCGGGGCGTTTGGCCCCACGCTGACCGCCAGCTCGTCGACCGGTGGGGGCGACGGGTTCTTCGGGCTCGGAGAGGTCACTGCGCGCAGCGTCACCGATCAGGTTGCGCTCACCGCGCCGATCGCGGCCGGCGTGCTCGTGGTGGGCTTCCTGCTCGCCGTGATCGGCGGTCTCATCGCAGGAGGCGCCGGCGCGTTCCGTGCCTCGCGGCTCCGCCCTGCCGACGCGCTGAGGCAGGTCGAGTAGTGGACGGCGTGCTCTACGACGTCAGGGGAGCCAAGCGGTTCTTCCAGCGCGGGCCGTCGGTGATCGAGGCGGTCGGCGGCGTCGACCTTCGGATCGGAGCGGGCGAGTTCGTCGCACTCGAAGGGCCGAGCGGCTCCGGCAAGACGACGCTGCTACAGCTCCTTGGCGCCCTCGATCGCCCGAGTGCCGGCAGCGTCCTCTTCGAAGGGCGCGATCTCGGCGCCCTCGGAGACGGGGAGCTGGCCGAGCTCCGGCTCAACGCGTTCGGCTTCGTCTTCCAGCAGTTCAACCTCATCCCGACCCTCACGGCCCTGCAGAACGTCGAGGCAGGGCTCGCACCGACCGGTGTCGACTCGACCGAGCTCCGCGAGAGGTCGCTCGCCCTGCTCGAGGAGGTCGGCCTGGCCGATCGCTCCTCACACCTCCCGGCTCATCTGTCCGGTGGAGAGCAACAGCGGGTCGCCATCGCACGCGCGCTCGTGGTCGACCCCCGCGTGATCCTCGCCGACGAGCCGACCGGAAACCTCGACTCCGCGACGGGCGCGGACGTAATCGACATCCTCGCGGGGCTCGCCGAGTCGCATGAGGTCACCGTCGTCGTCGCAACGCACGACGCCGGTCTCGCAGCCCGAGCCCCGCGGCGTCTCGCCATGCGCGACGGCAACCTCGTCGGCGGGGCCGCGGCCGGCGTCGTCGTCGCCGGTGGAAAGGGTGCGTGAGTCGTCTGGTCCTCGGAGTCGCGTCGTGAGCCCGATCCGCGCCCCGAGGACCCCACGGCCGTTCGTTCTCGGAGCCACGGTCATCGCATGGGCAGCCGCTGCGGCGCTCGCCGCAGCTCTCCTCGCCGGCCCGACGGCGGCCGCCGCGCCAGGCGCGACGCTGATAGAGCTCCGACGAACGACCGCCTGCGATGCATCTGCGATCCTTCGCTCGGCCGGGGCCGTGACGGTCTCGACGCCGCTTCGGCTCTACCGGCTCGATGGGGATGCGGCGGAGAGCGTGCTGCCGCGTCTCCGGGAGTGCGGAGCCGTGCGCTACGCGTCGCCTGATCGCATCGTCGGCACCTTCAGCGTCACCGATTTCTCCGACCCGCTCGTCGCGAGCGAGTGGTGGCGAGCCGCCGTCGGCGTCGTCGGCCTCACTCCGCCGGGCCCGGGCAAGGCTGTGACGATCATCGACTCGGGGGTCAACGTCGGCCACCCGGAGTTCGCCGGCCGTGCCGATCTGGTGCTGCTCAACGAGCAACAGCCGCAGCCGATCGGTGGTGTCCACGGTACAGCGGTGGCGTCCGTGATCGGAGGGCCCGTAAACGGCGTCGGCGTCGTGGGGATCTACCCACAGGCAGTGCTGCAGTCGTGGGACGCGGCACTCGGCCAGGGGACACAGCTGGCGACGAGCGACATCGTCGCCGGACTGCTTGCCGCCTCCGGTCGCGGCCCTGGCGTGATCAATCTCAGCCTCGGGGGGACGGAGGTAGAGCTACCGATCCAGCAGGCGGTCGCTACGGCCGTCAGCAAGGGAATGCTGGTCGTCGCCGCAGCAGGGAACGACGGTGAACGCGGAAGCCCACTCACGTATCCCGCGAGCCTGCCGCACGTGCTGACGGTTGCGGCGACCGACGAGCAGAACCGGGTCGCGTCGTTCTCGAGCCGTTCGCGGTTCGTCGATCTCGCAGCGCCCGGTGTCGACATCACCGTCGCATCCGCCCTCGACGACAGCTGGGACTCGGAGGACGGGACGAGCTTCGCATCGCCGATCGTCGCCGGGGCAGCAGCGTGGACGTGGACCGTCCGGCCGTCGCTCGACGCGAGCCAGTTGTTCGAGATCATGCGCCGGTCGGCCGCCGATATCGACGTAACCGGCCGCGACGATGCGAGCGGCTACGGCCTCCTGAACGTGCCGGCCGCCCTCGCTGCTCCGGCGCCCGTGCGTGACCCGCTCGAGCCGAACGACGACGTCGACTACGTCAAGCCCGGCGCGACGTTCGACAACGGCATCCCCGCCCTCACCACGTCCGGGAAACGCTCGACGCGGCTCCAGGGGCGGCTTGCCGCGTTCGAGGATCCCCGCGACGTCTACCGCGTGTTCGTCCCGAGAAAGGGCAGCATCACCGTCAAGACGGCAGCTGCCGCAGCCGTCGACCTCGCACTCTTCGGGCCGGAGACCACGAGCGTGACGGGTGCCGGTGTGGGCCGCAACCGGCTCGCCCGGGGCACGACGAAGGGGACGCTCGAAACCGTCGCCTTCAAGAACACCGGCGCCGCGAAGACGGTCTACCTGGCCGTCACACTCGCCAGGGGCACGCGCGACGCGACGTACCCGATCACCGTCACTGGCCGCTAGGCCTGCCAGGGCCCGATGCCGCCGAGACGGTCGACCGTGATCCGCATTGTGGTGCCTGGCGGTGGGTCGGTCATGGGCGGGAACGTGACATCCGGCCCGAGATAGACGTGCGCGAGCCGCTGCAGCACCTCCGGCGCACCGCCCGCGACGAGCTCGGCGGTGCCGTGGACGACGAGGTACTCCTTCAGCCCGGGCGGATGGACCGTCGTGCCCTCGAGCGAGAGGACGACGCGGCGGTCGCGACGCACGTTCCGAAGCTTCTGCTGGTCGCGAAGGTGACCGGAGACGATCCGATCGCCGTCGAGCCCCACCCAGATGCAGCTGACCTGAGGCGAGCCGTCCGGGTTCAGCGTCACGAGGTGCGCCAGCGCTCCTGATTCGATCAGTCTGCGGGCGCTCACGGGAAGCTTCATTTGACGAAGGGTACGCGACCGGCGGACGGTCGCAGGACGCCGACCTACGTCGCGCCGAACGCTCGCACGGTGAACGTTCCCGCGCCTTCGATCTTCGGGGGTACCGCGGTGAACGCGAACCCGCGCTCGGGCAGAGCGGACAGGTTCGTCAGGTGCTCGACGATCGGGATCCCGACCCGCAGCAGGATCGAGTGGACGGGTCGCTCGCCCGTCTTCGTGCCGTCGATGTTCAGCGAGTCGATCCCGACACACGCGACGCCCGCCGCGACGAGGGCCTCGGCAGAGGCGGCGCTGAGATGCGGGTGCGCCTCGAAGTACCGGTCCGTGCCGAAGTACTGCGAATGGTCGGTGCGCACGAGCACCGCGTGCCCGGCGAGGCCGGCGAGCTCGCTCTCGGTCAGCTCGATCGTCTCGAGGCCGCGGCGATCGAGCACGACGCCGGGGATCCCTGCGACCTGCTCGAGCGCGAGCTCGGCGAGGTCGTGCCCGTCGGCGTAGCGGTGGAACGGCACGTCGATGTAGGTGCCCGTGTTCGTGCAGAGCGTGAGCAGGCCGATGTGGAAGGTGATCCCCGGCCCGTACAGCTCCTCCGCCGCCTCCCGGGAGAGATGCGTGCCGATCTCGGGTGCAGGCAGCCCCGGGTAGGTGATCATCCCCTCGGTGATGCGGTGGCTGAGATCGATCAGCGTCGTCTCGCTCACCGTCGGCTCGCAATCGCGGTCGGTTGGAGCCACTTCGGATCGGTCGGATCGAGGAACGTGGCGGTCACGCAGAGGTCGCGCAGGAGGCCGTCGTGGACGCCGTAGATGAGGCCGTGGACGGCGAGCTCCTGGCCGCGCGCCCAGACGTCCTCGACGATCGTCGTCTGGCAGATGTTCATCGCCTGCTCGACGACATTGAGCTCACAGAGGCGATCGAGGCGCCTGTCCTCCGGCAGCGATTCGAGCTCTGCGGCGTGCTTCTCGCCGACGTCCATCACGTGTCGCAGCCAGTTGTCGACGAGGCCGTGGCGGGCTCGTTCGAACGCGGCCTGGACGCCGCCGCAGCCGTAGTGGCCGCAGACGATCACGTGCTTGACCCGAAGGACGTCGACGGCGTACTGGAGAACCGAGAGGCAGTTCAGGTCGGTGTGGACGACGACGTTCGCGACGTTGCGGTGAACGAACACCTCGCCCGGCGGCAGTCCGACGATCTCGTTCGCCGGGACGCGGCTGTCGGAGCATCCGATCCAGAGGTACTCGGGTGCCTGGCCCGCGGTGAGCTTCGAGAAGAAGCTCGGATCCTCGGCAACCATGGTCGCTGCCCAGGCGCGGTTGCGCTCGAAGAGCTCGGAGATCTCTGGCATGACCACAGGCTATCCAGCCGTGGGTGGAGGCGCGCTCGCATGGTGACGGTGCTGCGCGAGGTACCCCTGTTGGGGGACGTGTGATCCTCGCTCCGGGTCGATCGGAACGGTATGGGCAATTTCTCGACGAGAGAACATGCGTTCACGTTGGTCGAGCTGCTGATCGTGCTCGTCGTGATCGGGATCGTGCTCCTCGTTGCCGTACCTTCCTACATCGGCTTCCGAGATCGGGCATCCGACACGGCCGCGAAGGCGAACATCAGAGCTGCCCTTCCGGCGATCGAGATGTTCGCGTTCCTCAATGACGGCACCAAGGGCGATGCCGACGGAAAGAAGGGCACCCGTGGCTACAAGGGCATGAGCGTCGACTTCCTCCGTCTCATCGACGCCGGTATCTCCGACAGCCTCACCGTCGTCAACGGGAAGACGAAGGAGAACGTCTATTGCCTGCGGGCCGATGTAAACGGTCGCACGTGGAGCGCTCTCGGCCCGGAGATCACCGACCAGTCCTACAAGGCGAACAAGAACTGCAAGTAACGCTCGGCCCGAGCAGGGGATGCCTCGCGCGCCGATGTCCGTCGTCGGCAGTTGGCCAGCCCCGGGTGCGTCGGGTCGAGACGAATCGTGCGTACGCTCGAACCGTGCTCTGGATCCCACGCATCCTCCTCAGGTCGCGGGTCGTCGCAGCGTGAGGATCCTCTCGTTCAGCTGGTGGTTCGAGAGCCGCGAGACCGGACGGATCACGATTGCCCAGTTCCCGAACTGGCCCCTGTTCGCGATCGGCGCGGCGTGGTTGGCCCGACTTCTCGTCGACGGGTCATCCGATGTCTACGCCATGGCGGGTGGGGCGATCACTGCGTTGTGGTTGTTCTGGGGTGCCGACGAGCTCATCCGTGGAGTGAATCCTGCACGAAGGCTCCTCGGCAGCCTCGTCATCGCCTGGCAGCTGATCCGCTTCGTCTCCTGAGGTGTCGCCGATCGTGGCCGTACGCCCAGCTGACGGCCCGGGATTCGCTGCAATCGTCTGTGCGATGATTGTGTTCGATGGAAGATGCGGGGGGTGACGAAAAGGCCGCCACCGATGCTGCTGCCGTGGCGCGGGTCGCAGGCGGGGACGCGGTTGCCCTCCGGGAGCTGTACGACCGCTATGGCCGGGTGATCTATTCCTTTGCCTATCGGCTGACGCACGACGCGACGCTCTCGGAGGAGTGCGTGCAGGATGTCTTCGTCGCCCTCTGGCGTCGTGCTGGGGACTTTGATCCCGGCCGTGCGAAGCTGACGACGTGGCTGTTCGTCGTCGCCCGCAATCGCGCTATCGAGCTTGGTCGACGGAAGGCTCGTTGGCCCGAGCTCCGTGACGACCTCGAGCCAACGGGTTCATCTCCCGACCCGGCAGACCTGATCGCAGTTGCGGACGAGTCCCAGCGTGTTGCGGAGGCGATGGCGGAGCTGCCGGAAGACCAGCTCGCAGTCCTCCGGCTGTCGTATTTCGACGGGCTCTCGCACTCAGAGATCGCCCACGTGATCGGAATCCCGCTGGGAACCGTAAAAGGGAGGATGAGGCTCGCGCTCGAACGACTGCGGAGCCTCTCCGAAACCTACGACCTACGGGCTGAGCGATGAGCGAGGAGGACGAGATCGACGGGAACGGGGAGCCCCAGTCCGAGATCGACCGTGCCACGCTCGCTGCCGTGGAGCGGTCACTGCCGCGGGTAGCTCCGCCCGACGACATGTTCGACAGGATCCTGGCCGGTATCCGACCCGAAGCAACGGTGATACCGCTTCGAGCGAATGATCGCCGCCGGCGCGCCATTCCGGTTGCTGCCACCCTCGTCGCGATCGCTGCCGCTGTGGTGATCGCCGTCGTGGCAGTTGGTCACGACGATTCCGTGTCACCGGGCGCGCGCGCAGCGATCTCGGGAAAGAGCGATCCCGACGTGACGGGCGAAGCCGTGCTCTACGGGGCAACCGCCGACGGAGGCACGGTTCGCATCTCGCTCCGCAACGTCCCGGCCGCCCCGAGCGGCCACCACTACGAGGTCTGGGTCCTGCGGCGAGACGCCGGCAGCGCGATGGAGGCGATCGGGAGCTTCACTCCCACCTCGCAGGACCTGCAGCTCGATCTGCCGCTTCCCGGGCCCGGCGACTACGCCGCCGTCGACGTCTCCGTCGAGGAGAACGGAGGTCCTCCCGTCCACAGCGACACGAGCATCGCGAGCGGCACGTTCACGTAGCGGTCTAGCGAGAGCGGCGACACCACCAGCGCCGTGTGATCTCCCCGACATTCCTCGTTTCCTGCTCGAGTGATCCAACCCACGCGTGGGACCGTATAGATGGACATTAGCTCGACAAACTAGTCGTCCATCGATACGAAGGAGCTCAAGCAATGCGCAAGATCACGCTCGTCCTGGCAATCGCGGCCGTCGCCGTTGCTGCCGTCCTCGCCCCGTCCGTTTCGGCTCGTTCGACCGCCGGTGAGGCCGACATCGTCACGACCGCCGTGAACAACGGCAACTTCAAGACCCTCGCCTCACTCCTGACCGCCGCCGGCCTCGTCGACACGCTCAAAGGTCCCGGCCCGTTCACGGTGCTCGCCCCGACCGACGCGGCGTTCGCAAAGGTCCCGAAGGCGACGCTCGATGCCCTGGCTGCCGACCCGGCCAAGCTGAAGGCTGTGCTGCTCTACCACGTGATCGCCGGCAACGTCCCGTCGAGCCAGGTCGTCAAGCTCACCTCCGCGAAGACGGTCAACGGCGCCAACGTCGCGATCAAGGTCGACGGCGGCTCCGTCTTCGTCAACAGCGCGAAGGTCGTGACACCGGACGTGATGGCCTCGAACGGCGTCATTCACGTCATCGACACGGTGCTCCTGCCGCCCTCTCCCAAGGTGAACATCGTCAAGACGGCGGTCGCCGCTGGGCAGTTCAAGACGCTCACGTCACTCGTCACGAAGGCGGGGCTTGCCAAGACGCTGTCCGGTGGCCGATGGACGGTCTTCGCACCGACCGACGCTGCATTCGCGAAGGTTCCGAAGGCGACGCTCGCCAAGCTCGGCAAGAACCGGGCGCTGCTCAAGAAGGTGCTCCTCTACCACGTCGTCAAGGGAGCAGTGCCGGCGAGCAAGGTCGTCACCCTGAACGGCAAGTCCGTGAAGACGATGGCCGGCGTCCCTGTGAAGATCAAGGTCGCCGGCGGAAACGTCTTCCTGAACCGCTCGACAAAGGTCACGAAGACCGACGTGATGGCCACGAACGGCGTCATCCACGTCATCAACAAGGTGCTGATTCCGGCCTCGTAGGCTTCACGAGCCGAGACATCGAGACGACGGGCCGCGGAGAACGCGGCCCGTCGTCGTTCCCGGGGCGACTCCAGGCTGTTCGGAGCCCTCTCTCGGCCGGGCGTGCACGGTCCCGAAACCCGTCAAGGTACGACACTGTGGCGCGCGGGTCGTCCCTTCAACGCGCGACGCGAGAGCGATACGATCGCGACGTTGGCCGAGCTCACTTCACGTGCGACCACCCCGTCGCTCCCGCTGATCTGGTCGAAGCTGCAGGCGCCCGTGTCGAGACGGCGGGTTCCTCGACCCCCACCTCGTCCAGGCCCTCTGCGGGGGCCAGAGGAAGCTGACGCTCGTGCGTGCGCCGGCAGGCTGGGGGAAGTCGACGCTGCTCGCCGACTGGCACGAATCGGACTGCGAGTCGCGTCCGTTTGCCTGGCTCGGGCTCGATACCCAGGACAATGATCCCGTCCGTTTCTGGACGTACGCCGTCGAGGCGATCCACCTCGCGCTACCGGGGCTCGACGGCAGCTCACGCGTCCTGACACAGACTCCGGGCCTCGACGTGACAGGGGTGCTGCTGCCGGTGCTCGCCAACGAGCTCGAGGCCGCGGCCTGCGACGTCGTGTTCGTCCTCGACGACCACCACCTCGTCACCCATCCCCAGATCCATGACGGGCTCCAGTTCTTCCTCCAGCACCTGCCTCGCTCCGTCGAGCTCGTGGTCGCGACGCGGAACGAGCCCCCGTTTGCACTCTCGCGACTGCGCGCCCAGGGTGAGCTCGTCGAGATCGACGCCGGTGCACTCTCCTTCTCTGCCGAAGAGGCCGACGCACTCATCAACGGCCTTCACCATCTCGGAGTCGACGAGGCTGCCGTGGCGAGACTTCGAGAGCGAACGGAGGGCTGGGCTGCGGGCCTCTACCTGGCCGCGCTCACGCTTCGCGGACGCGATGACGCGAGCGAGTACGTCGAGGCGTTCGCCGGCGACGACCGCAGCGTCGTCGACTACCTGAGCGAGGAGGTCCTTGCTGCCCAGCCCGAGGACGTGCGCCTGTTCCTCCGCCGCACGTCCATTCTGGAGCGACTCTCCTCGTCGCTGTGCGATGCCGTCACGGGGAGCTCGCTGTCGGCGTCGATGCTCGACACGATCGCCCGCTCGAACTTCTTCCTCCTCCCGCTCGATACGAAGCGGGAGTGGTACCGCTACCACCACCTCTTCGCCGAGCTTCTCCAGAACGAGCTCGAGACGGCGGAGCCGGACCTCGTCGCCGAGCTCCACCGCCGCGCGGCGCGGTGGCTGCTGGCGGAAGGCTTCCCATCCGAGGCGATTCGACACTCGCTTGCGGCGGATGACTGGGACGTCGCGTCTCGGCCTCGTGACGCTCGTCCTGTCGGTCGTCGCACTGACGGCCGCTCTGGAGCTCGGCCGTCATCCGGGAGCGGCCGCGCCGCGGCGGTTCCTCCTCGCGCTCGGCCTGTTGCTGCCCGGCCTCGTCTGCTTCACCACAGTGGGTCGGCTCTGGTACCTCCCGGGTGTGCTGCTCGTCGCGTCGGGGGCATGCGTCGTGGCGGGAGCCTGGGGCGAGCGGCGGGCGGTCGCGCTGGCGGCGGAGCGTCGCTGGGCGGCGATCCTGCTCGCTGTCCTTGCGCTCGTCTACGTCTTCCTCGGCGTGACGGCGCTCGGCGTTGCCGGCGCACTCGGGGCGGCCGGTGGGCTCGTCGTCCTCGCGCTCATCGCGATGCGGGGGAGGATCGCCATCCCGCTTGCACGAGTGTTGCTCATCGTCGCAGCGATCCCGTTTGCAGCGATGACCTGGTGGAGTGCGGTGACGCCTCTCGTTGGCGTCCTGCTCCTCGTGCTGGGGGTGCCTGGCCTCGCCGGCCGGTACAGAGGGCGCGTGGCCGGGTGACGGTGGGAGGGTGCGCGATGCGGGTCGGCATCGAGGTCGTCGGTATCGACCGTTGCTCTGTCCACCATCAGACCCACATCGGGCTCTGCCATAGCTCCAGCCTGGTCCCCAGCTGACGCTCGATCGCCGTCTCGTAGATCATCGACGCAAGGGCGACATCGTTGATTCCCATGCCGATCGCGGCGAAGTGGATGAGTTCGCGATCGTCCTCCCTCCCTTGCTTCTTTCGGTTGACGATTTCCCCGAGGTCGGCGTGGACACGATCGTCGTCGAAGAGTCCGTTGCGATGCATGACAGCGGGAGTGGTGATCCCCCTGTGCTTCACCGTCTCCCAGCTGTCACAGACGATCTTGTCAGCCCGTCGGATGACCTCGTGGTCGCACTCGTCCCCCGAGAACTGAATCGTCGTCATTCCCGGCGACAACCACTCTCCTCGCATCAACGGCTCATGCGCGGTGGTCGCCACCAGCGCGAGGTCGGATCCGCGCACGGCCGATTCGGCATCGCCGACAACGGTAATGCTGATTCCGATCCTCTCTTCCATCTCGTCGACGAACCTTTCAGCGTTCTCCGGTGTTCGGTTGAACACTTTGACCTCGTCGATGTCGGGAAGGGCGCTGCACAGTGCCATCAGCTGTGTTCGACTCTGAACGCCCGTTCCGATGATTCCGACCGAAGTCGTGTTCCTGCGTGCGAGGTACTTTGCTGCGATGCCGGTGACGGCTCCGGTACGCACGGCGCTGATCAACGCACCTTCCATGACTGCGATCGGTAAACCGGTCTTGGGATCGTTGAGAATGATCAGAGCTGTCGCGCGAGGGAGGTCGGGAGTGCTTCTGTTCATGGGAAAACCGGCAATCCACTTCATTCCCAGTGCGTCGATATCTCCGCCCAGATATGCCGCCAGGAAGTTCACTCGGCCTCGCGTGTTTTCGACGTTGGGATCCTCACTCCAACGCAGGACGGATTTCGGTGGATCGACGCAGAGGCCCTTGTCGTGCGTCGAGAATGCGAGCTCGATTCTGGGAATGGCCTTGCTCATATCGAGCACGTCGCACTGGATGACGTCGCTCTGACTGAGGTAGAGAAAATCAGCAGGCGAATCTGTCACCGACGACCTCCCTCGCTCTATCAAGAATGCTCGTGAAGTTCGTAGGTCGCGCACACCCACGGGTGCGTACTCGACCTCTTCCCCTTGGACCGCGGCCTCCGGCGTCCCGCCGCTGCCCACGCACTCTATGGACGGAAGCGGTGCGCATTCCCACCGTGCTTCGCGACGGCCGCTCGAGCGCGCCGGTGGGGGAGGCTACTGCGATGGCGCTTCAGCGCCCAGTGGACACACGGAGTCGCGACGCAGGGTGACCTGGAGCTGGAAGAACGACGCTGCGTCAACTGTGACCGCGCCCCTCGCCACGGCGAGAACGTTGCCGACGAGTGGCGGGTCGAGTAGGCCCGGACGGGTGATCTGCTTGGGTTCTGTCCGGAGTCGTCGCAGCGGGAGCCTGGCTCAGGAGCCCAATAGGATGATGAGTAGGAGCGTCAGGCCGAACGCTGCGACATCAAGAACCATCGTCTGGAAATGTAGCGCTCGGCGCCGGGGTTCGAGTGAACCGTAGCAACGGCTTCACGCCCTCAACCCGCCTGCCCAGGGCGGTGCTGGCAGCGGCGGGTCGGTGGCGGGAAGCGTGGAGACCAGACCGCCGCGGGCCTCCGTAGCCGGGAGAATGATGATGGGCGCACCTGGGATCGAAATGGGCGAGAGGCCGACCAGCTAGAGGCAACTGAGGGCGACTTTTCCGCTCTCTTGCAGGGCTTTCGTGAGTGGCTGGAAGGTGACTCTGAACGACTCTCGACTACCGGCTTTCACTCTGCCGGTGGACGGATTTGGGACATGGTCGCCGGGTCGGAGGAGTTCCGGCGGCTTGTCGTTCGGGTGCTTGAGGAGCTGGCTGGCGAGTGAGCGGGGTGGCGGGTGGGGCCGGGGTAGCGCGCGCGCCCGGCATGCCCGGGCGCGCGATGCCCGCGCCCCGGCCGCCCGTCGCTCCCAGTCGGGTGATTCGGGACCACGCGCGCGGCCTTCCGTGGCATCGGTGCAGGGGCTGCGGTCGGCCGATCCCGCAGGAGGTTCGGCGCTGCTCGTCGCGCCGCTGTCCTGAGTTCGGGCCGATCTGGGCGCGCGATACGCGGCGGCGCTTGCTCGACAACCTGCGCCTCGTGAAGCTGTCGGTGATGTTCACGGTGACGGCTCCGGGCGCGGACGTGTACCCGTTCGACTCAGAATTCTGCCGGCACCCGTTGGGAGTGAAGTGCTCCGGGCGGGTCGGGTGCCGGGTGAGTCGAAGGGACGAAGCTGACTTCAACGCCGGCGCGGGTGCGGCCTGGAGCCAGCTCCATCGGCGCGCCAAGATTCGGGCGGATCGCGCGACGGGTCATCGAGGGCGGCTCGTCGCACGTGTTTGGGAGAAGCAGCGTCGCGGGCTCGCGCACCTCCACGGAGTAATCGCGGTCACGACACCTGACGAGCTGGCCTGGGCGCGCGAGTACGTCAACGCGCTGCGCGAGCTCGCGTCAGCGTGGGGCTTCGGCTTCGTTGACGGCTGGGAGAAGCTGACGCGCAAGTTCTGGCCGGGAGATCAAGCGGGCGCCTACCTTTCGAGCTACTTCGTCGCGGGGCGAGGACGGAAAGCGTCGATAACGAAGAATGTGCAGGATCCGAACCTGCCGAAGGTTCTCGTGCTCGTAGGGACTCACCTGACTCAGCAGACGGGTGTGACGATGCGGTCGCTGCGGCACGCTCGACGGCTTTGGGCATTCCGTGAGGGGCGCGTCGAGAGTCACGGACTCGCAGTGTGGGACGAGATCGTCGCTTCGTGCATTCTGGAGCGTCGTCCGTGTCGGCGCTTGGTCCTTGACCGTCGGGTGAATTGATATGCGGGTGACGAGGGGGCGCGCTAGGTGTCTGTTGTCGGGATAGCTCCTTCAGCGTCGTCATAGAAAACGGCGGCGACGCCATACGGGTACTGCTTAACGCCCGGGAGCGCCTGAACGCCAAGAACGAGGGCGGTCTGCGTCTCCCCGGTGCTCATTGCTTGGCCTGCGGCGTTCTTCATGCGTTCGTTGCGGTCCTCCCGACTGCCGAGTCCGAGCGCAACGCCGACGATGACGTCCCGCCTCTGCGGCGGCCATTGATCAGATGGATCTCGCTTTCCGTCGCAGGATCGTCCGGCGCCCGGAGGACATTCTGCTGGACGCGCTTGAACCCACGCTCAAAGTCGCGCTGCTCGCTGCGGGCAACGTTCAGGAGTATCAGCGCTGTCTCGCACCACCCATCGAAACGACGCACCTCGATGACGCTGATGAGATCGCGCCAGTATTTTGAGAGATTGGTGCGCGGTTTCGTCTTCGTGTGACCTAGAAAGTACGGATCGAGGGTCTTTGAGAGACCGAGGAGACGGAGAGAGGTGCCGTCGAACTCTGTCTCGCCGATGTTGAATCCGTTATCGAGGTAGAACGCGAGGAGATCGGCCTCGTCACCCACGTATGTGGCGTGTTCCTCAAAGCCGACCCGCCGCGTGAGGTAGTGGATCTTCTCGGCACTGGTTTCGAGAATCTCGGCGATCACGAGGAGGTCGACGAGGGTCATCGTGGGCGCGAGGGCGAGATCGGACCGCACGAACCCTGCCTGCTTCAGCCAGGGCCAATGGGACTGGATGGCAGATAGCTCATCGAGTGTGACGGTGAGCTGAACGAACCTGCGGATGCTAGTGGTGTCAAAGACGTTTCGGCCACCGTTCGATGACGGGAGATCGTGCTGCCCTGGGTTGGCGCGGAGGTAGGCGGTGAAGCGCTCGCTCTGCCGGGAGGGATCGACGATGAGGTCGCTAATCGTTCGCTCAAGGCGCAGCTCTCCGCAGCGCCGGGCGGTCGGGTGGACGGCACCACTCTTGGCTTCGATGACTAGCGCGAACTGGTCAATTAGAGCGAGGACGTCATTCTGCCCGTCCCGGCCGTCAAGTCCCACAAATTCGGTCCCCGTGACGACCTGGGCCGGGCCGAACGATTCACGCACGACCCGAGCAACCTCCCGCTCTAGGTACTGACCCCTGTGGGCCTCGTATCGGCGGACGAGGTCGGCGTCATCGTCGATAAGCGATTCCATGATCTCCCGAAAGAAACTTATGACGGACGTGAGTACCGGCACAAAGTAGGTCCTGTTGCCGAGGTCGATCAACGGCCGTCGCCAGGTCGGGTTGTTCATGAAGAAATGCTCCGGGTTCTCGTCTCTGAGATCCCCGAACTTGAGACTGATGGCATCGAGGAGACGTTGGCTATCGGTTCCGAGGGCTGCGTCAATGTCACCTTTCGAGAATGTGAAGACGTCGGGCATCGCGGACCTGATGTACTCCTCGAGCCATGCACCTGTGGCCTCGGACGGCACGCCGAGCCGCTCCGCTTCGGCAGTCATAGCCATCCGCATCTCGTCGCGGCCCGCCGCGAGGGTCGCACGAACTTCTCGATTGCCTTCGTGCCGTCGCTCTCGCGAATGGCTGGCCCGTAGCGTCGCTTGAAGTCATTCAAGCGAGCTTCCGCGGCACCAACGAGTTGCGCGAATGCTTCGGCTATGCCGTGGACATCGCTACCGACCCGTTCCCTGATTTCGCTGGAGAATGGCGCGAAGAGATCCTCCACTATGCGCCGCATGTGCGAGGGGTAGCCAATTTCGGACAATCTGCGTCTGACCGCGAATCATTTCGAGGGTCATCAGCCGAACCCGTTCAGCCTCGTCGCTTCCTCGGGCACGTCGCGCAACCGACGCTGATTGAAGGATGAGGTGAGATCCCGCAGCGAACGCACAAGGTCTGTGAGCTGCGTCCATGGAACGGGGCGGCCGTCGCGAGGGCCTGAAGCGGAGAGGCAGATTGCCTGAAGCACTTCGACGTGGTGTTCTAGAACCGGATCAGGGCGAGCCGTCTCACGGTCCACGCCGGGTCGGCTCGTGAGGTAGTAGAAGGCGAACGGCGTAAGGACGTGTACCGGGTCGAGTTCTGAGACGAGTTCTTGAACCCGAGCGAGAGCATCGGCGAACGTGGCCTCCTCTCGCTCGCCGAACTCGCGCAGAAGTCGGCCGGCCTCGTCCTCGCTCAGATCCGCGAACGGAGAATCGTGGAGTACCCACTCGATCCCTTCGCGTTCCCCTCTTGCATGGCTGCGCCGCCGTTCGGCACGACGCTTCACGGACTTGCGTGACATCAGACACATACTGCAGCATCGCTCGCGGATGACTTGATCTCGTAGACCACGCCGGTAACAGGTGTTGCGGTTCGGTCGGACGTTTCACGCGCGACGCGGGAGGGCGTGGGTTATTCGCGGATGAGCTGTACTCGGAAGCCTTCGCGCTTCAAGGCGTTTGTCAGTTTGAATGCGGGTCGCTCTCCGACTGAGTACGACGCGCATACCCGCCGCTGACCATCGATTGTCAGACACACTTGGCCCGCGTACCGTGCGGGTCGAAGCTGTGCGTCGGTGACGCGAACCCGAACGACGTCGGTTAGACGTGGGGGTGCGACGCGGAGGCTCCCCAGGTTGAGGGGGTCGTTCGACTTGCGGTCGGCGGACCGGTTTGCCGATGGGAGCGATAGGTCGTGGGACTTCTCGATGGCGGCGTTGAGGGGTGAACCCCAGAGGCCGGCCCGTGAGCCAATCTCTCCGGTCGAGACGGCGAGTATCAGCACGAGGGCGATCAGCCACAGTTTGGACTTGCGGCGAGAGGGCCGACCCCCGCGGTCCCACGGCGACGGTTTATAAGGTCCGGACGGGCGTGGTCGCCCTGAGCGTCCTGTGCCCCCGGGTTGGATCGACCTGCCTCGGGGTGGATCCTCCCGATACCAGTCGCGGTCTTCGATCGCCATCGTCGGATTATCGCTTGCTGTCGGATTGGCGCAATTGGCGGACACATTTGACGTATATACGTTGTGGGTATAGTATTGACGATCATGGCGCTTAGTAAGCCAATGAAGCTGATCGCCCTTCGGATGGATGAGGAAGAGAAGGCGCGCCTCGAGCATCTCGCGTCCGAGCGCGACGTGTCGCTCTCGATGGCGCTTAGAGAGGGAGCTCGTCTCTATCTAGGTGATGTGAAGGTGAATCTCCATCGGCGGAAGGGGGAACCGGTCACCTGGCACGGCGTTCGTCGTCGGAAGGACGGGACATCGATTGACGAGCCGAAGCCGGCTACGTCGCGTCAGGCCGCCAGATACGGGCTCTGGAGAAGGCGCTTCTCGAGCGTGGGTTGGGTTAGATTCGGCGGTCGTGGGATGGAGGCGCATCGCCTGCCGTGATCGTCGCCGCGATCGCGCAATGGCAAGGGTCGTCGGGCAGATATACGCGGAGGAGCCACGGTGGGATTTGATGCTCGTTGACTATTGCACGGCTTCGACATCGACGCCGTGCCTGACCTGCGGCGGGAGTTGGAGACGGCGCTGACGGACGGCGTCGTCCAACCGGGTGAGCTGCTCGATTGCTTGAGGGTGCGATGCACTGGCTGGTTCAGGATCTCTATGACTTTGAGGGGGTCGTCATGCCGTTCTCGTTTCGTGGGGTGTGTTCCGCAAGAAGCGTGACCGGGTTGCCTCCGCGCAGTTGCGCGTGGCCGATGTGGGCGGACTGGGAGTCGAGGCGTGATCGAGCCGCACTACTCGGGAAGGGCCCTCGCCAAGCTTCTGTCAGTCAATCCGGAGACGATCCGGCGTGCGCCGCGGCGGGCGGCTTCTCTCCGTGCGGGTCGGAAGTGAGAGGCGCTACCCGGAGAGCGCGGTCAAGGAGTGGCTGCAGCCTCCGAGTGAGAGGCGAGCGGCGTGAGCATCCGGAAGCGAGGGCCGCGGTCGTACCAGGTTCGGGTTGAGCCGTTCCCGGCGCAGACGGTGCCGACGCGGGATGCGGCTGAGCGGCTCGAGCTGGACCTGAAGCTGCGCAAGGTCGGTGGTGCAGCATCGCCGGAGCCGCCGACGACGCTGGGCGAGGAGATCGACGGTTATCCTCGCGCGGCTTCGGGCTGCCGGCGGGCTGCGGCCGCGGAGCATCGAGTTCTACGAGCAGAAGGCGAAGGTGTGGAAGCCGCTGCGCGGTGTTCGCGTGTCGGCGCTGCGGCGCGTCGCAGGTGGAGGACTTCATCGTCAAGCGCGCGTCGGAGCATCCGCGGTCGGCGCTCGACGAGCTGCAGTTCCTCAAGCGGGTGCTGCGGGAGGCGAAGGATCGCGGTCAGCGCGTGGACGAGGCGGTGCTGAGCATCAAGCCGGTGAAGCACCGCCGCGCCGGGGTCGGGCGCTGACGGTGGAGCAGCTGTACGAGCTGGCGTCGTGGTTCCCGGAGCACTCGTCGCGGCTGGTGCTGCTGGCCGGCCAGGTGGGGGCGCGGCAGTCGTTCTGGTTCAACCTGACCGACGACCTGCTCGACCTGGAGGACGGGACGATGCCGATCCCGGCCGAGCTGGCGAAGAACAAGCGCGAGCATCGCGTGTATCTGACGTCGGTCGAGGTTGCGCTGTTCCGCGAGCAGCTGCATGGCGCGGGCTCCGGGGACGCGGCTCGTGTTCCCGACACCGGAGGGCGGTCAGTGGAACCGGGCGCGGTTCCGCGATCGCGTGTGGCTGAAGTCGGTCGCGGCGGCGGCGAAGAACGACAAGGAGGAGTCGGAGCGCGACGTGTCCGTCTTCGACGGCTTCACGTTCCACTGGCTGCGGCACACCGCCGGCTCGCTGATGGCGGTCGCCGGTCTCGACCCAGCGGTCGCCTCCGAGCGCATGGGCCACACCGATGGCGGGGCGCTATTCCTGCAGGACATACCGCCATCTGTACGAGGGCGAGAAGCGCGTCCAGGCGCAGCGGTTGGAGGCGCATGTCCGCGCGAGCTTGGACAAGGAAGGGACATCGACCCCTGGGAATCGCGGACATCGGCTTGAACAAGCCGATTCCGGGGATGGGCGCACCTGGGATCGAACCAGGGACCTCTCGCGTGTGAAGCGAGCGCTCTCCCGCTGAGCTATGCGCCCGGGAGGGCTGTAAGGCTAGCGCACGCCGTCGGGAAGGGGAGAGGCTTCAGCCTCCTCGAGGGTCGCGCGTGTCGCGCGCGTCGGAACCCGGGGGAGAGACTGAAGTCTCTCGCCTCTGCCAAGGCTCCTACGCGAGCACCCACTCGTTGCCGCGGAGGATTGGAACGGCCGTTCCATCCGGTGAGACGCCGTCGACCGCCACCTCGGGGCCGCCGATCATGAAATCCGTGTGCACGGACGAGTCGTTGCAGCCGAGCTCGAGCATCTCGTCCCGGGAGCGGCTCGCATGGCCCTCGACCGCGGTCGTGATGCCGAGCCCGTAGGCGATGTGACAGGACGCGTTTTCGTCGAACAGCGTGTCGAAGAAGATCAGCCCCGTCTTGCCGACGCGCGACTCGCCGTCGACGATCGACACCTCGCCGAGGAGCGACGCGCCGTCGTCGGTCTTCATCTCCTCTCGCACGACCTCCGCTCCGCTCGTCGCGCTGACGTCGACGACGCGCCCTCCCTGGAAGCGCAGCGTCAGGTCTCGGACGACCTGGCCATTGACCGCGAGCGGCATCGTGGAGCGCACGACACCCTCCGTGCGCATCCGGTGAGGGGTCGTGAACACCTCTTCGGTCGGCATGTTGACGACCATAACGGTGCCGGTGACCGTCTTCTCCGCGCCGCTCTGCCAGCGCGACTCGGGCATGAGGCCAACGGTGAGATCGGTGCCGGGGCCGGCGAACCGTATGGCGTCGAAGCGGCGCTCGTCGAGCAGCTCGGCGCGCTCCTGAAGCCGCGCGATGTGGGCTCTCCAGGCGGCGACGGGGTCGTCCTCGTCGAGGCGCGTCGCGACGGCGACCGCCTCCCACAGACGCTCGACGTCGGGCTCGCCGAAGACGATCTGCGCCCAACCGGGATTCGGGTAGGCGACGATCGTCCAGGCGATCCGGCCGTCGCCCGTTGCCTGCAGCGCGCGCTCGGCGAGGAGGCGGGGGCGTGCTTTCGCGATCCGAGCCGGGTCGAGATCGCTGAAGAGCTCGGGCTCAGGGTCGCCGCTGATCGAGATGAGCGCTCCTGTCTCTTTGGCGAGCTCGTCGATCAGTGCCAGCGACCAGGGCGGCGACCAGTCGAGCGTCTCCTCGGGTGCGTGGCGGATCTGCGCTCCGCGAACGTGAGGATCCGCATAGGACGCCTCGACGTAGCGGGCGCCGGATGCGTATGCGACGTCGGCTATCGCGCGCACGAGTGGCAGGTGCTCGGGGTGGCCGCCGATCCGCAGGAGCTGGCCCGGCTGCAGATTGATCCCGACCTCGACCACCAGGCGTGCGTACCGCGCGAGTCTCTCCTCGGGTGTCACGTCGGCGAGCTTACAGCCTCCCGAAGACGAGTTCTCCGGGAACTCCCGGTCGGCTCCGTGGTAGCGTCCCTGCCGTGCTTCTCTCCATCACAACGACGGGCAAGGTGACCCTCCTGATCGTCGCCGGGGCCTTCATTCTCTGGGCCCTGATCACGGCAATGTGGATCCCGAAGCGCAACCCCGACTTCCCGATCACGCTCACGGGGTTCCTGCTCGTCTCATCGGTCTTCTTCGCCCTCCAGATGGGGGCCGTCTACTGGGTGACGACGACGCAGGAGGTCGAGACCGAGGCCGTCGGCGAGACGACCGGGGAGGAGACCACGAAGACGGAGACGAATCCCGGCGACCCGCAGGCCGGCGCTGACGAGGCGGTCGTCGCGGGGAAAGAGGTCTTCCTCTCGGCAGAGGCAGGCTGCGGGAACTGCCACACGCTCGCCGACGCGGGCACGAGCGGCGCGGTCGGTCCGAACCTCGACGACGCGAAGCCCCCGGCGGATCTCGTCGTGACGCGGGTGACGAAGGGGCAGGGCGTGATGCCCTCCTTCGAGGGCAAGCTGACGGAGCAGCAGATCGAGGATGTCGCCGCGTACGTCTCGACGGTCGCCGGCTCGTAGTTCGGCGTCTCAGACCGATCACCGACGCCCAGCCGGCTCTCACACACTCGAGACGAGGCGCGTCATGGCATCGACGGCCTGCGCGCGAGAGAGCCCTTGCGTCTGGACGAGCGAGCGCCACGTTTCGAACTCGAGCGCATGACCGATCGTCGCGCGAACGACCTTGCGGCGCGGCCAGCCGCGGGAGACGGTATCGGTCACGGCTGCGAGGCCGGCGGTCAGGTCGGTGAGGACAGTGGCGACCGAAGGCACGATCGAGGCGTCACGTAGGAAGAGGGCGAGCTCCGGCCCGACCGACTCGTACCACGCGTACATCTCGCTCAACGCGCCGCGCAAGCGTCGCACGGGGTCGTCGAGCGATGCGAGCGTCGTGAGGTCGGGCAGCGGGTGGCTCGCCTCCCAGTGGCCCGAACAGGCGCGGAAGAGCATCAGCTCGTCGGGGAAGTGCGCGTAGACGGTGTGCCGCTCGACGCCGGCGCGCTCTGCGATCCCGCTGATCGAGGTCCGCGCCGGGCCGATGCTCGTGTGGAGATCGACAGCAGCTTCGACGATCCGCAGCCGCGTCTGCTCCTGGCGCCTCGCGCGCTCCTTCAGCTCGTACTTGCGATTCATTACACACAAGTGTACCTCAAAACTTGACAGAGCGGATATGGGCTGTGCTATATTCGTTGCACATTACTGTGCAACGAAAGGAGTAGGACATGATTGCCTTCGATACGAGCGACTTCGAGCTCGTTCCGATGGCCCCCGGCCTCAGGGCGAGCTTCCCGGTTCACAGCGCTGCCGGGACCGCAAGCACTGCGACGGTTCTCTTCGAGCTCGATCCGGGAGCAGAGCTCGGCGTGCACACGGACAGCGCCGAGGAGCTCCTGATCATCCTGCAGGGCACGGCCGAGGCGCGGGTCGGCGACGAGGTCGGGCGGCTGGAGAAGCACCAGGTGGGGCTCGTCCCGCCGATGGAACCGCACGGTCTGCGCAACATCGGCGAGGACGTGCTTCGCGTGCTCGGCACCTTCTCCGCTTCGACCGTGGTCTCGACGTTCGAGCAGTCATTCGAGCCGGAAGGCCCGAACGTCGTCGTGATCGGCTCGCCCGTCGCGATCGGCGGGCGCGTCGAGGAGCCGGTGGCCGTCTGACGGCGGCCAGTTGCGGCTAATCTTCCGTGGCTACGGAGAGGTGTCCGAGCGGCCGAAGGAGCGCGACTGGAAATCGCGTAAGCGCTGAAAGGCGCTTCGCGGGTTCAAATCCCGCTCTCTCCGCTTGAAAGGGGCCCCATTTGGTGGGCCTCTTTCACGTTCAGGCGTGGCAATTCGACCCAGGTATTCGACCGAAGTGGATGGAGCGATGCACGTGAGCACGAACCACACACAGCGCCACAGGAACGTGGGAGTCCTGTCCGTCGAGGCCGTCGAGGCACCCGAGGTCGTCACCTCCGCGTGGATCGACGAGCAGCTCGTGGACGTGTTCGAGCGCTGCAGCATCCGCCCCGGGCTGCTCGAGGAGGTGGCCGGGATCGCCGAACGCCGCTGGTGGCCGGAAGGGATGCGGTTCGACACCGCCGCCGCGCTCGCGGGCGAGCAGGCGATCGTCGCGGCGGGGATCGACCGTGCCGACATCGGGATGCTCATCTCCACGTCCGTCTGCCGGCACCACCTCGAACCGTCCGTCGCGTGCGCCGTCCACCACCATCTCGGCCTCGCGCCCGGGTGCCTCAACTTCGACCTCGGGAACGCCTGCCTCGGCTTCGTCAACGCGATCCATCTCGCCGCGACCTCGATCGACGCGGGCCAGATCGACTACGCGTTGATCGTCGACGGAGAGGGGTCACGGCACACGCACCTCTCGACGATCGAGCGTCTGAAGGCCGAGGCGAACGCCACCAGCGACGTCTACGACGAGTTCGCGAGCCTCACGCTCGGGTCCGGCTCGGCTGCGATGGTGCTCGGCAGCCTCGACGCCAGCCCCGACGCGCATCGTCTCGTCGGCGGTATCTCACGGGCCGCGACCCAGCACCACGACGTCTGCGTCGGAGATCTCGACCGGATGCGGACCGACACGAAGGCGCTCCTCGAGGGAGGGCTTGCCCTCGCGGCCGAGGCCTGGGCCGAGTCGGCCAGGGACTTCGGCTGGGACGACGGGGTCTCGTGGTACATCATCCACCAGGTGAGCAAGGTGCACACGAGCCTGATGTGCGCGACGCTCGGGCTCGACGAGTCGCGGGCGCCGCTGACGTTCCCCCGCTACGGCAACATCGGTCCCGCCTCGATCCCGTTCACGCTCGCAGGCGTCCAGGCGGAGATCGGGGCCGGCGAGCGTGTCCTCTGCATGGGCATGGGCTCGGGCCTCAACGCGAGCGTCGCGGAGATCATCTGGTGAGACGGGCGCCCGCTGCACTCGAAGCGGGCGACTTCGAGGGCCTGGGCGTCGATCCCGCCTGGTCACGACGCGTGGTCGTGACGCTCGCGGAGGGCGACGACGTGGTCGCCCATGCCTTCCTCGCAGGGCCTGCGGCAGGCGCCGGGCGCCGACCGACCGTCGTCTGTGTCCACGGCAACCCGACGTGGTCGTTCATGTGGCGGTCGTTCCTACGCCGTCTCGGCGACCGCTACGACGTGATCGCGATCGACCAGGTCTCGATGGGGCTCTCCGGGCAGACCGGACCGAGGCGCTACGCCCAGCGGGTCGACGATCTCGACCGGATCCTGGCTGCATTCGGGGTCCACGGCCAGGTCGTCCTCGCCGCGCACGACTGGGGCGGACCGATCGCGCTCGGCTGGGCCGTCGAGCATCAGGATCGTGTGGCCGGGATCCTCCTCTGCAACACGGGCATCGAGATGCCGGCGACGGGTGTGCCCCCACTGATCAAGCTCGCCGGCTCACGCGCACTCCGTGACCTCGCCTGTCGGCGGACGCCGGTGTTCGTGCGGGGGGCGCTCGTCGCACCCCAGGGGCGGATCCCACGGCCGATCCGTTCCGCCTACCTCGCCCCGTACCGGTCGCCCGAGCGTCGCGGCGCGATCGCCGACTTCGTCGCCGACATCCCGACGACGCCCTCGCATCCGTCACACGCCGCGCTCGCCGACGTGGCCTCCCGTCTGCCCGAGCTCGACGCTCCCGTCCTGCTCGCCTGGGGCGAGCGCGACCCCGTGTTCCACCTCGAGTTCGCAGCCGACCTGCGCCGACTGCTGCCCCGGGCCCAGCTGCACCGGTTCCCCCTCGCCGGCCACCTCGTCGTCGAGGAAGAGGACGTCGCAGCTCTCGCCGACGCGTGGCTCGAGCGCCTCGATGCGCCCGTCGAGACTGCACCGCCGAGCATCGCGGCCGCGACGCCGGCTCCGCTCTGGGCCGCGCTCGCTGCCAGAGAGGACGACGACACGACTGCGATCGCGCTGGGAGGTGCCGCGCCGGTCTCCTTCGCTGCCCTTGCCGGGCGCGTCGCCGGCCTCGCGGCCGGCCTGCGCAGAGAGGGGGTCGCGCCTGGCGACAGGGTGGCGGTGCTCGCGCCCGATCCCGGCGACTTCATCGCCGTTGCGTACGCCTGCTGGGTCATAGGAGCGGTCACGGTCGTCGTCGACCGCGGCCTCGGGGTACGGGGGCTCGCGCGCGCCCTCCGGAGCGCGGAGCCGCGCTGGCTGGTCGGGACGCGCAAGACACTTGCCGCCGCCCGGGCCTTACGGTGGGTGCCGACCGCGCGTCGGCTCGACATCGCCTCGCTCGCCGGCGACGAGACGAGGCTCTCGGCGGTGACGGAGGCCGCGGATCCCGACGCGACGGCGGCGGTCGTCTTCACCTCGGGAGCGACGGGGCCTGCGAAGGGGGTCGTCTACAGCGCCCGCCAGATGACCGCCCAGTACGAGGCCGTGCGCTCCCGGTACGCGATCGGGGTCGATGACCGCCTCGTCGCCGCGTTCGCGCCGTTCGCACTCTACGGCCCGGCGCTCGGGATCCCGGTGGCGGTCCCCGACTGCGACATCACCGAGCCGGCGACGCTTCGCGCCGGCGCGCTCGCGGCTGCTAGCGCCGCGATCGACGCGACGATCCTCTTCGCCGCGCCGGCTGCCCTCGACGGGGTGACTGCCACGCGTGGAGGTCTCTCGAGCGGCGACCGCGAGGCCCTCGGACGCCTGCGTCTCGTCCTTTCGGCCGGGGCACCCGTGCCGGTGCGGATCCTGCATGCGTTCGCGGAGCTCGCGCCGCACGCGGAGCTGCATACGCCGTACGGGATGACGGAGTGCCTGTCGGTGACCGATATCGATCTGGCCACGCTGGACGAGGTCGGGCCTGGCAAGGGCGTGTGCGTCGGTCGGCCGCTCGACGGCGTCGGCGTCCGGATCGAGGCACTGGCCGGCGGAGACGGCGAGACGGGCGAGATCGTGGTGAGCGCCCCGTGGCTCTCGGAGGGGTACGACGGGCTCTGGGCGACGACCCGGCATGCGCGTACCGTGGACGACGGCGGAGCACGGTGGCATCGAACCGGGGACGTCGGGCACCTCGACTCCGCCGGGAGGCTGTGGGTCGAGGGGCGCCTCGTTCACGTCGTCTCCACGGTGGACGGGCCTGTCACGTCGGTCCCGCTGGAGGTTGCGCTCGAGCCTCTCGTCGGGTCGCGCTGTGCTGTCACCGGCGTCGGTCCCGCGGGCTGTCAGCAGGTCGTGGTGGTCGTCGAGCGCGGTGGTAGGCCGTCGCTCGCGGGCGAGGCTCTCGACCGGAAGGTGCGCGAGGGACTCGCACCGCAGCCGGTCGCCGCCGTCCTCACCGTCCCGAAGCTGCCCGTCGATCGCAGGCACAACTCGAAGATCGACCGCGCGCGACTCGGCCGCTTCGCCGAGCAGGTGCTCGCCGGGGGACGGCCCCCGAGGCGCGTCTGATGCGCGTCCTCGTGACAGGTGGCTCTGGTCTCCTCGGCCGGCGGACGGTTGCCGCCCTCCTTGCGCGCGGCCATGAGGTCGTGGCGCTGCAGCGGCGGCGGAGTGCGGAGCTGGAGTGCGAGCAGACGCTCGCCGACGTCACCGACGCCGAGGCGGTCGCGGGCGCGGCGACCGGGTGCGACGCGATCGTCCACGGCGCTGCCCGGGTCGGCGTGGTGGGATCGCGCGCGGAATTCCGGCACGTGAACGTCGGAGGCACCGAGGCCGTGGTGGCCGCCTGCCGGGCGGCGGGCGTGCCGCGCCTCGTCGTCGTCTCGTCGCCCTCGGTTGGCTACGAGTCGGCGGCGACGATGGGGGAGGGGGCGAGGGCGCCGATCGTGCGCCGGCGCGATCGCTCCTGGTACTCGGAGTCGAAGGCCGAGGCCGAGGTGCTCGCCCTCGCGGCGAACGAAGGCGATCTCGCGGTCACCGCGATCCGCCCGCACGCGATCTGGGGGCCGGGCGACACGCAGCTGATCGGACGGATCGTGGAGCGCGCCCGCGCGGGCCGGCTGTTCGTCGTTGCCGGCGGCACGGCCCTGATCGACACGACCTATGTCGACAACGCAGCGGACGCCCTCCTCGCGGCGACGGAGCAGCTCGATCCAGGCCACGCGCTCGCGGGCCGTGCGTTCGTCGTCTCGAACGGCGAGCCGCTGCCGGTGCGCGTCCTGCTCGAGTGGATCTGCGAGTCGGCGGGCGTGCCGGGGCCGAGACGGGACGTGCCGCTGCCCGTCGCACGAGCCCTCGCCGGGCTCGCCGAGCGCGTCTGGGCCCGTTCTCGACCCGGCGACGAGCCACCCGCGACGCGCTTCCTCGTCGACCAGCTGGCGCTGGCGCACTGGTTCGACCCGCGGCCGTTCCGCGACGCGACCGGATGGCGGCCGGCCGTCAGCGTCGCGGAGGGCATGCGCCGCCTGGCGCTTGCCGGTTAGAGACGGCGCTCTGCGAGCGGCGGCAGTGGCCCGCTCGCGTCGAGCTCGTGCAGCGAGGCGATGGAGCGGCCGAACCACTGGTCGAACTCGTTGTCGGACGCCATCACGCTGCCGACGAATCCGTCCGCGCCGGGGCCTTCGTGGATCACGAGCACGAGGTAGTTCCCGTCGGGCGTCGGCTGCAGGTAGGCACGGTGCTCGGTCAACCCGAGCCGGGCGTTCATGTCGTCGAACTCGGCCTTGCGCGGCCCCGTCAGCTCGCCGATCCATGTCTCCCAGGCCGCCAGATTGTGTGCCCTCAGAGGTGCTGCCATGGCAGGCATCGAAACACTCCTTCCGCTCGTAGGAGCGACGGCCGGGGCGGCCGCCGTCAGCTGATCCCGATCATCGCACGCCGAGGCCTCGAACGACGAAACCCGCCTCGTGAGCGGGCTTCGTCCGGAGCGGAGAGGGAGGGATTTGAACCCTCGATGCGCCGCTAAGACGCATAACGGTTTTCGAGACCGCCGCATTCGACCGCTCTGCCACCTCTCCCGAGCGCCACAGCCTACCGCCTTCGCTCAGGCGTCCGTCGCCTCGGCCGACGTCGAGAGCGTCCCCGTGACGGTCGAGTCCGCGACGGTCCAGTTCGCGCTCACGGTGCGCGCTGTTCCGCCCGCTGCCGCGCACGTGCCCGTGAACCCGGTCGTGTCGAGAGCGGTGAGCGTGCCCTCGCAGAGCGCGCCGTTCTCGAAGCGCATCTGCAGGGCGCTGTCGGTCGCCCGTCCGTCGTCCTCGAGGAGATCGATCCTGAAGGAGGCCGTGCCCGCCGAGCCGCTGATCGTCAATACCGAGGAGCCGCCGCTCTCGATCGTCCCCTGCAGCGCGCCGTCGATCGCCGGCACGGCGGCGGCGGGGGTCACCGTCGAGGCCGACGTCGGGGAAGGCTGGGGGACGGCCGCGAGGCCCAGGATGACGAGGAAGGAGGCGCCCGCGACGGCGAGGCCCTTCCCGTAGCGAGCGGCGCCGGCAGAGCGCCCGAAGCGGAGCGTGGCCGCTCCTGCGACCAGGGCCACCGCGGCTGCGTAGAGCCACTGGAGCCACATCTGGTCGCGGTCGCTGCCGCTGAGGATCCCGTGGAAGCTTGCGAGCACCCACACGGCAAGCGTCGCGTAGTGCGCACGTCTCCAGAGCCGGTGGGGAAGCCGTGAGCGCAGCCGGTTCGTGATCGCGACGGCGAGGAGCAACTCGAGCGCGACGATGCCGAGGCCGGTGGCGAGCGGGCGATAGCCGGCGGTGAACGGCACGACGAGCTGCGTGCGGGAGAACGGTACGACGGAGTCGAGCGCCACGCCGGCCACGTGCACGGCGATGAACAGCCCGGCCAGCAGGCCGAGGAACCGGTGGACGTCCTCGACGGCGAAGCGGGGAAGCCCGGGAATGCGCGTCTTCCCGGCCAGCAGGATCCCGGCGAGGACGCAGGCCGACACGAGGAGGTAGGCGGTGACGCCGCCTGCGCGCGCCGCGTACCAGCTGGCGCTCGACGCTACGAGCACGACACGACTCCCGACGAAGGCTCCGGCCAGCCGCCTGCCGTCACGATGCTGTCACTCGCGAGGAACCGTCCCTGCAGGCCGTGCCGCTCGAGCCAGGCGGGGCCATCGTCGCCGAGGAGAAAGGCCGCCTTCGCCGCGACGTCCGCCGCGAGGCACGTCGCGGCACAGACGGTGACCGACTCCCAGCGTACGTCCGCCGGCGCGCCGGTGAGCGGGTCGATCAGGTGGTGCTGGCGGACGCCGTCGTCGCGTTCCCAGGCTCGCGTCGAGATGCCGCTCGTCGCGAGGGCGCCGGAGCGCAGCGTCACGGTGTCTCCACCGGGGAGCGCGACGACGATCGCGCCGTGCGTCGCGAGATCGCCCCCGGCCGAGACGAAGCCGTCACCTTCGATCAGGGCGAGCGCGTCGTCGACGGCCTGCCCCTTGACGACGCCGTTGAGATCGAGTGTGAGGCCGGCCGGCCGCCGGACGAGCGACCCCGTCAGCCGGATCTCGCGCCAGCGGCCGGCCGGCACGGCCGGCCGCACGGGGGACGTCCCGAGCTCGCCGAACGAGCGATCGTAGCCGGCCGAGACGAGGGCTTCTGCGATCGTCGGGTCGACGCGGCCGTCGGTCGCCTCTGCCGCTGCGAGAGCGTTCTCGAGGGCCAGGGCGAGGAGCGGCGAGGTGATGACCGTCTCGGACGGCGATGCGTTCAGGCGCTGTAGCTCCGAGTCGGGACGGAACCGGCTCAGTGCCATTTCGAGGGTGACGAAGAGCCGCTCGATCGCTGCGACCTCGACGCCGGTCGCCCCACTGACGACGATCTCACAGCCCATCGCGTGAAAGGTGGTCGTGCTCACGATGTGCGGGTCGTCGCCTGCGGCTGGCTCGACGGCTGCGACGGCTCCACCGAGCCGGAGCGGAAGAACGAGCCCGCGCTCTCGGCCTCGCGGGCGATGCGGTCGGAGATGCTCAGCGCGCCTCCCGTGGGAACGGTTGCCTGTGTCCCTGCGGTTCCCGGGTGGGCGCTCCGCACGACGACCGAGAGGGCGCCGAACCCCGCAACCGCAGCGCCCGCCGCCGCGACCTTGAGGAAGCGGGCGCGTCGGCGGGCGGGTGCGATACGAGAGGAGGACACGTCTCCATGGAAGCGGAGCGGGCTGAGAGCGTCCTGTGAGCGCCGTTGCGTCGGTGTTAAGGGTTGCTCCGCTCTCCTCGCTCCTCCCGGGCGGGCGTCCGCCAGCGGACGTGGGTCGTGCTCCGGCTCTCCATCGGCGGCCGGGCATCCTTCGGATGCGCGTCGAACCAGGCCGCGTAGCGGTTGGCGAGCGGTGCCGCGGTGACGCCGTGGGCGAGGATCGAGAGGCCTATCGTGATCACGATCGTCGTCACGAGGAGCGACTCGTGCGGCAGTCCGCCCTCCTCCACGAGGATCACAGCGAAGACGATCGACGCCAGCCCGCGCGGGCCGAACCAGCCGAGGAAGGCGACGGTCGGACGGCGGGCTCCGGTCCCGGCCATCGCGGCTGCGACCGGGAGCATGCGCACGATCGTGAGGCTGAGGACGGCGTAGAGCACGATGGCCCACGTCACGTCGGCGAGGTTCGGCCCGAGCAGCACGGCGCCGAAGACGAGGAACGTGACGGCGCTGAGCACGCCGCCGAGCTCCTCGAGGAGGAAGCCGACCTCGCCGCCGTGCCGCCGTCGCAGCCCGCCGAAGACCATGCCGCCGACGAAGGCGCCGATGAATCCCGAGCCGCCCATCGCGTCGGCGAGGCTGTAGGCCAGAACCGCCGCGGCCAGCGGGACGACCTGGAGCCACGTCGCCTCGACGAGTCGCCGGCGGCCGGCGACGACGACGATCGCCGCGGCGAGGGCACCCGCGGCGGCGCCTCCCGCGATCCCCCAGCCGAGCTCCTCGGCGACGAGCCGGAGCGCCCCGATGTCGGTGACGTCGCCGGCCTGCGCCTGCGCGATCGCGAGCACGACGAAGAAGACCGGCACGCAGACCCCGTCGTTGAGGCCGCTCTCGACGTTCAGTCCCTGACGGACACGCGAGGGCAGCCGCGGGAGGGTGACGACCGCCTGCCCGAGTGCCGCGTCGGTCGGCGCGAGCACGACCGCGAGCAGCAGCGCCTCGGGCCAGGGGAGCGCGCCGAGGACGACGAGCGCCACGAGGAATCCGGCGAGCAATGTGAGCGGCAACCCGAGCCCGAGGAGCCGGGCCGGAACCGACACCTCCTCTCTGAGCGCCGCGAGGTCGATCCGCGACGCGTCGCCGAAGAGCACGAGCGCGAGCGTCGCCTCGGCGAGGAGCTTGACCGCTTCGCTCGACGCGGCGGGATCCACGAGCCCGAGCGCCTCGTCGCCGACGAGCAGCCCCACCGCGGTGAACACCATCGCGGCAGTGATCGGGGACCCGGCCAGGCGTCCGGACACCGCGGCATAGCCGAGGAGTGCGAGCGCGATGATCGGCAGGGCCCAGGTCACGCTCAGACCCTATTGGACGCTCGAGCGTGGACCCCGAGCCGGCGACGGCCCACACGGGCGATCGTTTCGAAGGAGTATCCTCTGAGGCGTGGTAGAACGGCGGCTGGGATTCATCTGGGCAGCCTTTTCCGCGGCTGCGGTCGGGGTGCTCACGGTCGCCCTGACGGGGGGAGGCGCACCCTCGTTCCTGCTCGTCGCGGCGCTCGTGGCGGTGCCGGCCGCGATCACCCTCGTCGTTCGCCTCCGTCCAAGGCGACCCCCGATGGGGCGAGTCGGTGTCGCGCCCCAGGTCGTGACCACGACCGCACCCCGGCCGGACCACTCCATGTCCGAGGTCGACAGGCATTCCCTCAGGGCCCTCTGCAGCGCCCTCGACAGCCGCCAGCTCGACTGGCTTCGCACGAACGACTTCGCTTCGCCGTGGCTCCATGGGAAGGTGCGCCCGGCGATCGAGCTCGGTCCTGCCGTTGCCGAGCTCGCCGAGGCTCAGTTCCAGCGGGAGATCCACGATGCACTCCTGCGCCTCTCCGACGCCACGTCTGCATTCGTGGAGTTCTACGATCGAAACACCTCCGGTGATCCTCTGCTCCAGGGCGACGAGTGGCACTTCTTCGAATGGGCCGACCATCTACCCGACATGGGCAGCGTCCCGTACCAGGAGCAATGGGGTGGGCGAGCGGCTCGTCTCCACGAGCTCGCTGCGCGACTAGCCGAGTCCTATGAGGCCCTCACGGCCGTCGCGACGCCCTTGACGCTGGTCGCCAATCCCAACGCGCAGGGCCGACGCATGATGAACGCTCTCGCCGGGAGGTAACAGCCGGTTTCGGTCGGGTGTGCGACGGAGAAGGAGGGATTCGAACCCTCGATGGAGGAGTTCACCCCCATAACGCCTTAGCAGGGCGCCGCCTTCAGCCACTCGGCCACTTCTCCAGTGTGTGGTACTGATCGTTCTCGCGGAGAGGATATCGGACGTTGGGCGACTCCCCGTGAGAGGAGTCAGTCGTGAATACGACCGATGAGCTCGCTCCGCTTCAGGACCTTGACCTCGATTCCGCCGAGGCGAACGTCGAAGCCCGCTTCGTGGGGGTAGAGGACCTTGTCACCACGCTCGATCCCGTTCGGCTCGGAGCCGACGGCCGTCACGATTCCGGTGCGGACCGCGACTGTGGCGAGTGCGGACGCCGGCAGGATGAGGCCCGCGCGCGTCTCCGTCTCGTCACTGACGGGCTGGATGACGAGGTACTCGTCGAGCGGTTCGAGCGAGGAATCGATGTTCTTGGACTGGTCCAACACGACCGAATCATAGGTCAGAGTCCGGCTCAGAGGCGGCCTGCGTCGACGATGCGCTGCAGGAACTGCTGCGTCCGCTCCTCCCGCGGCGCGCTGAAGATCTGCTCCGGCGCACCTTCCTCGAGAATCACGCCTGCGTCGAGGAAGCACACGCGATGTGCGATGTCGCGCGCGAATCCCATCTCGTGTGTCGCGATGACCATCGTCATCCCGCCCGCAGCCAGCTCGCGAATCACGTCGAGCACCTCGGCGACGAGCTCGGGGTCGAGCGCGCTCGTCACTTCGTCGAGCAAGAGCAGTTCGGGCTGCATCGCGAGGGCCCGCACGATCGCAACGCGCTGCTGCTGCCCGCCGGAGAGGCGGTCGGGGTACTCGTCGCGCTTGTCGGCAAGGCCGAACCGCCCCAGCAGCTCTGTCGCCGTCGCGGTCGCTTCGCCCCGTGGCCGCCCGAGCGCCTTGCGGGGGGCCAGCGTCACGTTGTCGAGCACGGTCATGTGCGGGAAGAGGTTGTACGACTGGAAGACGATCCCGATCCGGCGGCGGATCGCGTTCAGGTCGACGTTGCGCTCGGTGATCTCCACGCCGCCGACGACGATGCGACCCGCCTGGATCGGCTCGAGCAGGTTGATGCAGCGCAGCAGGGTCGACTTGCCCGAGCCCGAGGCGCCGATCAGGCAGACGACCTCGTGCTCGCCGACCGCGAGGTCGATGCCGCGCAGCACCTCGAGCTTGTCGAACGACTTGTGGACCCCCTCGACGCGCAGCGCCGCGCCGCGGGAGGGCGATGAAGGGGCGTTCATGTCGTCCTCCCCGCCTGCTGCCGTCGCTTGTCGCGCGCCACGAGCCAATCCGTGAACCGCGCGAGCGGGATCGTGATGAGCACGAACAGCGTTGCGGCTACGAGGTACGGCGTTCCGTTGAACGTCGCCGACTGGTCGATCTGCGCCTGCTTGAACGCCTCGACGACGCCGAGCGTACCGACCAGGGCCGTGTCCTTCTGCAGGCCGATGAAGTCGTTCAGGAGTGGCGGGATCACGCGGCGAACCGCCTGGGGGAGGACCACGAAGCGAAGCGACTGCCCGTGCGAGAGACCGAGCGAGCGCGCGGCAGCGTCCTGGCTCGGGTGCACCGAGTCGATTCCGGCGCGGTACACCTCCGAGACGTACGCGGTGTACACGAGCACGAGGGCCACGACCGCCCAGAAGAACTCCGACGATGGAAGCCACGAGAGGCCGAGCGCCGGCATGCCGAAGCCGAGAATCGAGATCACGAGGATCGTCGGGATCCCGCGGAAGAGGTCGGTGTAGGCGATGGCGAGCGCCCGGATAGGGAAGAAGACCGGTCCCGGTAGCGAGCGCAGTACCGCCAGGAAGAGCGCGGCGGGGAGGATGAGCGCCTCCGAGGTGCAGAAGAGCTTCACGTTCAGCCAGAAGGCGTCGAGGATCTCCGGGAAGCTGTCCCGGTAGATGTCCCAGTCGAGGAAGTACGCCTTGAAGGCGTCCCAGCCGGGCGAGCGGGTGACGACGACGACGACCACCGTGACGAAGACGGCCGTCGAGACGAGCGCGATCGCGACCGCCCGTGCTTCTCTCGAGAAGCGGGCGGTCGCGCCGCCGAGAATCCGCGAGTTGCGGCCCTCGTTCAGTGCTTCTTACTTCAGGACGGGCGCGCCGGTTGCCTTGGCGAGCCAGATGCGCTGGAGGTTCTTGATCGTGCCGTTCGCCCAGAGCCGGTCGAGCGCCTTGTTCACGCACCGGGTCAGCGGGCTCTTCTTGGCGAGCACCATGCCGAAGCGCTCCTTGGCGCCCGCGGCGCTGAACTGCCCGACGACCTTGCCGTCGGGGACCTGCACGGCCGTGACGTAGAACGCGGTCGGGAGATCGACGACGAGGCCGTCGATCTGACCGTTCTTGAGCGCCTGCACCGCCTGGTCGTTCGAGTCGTAGACCCGCGGCGAGGTGTCGGGCTTGATCTGCTTCACGATGAAGTCGTAGCTCGTCGTACCCACCTGGGCGCCGAGCCGGTACTTCTTGAATCCGTTGATCGAGCGCACGGATGCGATCGGCTTTCCCTTTCGCGCCACGAGCGACTGGTTCACGAAGTAGTACGACTTCGAGAAGTCGACCGCCTTTGCGCGCTGCGGCGTGTACGACACCTGGGTGATGTAGAAGTCGAACGACTTCTTGCCGGGGCGGAAGGAGTTGTTGAACGGTGTCACCGTCCACTTGACCTGGGCCTTCGTGAATCCGAGCTGCTTCGCAACGGCGTACGCGACCGCAGCCTCGTAGCCCTTGCCGCTGTACGGGTCGCTGAACTTCCACGGCTTCGTCTTCTCGTCGCCGCCGAACCACGGCGGGAACGCCGGGTTGTCGGCGCCGACCGTGAGGATGCCGTCCTCACGGAGGCCGAGCGTGTCCTTCGCGCAGCCGGGGATCGCCATCGAGGCGGTGGGTGCGGTCGAGCGGCCGCTGGCGGAGACCACGACGACGAGAGCCGAGGTGGCTACCAGGGCGAGGCTTGTGACGAGCGCTTTGCGCATGGGTGAATCTCCTCTGTTCGGATCCTCGGAGCGGTCGCGAGCGTACCACACAGTCTCGCATAGCTTTACTTTCGATAGTAAGAGACGTCTGCACGCCGGATACGGTTAGCGGATGGCCTCCCCGTTCATCGAAATCGAGGTCGGGGAGCGCACCGTCAAGGTCACGAACCCCGACAAGGTGCTGTTCCCGGCTGCCGCCCATACGAAGCGCGATCTCGTCGGCTACTACCTCTCGGTCGGAGACGGCATCGTCCGCGCGCTGCGCGAGCGACCGACGCAGATGCGGCGCTTTCCCGACGGGATCGAGGGCGAGCAGATCTATCAGAAGCGGGTGCCCGAGAAGCGCCCCGACTGGGTCGAGGCGGCGCGTGTCACATTCCCTTCCGGCAGGCACGCCGATGAGCTGTGCGTGACCGAGCTCGCGCAGGTGATCTGGGCGGCAAACCTCGCCGTGATCGACTTTCATCCCTGGCCGTCGCGGCGGGCCGACACCGAGCACCCGGACGAGCTGCGGATCGACATCGACCCCCAGCCGGGAACGGACTTCGCAGACGCGAAGGCGGTCGCCGCGATCGTGCGCGAGGTGCTCGCCGAGATCGGGTTCACGGGCTGGCCCAAGACGTCGGGCAATCGCGGCATCCACGTCGCCTGCCGGATCGAGCCGCTATGGGAGTTCCCTGTCGTCCGCCGGTGCGCGCTCGCATTCGCGCGCGAGATCGAGCGGCGGGCGCCCGACCTCGTCACGACCGCGTGGTGGAAGGAGGAGCGGGGAGAGAAGGTGTTCATCGACTACAACCAGAACGCCCGCGACCGCACCATCGCCTCCGCCTACTCCGTGCGTGCGCGCCCGGATGCGGCCGTGTCGGCGCCCGTCACGTGGGACGAGTTGCCCGACGTCGAGACGGAGGATTTCACGCTCGTGACGATGCCGCCGCGGTTTGCCGGGCTCGGTGACGTGCAGGCGGCGATCGACGACGAGGTGTGCGACCTGCGTGTGCTGCTCGAGTGGGTCGAGCGCGACGAGACAGACGGGATCGGCGAGGCACCGTATCCGCCGAACTTCCCGAAGATGCCGGGCGAGCCGCCGCGGGTGCAGCCGTCACGCCGGAAGAAGGGCTCGTAGCCGGCGTGGAGGGAGAGGCTTCAGTCCGTCCTCCCGATTCCCTCGTCCCGATCTCCGAGCAGACCCGCGACCGTGAGCCCGCCCGGCTCGCGCGGCGGATGCAGCTCGGCCCAGGTGCACTGCGCCGGATCCTTGTCGGGGCGAAAGCGCAGGAGCTTCGTCCCGTGGCGGAAGCGGCGGCCCTGGACCTTGTCGTAGCGGACCTCGGCGACGAGCTCGGGTCGCAGCGGCTGCTCCTCCAGGCTGCTCCCACCCCAGCGGTTCGGCTCCGAGAAGCGCCGGTCGGACGTCTCGTCGAGAAGCGGGAGGACCTGCTCCGCGATCGCGGCGTGCTTGCCGGCGGCGACCGCGGCTGAACCGACGTACGTCGTCTCTCCGGCGTCGTCGTAGAGACCGAGGAGCAGGGTCGCGATCACGTCGGGCTTCGACTTCCAGCGCACCCCCACGACGACGCAGTCGGCGGTTCGCTCCGGTTTCACCTTGACGACCGCGCCTCGGGCGCCGGGCTCCACGGGCAGCTCGAGGCGCTTGGCCACCACGCCGTCGAGACCGAGAGCCTCGAGCTCGTCGAGCCAGGCCGTTGCGGTCGTCGGGTCGGCGACGGAGGGCGAGAGCGAGAAGCCCGCCGCCTCCCGTTCGAGGGCGGTGCGCCGCTCGGAAAACGGCCTCTGCCACTGCGCCGTGCCGCCCCAGACGAGCATGTCGAAGGCAATGAAGCGCGCCGGGATCTCACCGGCGAGCCTCTTGATGCGGCTCTCCGCCGGGTGAAGCCGTGTCTGCATGGCATCGAAGTCGATCGCACCGTCTCGGTCGATCACGATCTCGCCGTCGAGTGCCGACCGCCGCGGCAGCACGGCGCCGAGCGGTCGTAGCTCCGGGAAGTAGCGCAGCAGCGGCCGCCCGTTCCGCGACCAGAGGCGCAGCTCGCCGCCGACGTTCTCGAGCACCCCGCGGAAGCCATCCCACTTCGGCTCGTACGCCCAGCCGTCGCCGAGCGGAAGCTCGCGCACGAGCTCTGCCTCCATCGGGGGGAAGGGGACGCGCAAATCGAGCTCGACCGGCCGTTCGACCGGATCGCCGCCCCTCGTCTTCCGCGGTCGTGCCACCGCGTGGACGCTACACGTCCGTCGCACACCGAGGAGATCGCCGGAAGCTTGGCCGTCGACCCGAGTCGCCGCCATCACGACACATCGGGCGTCGCACAGCCCTCTCCCTCAGTAATCTCTCGCTTCATGCGCCGCGTCGCCATCACCGGTTTCGGAGCCGTCACCCCCATCGGCCTCGATGCTCCGTCGACCTGGGAGGCCGCGCTCGCGGGCCGCAGCGGAATCGGCTTCATCGAGGCGTTCGACGCGAGCACGTTTCCCGTCACGATCGCCGGTGAGGTCACCGGGTTCGATCCGTCCGCCTTGATACCCGCGAAGGAGGCACGGCGCATGGACCGGAACGTCCTCCTTGCCGTCGCCGCCGCACAGGAGGCCTGGGACGCGGCCGGGATCGAGGAGTTCGACCCGAAGCGCGTCGGGATTCTCGTCGGCTCCGCGATCGGCGGCATCGCCACGATCGCGGAGCAACAACGCGTCTTCATGGAGCGCGGGGCGGACCGCATCTCGCCGTTCTTCATCCCGTCCGCCCTCGTGGACACCGCCAGCGGTCAGATCGCGATCCAGCTCGGGATCACCGGAACGAACTTCGCCCCCGTGTCTGCCTGCGCGACGGGCTCGACGGCGATCGGTGAGGGCGCTGCGACGATCGTCCGCGGCCAGGCCGACGTCGTCCTCGCGGGTGGCACCGAGGCTCCGATCATCCCGCTCATCCTTGCCGGCTTCTGCGCCATGCGCGGCCTCGTCGCCGAGGAGGTCGATCCGGCGCTCGCGATGCGGCCCTTCGATGCGACCCGGGCCGGCTTCGTGATGGGGGAGGGGGCGTGCATTCTGGTGCTCGAGGAGCTCTCGGCCGCGCAGGCTCGCGGCGCGACGATCTACGCGGAAGTTCTCGGCTACGGCGCCTCGAACGACGCCCACCACCTCGCCCAGCCCGAGCCGGAGGCGACCGGCGTCGCTGCGATGATCTCGGCGGCGCTCGAGGCGGCGGACGTCGCTCCGGAGCGCGTCGGTTACGTGAACGCACATGGGACGTCGACGCCCCTCGGAGATCTCGCCGAGACGCGTGCCTTACGTCAGGTCTTCGGCAAGCACGCGTACGAGCTCGCCGTCTCGTCGACGAAGTCGGTCACCGGCCACTGCTTCGGGGCCGCCGGGGCGGTCGAGGCGATGATGTGCGCTCGAGCGCTCTACCATCAGGAGCTCCCACCGACGATCAACTACCGGAACCCGGACCCGGAGCTCGATCTCGACTATGTCCCGAACGAGGCGCGCAAGGTGGATCTCGACGTCGCGCTCTCGAACGCGATGGGGCTCGGCGGCCACAACGGGTGCGTTCTGCTCGGCCGCGTCGTGGCGTAAGGCGATCAGCTGATCTTGGCCCGGTGAACTGCCACCGGCTCGGCGTAGACGATGTAGCGCTCGGACGCGAAGAACCTCGGGTGACAGGCCTGGAGCGCGAGCTCCTCGCGTCCCCGTGATTTCAGGCGTGCCAGGTCGGTGGCCGGAACGATGACGTGGCTCGTGACCCGGTATTCGAATGTCGCGTACGGGGTCGACAGCTCCACGAGGTCCCCGCGCTGGAGTCGATCGATGTGCGAGAACGGGGCGAGGTAGGTCGTCCGGTGCCCTGCGACGTACACGAGCTCGCCCTCTCCGGGCATGTGTGTCCTTGGGTCGACACCCGGTCCTCGCTTCAGCGATGTGGAGTCCGTCCCCTTGACGATCAGCGTGTTCAGGTCCATCGCGGGAACGCGCAGGCGGCCGACGACCGCTCCGTTCGGCGTGGAGACCCGAAACCGCCTGGCCAGCTTGGAGACGGGAACCTCCTTTGCGACCGACGCCGCGAGCTGCGGCTTCAGCTCGCGGACTCGCTCCTCGTAGTCGACCGCCAGCTGATGCTGCTGTCGTTTCGCGTAGAGCGCCGTGAGAGGGTCCTGCCAGAGCATGATCGTGGCGACCCAGGCGAGTCCGAGCGCACCCGCGACGATCAGCGCCGAGCCGAACCATCGTGCCGATCGTCGACGCCAGGAACGCGCTGCTGGGGAGTGGTCGCTAGCTGACGATTCCATCAGCATCAACCAGGCGAAACAGGAGGTCGCAGATCTCGTCGACGGCCGCGAGGCCGAGGCCGGGATGGAGAGGAAGCGTCAACACCCGGTCCGCGATCGTGTCCGTGACGGGCAACTCGCCTGCACCCGCGTAGCTCGAGAAGCGGTGAATCGGGGGATAGTGGACACTCGTCTGGATGCGCTCGATCCGCAACCTCTCTCGGATCTCGTCCCTGGCTGCCGGGGTACGGGCGAGGACGGGGGCGATGTGGAACGAAGGTTCACCACGGGCGTTCTCGAACGGAACGTCCAGGCCGCCGTGCTCCGCCAGGCGCTCCCTGTATCGATCGGCGAGGACCCTTCGAGCGGCGTTGAAGGCGGGCAGTCGGGCGAGCTGGCCGATACCGAGCGCGGCGCGGATCTCGTCGATCCGGTAGTTGTAGCCCACGTCGAGCACGTCGTAGCTCGTGGCGTGGCCTCGATGCCTGTCCCAGGTCAGGGTCGTCATCGCGTGGGATCGGAGCAGGCGGGCGCGATCGGCATGCTCCTGCCGGCGGAAGACGACGGCGCCGCCTTCTCCGGTCGTCATGTTCTTGTTCGGGAAGAAGCTGAAGCAGCCGGCATCGCCGATCGAACCGAGAGCATTCCCGTCCAGCATCGCCCCGGGGGCGTGAGCCGCGTCCTCGATGATGTAGAGACCGTGCTCTCGGGCGAGTTCGAGGAGTTCGCTCATCGGCGATGGGTAGCCGCCATAGTGCATCGCGACGATCGCTTTGGTCCGCGCATTGACGAGACGGGTCACCTCGTTCGGATCGAGGGAGAAGTCCTCGGTGGAGATCGCGTCGGCCAGCCTCACGGTCGCCCCGGTCTGGCGCATGGCGGCCGCGCTCGCGACGAACGTCAGGCTCGGGCAGATCACTTCGTCGCCGGGACCGATGCCGAGCGCCGCGGCTGCGAGATGCAGGGCGGCCGTTCCGTTGGTGACCGCGAGGGCCTGCTCGGTTCCGAGAAAGGCACGGAGGTCCTCCTCGAACTGTGCAGTCCGCGGGCCCATGCTGAGCCAACCCGAGTCGAGCACCTCCATCACGGCGGCGCGGTCGTCGTCGGAGATGGAGACGTCGGCCAGTGCGATGCGCCAGGGTGATGCGATTTCGGTCATCTAGATCTCGGTCATCTAGACGTTGTAGAGCTCCGGCTTGAACGAGTCGATGTGCGCTCGCACCCACTCGATCGTTCGCGCCAGCCCTTCGTCGATGTCCACCTCGTGGTGCCACTCGAGAATCTCGTGGGCGCGCGTCGGGTCGCAGAGGAGACGCTCGACCTCGCTGCTCCCGGGGCGTTGGCGCTCCTCCGTGGACTCCACCGGGAGCTCGACGCCGACCTGCGCGAAGACGCGACGTACGACATCGGCGACCGAGTACTCGAGCCCCGTGCCGAGATTGAACGTCTCTCCCTCGATCCCCTCCTTCTCGGCGCAACGCGCGAGACCGCGTGCGGTGTCCTCGACGAACATGAAATCGCGAGTCGTCGTGGTGACACCGAGCTCGACTCGATCCCGCGCCAGCGCCTGCGTGATCACCGTCGGAATGACCGCGCGGGCCGACTGCCTAGGCCCATACGTGTTGAACGGGCGCGCGAGGACGACCGGTAGGCCAAAGGAGTGCCAGTAGGTGAGTGCCAGCTGATCGGACGCGACCTTCGTCGCGGCATAGGGAGACTGTGGATGGAGGGGGTGTGTCTCCGGGATCGGGACTATCTGAGCCGTTCCGTAGACCTCGCTCGAGGAGACCTGGACGATCCGCTGGACGTCGTGGCGCCTGGCGGCCTCGAGCACGTTCAGCGTCCCCTCGATGTTCGCGCTCACGTACTCGCGCGCGTGCTTGAACGAGTACGGGATCGGGATCAGCGCACCGAGGTGGAGGACGACGTCCCGTCCCTCGGTTGCGAGCTGGAGTGCCTCGGGATTCGCGAGGTCACCCGAATACGTTTCGATCTCCTTCCGGAGAGCCGGGTCGACGTCCTCCAGGTGACCGAAGTCGTTCCGGGAGTTGTAGCGGACGAATGCCCGGACGTCCGCCCCTTCACGGGTGAGCCATTCGACCAGGGTCGACCCGATGAAACCGCCGGCGCCGGTGACGAGAACGGACTTGCTGTCCCAGAATCGGTGCGCTGCGCCAGCTTCCATCGGCACACGTTAGCCAACGCCGAGCGGATACCTTCCTTCAGGGTGGTGGAAGCGGCCGACGCGGCGACGCCGGGACCGCTCACTATGCTCCGGGCATGGTCTCCCAGTGGCTCGAGTACCTTCGTCGTGCGCTGGCGACCAATCCAGGCGTGCCCGCCGGCTTCGCCGTGGTCGGGATCGCCCTGATCTGGGCGGACCGAGACGGTGCCACCGATCCGCTCGTGTGGCTTCCGGGAACACTCTTGATCGTCGCGCTGCTGCTCGTGGTTGCCCTGACGGCTCCGGGTCACGTTCCCGGCGGCTCGGCCGGCATGATTGCGATCGCCTCCTTCGCCGCCTTCACGGCGTGGTGCTTCGTCTCGATCACCTGGGCCGACGTACGCGCGGACGCCTGGTCGGGAGCAAACAAGACGCTCGCCTACTTCGCGATCTACACGCTGCTCGCCCTACGCCCCTGGCGGACTCGTCCGGCTGCCGCGCTCCTCTCCTGCTACTCGATCGGGGTCGCCACGATCGCACTCTGGACCCTCCTCAGGCTCGACGTCGGGGTCGATCCGAGATCTGCGTTCATCGAGGGCCGACTCGTCGAGCCCATCTCGTATGCCAATGCCAACTGCGCACTGTTCGTGAGTGCCGCGATCCCCGCTCTCTTCTTGAGCTCGCGGCGCGAGACTCCGTTGGTGCTGCGTGGCGCTCTCCTGGCCTCGGTGGGTGTTCTCACCGAGCTGGCGCTGCTCTGCCAGAGCCGGATGTCGCTCGTTGCGACCCCGCTCGTGCTCGCTGCGTACCTGGCGTTCACGCCCGGCCGCCTCCGCTCGCTGGTCGCTCTCGGCATCGTTGCCGTGGCCGTCGTCGCGTCGAAGTCGGATCTCCTCGACGTCTTCACGTTCATGTACGGCAGCGATGCCGGCTCCGCGGCAGGGTCACCTCGCATCGCAGGGGCGATCGACGCATCGCAGCGGGTGGTGCTGCTCAGCGCGGTCGGGTTGACGATGGCCGGGATCGCCTGGGGCCTGATCGATCGACGGTTCCGTCTGCCACGACCGGTGGTTCGTGCGGCCGGCATCGCGGTCGTCGTCGTGGCACTCGCGGCAGGGCTTGCCGGCGGCGCCGTCTTCGCCGACCGGTACGGGAGCCCGGTCGACCGAGCGGGGATCTGGTGGGATCGGTTCAAGGCGGACGAGTACGTCTCCGACGCCGGCACCAGTCACCTCACGAGTGGCTTCGGCGGGGCGGGGCGGTATGCGATCTGGACGGTCTCGTACCGCGTCTTCCAACACCATCCGATCGTCGGCACCGGGATCGACACGTTCGGGGTCGATTGGGCGCGGGAGCGTCCGAACCTTCAGGACAACATCTATCCCCACAGCGTCGAGCTTCGCACCCTTCAGCAGACGGGCCTGGTCGGAGCGGCGCTCCTCGTCGTCTTCGTCGCTGCAGCCCTGGTCGGTGCACTGCGGGGAATCCGGCGACGCCATCCGGCCGCCCGCGGTGTCGCGATTTCGTCTCTCCTCGTCTTCGGCTACTGGGGAGTGCACGGTTCGGTGGACTGGCTGTGGGAGGTTCCGGCGCTGTCGGCTGCCGCATTCTGCTTTCTCGGGTTGGGAGTCGCCCTCTCCGGAGGAGAGACCATCGGTGCTGTCGACCGCGAGGCCTGGCGGCGCTGGGTCGCACGGGGTCTCGTCGTGGCGTTCGCGCTGATCTCGATCGCCACGCTCGTGCCACCGTGGCTCTCGGCCCGGCAGGTGGAAGCGGCACTGCGATCGGTCGCCACGCCGGCCGTCGCCTATGCCTATCTGGATCGAGCGAGCGATCTGAACCCGTTCGCCAGCGAACCGGACATTCTCGGCTCCGTCATTGCCGAGCGGGCCGGCGACGTCGAGACCCAGCGCGCCTTCCTCGTTCGTGCGATCGATCGGAACCCCTTGGACTGGTTCCCGCACGTCCAGATCGCCCTCATCGACGCGCGTCGGGGAGCCCGGGCTTCGGCCCAGCGTTCCATCGATCGAGCGCTCACGCTCAATCCGCGGGATGAGTCGATCCGTTTCGCCGCGGAGGGCATCCGCGCCGGGAAGCCGCCGGAGGCCGACGAGATGAACGCTCGCTACATCCAGAGCGCCGCTTCGTGCTGCCGTCCGTAGTCGGTGGCATGCTGGGCATGGACAGAATTCGAAATGTCGATTATCGTGGGTAGCAGGTACGTTTGATGGTCGTCAGAAACCGGGGGTTCATGGGATGAAGAGAATTGTCACTGTCGTCGTGGCCGCGGCTGCCCTGATGGGTGCTCAGGCCGCTTTCGCGGGGGATTCGACGGTGCTGGGCGGATATGGCTCCAGCTCGGCCAAGCCGACGATCAAGGTCGCGTCGGCCGTCGCCAAGACGAGCACCTCGACGCCGGCTCCGGCCGTGGCCAAGGCGGACACTCTGCCGTTCACGGGCACCGATCTCGGTGTCGTCGCGATCGCAGGCGTCGCGCTCGTCGGCCTCGGGTTCGGCCTTCGCCGGGTCGGACGGGATCAGAACGGGTCGTAGTGGGCGCTAGAGCCTGAACGAAGGCTCGAGAGTAGACCCCCGTCGTGAGAGGCGGCCCGGTTTCCGGGCCGCCTCTCGTGTGTTGTCGGCTCGATCGGTCTCGCAGGTCGGGATGTCAGGGCGTCGAATTGTCGGCCGACCGAGAACGGTCGATCACGAACCAGCCCTGCTCGAGGGGGCCCGCGGGTCGCGAGGCACCCGATCCTGATCCGCCGTACGCCGAGACCCGCCACGTGTAGCGTCCCGGTGCGAGCCAGCCGGGGACGTCGAACGTGGACGCTCGCGTGCTCGCTGCGTGCACGAGCCTGTTCCCCACGAATATCTCGACCAGGTAGACGCGGAACCCGTAGGGCTTCCACGCCAGGGTGAGCGGCGCGGGTGACGCGCCGGCAGGCGGCGTCGCCTCGCCGAGGTGTGGTGCCTGTCTGGGGGGGAGGAATCCTGCGAGGAGAAGTGCGAGCACGGCCCCGCCGATGACGATGGATGCAGGGCGCGGCGCGCGGATTCTCCGGCGGTCGGGTCGGTCTGGCAGGGTCGCGGCAGGCGCGTCGCGGACGACCGTCGGCGTAGCCGTATCGGTGTGCGGCGTCGACTCGTGCGGGTCGGATGCGACGACGGGGCCGCGAGGCGCCGGCGGGACGACGACCGCGACGCGAAGGGGAGGCTCCGGTGCTCGCTCGGCTTCGCTCGGCACGTAGGGGCGCGGGCCTGCGACGGCCGTCGCGCGTACGCGCGCGGCGAGCTCTGGATCGACGAGAACCAGTCCAGGCGTGATGGATTCGTCACCGATGCCGCTCATTACCTCGTTGGTTCGACCTCGACGCCGTGCGCCCTGCGCTCGCCCATCCTGCGTTCAGCGCTCAGCGTCCTCCTCTCGCGCCGGCCGGGACCGCGAGCCGAGGTCCACGAGGAGCTCCTCCATCGCGGCCATGTTCGTCGCCAGGTTGCCCTCGGCGATGACACGGCTGCGGTTAGGGGCGCGGGCGGCTGCGCGCAGCTCGGGTTCTCCGACCGCTCGCCGGATGGCCGAGACGAGTCCACTGACGTCACCGGGAGTGAAGAGCAGACCGGTCGTTCCGTCGTCGATCCAGTCCCTGTTTGCCGGGATGTCACTCACGACGGGGAAGAGGCCACATGCCATCGCCTCGAGAAGTGACGAGCTCGCACCGTCGCTGTGCGACGCCGACACGTAGATGTCCCCGCGCTGAAGGTGCCGCTGCACCTCGTCGGCCGACACACGTCCCGGAAGGTGCACGAGATCATCGAGACCGAGCTCCTTCACCTGTATCCGGTACTCGTCGAGCAACGGGCCGCCGCCGAGTAATGAGGCCTGAAGGTCGATCCCGTCCTCGCGCAGTGCCTTGAGCGCGAAGAAGATCGTGTCGTTCCCGTAGATTGGCTCCTGGTTGCGTGTGCCGACGAGAAGCGGCGACCCATCGGCCGCCGACTCGGATCCGAGCCGGAACTGGTCGATGTCGATGCCGATCGGGAAACAGCGCATGCGATCGCGCGGCGCGCCCTGACTGACCAGTGAGGCGGCGATTGCCGGCGAGACGGCGTGGACGATATCCGCCCTCTGACAGGTGAATCGCATCATGCGCCCATGGAGCCATTGACCGCCCGGCGACGTGAGAACGTCGCTGCCATGGGCGGAGATGAGGAGCGGCGAGGCGTGGCAGAGCGCTGCAACGACGCCGTTCGACGAGACGTACGTCGCCATGACCACGTCGGGAGCGAAACGCTTCAGCCGACGTCGAACTCCGGGTACCCGGAGCAGGTACGAGAGAGCCTTGAGCCGAGTCGGCGTGCCTCGTCCGACGAAATCCACGTCCACGCCCGGGAGCGGCTCTCGGCTGAGCGACACGACCCGAACCTCGTGCCCACGCGAGGCGAGGTACCGAGCGTAGAGCTCTGTCCAGTAGAGGCGCGTATGCGATATCAGCGCGATCTTCATCGAGGGCCGCTCGTCCCTCTCTGCCGCACCAGACGCCTCCATGCGGGGAGCGTAGCTACGGGGCGTCGAACGACGGCCGCCGTGCAGGACAGACGCCCACATGCCCCTCGACCGAGGTACCGAAACCCCCCGTCGGAGGGACAGGTCGACCTGGAGGAGGGTCGATTGGGACTGTATGACACCTCAAACTCCGGCCAGCCGCCGCCTCACTACTCGCAGAGTCCTCTACGCTTCGCTCGCCATCGTCACGCTTCTTCTCGCCCCGGCAGGGGCTTCGCGCGATCGCCATTGGCGCGGCGCAGAGCACGCACCCCCGAAGGATGTCGCCGTCTCGGGTGCCTCCACGTCGACGCTCTCGCTTTCGTGGAACGGTGCACCTTCCTCGCCGTCTGTGTACGAGGTGAGCACGGGCTCGAGGCGTATCGCCCAGACCTCGGGGTCGCAGATAACCGTGCGCGGTCTCGACTGTGGTCGCTCGTACAGCTTTGGCGTCTCGGCCCGCGGTGGGAAGACGAGGTCGGTGGCCGTGACGGGAACGACGACGGCGTGCGGGGCGGCGCCCGCCTCGAGCAGCTCGAGCCCGGATCCTGCTCCTGCTCCGGCTCCGGCTCCTGCTCCTGCTCCGGCTCCTGCTCCTGCTCCTGCTCCGGCTCCTGCTCCGGCTCCTGCTCCGGCTCCTGCTCCTGCTCCGGCTCCTGCTCCGGCTCCTGCTCCGGCTCCTGCTCCGGCTCCGGCTCCGGCTCCGGCTCCTCGCTCCGGCTCCTGCTCCGGCTCCTGCTCCGGCTCCTGCTCCGGCCGCGGTCGATTGTGACCGGACTGCATCTGCAGGCACCGGCACTGCGCAGGCGCTCCTCGCGAGCCTCGGGTCAGGCGAGACGGGCTGTCTCCGAGGCGGAACGTACTCCGCTTCGGGGCCGTATGTTCTCGATTTCTCGAAGTCGAACGTGACGGTCGTGAGCTACCCGGGCGAGCGTGCTGTTCTGCGCGGGATCGTGGTGAACCGCAACGGCGCCAACAACGATCGCTTGGCGGGCGTCAAGATCGAGGGTGACGGCTCCCAGAACACGATCCAGGTGTACGGCGCCGACTTCACGCTCCAGGACTCCGACATCACGAACGCCTGGCGCGGCCGCAGCTGCTTGATGCTCGGCGACCCCTCGGCCGGAACCGCTGTCCGCCCCGTGATCCGCGGCAACCGCTTCCACGAATGCGGCAGCAAATCGAACGGCAACCTCGACCATGGCATCTACGCCAACAAGGTCGACAAGGGCCTGATCACCGAGAACATCTTCTGGAACAGCGCCGGCTACGCGATCCAGCTGTATCCGAGCGCCCAGAACACCGTCTTCTCCCACAACGTCGTCGACGGCGGCGGCAGCACCGCCCGCGGCGGCGTCATCCTCGGCGGCGAATCGAGCTCGCCCTCGAGCGGCAACACGATCGAATACAACGTGATCGCCTACGCCATCAACTACAACCTCGAGTCGTACTGGGGCGGAGCCGCCGGCAGCAACAACATCGCCCGCTCCAACTGCCTGTACGGCGCAGGGCAGGCGAACATCGGTTCCAAGACGGGTTACACCGCGACGAACAATGTGACCGCCGATCCCCTGTTCGTCGACCGTGGAGCGCGTTCCTATCGCCTTGGCGCCGGCAGCGGCTGTCTTGCGATAGTGGGCTACGACACCGCGGCACGTATCGGTTAGCGGCGCCACCGTTGACGTCAACTACCCTTGATCCGGGCGTCGAGATCCGGCGTCCGGATCGAGGGGTGTGAGCGAGCGTGTGCGGACTAGCCGGCTGGATCGGCCACGAGACAATTGGTGAGCGTACGGTGGCTGCGGTTACCGCGGCGCTCCGGCACCGCGGGCCCGATGGTTCGGGTCCAGGGTGTTCGAGCACGCCGGCCTGATCCATACCCGGCTCGCGATCATCGACCTCTCGCCGCTCGGTGATCAACCCATGGCGAACGAGGACGGCACGATCTGGACCGTCTTCAACGGTGAGCTCTACAACCATCACGAGCTGAGGGACGATCTCGAGCGACGGGGGCACCGTTTCGTCGGCTCGTCGGATACCGAAGTCCTCCCACACCTCTACGAGGAGTTCGGGATGGGCATGTTCGAGCGGCTGCGCGGGATGTTTGCCGTCGCGATCCTCGACCTCAACGAGAACACGGTGGCCCTCGGCCGGGACCGCTTCGGGATCAAGCCACTGTTCTTCAGCCGTGGCCGTGAGACCGTCTCGTTCGCGAGCGAGATCAAGGCGCTCCGCTACTTCCCGGACATCGACCTCACGCCCGACAGCCAGGCGATCGCCGATTATGCGGCCCTCTACTACATTCCGGCCCCGCGCACGCTGTTTCGCGGGATCGAGGCCCTCGAGCCCGGCTGCTCGGTACTCCTCAGGTGGACGTCGTCGGGCGTCGAGCGCGCGCAGAATCGGTTCCATCGATTTGCTCCCGTGATCGACACCGAAATGGACATCGGGGAAGCAGGCGACCGGGCCGACGAGCTCGTGACCCGGGCTGTCATCAGCCAGCTGGAGAGCGACGTTCCGCTCGGGGCGATGCTGAGCGGGGGCATCGACTCCTCTCTCGTGAGTGCCGCCGCTCAAATCGGTCTCGACGGCAACCTGCTGAGCTACAACGTGCGGCCGGCGACGGCCGATCTCGACGAGACGGTGTTCGCACAGGAGGTCGCCGACCACCTCGGGACCCGACACACGACTGTCTCGATGAGCGAAGGCGCGGCCGACTGGACGACGCTGACCGGGTTTCTCGGCGACCTCGGTCAACCGCTCGCCGACCCGGCGCTGTTCGCCGTCGCGTCGGTGAGTCGAGCGATGCGCGAGCACGTCACCGTGGCGCTGTCCGGCGACGGAGGTGACGAGCTGTTCGGCGGCTACCGGCTCTTCTGGAAGCTCGGGGTGCTCTCGCGGCTGCGTACCCTTCCCTCGGCCGTGCTCGATGCCGCCGGCCTCGGCCTGAGGCCGCTCGCCGCGGTCGGGCTGGTCGGTGCCACCATGCCGGGCCAGCTGACGTCTCTGTCGGGCGTCGACGACGTAGCCGTTGTCCGTTCGCTGTACACGTCTGTCAGGGACGAGGACCAGGCCGCACTTCTCTGCGATTCCGAGGGGATCGAGCCGATCGAGCGACTGTTCGAGAGAACATGGGAGCTGGACGATACGCAGATGAGCCGCGTCGACCGGCTCTCCTCCCATGCGATCGAGTCCGGCGTGCGACATCTGCTCGCCAGCAAGTTTCTCTTCAAGTCGGACATGGGGAGCATGCGCGAGAGTCTCGAGGTGCGAGTCCCGCTACTCGACGAGGATCTCGCAGACTTCGCCCTGAGCCTGCCACACCGGCTTCGCGTCGAGCGTCGCGCGGGAAAGCGCGTCCTTCGTGAGGTCGCACGGCGTCATGTTCCGGAAAGCATCGCGTCCCGACCGAAGCACGGGTTCGCGGTGCCGCTCGAGCGATGGGTGGACGACGGCTTCAGGAGCTCGGTGCGCGAGGCACTCGTCGATGCCGAGAGTCCTCTCCGCGATCACCTCGTTCGTGAGGTGTACGAGCCGTGGGTCGTCGCCTTCTCCGAAGGGAGGCAGCTCCCCGGGGTCACGCAGAAGGGGCTGAGCGATCGTGTGCTGATGCTGGTCGCTCTCGACTCCTGCCTCAGGGCGTCCTGACCCCGGCGCCCACTCGACGGTCGTCGACCGTCAACAAGTATCGCGCGGCCGTAACCTCACGTCGGCGACGGCACTGACGCTGACCCAGACTGCGGACAGCCAGGCAACCGTCACACACCACCCGGCCACGACGTCCGACGGGTAGTGCCACCGGATCGAAACGAGGATTGCGCCCTGGTAGAGAACGAGGGCGACGCCGCACCCCGCTGCGAGGACGCGCCACGCCCCTGGCAGTGACGCGACAACGGCGATCGTGGCTGCGAGGAGCACCATCGCGCTTCCGCTCGGAAACGAGTACCCGCTCGACGTCGGGTTCAAGGCCGGTCGAGCAACGAGGGCCTTCAGCGTCGGATCGAGCACGATCACCCCGCCGACAGCTGCACCCCAGACGAATGCCGCAGCGAAGCGTTGCCGCCAGACGAGGTAGACGATGGCGCCGAGTGCGACGATCGGCCCCACCAGGATCGAGGGCCAGACGAGCCTCTGTGCGTACGGGATCTGCTCGTACAGACGTTCGAGAATCGGCCCATCCCAGCCAAAGGTATCGCCGCGCTTGAGGCGAACGACAAAGATGCCGAAGAGAACCAAGAACAACACGCCAACGGAAGCAATATTCTTCGAGGAGGTTCGTGGTCCCACGGGCACGAGTGTAGATAGTTCCGACCGAGCGGCCGCGAGTGGTTTCGACGCGGCCAAAGACGGTCGGTTCGACTCTTTCTCACCCCTCGTTCGCGCGTTGCGGGGGATCGTCCCTCGAAGACCTCGACTACGATATGGCTCATGACGCACAATCAGCGGCAGGTCAGCTCCAGAGTCCCCGGATCGTGCCGTCGCGAGATGGCTCGGTGAGCCGCGCCGAGATCGGCCCGGGCGAGGGGCCATTGCTGGGACCGATCGGAGGGAGCCGGCCGGACTGGTTTGCCGCCGCACCGGAGAGCGAAGGGTTTCCGTACTACCTCTCCGTTCTGCGGTCGAAGATCTGGTTCGTTCTCCTCATCGTCGCGATCTGTGTCGTTGCGGCGATCGTCGCGCTGTCGAGGGCATCGGAGGTCTACCAGGCGCAAGCTGATCTCTTGATCACCCCCGTCCCGGGCGACAACACGGCGCTCGTCGGGCTCGGGCTGCCCGCGTCGTCGTCCGATCCGACGCGCGACATCGAGACGATCGCGCGGCTGATCAAGACGCAGGTCGTCGCCCGTCGTGTCATCAAGGTGCTGAAGCTCGATACGACGCCGGCCGCGCTGCTGAAGAAGATCGACGCGACGCCGGTCTCCTCGAGCGACGTCGTCGCGGTGACGGCCCGCGCCGGAGACTCGCGCGCCGCAGCGGCCCTGGCCAACGCGTTCGCCAACGCGAGCGTCGCGGACAGGACTGCCCGGTTGAACAGGCAACTCGATGTCGTGATTCCCCAGCTCCGCAAGCAACTGCTCCAGCTCAGGCCCTCCGAGACTGCAGCACGCGAGACGCTCTCGCAGCGGCTACGCGATTTCGAGGCACTTCGTGCGAGTGGCGACCCGACGATCCGGCTTGCGGTGGCCGCGGAGCCCAACCCGAGCGCGATCTCGCCGAGGCCGGCGCTGACGCTCGCTGCGGCGATCCTCGCCGGGCTGTTCATCGCCATCGCCGCCGTATTCGGGTCGCAATTCGTCGACCCGCGGTTGCGGCGAGAGGAGCAGTTGCGGCGCTACCGGATACCGGTCCTGGCCCGCGTCCCCGAGGAACGGGGTGTTCCCCGCCGGAGCAAGGAATCACCGCTTCTTCCCGGAGCCCTCTCGGCCGCCGCACACGACTCGTACTCGCTCCTCGCGGCCACGCTCTCCGGGGGCGCGCCGAAACGATCGGTGATGGTGACCGGCCCGACCTCCGGTGACGGCAAGACGACCTCGGCACTCAGTCTGGCAACCGCGATCGCGACGACCGAGCGCGTGATCCTCGTCGAGGGCGATTCCCGACGGCCGTCCCTCGGCAGGTCGTTGGGACTCGGCGGGAAACACGGCCCTTCGAGCGTGCTCGCCGGTCGCACCCCTCTGCGCGACGCACTCGTTGCAGGCGATAACAAGGCTCCTGGTGTCCAGTTCCTCTTCCAGGTCGGCACCGAGCCGCCTCTCGGTTCGATCGCGACCGCTGCCCGGGCCCGGACGATGATCGGTGAGGCTCATGCGCTCGCCAACTGGCTGATCATCGACGCGCCGCCTCTGGCTGTGGTGCCCGACGCGATCCCGATCGCCCAGGAAGTGGATGACGTTGTCCTCGTCGTACGTCTCGGCAACACCCGTCTGAAGGATCTTGCGCGTCTGGCCGAGCTCCTCGTGCAGCAGAACATCACTCCGTCGGGCTTCGTCCTGATCGGCGGGAAGAGCACGAATCCGTACTACGCGTAGGTTCCTCCTCGCGGGGCCCGGATCCTGCGGGTCATGTCCTACTTCGACGCGCGCGAGGCGAGCGCGCGTTCGAGCACGTCGTATCGCACGATGTCACGGCACTCACTCGACTTGCCGAGCCTCAGGTCGTGTGCCGATCGGTCGACGAACAGCGGGTCGCGGACGACGTTCCCCGAGAGGCTGAGCCCGCCCCTTGTGGCGTCGACGTCCTCTTCACCTGCGCCGTACAGGCAGTTGGAGCGGGCGATGTTGTTGCTGCCGGCGGCTCCGCCCCAGTACGACTCGAGGTTGTAGTTGATGGCGTAGGCGATCACGTTGTATTCGATCGTGTTGCCGCTCGAGGGCGAGCTCGATTCGCCGCCGAGGATGACGCCGCCGCGGGCGGTGCTGCCGCCGCCGTCGACGACGTTGTGGGAGAAGACGGTGTTCTGGGCGCTCGGATACAGCTGGATCGCGTAGCCGGCGCTGTTCCAGAAGATGTTCTCGGTGATCAGGCCCTTGTCGACCTTGTTGGCGTAGATGCCATGGTCGAGGTTGCCGTTCGATTTGCTGCCGCATTCGTGGAAGCGGTTGCCGCGGATCACGGGGCGGACAGCGGTTCCGGCCGAGGGGTCGCCGAGCATCAAGCAGCTGCGGCCGCGCCAGGCGTTCGTGATGTCGGAGTCCTGGAGCGTGAAGTCGGCGCCGTACACCTGGATCGTGTTCTGGGAGCCGTCACCCTCGATCTTGACGCCCGCCAAGCGATCGTTGTTGGCGCCGTTGCGGTTCACCACGATCCCGCGCAGAACAGCACGCTCGCCCGGGTAGCTCACGACCGTCACGTTCGACTTCGAGAATTCGAGAACGAACGTCCGGTTGCTCGCGTACGTTCCGCCTCGGAGACAGCCGACCTCATGGGGCCTCAGCGACCGCACGAGACGCTGGGCCGTGCGAAAGGGCCGGTCGCGAGTCCCTTGGCTTCCGTCGCGACCGGCCGGTGACGCGAAACGGTCGCACTTCGACCGCTTCGTTGGGGCCGCGGTCTTGCTCGGTTCGGACGAGAATGACTCCACCGCGAGCGCCAGAAAACCGATCGCGATCAACCCGGCGATGATGAGTGCGTATCCGCGTTTCAGGTTGGTTATCCCCTGCATCGTCCGAAACCATCAAACTGCTCGCACCCCCGCATGATAGAGCCTGGCGGCGGCGGTGGAGGTAGCATCTCGTACCCGACGGAGCTCAGGTCATGCGGCGCGAACGGATCCGCGCTGCGACCGCGCGATACCCGGAGCGTAGCTCCTGCACGGATACCTCTCTCGTCAGGAGCAGGACGGCCACGAACGCGAGCGACCCTCCGAGAAGGGCGAGCACGGTGACGGCCGGGTCGAGGCCGTGCGCGTCCGCGAGTGCCAGGACGCCGGCCATCACGGTTGCGGCGAGAAAGGCTCTGAGCGCCGTCACCCCGAGCGGTCGCAGCGGGAAGCCCATCTCTCTCCGGCAGATACGCAGATGGGCAGGGACATAGAGCATGAATGCCGCACTCGTCCCGATGGCCGCCGCGGAGATGCCGATGCGCGGGAGGAAGACCAGGTCGATGACGAGGTTGATCCCGAGTGCCCCGGCTGCGATCGGGATTCGCTCACGCGCGAGTCCGAGGTAGTTGACCGTCGTCGAGACGAGGGGGCTGATCGAGTTCAGGAAGATGTACGGCGTCAGAAGCTGGAGGACGGGGACCGACCCCGCGTACTTCGGTCCAAAGAGCAGTGCGACGATCGGGGCTGCCCACGCCAGCAACACGGCGATGAAGCCCGAGTAGAGCAGCATCAGCCAACGCAGGGATGCGGTGAACGCTCCGAGATAGCGTCCACCTTCCGCCGGCGCCTGGCGAGGCGAGACGCTGTTGGCGATCGCGAGGCTGAGTCCCTCGAGGCCGGGCATGAGCCGCTTCGGTGCCGAGAAGACGCCGACGCTGGTCGTCGACAACAGTGCCCCGATCAGCAGGACGTCGATCCTGGAGTAGAGGCCGTAGATGCTGTCGAGAACGAACAACGGCGCTGCGTAGCGGAGGATCCCCCGTGTTCTACGGGGAGGGGATGCGTGGGTCGATGCAGCTCGCGCGAGTCGACCGACCAGCGCCGAAACCATGATCGCCGCCATGCAGGCACCTACGGCGTACCCTGTGGCGCGGCCGAACGCGGCGCCGGTCGCACCGGCGCCGGCGGCCACGAGCACGACTGTCGCCCCTGTTTCGACCAGGCTTTCGACGAATACGATTCGGAGGTTCGAACTGATGCGCGCGAGAGCGATGAACACACCGACGTAGAGCGCGAGGATCGTTTCCGCGACAAGGGCGACGGCCATTCCACGCAGCGGCCAGACGAGGCCACTCTCCCCGTACGCGGAGGCAATCGGCTCGGCGGCGAGAAACAGGATCCCGCCGACGGCCGTTGCCGTCACGATCGTGAGATGCAAGGCGTCGCGGATGAGACCGGAGCACGCGACCGGGTCAGCCCTGTTGTCGGCGAGGAAGCGAGCGAGCGACTGCGGTACCCCGAAGCGCGCCACGAGTCCGCCGATCCCGGTCAGGCTGAGTGCCAGGGTGAAGATTCCAAAGCTCGACGGCCCGAGAGCGCGGATCAGATAGAGAGTCATCACAGCCGTGAAGACGGCTGTCGTCACCTGAACGAGAAGCGCCGCGACCGTGTTGCGCGCGATGCTCTTCGCTGGGGGCCCTGCGGGCAGCGAGCCGGTCACGGGGAATTCAGCATCTGTCGATCGTCCGTTATCTGGCATGGTCCCCTTGAGGATCGGCAGAGTGCGCTAGAGAGATGATTCGGATCTCTGGCGCCGGACTGCAATCGCGAGGAGCGGCGGCGTCGCGGCCAGCAGAACGTACAGCTGCTTGCTGTAGAGAGCGGACGAGAAGAACTCGGCGACGAAGAACCCGGTGAGAGCGATGAGAAGGCCTCTGGTGAGGATCTCCGCATCACGGTCCCCCTGGCGCGTGAACAACCAGGCGGCTCTCAGGCCTATGGCGAAGCAGATTGCCAGGCAGGCGAGGAACAGGATCAGACCCACGAGACCCATCTCGGCGAGAACCTGCAGATAGATGTTGTGTGTGACCTTCGGCTGGTCGACGATGTATTCGGGGCGCGTGATGACTCCTGGCCGCAGGAGATAGTGGATCGCGGAGACCGGGTAGTTCCCCGCCCCGACACCGGCGAGGGGATGCGCGTCGAACATCCGCAGGGCGATCGTCCAGAGGTCCACGCGGCCCGAACCGCCGCTCGAAGCCGAGAATCGGTCGAGAGTGCCCTGAGGCGCAACCGCCAGCGCCCAGACGGCGACCGCCATGGCTCCCCCGGTGACGAGAACGGCGGCCATGAGGCGCCTCCCGGGGCCGAGCAGGAAGGGGGAGGCAACGATCGATGCTGCAAGCCCGACGAGCGCACCTCGCGAGCCCGTCATGAACAGGAACCCCACGCAGGCGGCGACCGCGCAGAGTGCCAGAAACCGGGAACCGCCCCCGATGCCCCTGTAGAAGGCGAGTGTCATCCCCAGGACCGCTCCCACCGCGAGGAGTGCTCCGAGCTCGTTCGGGTTCAGGCCGTTCTGCCCGCCGCTGAGACGGCCGTCTGGCCCGATGCCGGAGCGCAGTCCGGCGAGGACGACGAACAGGCAGCCCGTGACGAAGACGGCGCACAACGCGACGACGTGACGAGGTGTTCGAATCGCCACGTACGCGATCGGGAAGATGATGAAGTTGAGCGCGTAGCGGAGGAAGGTCGTGCGCGCGACGGCAATGTCCTCGGCCCAGAGCTGGCTCACGAAGACCCAGGCCAGGAAGAGCGACAGCGCCACCGTGAGTAGCAGGTTGTGGCCAACGAAGTCGAGGCTTGCCCGGTCACCGGGTCGGCCGAAAGCGATCACGCCGAGCCACCCGACCACGAGGAAGAGACCGACGATCTTTGCGAGCGAAGGGGCTCCGGGAATTGGCGGCAGGGATTCCGCGAAGCCGACGAAGAGAACGACCATCAGTCCGACCGTGACGTTCACCAACATGACGGTCATCACGGTGAGGCCGACGAGAGCTGCCACAACGAGAAGCGGATTGACGCCGGCGGCGAGACCGGCGAGCAACGTCGCGGCTACTGCTGCGACCAGGTAGCGGGGATTGATGCTCTGTCGGCTTCGATCCAGTCCGCGCGACAGCGTGAGACGCACGCCACCCCCACCAGTTCTCGCTGGTGGATCGATCGCCGATGGGCCGCTGCTGAAAGGTGGCATCGACCCGCGCATCCAGATGGACTGTAGCCTACGGCCAAGACGCCTCCGGGCGAGGGTTGCTCCCTGCAGGACGCGGTGAGAGCACGACGAAGAGTCGCTCTGACGTCCATGTCGAAACGCAATCTCACCATCTACCTCCCCACTGCGTCCGGCCTGTTTCGCCGCAGCGTGAGGGCCGCCGGCGGAGCCGAGCGCCAGATGACGGTTCTCGGTGAGGAGATGGCCCGTAAGGGCTATTCCGTGGGCTTCGTCGTCTATCCCGTCGACGACCCCGTATCGGGCATCGAGCCGAATCTGACGCTGATCGAGCGCGGCCCGCACACCGGCTCCGATGGCATCGTCGGACTGCTGATCGAGGCGTTTCGCGTGTTACGTGCCCTCGTCGCCGCCAACGGACGCGTCGTCGTCGTTCGCGGAGGAACTCCCGTGCTGGGGTTCGTCGGCTTCTTCTGCCGGGTCTGGCGGCGGCGTCTCGTCTTCTCGAGTGCGAACGACTTCGACTTCCTGCCGCGACCCGGCGTCTCGAAACTCCAGGCAAGGCTCTACTCGTTCGGAGTACGGGCGGCCGACGCCGTCGTCGTCCAGTCCTCGGATCAGGTCGATCTCGCGAGACGCGCCTTCCCGCAGATCCGGAGGCTCGTTCATATACCGAGCTTTGCCGACGATCCAGCGGAAGGCACGCCGCGACCCGAGCCGACCACGTTCATCTGGGCGGGACGGCTCGTCGGCTACAAACGACCGCTCATGTTCGCGGAGCTCGCTGCAGCCGTGCCGGAAGCGTCCTTCCTCCTCGTGCCACACGTCAGTGCGAACCCGCTGCAGTGGCAGGTGGATGCTCTCGCGGAGCTCGCTCCGGCGGTCGCCCGCCTGCCCAATCTCGAGCTCGGCACTCGTCTCCCTCACGCGGAGCTCGTCGAGAGGCTCGCGAGCGCCGTCGCGGTCGTCAACACGTCGGAATTCGAGGGCATGCCGAACACGTTCCTCGAGGCGTGGAGCCAGGGTGTTCCCGTCCTGACGTTTTCCATCGATCCCGGTTCGGTCGTAGCGGAGAACGGGCTCGGCATTGCGGCCGGCGGCTCGTGGGACGCCTTTGTCGCAGGGGCGCGGACCCTCTGGGTGGAGCGGTTCGATCGCGACGAGTACGCCCGGAGGACTCGGTCGTACTTACGAGACGTTCACTCTCGGCAGGCGGTCGGAGCGCGATGGGACGAGCTGCTGAGGAGCCTCGGCGCTGTCGTCGAGGACTAGAATTGTGACGGTTCTGTGACTGGTCCGCGATCATTCGTCCGCCGCCTGAGGCCCCTCGTCCTGTGTTACCACGCAGTCTCTGGGCCGTGGGAGGACGAGCTGGCCGTCGAACCGGAGATGTTCAAGGCACAGGTGCGTCTGGCGCTCGACGGCGGCTACACGCCGGCACCGGTGGGTGAGATCGTCGCCCGATCGAGCAGGCTTCTTCATGTCACATTCGACGATGCGTTCAGGAACATCGTCCCTTCGCTCGAATTCCTCGCCGAACTGGGGGTTCCCGCCACCGTTTTCGTCTGCTCCGACCTCGCCGATGACGGGTCGCCGCTTCCGCTGTTCGCGCAGGGCGGCGCCAGGGCGGCCCCCGGGGGCGACGGGGAGACACTCACGTGGGGCGAGCTGCGCGCACTGGCGGACGACGGTGTCGAGATCGGCTCTCACACCTGCAGCCACCCGCACCTGACAGAGATCTCCGACGAGGAGCTCGGTCGCGAGCTGACCGAGTCGAAGACGAGGATTGCCGATGAGCTCGGTCGCGAGTGCGCCTACCTCGCCTACCCGTTCGGCGTCCACGACGCCCGCGTCCGGGCGGCTGCGCTCAGGGCCGGGTATGCCGCGTCGTTCGCTCAGGCGACCGGCCTGCTGTACGGCGATGCGCAGGCCGTCTATCGCGTCTCGCTCTACCGGCGAGATGCACTGAGGCGCGTGTCGCTGAAGATGTCGTCTACCGGGCGCATTGCCGCCGCGGTGCATTCGCATGTTTCGCGCATGTCGCGCACGTGAGGCGTCCCGCGTAGTCGGGTTTCCCTGGAATGTGCTTCGGCCGGACCGCCAGGGGGAAGCCTGGACAATGGTCCAGATCGGTGCGAGATCGTGGCCGAGGGGGTATCCGAACGGGACAGCCACCCCTATGATGGATTTCAGGAGGCTGGATTTGACTCAGGGGATAGGGGATCCGTATTACGACGTCAGCTCGGTGGCGCGCGAGCGCTCCACCGGGACCGCACCTGCGCTGGCTCGGGCGGCAAAGCGCGCGTTCGATCTCGCAGTCTCCGCTCTTCTCCTTGTCGTGCTGTCGCCGTTGATCGTGATCATTTGCGTCGCGATAAAGCTGGAAAGCAGGGGGCCGGTCTTCTATCGCGCGACGCGGGCGGGCTCGCATGGCACTACGTTGCACGTGCTGAAGTTCCGCAAGATGCACGAGGACGCTGCGGGTCAGCCGCTCACCGGTTCCTCCGATCCGCGATTCACACGGCTCGGATACATCCTTTCGAAGACCAAGCTCGACGAGGTCCCGCAGCTGTGGAACGTCGTTCGTGGGCAGATGAGTCTCGTCGGCCCGCGGCCGGAGGACACGTCTTTCGTGGCGCTGCACGAGGATGCGTACCGAACGATCCTCCGCGTCCGCCCGGGGATCACCGGCCTCGGACAGCTCGCGTTCTCGAACGAGTCGGCAATTCTCGACCCCGAGGATACGGTCGCGCATTACGTCGACGCGATCCTGCCGCAGAAGGTGGGACTCGACCTGTTGTACGTGCAGGACTGGGATCTACGCAGCGATATGAGGATCCTTCTCTGGACGATCTTGCCGGTCATTCTTCGGGTTGATGTCGCTGTGAACCGGCGTACGGGCGAGCTCACCGTGCGTCGCCGGAAGGCTGAAGCGCGATCGGATTAAACTCCGGTCCTACAATGGCCGACAAGAAGGGTATGCCTGATCTCGACGCGGCTCTTGCGGCCGAACTTCTGCGGCTGACGCGCCACACTCCCACCGACGACTCGTCACCCCGCGACACGCGTGTGGTCATTCTCGCCGGCGGCCGAGGCCGTCGCCTCGCCCCCTACACGTCGATCCTTCCCAAGCCGCTGATGCCGATCGGGAATCGGTCGATCCTGGAGATCCTGGTCGCACAGCTGGCCGAAGCCGGGTTCCGCAACCTGACGTTCTCCGTCGGCTACCTGTCTCACCTCATCCGGGCGGTCTTCGACAACGGCCGCGGCCGAGGGGTGGACATCGACTGGGTCGTCGAACCGGAGCCGCTCGGGACTGCAGGCCCGCTCCGCCTCGTGGAGGGACTGGACGCGCCGTTTCTCGTGATGAACGGCGATCTCCTGACGACACTCGACTACGGCGCAATGCTCGAGGCGCACCACGCGAGCGGCAACATGCTCACGATCGCCACGCACCGGCGGCGGATCCAGGTCGATTACGGGGTGCTTCATCTCAACGGAGACGAGGGAAATCGGATCGTTGCGTACGAGGAGAAGCCCGAGATGTCCTGGGATGTCAGCATGGGAATCTATGTCGTCGAGGCATCGGCTCTGAGCGAGATCCCATCCGAGGGGCCATTCGACTTCCCGGACCTCGTCTCGCGCCTTCTCGATCAGGGGCTCCAGGTCGGAGCGTTCGTGCACGATGGCCTCTGGCTCGACATCGGTCGTCACGAGGACTACGAGAACGCCGTTGCACTGTGGGAGCAAGGCGCCAGGCTCGGCGACCTGACGTCACTCACCGACCGCGAGGTCGACGAGGCGTTCGAACATCACGCCTGAGCCGCCGGCGACGTGATCGAGCCGGGGAGACCCGCGCCGTCCTCTACGGTGTTGCCAGGGCGAGGCCGGCGTCATGCCGTTCGGCCAGCGCGTACCACCTCGTCAACTCGGCCAGTGTCGTGCAGCCGTAGTTCTGCGGGATCGGGAGGTCGTGCGTGCCCTCGCGGTCGAGGGCTCCGTCGATCAGATAGTCCCTGTCGGCATGGGTCTGGGCCCAGAGAATCACCTCGTCGATCGCGGGCGTCGCAACCCCTGCCAACTCGGCGATTGCCCTGGTGATGACGAGACCGTACGGCACATCCTCGGCGAGATAGCGGTACCCGAAGTCGGGGTACAGGCGGTCGCGCGTCGTTCCCACCATCGGCGCGGGTAAGTGCTGAAGGGGGCCCGTTCGCAGGCATGTTGCGACTGTCGACATGTCCCCGGTCTGGTCGGGGTACGAGAGCCGCAGCCACTCGACGATATCGAGCACGCCGGAGAGCGCGAAGGCGCCGTTGCTCTCCCGGGAGAGTGCCCGCGCAACCGCGATCGTCTCCTTCGACATCCGCTCGAGGTGAGAGCCCATCTCGTCGGTTGCTCCGGCGTAGAAGCGCGGCACGGAGTCCGAGTCGAAGTATTCGCCGCTCCAGGACTTGAAGTGGCCGTACATCAGACCCGGATGGAGGAGTTGCCCCGGGTTCCCGAGAGTCATGTCGAGGAAGCTCGCCGTGGGAACGAGCTCCGGTCCCAGGATCACCGAGAGTTGCCGTGCGATCTCCGGCGCGTCCGGGCAAGGGAGCGCGGCCATGAGGACCTTGGCCTTGAGCGCGCTGATGTTGACCGTCCGGCCGATGTCGACGATCCGGGTCGCCCACGGCAGCGTTTGGAGGCCGAAGACGCGCCGGCCACCCGCCGAGTCGATTCCCGGGACGATCGCCGATACCTCGAACTCGAACCCACCGCGCGAGGGAAGGCATCCGAGGAGCACCTCTTGCTTCAGGTGCGGCGCAATCTGACGGAGGATGATGGCGTGCGCGAAGGCGGGTGCGACGATCAGGACGACGTCGGCGGTCGGAATCACCTCGGCCGGATCCGCGGACACGATCGAGACGCGGTCGGCCGTGCCCACGACGACACCCGTAGACCGCAGGCCGGTGTCGGTGAGCGACGAGCGTATGCGCCTCGCGGTCTCGTCCGTCCGCACGAGCCAGTGGACGTCGCCCTCGAAGCTCTGCGAGGCGACGACGGCCGCGGCGTGACCTCCGTTTCCGCCACCGCAGATGGCGAGAACCGGATTTCGTCGCGTTGGGGAATGTGTGGTCACGATTGGCTGGAGGCGCGTTCGGTGTGCACGGAAACGAGCCCAGACCGTCGTCCGGGTCTTCGACGTGCCTTTCGCACATTGAAATGCGCAATCCGCCGAAAAGCAATGGCCGGATGTGTTACCGCGCGATCGAGCGGGTCCAGGGTTCGGCCGACCTACAGGGCGAACCGGCGCCACCCCTTGGAGGGCGCGGCGGGTCTTCGCGGCAACGGTTCGCCCGTCAGGAGTGCCGCCGGTACGAGGGCCGTCAGCCAATGCGCAAGCTCTCCGCCTCCGACGGCCTCCGCTGCGGCGGAAAGCCCCGCTTCTCTCACGCCCGGAGCGTGGGCGTCGCTCGCGACGAGATGAGCCAGTTCCCGCTCGAGCAGGTGTCGCGCCGTTCGCTCGGCCGCGCGGCCGAGCCGTCCATCGATCGATGCGCCGGTGATCTGGATGATCCCCCCGGCAGCGACGACCTCCTCGAGGTCGGCGGGACGCGTCTGCACGGTCGTGTTTCGCTCTGGATGCGCGACAACCGGCGTGAAGCCTCGGGCTCTCAGGGCCGCACAGTCGTGCGCGAGGGTCGGGGCGTGACCGTAGTAGGGGAACTCGAGGAGGACCAGGCGCGGATTTCCCCCGAGGCCGAATGCTCCGATCTCCGCCGCGGTGAGGTGACGGAGGCGATCGAGCCCGATCTCGCCGCCGCCGCGGACGTCGATGTCGATCCCCTCTTCCTCGACCGCCGCCCTGACCAGAGCGAGCGCGTCCCTCATCGCGTCGGGGCTGGTCGGATAGTCCGCTCGAACGTGGGGGGTTGCGGCAACGATCCTGACGCCGTCCGCGACCATCGAACGTGCGATCTCGAGGGACTCCTGGAGATCGCGTGCGCCATCGTCGAGTCCCGGAAGGATGTGGCTGTGGAGGTCGATCACGAGTGCCTGCGTGGGATAACGGTCACGTAACCGAGAACGGAATGATGCCGAACCCTATGCCATACGCAATTGTCCCACGACGCCACCCGGCCGCGCTCCCCTGGCGGAGCCAGGTGAACGACGAAGGATCTCGCTCCTTGGAATCGGTCGTGGGCGCTGGTAGCCTTCGGGGATGCGGACGGGAGGTCGCGCTTGCTCGCGAGCATGGTCGGTCCACGGCCTCGTTCTGTTCCTTCTCCTCCTGATCGTTCCGCTGGCGGCCTCCGGCGCCGGCGGCCGTAGCCCGGTTGCGCGCTCGACACCTGCCCAACACGACGTTCGGCTGGTCCTCTCGGCCGCCGCGACGGGCGCAGCCGCCCGGAGCGCGGGAACGACGAGCCTGTACGCGCGGAACGACCCGTGGCGGCGCTACCTCGCGAGCGACGCGACGTGTCCCGGAGGCGAACGCACCGACCTGCCCACCGCTCGGCAGGAAGCGACGCTGGCCTGCCTGATCAACTTCGCGCGCAAGATGCGCGGCTTGCAACCGCTTCCCATCGCACCGGTTCTGAACGGGGCATCGACGAGAAAGGGCCAAGCGATAGGGCGTTGCGGCTCGTTTTCGCATACTCCGTGCGGCACCGGCTGGGCGGCTTGGGTCAGGTCGATCGGGTATGCCGGTGCGTTCGGGGAGAACCTGAGCCTCTCGACGGGACCGTTTCGAGCACCCCGTCCGGTCGTCGATGCATGGCTCAACAGCCGACTGCACCGTGAGACGCTCTTTCGCGCGGACTGGCGCGAACAGGGACTTGCCATGGTCAGGCTCGGAGCGTTGGCCGAGCACGAGAACGTGACCGTCTGGGTCAGCGTCCTCGGCCGTCCGAGCGGCTGATCCGGCGTTGGACGGCTGTTGTGCCCAGGCGCCATGTGGGTAACAATTCGGCTCGATGGGACGACGGCTCCTCACCTGCGGTCTCTTCGGCATTCTCGGCGGCCTCCTCGTATGCTCGACACTGGCGTCGGCGGCTGCGCGGGCTCAGCAGTCTGGTACAACCTGCGCGCCCGGCTCGATCGTCGGGATGCGCAAGACGGATGTTGCGTACGCCGCGGTCGCGACACGCCCCCTGAAGGCCCGCCGCGCTCTCAACCAGCGATCGGCGACACCGTTCGAGACGCGGAACGCGAATCGCGTCGAGACCGTATTCGGTGTTCTCAGCGCCCGGCTGAATCGCCGGTGCCGTGTCACGCATTACAAGGTTCAGCTACCCGTGCGTCCGAACGGGGCGGTGGGTTGGGTACGTGCCTCTGACGTCAAGCTGCGAACGGTTCGCACGAGAATCCTGGTCGATCTCTCGGAGCGACGGATAACGCTGTTTCGCAGCGGGCGCGTAGTGTTGCTCACCACCGCCGTCGTCGGGGCGCCGGCGACCCCGACGCCGACGGGACACTACTACGTCAACCAGCGCCTCCTTTCGGCAAACCCGTTCGGTGACTACGGTCCCGGTGCTGTGGGGATCTCGGCGTTCTCGCCCGTGCTCGTGAACTGGCCTCAGGGAGGGCCGATCGCGATCCACGGTACGGCAGCCCCGGGGCTGATCGGCTCTGCAGTCTCCCACGGCTGTCTCCGCGTCCGCAACGTCGATGCTGAACGACTCCTGCGTGAGGTGGTCGAAGGGACGCCGGTCGAGATCCGAGCGTGACGGAAGCCCTCTCGGTGCAGCAGTGAACCTCGGGTAGACGGCCGGTGTGCCGATCTGCCCTATGCTCAGACCGTGACGAAGGGAATGAACGTGGCCGTCGCCGGCACGCTTGCGGAAATGGCTCCACATGCGGACGAGTGGCGGGCACAGGCCGTCGCGGCCGGAAGCATCTTTGTCACCCCTGAGTGGGCGGAGGCGTGGTTCGAGATCTACGGGAACGATTTCGCACCGTCGATCCGCTATGTGACCGTCGACGGTCGGCTCGTTGCGGTCTTGCCGCTCATGCAGGGAGCCAACGGACATCTTCGCTTCGTCGGGGACGGTGCAGGAGACGTCTTCGCTCCGCTCGTCGCACAGGATGCGCCTGTCGAGAGCCTCGAGGTGCTCCTCTCGACGCTCGTGACGCATCCCGGCAAGCTGCTGATCCTGACGAACGTCGAGCGAGACGCACGCTGGCGGCAACCTCTGAGACCGGATCGCAACCAGGTTGCGCTCGCCGACCGCCGTACCGTGCTTCCGTACCTCGATCTCACCGGCCTCGACTGGCCCGGATACCTCGCGTCTCGCAGCGCCAATTTCAGGAGCCAGCTCGGCCGCAAGCGGCGCGCGCTCGAAAAGGCGCACGAGGTCACCTGGCGCCTCTCCGAAAATCCAGGCGACCTCGATCGGGATCTCGAGGTCTTGTTCGATCTGCACGACCGGCGCTGGGAGCAGCGAGGAAGTTCGACCGCCTCGTCAGCCCGAATGCGCTCGTTTCTCTCCTCGGTCTGTAGCCGCTCCCTCTCGAACGGGTGGCTCCGCCTGTGGACGCTCGAGCTCGACGGCGCGCCGGTGGCGGCGTGGCTCGGTTGGCGCGTCGGATACCGGTATGCGTACTACCTTGCGGGGTTCGATCCGGCTCGGGGCGACCAGAGTCCAGGGCTCTTGCTCCTCGCTCGCACGATCGAGGCGTCGATCGAGGAGGGCGCGTCCGAGTACGACTTCCTGCTCGGCAACGAACCGTACAAATCACGATTTGCCAACGCCGCCCGCGAGGTCGAGACGGAGATTCTCGGTCATCGCTGGAGCATGCTTCCGGTCAGGGCCGAGAAGTGGGCACGTCAGTTCGGCCGCACGCTGCCCGACCCGGTGCAATCCCGCCTCCAGACGGTCGTCGGGACCGTCCAGCGCTCCCTGCCGTTGGGCCGCTACCGCTGACGACGGTCATGGTGGCCCTCGTGGGACGGCTCGTCGAGAGCGTCCCGGTCGGTCACCATATGATGGTGGAACGATGAGCGCGCGCATCACCGCACTCTCGGACTTGACCGAGCGCGAGCTCGGCTGCTGGAAGGATCTCGCTGCGAGCGCCGTCGAGCCCAACGTCTTCTTCGAGCCCGACTTCGTCCTGGCCGCCTGGCGTAGCCTGAGCCGGCAGAGCGAGAGCGTCGGCGTCCTTGCCGTTGCGAGCGGCGAGCGCTGGATCGGATGCATGCCCGTGCAACGCGTCAAGAAGTGGCGTCGGTTGCCGATCTCGGCCCTCGAAGGGTGGAGGCACAGCTACTCGTTCCTCGGGACCCCGCTGATCGATCGCGACCACGTCGCCCTTGCCCTGAGCATGCTCGTCGCCAGGGGCCGCAGGGAAGCGCGAGGGCTCCTGGCCCTCGATCGCGTAGGGGCGGACGGTCCCGTCTGGGCGGCGCTCCGGAGCGAGATCGGGTCGTCGCGGATGCGTCACACGCGGTTCGAGCGCATCGAACGTGCGGCACTCGTGCGCCGGCCGCAGGCCACCTATCTCGACGGGATGAAGCCGCACCGACGGCGTGAGCTCAATCGCCTGGGACGTGGCCTGGAGAACCAGCTGGGAGGAGAGCTCGTGCTCCGGGACAGAGCGGCCGAGCCTTCGGCATACGACGATTTCCTGCGGCTCGAGGCCGGGGGTTGGAAGGGCCGTGCCGGCACGGCCCTGGCAAGCAAGCCGGGGCACGCGGCGTTCTTCCGTACGGCCTGCTCGGTGTACGCCGACATGGGACGCCTGCAGCTCCTCGAGCTGTCCGCCGCCGGGAAGATCGTGGCGATGAAGTGTAATTTTCGGGCAGAAGGAGTTGCCTTCTGCTTCAAGATCGCCTATGACGAGGAGTACGCGGCCTATTCGCCGGGACTCCAGCTCGAACGCAGGATGATCGAGATGTTTCACGAACGACCGGAGGTAGATGCAATGGATTCGTGCGCCGATCCGCACAACGAGATGATCAACCGGCTCTGGCCCGACCGCCGCTCGCTCGAGACGATCTTCTTCCCCGGGAACGGAGCCATCGGGTCGCTGTCGTACGCGACAGCCCGAACCGCAGTTCTCGCGTATGCACGCAGTCGGAGAGCGGCGTGACGAACAGCCTTCTCATCGAGGGTGGCGCGTTCGGGTCAGCGGTGGCCGCGCGGCAGCCTCTCGGCATCCGCCACACCCTCGTCGATCACCCGCTCCTCTCGGTCGAGGCGCTCGCCGGTCTGGCAGATGCGCTTCCGCTGGCGAAGGTCGAGCACAACCGGGGAAATGTCCCGACGATCCTCGTCGGCGAGGCACCGACGGTCGATCTCTCGCCGGGTGAGATTGCGCGTGGGATAGAGACGAACGGGTGCTGGATGGTGTTGAAGAACATCGAACAGCACCCTGCCTATCGCGAGTTGCTCTACTCGACCCTCGACGAGGTCGTGCCTCTCCTGGCCGGTGCGGATGCGCAGATGCAAGACCGCGAGGGCTTCGTCTTCCTTTCGGCGCCGGGCTCGGTCACTCCGTCGCACGTCGATCCCGAGCACAACTTTCTGCTCCAGATCCGCGGGACGAAGGACATGAACGTCGGTGAATTTCCCGATCCGGAGACGGAGCAGCGGGATCTCGAGCGCTTCTACGGGGGAGGGCACCGCAACATCGATCACCTTCCCGCCAAGATGCAGACCTTCGGGCTCGGGCCCGGGGACGGTGTCTATGTGCCTCCGAATGCTCCACATTGGGTGCAGAACGGCGAATCGGTCTCCGTGTCGCTCTCGATCACGTGGCGCACGCCCGTGACCGATCGCGTTGCCCGCGTACACGGGATCAACGCCCGGCTGCGCCGTCTCCATCTCTCGCCGCGCGCCCCGGGAGAGGACAGCGTGCGCGATCGTGCGAAGGCCCGGCTCTCGAGGTCGTTGGCGGCACTCCGGAGGTAGAGCCCCGAGACCGCGGCGTCAGACGCCGATCGCAGCGGCGAGGTCACCGAGAGAATGGATGACCGTGTCGGCGAGCGAGAGCGTGGTCGCGTCCGGCGGGTAGCGCACGTTCGGAAAGGCCACGACGCGCATTCCTGCCTGCGCCGCTGCGCGGATTCCGTTTCCCGAGTCCTCGACTGCCAGGCACTGCTCGGCCGCCACATCCAGGCGTCGCGCAGCTTCGAGGTAGACGTCCGGGCTGGGCTTCCCCCGTGCGACCTCCTCCGACGAGACGGTTGCCAGGAAGCATCCGGCGATGCTAGCCGTTTCGAGGACAGCATCTATCAGCGGCCGATTCGAAGAAGAGGCGACGGCGAGCGGCAGCGACCTGGAGAGCTCGCGTACGACGGCGACGGCACCGTCCACGAGCGGGAGATCGGTCCGGTAGCGCTCGAGCATCCGCCGGACGACCTCGTCGTTGATCTCGTCGGGGCTCGCAACGAGGCCGAGCTCGTCGTGCATGTACTGCGACCACTCGACGGAGCTCATCCCCATCATCGCGCGTTGCGCTTCGGCCGAGTAGCGTCCGCCCCAGTCGGCGACGAGTGCCTTGCGCACCTCGTCCCACACGTGCTCGGTATCGGCGATGACGCCGTCCATGTCGAAAACCACCGCGGCGACCATGCGGCAAACCTACCGGCGGCCTCCTGCCGCCGTCCGCGTTCCGTGACCCTAGACCGGCTTGCAGAGTCGGTCGGTCGAGTAGGTCGCCCGCTGTTCGTCTGCGAGTTGCCGATCGAGCAACTCGTCGTAGGCGCCCGGAGAGGTGCCCTGCCACATGACGTCGGGCGTCACGCCGGGGCCGATGATCGTGGCGCGGTAGCGCGTACCCCTGCCCGCCGGGCGGCTGCCGTGCGGGTAGAACCCGTAGCAGAACGTGCCGGTGTTCTTGTGCATGAGGAAGCTGTTCTCCCGCTTCCATCCGGCGCCGTACGCCGAGTCGAAGGTGTCGACGTACAGGTTGCGCCCGTATGTGTCGAGCGGGTTGCCGCTCGCCGTCGACCGGAACCCGTGTACCGGCGTCCCGTTGTAGGAGAACGTGCCGAAGAGATGGTCGAACTTGCGGTAGGCCCAGTTCGTGTTCACGGTCAGGTTGGGCAGGTCGCCTGTCCAGTGCGAGAGTCGGAGCTCCCATACGGCCTGCTTCGGAGACGGAGTGAGGCCATAGTTCGGAAGCATCCGCTGCCACGCCTGTAGGGCCCAGTGGCTGCCGTCCGGAGCGGTGCACGAGGCAACATGCCAGGCGAGCGCGGGGCCTGTGTAGGGCCCGCACACGTTCTTCGTCGTGCGCCAGACGTCCTTCTTGGCCGTACCCCAGCCACCCGAATAGTCGAGCTTGAAGTCGACCTGCTTGCGTGACGGCGTCGGTGCGAGAGCGTTGACGGCGCCCCAGGCGAGCACGTTCCAGCGCTTGCCTCGGGAGTCGTAGGAGATGACCGCCTGGCCCGACGGGCCTACCTTGAGCTCCACGTTGCTGGCGTTGCGCCCGATGATCGTCGACGCGCCTGCGGTCGCAGGCAGGAGCAGGATCACGCACAGGGTGAGGATGACGAGGTGCCGCACGCGCATCGCTCCCGGATCCTCGGCCGGCCGGCGGTGTCGAGCTATTCCCGCTTTGGGTGAGTCTCGATCCCGATCGAGGGATATCCGATGCTCAGGCTCTGCGAATGAGGGTCATGCCGTCGCGGACCGTGAGGAGCACCTGCACGCTCCGCGGGTCTGCCGCGACGTGGGCGTTGAACGCCGCAATCGCATCCCCCACCTCGAGCACGCGCCCGCCGTGCAGCGTGTTGTCGGCGATGATCAGCCCGTGCGGCGAGAGACGGGGTAGGACGGCCTCGTAGTAGTCGATGTAGCCCGTCTTGTCGGCGTCCATGAAGACGAGGTCGAAAGTGCCCGGCAGAGCCTCGATCGACTGTCGGGCGGGGCCGATGTGGATCGTCACCTGGCTCGCCCACGGACTGCGGTCGACGAACGACTGCGCGACGGCGGCCCGGTCGGGATCGAGCTCGCACGTGTCGATGTGACCGTCGGGTGGGAGCCCCGCGGCCATCGAGAGGGTCGCGTGCCCGCTGAACGTCCCGATCTCGAGCACGCGTGAGGGGCGCGACGTCCAGACGAGGAACTCGAGGAACCTCCCGGCAACACGCCCGGTGAGCATCTGCTCCGACCCGAGCGAGCGTCGCGTCTCGTCCGACAGCTCGACGAGGAGCGAGCCGGGAGGCGACGACGAGGTCTCTGCGTAGTCCTGAAGGCGCGTATCGATATTCATGCGGGCAGCCTATCCTGCCCCTCCGGCGCAGAGTCGCGTTCCGCGTCGTACGATGGGCCGATGGAGGCGACGCCGATCGCGGTCGAGCGTCGGGGCGACGTCTGCGTGATCACGCTCTGTCGGCCCGAGAAGCTCAACGCACTCTCGTATGCGGTCGAGGAGGCGCTCGTCGACGCTCTTGCGTCGGAGGCGTCCCGCAGCAGCCGGGCGATCATCGTGACCGGCGAGGGTCGGGCGTTCTCGTCCGGGGCCGACGTGGCCGAGTTCCGGGAGGCGACGCCGGGGACGATACTTGCCTACTACCGTGCGGCCGGCGCGGTCTTCGAGCAGTTTGCGGCGCTGCCGCAGCCGACGATCGCAGCGATCCACGGCTGGTGTGTCGGAGGCGGGCTCGAGCTCGCGCTCGCGGCCGACTTCCGCGTGGCCGACGCGACGGCGCACTTCAAGCTGCCGGAGGTCGCGATCGGCATCATCCCGAGCTCGGGTGGGACGCATCGGCTCGTTCGCCTGCTCGGTGTCGCACGGGCAAAGGAGCTCATCCTCCTGCGTGAGCGCGTCGACGCCGAGGAGGCGTACCGCCTCGGCCTCGTCAGCGAGGTCGTCCCGGCCGGCTTGGCTCTCGACCGCGCACTCGAGCTCGCACAGGGCCTGGCCGAGCTACCGGCGCTCGCGCTCGCGCTCGCGAAGCAGGCGATCGACGCGATGGCGGAGTCGTCGCGTGAGGCGGGAATCCTGATCGAGCGGGTCGCGTACGCTGCCCTCGCCCAGACACCGGACGCGCAGGACGCGGTCGACGACTTCCTCGGAGATCAGGGCTCGAGCGGCGGCGGCGGCCCGGCCTGACCCCACGCATCCGCGCCGCCGTCGACGACGACCGTCGTACCGGTGACGTACGCACCTCCCGGCGAGACGAGGAACGCGATCACCGATGCCACTTCCTCGGGGGTCCCCAGTCGCTGTGACGGCACCGTTCGGGCCCACGCTTCCAGATCGGCGTCGTACTGCTCGAGACCCCCAGTGGCGATCGTGCCGGGCGACACGCAGACCGTGCGAATGCGGAAGCGGCTCCACTCGAGCGCGAGGCTCGACGCGAGGTTCTCGAGGGCGGCCCGCGCCGACGACGCGTGCGCGTAACCGGGAATCCCGCGTCGTGGGCTGAAGCCCACGAAGACGACAACGCCGTTTCGTCGAGGGATCATCGACCGCTCGGCGACCAGTCGCGTCAGCGTCCAGGTGGCATCGACTGCCAGCCGATGGACGGCCCGCCACCCGTTGGGCGAGATCTCCTCGGCCGGCGCGGCGAACTGCCCGCCCGCGTTGTTGACGAGAACGTCGATCGAGCCGAAGCGCTCGATGGTCGCGTCGACCAGAGCCTCGACCTGTTCGGGCTCTCGCACGTCCGTCGTCAGCGCGAGGCACTCACCGCCATGCGCCTCCACGGCGGCTCGGACGGCTTCGAGTGGATCATCACGACGCCCGCAAATCACCACCCGGGCGCCCGTGCGAGCGAGCTCGAGTGCGGTTGCGGCGCCGATTCCCGTCCCACCGCCGGTCACGAGCGCCACAGTGCCGGCGTTCGCATCGGCGTGCAACACCGACGCACCGGTTGCCAGACGATCGGGATCGTCGCTCACAGGCGGAGTCTGCCCGAAGCGGGACGTGCCCGGGGTCGTTCGGAAGAACTCGGTCCAGCCGACGGCCGAGGCTGGCCGAGGCGGACGCCGTTATCCCGTGGCGTCGGCCCGGAGCAGCCCCGGGGGTCGGATCGAGGAGCGAATTGCCCTAGTGGCCGTCGAAGTACCCGCCGCCGAGACTTGCAAGCGAGGCGAGTGCTGCGAGCGAGACCACGAGGCGAAGAAGATTTCCCTTGCTGATCATGACCGCAGTTCCTTTCGGAGGGGGCTGTGCCCGCACGTTCTCTGCGAGCCCATCTGGAGCTCCCTCTTTCTGGATCGTTCCCCTCTGCGTGTCGTCCCCCGAAAGGGGGTTTTCCCCTCGATCGAGCGGGGGGATCGTCCTGCAGACCGTCCCTACAGGTCGATCGGCTGCAGCGCGACCGCCGCTTCCCGATACAGGCGTGCGGCCTCTGCCTCGTCCTCGCGGACGAGCGCGAGCTCGCCCCGCGTCATCCAGGAGCGCGCCTGATGGCTGACCGACGCCGCCGCGGCATAGCTCTCGTCGGCGGCGGAGAGGAGGCTTTCGGCGAGATCGAGCTCGCCCTGCTCGAGGTTGGTCCGGGCGAGCACGAGCTGTGCCGTGCCGATCTCCTGTACGTGGTCGACCCGGCCCTCGAGGAGCTCGAGCGCGTGCTGCGCCACCCGCTCGGCTTCCGCGAGATCGCCGCGCTCGCGATGGATCTCGGCGAGCGAGCTGAGTACATACCCAGCTTCCGCTTCGAGATCGGCCTCGACGAAGATCTCGAAGGCGGCCTTCAGCTGCGCGATCGCGACGTCGTCGTCGCCGAGCGAGTGATTCAGCCCGGCGAGGTTGTTGAGCACCCGCGCCTTGGTGACGACGTCTCCGACGGCGTCGAAGAGATCGCGTGACGTCTCGGCGTACCGCCGTGCCAGGACCCACCGGCCGAGTCGCTCGGTGACGAGGGAGGCCTGGAGGTTGACCTCGGCCGTTCGCCGCGGGTCGCGGACGACCTCACAGAGCTCGAGCGCTTGTTCGATGTCCTCCCGCGCGGCGTCCCAGTCCCGGTCGCGCCGGTGACAGCGCGAGCGCCACTGGTGGATATCGAGCCGCAATCGGTCGTCCTCTGCGTCCGATGCGTCGAGACGCTCGAGCGCCCGGCCGAATTCGGCGTGTGCCGCCGGAATCTGCGAGAGCGTCGTGCAGCACACCCCCGTGAGATAGGCGACCTCTGCCTGTTCGCGCGGCGATCCGTCCGGCCCTTCGGCCCTGGATCGTGCGTCGCCGAGCAGATCGGCGGCCTCCCCGAGGCGTCCGAGGCGGATGAGCGACCATGTCTCACCACGAGCGGCGCGGCGATCGGTGGCCCGTGCCACTCCCGGTGGGAGGGAGCTCCGCAGCTGGCGGAACGCGGTGAGGGCCTCGTCGTAGTGATGCTCGTCGAGAAGACGCTCCGCGTCCTCGAGACCGCTCTCGACCCGCTCGAGGTCGGTCGAGCTGAGTCCTGTGCGGAGCTCCAGCGGTTCGACGCCGAGTCGTGAGGCAAGCCATTCGAGCAGCTCGCCCGACGGGACGATCTCTCCGCGTTCGATCTGGCTCACGTATTGCTTGGTGAACCGCCCTGCCGCGAGCCCCTCCTGGGTCATGCCCGCAGCCTTGCGCAGCGCGCGGAGACGATCTCCGATGCCTGGTGCCGATTCGACGCTCGTCTTCACCAAAATCCCACCCCCAGGCCGCCAGGGCTCGCCAGGTCCGTTTCAGTATGCAGGACGGCCGGGCGATCGTGTGGCCGGCGCCGTGCCGGAAGCGGCGGGGGTGGGATTCGAACCCACGGACGAGTTGCCCCGTCAGCGGTTTTCAAGACCGCCCGATTCGACCGCTCTCGCACCCCGCCTACGGTCGAGTCTATTCATCTTTTCACGCAGCGCCGCTCGCTCGGCGACGGCGCTCGCGCAGTCGGTAGGCTCGTCGGGATGGAATCGACCGGCGCCGCACGCGACCTCGACGATCCAGGGGTGTCACCGTCCCCTTTTCGCTCTGCGTTCGGCCGTGCCCGTAACGAGGCGTTGCAAGGTACCGGCGGCCCGCTCTCTGCCGATCAGACGAGGGGGGGAATCCAGATCTTCGAGTACCGGCTCGAGAGGCGGCGCGGCAAGCGAGCGGCGGACGTCGCCGACTGGAACGCCCTCGGCCGCAAGGGCTGGGAGCTCGTCGGCGTGACGCGCAAGCACGCCGCTTTCAAGCGACCGGTGGTCTAGACCGCGGGTCGCTAGCCGCCGACGCGCTCGGGAGCGCCGTAGGAGCGCAGCACGTCCGGCACCTCACCCTGGAAGTTCTCCAGAATGGCGAGCACGGCCCGGTCGGTGACCACGGTGCCGTTCAACGTATGCGGCGTCCCGAGCCCTTCCTCGCCGCGGAAGCGGATGCCGAGGCGACGTGCCTGGAAATCCGTCGTATTCGAGCACGACGTCACCTCCCGATAGCGCCCCTGCGACGGGAACCACGCCTCGATGTCGATCTTCTTGGCCGCCGGCGCTCCGAGATCGCCGGCGGCGACGTTCACGACCCTGTACGGGAGACCGAGCTGCGCGAGGATCTCCTCCTCGAGCGCCACCATGCGATCGTGCTCGGTCCAGGCGTCGTCCGGCGTCGTGAAGACGAACATCTCGACCTTGTTGAACTGGTGCACGCGGAACATGCCGCGCGTGTCCTTGCCCGCAGCACCGGCTTCCCGGCGGAAGCAGGTCGAGAAGCCTGCGTACCGGAGCGGCAGCTCGCCGCCGTCGAGGATCTCGCTCATGTGCATGGCCGCGAGTGCGACCTCGGACGTTCCGGTGAGAAAGAGCCCGTCCTGTTCCAGCTCGTAGATGTTCGACTTCTCCGTGGGGAAGAAGCCCGTGCCGATCATCGCCTCCTCGCGTACGAGGACGGGTGGCAACACCGGGGTGAAACCAGCGTCCGCCACGCGATCCAGCGCAAAGCGGTAGAGCGCGAGGGCGAGCAGGGCCGTGTCACCGACGAGATAGCCGAAGCGCGAGCCCGACAGGCGCGCTGCCCGCTCGAGCTCGAAGCGACCGATCTCGCTCGCCTCTCTTGCCTCGGCAAGCACCGGAGGCTCACCGACGCGTCGGATCTCCTCGGCGTCGTCCTCGCTGTCGCCGTCGGGCGCCGAACTGTGCGGCGGATTCGGGACGACTGACAGCGCCGCATCCCGCGTTGCCTCGGCCGCAGCCAGCTCCTCCTCGGCGCGACGGAGCTCGTCCTTCACCCGCTGCAGCTCCTCGAGTTGCTCGGGCGTGGGCTTTCCCTTGAGCTTCGTCCGGCTGCGGAGATCGTCGACATGGGGGACGAGAGCGCGCCAGCTCTCGTCGGCGGCGAGGAGCTCGTCGAACGCCTCGTCGGCACCCTTGCGGGCGAGCGCGGACCGCCAGGCATCGGGGTCGGCGCGTGCGGCCTTGAGGTCGATCATGGACGGGATTCTAGGTAGGACTCGATGACGGCGGCCACTCCCTCGACCTCGGCGCTCGGGCAGACCCAGTCGGACAGCTCGAGCAGCAGTGGATTTGCATCCTCGACGGCGATACCGAACCCGGCCGCTCCGATCAGCTCGATGTCGTTCTCGCCGTCCCCGAACGAGACGATCCGATCGAGCGCGAGGCCGAGGTAGTCGGCGACGTACGCGATTCCCGTGCCCTTCGACGCAGCAGGATTCCCCATCTCGAGGAGGTGGGGCAGCGAGGTCGTCAGGTAGACCTTGCCGGCGAAACGCTCCCCGACACGCGCTCTCAGCTCCGGGATGTCCTCCGGGTCGGCCACGGCGACGAGCTTCGTCGGCGCCTCGACGAGCCAGGAGACGAGGTCGCCGACCTCCTCGACGGGGAGGTGCTGGAACTCCGCGTAGCGGCGCGAGTACTCGGTATGTACGTCGACATAGAGGCGATCGTCGACGTAGCAATTCGGGGGATGGCCGAGGTCGGCTAGGAGCCTGATGACGTCCCGTGCGATCTCGAGCGAAAGGGGCTCGTGGAGCAGGAACGTCCCCGTCGTGGGGTCGACGACGGCGGCGCCCTGATAGCAGACGACCGGTTCGGCGATCGCGGCCTCCTCGAGGAACGGTAGCACCGAGCGAAACATGCGCCCGGTTGCGACGACGACGGGGATGCCGGCCGCCTGAGCCCGTGCAATCGCGGCCCGCGTTCGCGGACGCAGGAGCCCGTCGCGTCCGACGAGCGTGCGGTCGAAGTCACAGGCGAATGCCTGGACGTTCGCCGGAAACGACGGCGGGAGGTTCAGCCGCCGGCTGATTGCGAGACGTACGCGGCGACGTCCGCGATCTGCTGGGGCGTGAGCGAGTCTGCGAACGCGGGCATGCCGCCCTGGCCTTCCGTGACCCGTGTGACGACGAGGACGTCGTCGGGCTTTGCCTCGTCGAGGTTCGGGCCGACTGTCCCTGTCGCGCCTGCGTCGGCGAGCGTGTGGCAGCCGGTGCATCCCGACGAGCCGGTGAAGACGGCCTTGCCGGCGACCGGGTCGCCGGTGAGCTCGAGGGCAGGCAGGTTGCTCGTGTCGGGCGTCGTCGTCGGCAGCGTTCCGACGACCTCGTCGGGGGTCGCCGTGGTGTCCGTGCCGTCGAGGCAGCCACCGGCGAGCAAGCCGATCGCGAGGACGAGCAGGAGGGCAACGACGTGGTTTCGGCGCATGGGTCGTGAGTGTAACCAGAGGCGTCGGATTGCGTAGCATGTACCAATGCTGGTGGGGCGATCGATGCACGAGCGGTGGCTGTCGAACGCCTACGTGCTCGGCGATGCGCCCGGCGGTACGGCGGTTTTCGTCGACAGCGGGGCGCCGCTCGAGCCGCTTCTCGAGGTGCTGGAGCGGGAGCGGCTGACGCCGACTCACGTTCTCCGAACCCACTCGCACGGCGATCACGTGGAGCACGAGGAGGAGCTTCGGGCGCGTTTCGGAATCCCGGTCGTGACGGGGGACCTCGTCACCGGTGGACTGGACGTTCGCGCCCTCTCGCTCCCCGGCCACTCCGACGACGGGCGGGCGTTCGTCGTCAACGACGAGCTCTGCTTCAGCGGCGACGTCCTCTTCAAGGATGCGGTCGGTGGCGGTCCAGCCGACGTCGTACGCCGGTCGGTGATGGAGGGGCTGATGACCCTCGCCCCCGAGATCCGCGTCCTGCCAGGGCACACGGACGAGACGACGATCGGGCGCGAATGGGAGAGCAACCCGTTCGTCGTCTACTGGCGCGGTGTGACGCCGTCGCTCGGCGAGGCCGTCACCGTGGCCGACGAGAGCGCGGAGCTGCTCGTCTGGTCTCCGGACTACGACGGGAACGGGAAGGCCCTCGTGCGCTTCGCCGACGGTCGCGAGGCGATCGTCGGCGGCTCGCGGGTGGCGCGCAGCTGAGACGCAGAGCGGCGGGCACGGCGAGGTCGGCGTGCCACGGGGCTCAGATGGAACGCGCCGGACAAGCGTGCCGGACAGCGCGCCAGGCCCCTCTCACCTGACGAACTCCTGAACGCAGCCCTCGTGCGGGTTGACAGCGGACGGTGAGCGGGAGCACGGTGCGTTGAACGACGAGGGGAAACCGGGGTCGATGCGGCCCGCGGGCGACCTCGACCGTCGGGCAGGAGGAACGAGCTGATGAACACCATGGGGGAGGGCGCGATGAAGGTCGGAGTGTTCTCGATCGCTGCGGTCACGGCGTTCCTCGTCGTCGCCGGCACGGGAGCGGCAGCGACAACGCCGAAGATCACCGTGAAGATGAGCGAATTCAAGTTCGTGCTGAGCAAGAAGACCGTGCCGGTCGGCAAGGTCTCGTTCCGCGTACGGAACGTCGGTGAGTACGGTCACAACTTCCTGATCAACGGCAAGACGACACCGGTCTACACCGCTGGCCAGGGTGGCGTTCTCGTCGTGACGTTCCCGAAGGCCGGCCGGTACAAGTTCTATTGCACCGAGCCAGATCACGCCGCGAAAGGAATGAGAGGCGTGCTGGTCGTGACCAAGAAGAAGTGAGGAAGCTCGATGAGGGCATCGCTTCGTGGAGGAGCGGCTTCCACTCCCGTCGTCGATCACGTGAACGGCGTCTGGTTGCCGAGAGCTCAGCTTCTGCGTCGGCGATGGGGGTGGAGGACACGAACGGGGGTGCCGCCGGCAACGAGCGCCTGACGAGTCTCGCCGCGGCGATCCTCCTCGTCCTTCTCGCTGCCGAGGGTGCCACGATCTTGCGGCTCGAGCGCCTCGTGACCGTCCACGTCTTCATCGGGATGCTCCTCGTTCCCCTCGTTGCACTGAAGATAGGGAGCACGGGATACCGCTTCGTGCGCTACTACACGGGTAGTCTCGCGTACCGGCTCAAAGGCCCACCGGCGTTGCTGCTGCGGATCGCCGTCGCACCGGTTGTCCTCCTCTCGACCCTCGCTCTCTTCGGGACCGGCATCGCTCTCGTGCTGGCCGCTCCCCGGGACGACGCGATCATCAGGTTGCACAAGATGGCCTTCCTTGTCTGGTTCTGCGCGATGTCCGCGCATGTTCTCTGGCACGTCTGGGCCCTTCCGCGGACGGTTCTCTCGGACGTCCGCCGTCGCTCGACGGTCCGCGGACGCTCGGGTCGGCTGTGCCTTGTGGCTGCCAGTGTCGTCGCCGGGCTCGGGCTCGCCGTCGTGACGCTCATCACCACTCGCTAGGGCTGAGATCGCGAGCCGAACGCCCGGGTGGCGCGTGCGTTCGTCTAGAGTCGCTCTTCATGCGCTTGATCGTCGCCAGGTGCGAGGCTCACTACACCGGCCGGTTGAGCACCCATCTCCCGGAGTCCGTGCGCCTGCTGATGATCAAGGCGGACGGGACATTCATGATCTGGGCGGACGGTGGCGGGTCCAACGTCAAGCCGCTGAACTGGATGACGCCTCCGACGGTGATCGAGCACGAGGGCGAGCCGCTCGAGCGGCTCATCGTGCGGAAACGCGCCGGTAAGACCGAGGATCGCCTGGACGTGAAGATCGTCGAGGTCCTGAGCGATGCCGAGCACGACATGGGGGAGGCCGCAGCGCTCGCGAAGGACGGCGTCGAGCGTGATCTCCAGCTCGAGCTCGCCGGGCGGCCGGATGTCCTCGGCGAGGGTCTCCACCTCGTCGAGCGCGAGTGGCAGACCGACATAGGGCCGGTCGATCTCATGTGCCGCGATCATGACGGCGGCTGGGTCGCAGTCGAGGTCAAGCGGATCGCGACGATCGATGCCGTCGAGCAGCTGACGCGGTATCTGGAGCGGATCCAGATACTCCCGGGAATGGCCGCGTGCCGTGGAATCCTCGCGGGGCAGAAGGTCGTCAAGCAGGCGCGAACGCTCGCCGAATCCCGCGGGCTCGCCTGGGTCGAGGTCGATCTCGGCGTGCTGCGGGGCGAGAAGGAGCCCGAGCTGACCCTGTTCGAGGGCTGAGCCGGTCGTTGCCCTTGGAGCTCTTCGAACCGGTCTATCCCGAGGCGACGACGACGGCGGCCTTGAGGTAGTCCCGGGGAGGATCCTCGAGCAGCCCGGCCACTCCCTCGAGCCCCACGCGGTGGGTGACGAGCCGTTCGAACGGATAGGCGCCGCTCCCGAGAAACGCGAGCGCCGTCCGCACGTGTCGAGGCGAGTGGTGGAACGCGCCGCGGAGGGTCACCTCCTCGTAGTGGATGCGGTACGGATCGACCGCGACGCGGCTCTCGCGGGGGAGGCCGCCGAATGCGAGCACCGTGCCGCCGGGGCGAACGAGGTCGAGAGCCGTCTCCCACGCAGCGACCGTGCCCGCCGCCTCGATCACGATGTCGGCCCCCTCTCCGGTGCCCGTCTCGGCGCCGAAGAGCGGGGCGAGGGCCTGCCTCTCCGGCCGCGAGCCGACCCCGACGGGCCAGCCGCCCGCGTCGGCGACGCACGCGCACAGCATGAGGCCGATCGGCCCGAGCCCGATCACGGCGACCGTGTCCCCGGCCGACACGCCCGCGACGTCGACGCCGTGGAAGCAGCACGCGAGCGGCTCGACCATCGCCGCGACCTCCGGCGGCATCCCGGGTGGTACCGGCAGCAGGTTCGCGCTCGCGATCCGCCCGGGGACGAGGATGAACTCGGCGTAGGCGCCGTTCAGGAGGGGGAGGAGGCTCGCGCACAGCGTCTCCTGGTGGCGCGCGCAGGCCGGGCAGGAGCCGCACGGCGCAGAGTTCGCCGCCACGACGCGCCTACCCGTGGCCGTGTCGACGCCGCAGAACTCGTGCCCGAACGGGCTCGGCGGAGACCCGAGCAGGACGGGGTGCCCGCGACGGAACGCCTTGAGGTCGGTGCCGTCGGTGAGCGCCACCTCGACCTGGACGAGAACGTCGCAGTCGGACTGCGGGGTCGGTCGTGGAACCTCTTCGAGGCGGAGGTCGCCCGGGCCGTGGAAGACCAGCGCCCTCACGGAACGAGCACCACCTTCACCGACGCCCCCCGACGGAACTGCTCGAGCGCCTGGTCGAACCGGTCGAGCGGCAGTACGGTCGGCTCCGGCAGGCGGAGCTCGGGAAGGAGCGCCACGGCCTCCTTCATGTGCGCCGGGGTGGCGGACCGCGACCCGACCACGGTCAGCTCCCTGCGGTAGACCGGATCGGCCGGGACGGCGCCTGCGTCGGCGAACAGCAGCACCGTTCCGCCCGGCTCGACCGCCGCGAGCGCGTCCTCCGCGCCGCCGGGAGCGCAGACCACGGCGGCGTCCACCGGTCCGTCGGGCGAGACGCCCGCCCGCTCGGGCCGTCGATCGACGGCGAACACCGTGTCGCCGCGCCGCTCGAGCACGGCCCCGAACAGCCGGCCGATGAATCCGTTGCCGACGACGAGGACGCGTCCACGCGGGACGCGCTCGGCGCCGCGAAGGACGCACGCGAGCGGCTCCACGTACGTCCCGAGTGCGTCGCCGACCGTATCCGGGAGCTCGACCCAGCCGGACGCCCTCACCCGCTCTGCCAGCCCTCCGGGGACGATCGTAGGCCCCGGGAACCGCTCGCAGGTGGATTCGTGCCCGCCGAGACAGCGGGGACAGGTACCGCATCCGGCGTGGTGGACGAGCGCGACGCGGTGGCCGTCGGGGGTGAGTGCGACGACCTCGTGCCCGAGCACCGTTCCGGGCGGTGAGAGGCCGATCTTCTCGACGTCGGAGCCGCACAGGCCGCAGGCGAGAACGCTCACGAGATCCCCCGGTGGGCCTGGATCCGGGACGTCGGCGGCGACAGGCGCCCGTGACGCGTCGAGAACGATGGCGCGCATCGGCGTATCGTAGGGCTGGGGTCGCGAGCGAGCGGAGGAGGAGCGTCATGGCCGTGAAGTTGCACCGCTGCGGCAACGTGTGGGCGAAATTCAGCCGTCATCCGTGCTGGGCCGTCCAGAAGGCGCTCGACGACGCAGGCGTCGAGTACGAGGTCGTGAAGGAGTCCTGGCCGAGTCGCAAGGGGCGCACGGCCGTCATCGAGGGAACCGGACAGAGCGGCTTGCCCGCGATCGAGCTCGAGGACGGCACCTGGTACCGCGAGGAGTCAGCCGAGATGGCGAGGGCGATCCGGGCCGGAAGGTTCGGCTCGACCGCTGACCCGACCGCCTGAAGGCGCTACAATGGGGTCTCACGGGGCCATAGCTCAGCTGGGAGAGCGCCTGGATCGCACCCAGGAGGTCAGCGGTTCGAGCCCGCTTGGCTCCATCACTCTCGACGGCCATCGGCGTGCGGTCCCGACCCCTGTCGATGTGTACCGTTCACCTCGACGGCTCGTGTACGTGCGGGATATCGGAAAAGCAGCTGCAATGACATCGTCGGACTCTGCGCACCGTTCGTTCTCGCCGGCGCTCTTCGCGTTCCTCCGCGACCTGCGCGAGAACAACGACCGCGACTGGTTCAAGGCCAACAAGCAGCGCTACGAGGAGGCGGTGCTCGAGCCGTCGCTCGCCTTCATCGCCGACTTCGCGCCGCGCCTGCGCCGGCTCAGCCCGCACTTCGTCGCCGACCCCCGCCCCGTCGGCGGGTCGCTCTTCCGGATCCATCGCGACACGCGGTTCAGCAAGGACAAGACGCCGTACAAGACGGCCACCGGGATCCAGTTCCGGCACGAGCTCGCGAAGGGCGCACATGCTCCCGGCTTCTACCTCCATCTCGAGCCGCGTTCGGTCTTCGTCGGCGTGGGCATCTGGCGGCCGGACACGGCGACGCTCGCGAAGATCCGTACGGCGATCGTGGAGAGACCCGAGGAGTGGGCAGCCGTCAGGTCACAGGGCGGGCTCGCCCGGGACTTCGAGCTCCGGGGCGACTCCCTGAAGCGACCGCCGGCCGGGTTCGACGCGGCGCACCCGCTGATCGACGACCTGAAGCGCAAGGACTTCATCGCCGTCGCCGATCTCACCGAGAAGGCGGTCGTCGCGAGGGGCTTCGCAGACGAGCTCGAAGGGCTGTTCGGCTCTGCGGCGCCACTCGCCCGATTCGTGTGTGCCGCGATGGGCGTGCCGTACTAGGTCTGTTGCTTACACACCTGCGAGCGCTTGATTGGGTCCGGGCCTCCGGCGAGCCTTGTGGTCGTGTGGTCGACCAAGACCCGGTTCGCGGAGGAGGCCAAGAAATGCATGATCGAGTTTGCCCGCGTCGGCGGATGCGTGGTTCGTGCGAGTCGCGTTGCCGCTTGGTGGCGCGGGTTCTGGAGGGTGAGGCCGCGCACCTCGTGCGCCGGGGTCACGCGATGCGGCACGCCGAAGGTCGCTTCCGCATGGCGAGACCAGCAGTCACCATTGCCGCGGCGGCCAGAGCGGCGCAGACCCCGAATCCGGCCCTGATCCCCGTCGCCACACCGTCTCCGTAGGCGGCGAGACACGCCGACACGACCGCCACGCCGAGCGACCCCCCGAGCCACTGGCAGGAGCCGAGGATTCCCGCCGCGAGCCCCGATTCGGACGGCGGCGTGCACTGGTGGGTGAGGATCGAGCCGGTCACGAAGACGAACGGAGCCGAGAGGCCGAGCACGACGAGACCGGGGAGGACGTCGGTGACGTAGTCCGGTGACGAGCCGAGCCGCAGGAACGACGCACATCCGACTGCCATGCCGCCGAGGCCGAGCAGGTGCGCGTGCCGGGCGCCGATGCCTTCGACGATGCCGGCCGCCTTGCGCGCCCAACCCGACTGTGTCAACCGCAGGCCGAGCATCGCGACCCCCGCCTCGATCGGCCCGAGTCCCATCAGCGTCATCAGCGTCGCGGCGAGCAGGAACAGGGAGCCCAGCATCACCGCTCCTTGAATCGACCCGGTTGCCGCGGGCAGGGCGATGCCCGACCGTCGCAGGAAGCCACGTGGCACGAGCGGTGCGCGGGCACGCGTCTGGCGCCGGGCGAAACCGCCGATCCCGATCGCGGCGAGGAGGGCTCCTGCGCAGCTCGCGGTCGAGACGCCTTCGCTCATCGTCCCGATGAGGAGCCCGAGGCCGGCCGTGCCGGCTGTCAGGAAGATCGCGCCCACGAGATCGACCGGCGTCCCCCTTCTGCGCGAGCCCTCCGGGAGCAAGCGCGAGGCTAAGGCAAGGCCGAGGAGGCCGATGGGGACGTTGAGGAGGAAGACGGCACGCCAGTCGACGAGCTCGGTCGCCAGACCGCCGACGACCATGCCGGAGACCGCTCCGAGTCCGCCGACCGAGGCCCAGACGGCGAACGCCCGTGCTCGATCGGGTCCGGGAGGGTGGAGCGCGGCGAGGAGAGCCATCGCGGCCGGCTCGAGAAATGCGGCCGAGACCCCCTGCAGGCCGCGCGCGGCGATCAGCAGCCCGCTGGTCGGTGCGGCCGCACACGCGAGCGACGCGACCGCGAACGCAAGCGAGCCCGCGGCGAAGGTTCGCCGCGGGCCCAGGACGTCGGCCGTTCGGCCCCCGGCGAGCAGGAACCCTCCGAAGCCGATCGCATACAAGCCGATGACCCATTCCACGCTTGCGCTCGACCCGTGAAGGTCGCTGCGAATCGGCTCCAGCACGCCGTTCACGACCGTGAGGTCGAGCACCGTCATGAACTGCGCCGCGCAGAGCAGCCAGAGGCCGCCGGATCGTCGGGCGTCCGTCATGCTCCGGCTTCGACCTGTCTGAGCGTCGAAACGACCCTCATGCGTCCCGCATACAGAACCCGCGACGCGAAGTCCGGGAAGCGTGACAGGATCGTGCGGAACGCCCGCCGAGTCATGATCAGGACGTCGAGATCCGAATCGGCCACCACCGTGGCTGTCCGGTACGGCTGGCCGACGAGCGCGATCTCGCCGAAGAAGTCTCCCGCTCCCAGGACGGCGATCGGCCGCCCGTCGCGGATCACCGTCGCCGTGCCGTCGAGGATCACGAAGAACTCGTGCGCGAGCTCGCCCTGGCGGATCACGGTGGATCCCGCCGGGATGACGAGCCGATCGGCTGCCTGCGCAAGCTCGCCCCGCCGCCTCCGGGGGACACTCTGGAAAAGCGGGCTGAGAGGGACTTCGCTCTCGTGCATTGACTGCTCCTTGTCTTGTAGTTAGTACGTACGATCGTTCTAAGTAGACGAGTATACGATCGTTCGTGCTAATTTGTCAAGGATGATCGAAACCGGCCCCACACGACCGACTGAGCGCGAGGCGCGCCGTCGTCGCAGCGACGGAGAGCGGAGCCGTCAGGCGATCCTCCACGAGGCCGCCCGGCTCGCGACCGTGGAGGGGCTCATGGGGCTCTCGATCGCGCGGCTCGCAGAGGCGGTCGGGATGAGCAAGAGCGGGCTGTTCGCGCACTTCGGGTCGAAGGAGGAGCTACAGCTCGCGACGATCGAGACCGCCGGCGAGATCTTCCGCGAAGAGGTCGTCGCACCGGCACTCGCTGCACCCACGGGCCTCGAGCGGCTGCTGCAGCTCGCCGAGCGATTCCTCCAGCATGTCGAGGACGACGTCTTCCCCGGCGGCTGCTTCTTCGCCTCGGTCGCGGCTGAGATCGACACGCATCCCGGCCCCGTGCGTGACCTCGCGGTTCAGGCTGTCGGCGACTGGATCGGCTTGCTCGTCGACGCCATCCGCGATGCCCAGGTGGAAGCTGCGATCGCGGCCGGCGAGGACGCAGATCAGCTCGCCTTCGAGATCGACGCGTACCTTTTGCTCGCCAACGCCAACTACGTCATAGCGCACGAGCCCATGCAGCTCGACCGCGCGCGGCGCGCGATTCGCCGGCGGCTCGACCTCGCCGCTGCCTGATCAGGCGGCAGGCTCCTTCCGCCGGTCGGCGTCGGCAGACGGCTCGAGCCCGATCACCGCGTCGATCAGCCGGGAGGGCGGCAGGCGATCGGCCGCGTCTCGCGCGCGGTGGATCAGGGCGATGCGGCCCTTCGCATCGACGACGAGGTCGATCCCGAGCAGGAGGGTGTCGTCACCCTTCGTCACGCTGACGCGCTCGCGGGCGAGGAACGCCCGCAGGCCGGCGGCGAGCACGCGCGGGCGCAGGACCCAAACAGGTCGGGGGCGGAGCGCACCGAGCGTCCGGTAGAGCGTGCGCCGTGGGTCGGCGATCACGAGCACCTCGCCGGGCCAGGGACCGAGCGCGTCACGCCAAGCGGCGGCGCGCTCCCTGCTCTGCGGGGTGACGACGACGAGCCGTCCGCCTGCGCTCTCGAGCTCGGGGACGGCCTCCACGACACGGCGAAGGTAGGTGCGGCAGACGTTTCAGCCGGGGTGACGTCCGAGGTACACGACCGACGGATGCCCGACGAGATCGTGTTCGGTGACCGTCCCGCCGGATGGGTCGTCGAGCTGGAACGGGGGGAACATCTCCACGTCGGCACGATACCAGTTTTCGGACAAAACCTGGACATGACTGGACATGATCGCGCGTCCGTCGAGGTCGGAGACGACGCGGAGGCACGAAAAAGCACCGAGTCGGTGTTCCCCGCGAGTGCCGTGGCCGACTGACCTGACGCCGAAGCGACCTGCCGATTGGCCGGCTCTCTGGCGCCTCAGGTGACTTGCGTCGCCTGCTGTGCTGGAGACTCCGTGCTCGGTGCTCGACCAACATAGGCGCTCCCGGCGCCTCCAGTCAATGGAGGCCAAGATGGAAAGTTCGCTCGTAGCGGACAAATGTTTTCGCCGGCGATCCGGTGGTCGAACGAGTGCGGTGTCCCATCGGGACATCGTGGAAGCTGATTGAATGCTTCCATCGTCGCCCGACCGAGCATCCGCATCGAGTACTGCGTTCCCTGAAGCGCGTTGCCGAACGCCGCCGGTCTGGCGGTGCGGCTGTTGCAGGAATGGGAGGGGAGGCTCGGATCGCTCGAGATCGTTCCCGGGACGGGCGGGATCTTCGACGTCCACGTCGACGGCGAGCTCGTGTTCACCAAGTCGATGCTGGGTCGGTATCCCGATCCGGAAGACGTCCTCCCGCTCCTGCGGGAACGCATCGAGAGCGCTTGAGCCCCCGTCTCTGAGTCGTCCTTTCTGAACATGTCCGTAGGAGCGAATTGTGCCGAGGGTGGCCTCGATCTAGCCTCGACCCCATGTCGCTCGCCGTCGCGCCCAGAGCACCGTACCGTCCCCCGGGTCGCGGGGCCGACGCGTGCGAGCGTCGCCTTCACGGCGTTCGATCACTCGTCTTCGACAGCGGCTGCGATCTCCGCCGCTACGCGGGCTGCCGGGAGGAGCGCGTGCGCGTCGCGTTGCTCGACTGGCTGCCGCTCTCGCTCGCCGAGTTCGCCCAGGACGACGAAGGCCACGACGAGAAGCCGGCCGCCTTCCGTCTCGCGGCACTCGTGCGGCCTCCGACGATCTGGTCGCTCGACGATGCGGCCGATGCCGCCCTCCTGTTCGGACGCGAGCGCCCCCTCGAGCGCGTGCCGTTCGCCTGGCTCGTCGCATACGCACTCAGCCGCGTTGAGGAGACTCACCTCCGACGGGTGCGTGCACGCGTGGCGCGGATCGTGGGCGAGCTTGCCCGGCCGGAGCTGGCAGCGGCCGTCTCCTCCGTTGCGCACGGATGCGCTTTGATCGAGCACGATGGGGAGGCGTGCGCGGCGGCCGCGGCACTCGCCCTCGCCCGGTATGCGCTGAGCGAGGTCGTCGCCCGGGAGGCTCCCGCTCTGCACCTACCATGACCTGATCGCCCCCCCGACCTCGAATCTCCGCACCTTCGGCCGTCTGCTGCAATTCCTGCGGCCGTACCGCTCGTCACTGATCTTCTCGACGCTGCTCGCGATCCTCTCGCAGGCCGCGGCCATCGCCGTGATCGTGCTCACGGGCTTCGTGATCAACGAGCTGCGCGGCGGGCAGGACGGGCACTACCTCGCCTTCCTGATCGTCTCGATCCTGGCCGTCGGCCTCCTGCGCTCTCTCCTCATGCTCGGCCGTCGTTTCATCTCGGGCAAGCAGGCCCTCGCGGTCGAATGGGACATGCGCGACGCGCTCTACTCGCGCCTGCTTCGGCTCTCGTTCGGCTACTACGACCGCCACCAGACGGGCCAGCTCATGTCCCGGGCGACGGTCGACCTGCAGACGATCCGGTTCTTCCTCGGATACGGCCTGATCTTCTTCGCCCAGCACGTGATCACGATCCTCTGCGTCACGGTCGTGCTGTTCTTCTACGAGTGGCGGCTCGCGCTGATCGCGCTCGCCATCACCCCCCTGCTCGTCGGCGTCGCCTATCGCTACAGCCACGTCTCCCATCCCGTGCTGCGCGACGTGCAGCAGAAGCTCGGCGAGGTCGCGACGGTCTCCGAGGAGTCGATCGTCGGCGTCCACATCGTCAAGTCGTTCGCCCAGGAGGAGCAGGCCGAGCGGCGCTTCCGGCGCGCCTCCGACGATGTCTTCGAGGCCTCGGTGCGCGCCAACACGCAGCGGTCGCTCTACGTGCCGCTCCTCACGTTCCTGCCGATGCTCGCACAGGCCGGTGTTCTCCTCGCCGCAGGACACTACGTCGTGCAGGGGGATCTCACGATCGGGGGATTCTTCGCCTTCAACCTGCTCCTGATGATGCTCGTGATGCCGTTGCGGATGCTCGGGATGTGGGTCGGGCAGGCCCAACGGGCGACGGCGTCGGGAGAGCGATTCTTCGAGGTGATCGACGAGCCCGAGGAGATCTTCGACACGGCGACGGCTGTCGAGCTCCCTCCCGGGCCGGGCCGGATCGTCTTCGAGGGTGTCACGTTCGGCTACGACGGCGATCGGCCCGTGATCGAGGGCATCGATCTCGAGATCGACGCAGGCTCGACGATCGCGCTGATCGGCGCGTCGGGGTCGGGGAAGACGACCCTCGCGTCGCTCGTGCCGCGGTTCTACGACGCTGTGGCGGGGAGAGTGCTGATCGACGGGGTCGACGTCCGTGACGTGACCCGCCGTTCGCTCCGGCGCGAGGTCGGGGTCATCTCGCAGGATCCCTTCCTCTTCTCGGCGAGCGTGCGCGACAACATCGCGTTCGGGGTCCCCGACGTCTCCGGCGCGGTCGTCGAGGCGGCCGCGCGCGCAGCGCAGGCGCACGCGTTCATCGAGGAGCTGCCGAACGGATACGAGACGGTGATCGGCGAGCGAGGGATCACGCTGTCGGGCGGTCAGCGGCAGCGGCTCGCGATCGCGAGAGCGCTCGTGATCGATCCGCGGATCCTGATCCTCGACGACGCGACCGCCTCCGTCGATGCGACCACCGAGTCGCTGATCCGCGCCGGTCTCGCGGAGGCGATGCGCGGCCGGACGACGATCGTCATCGCGCACCGGCTCTCGACGATCGCGCTCGCCGACACCATCGTCGTCCTCGAGCACGGCACGATCGCCGCCAGGGGAACCCGTTCCGAGGTGCTCGAGCAGAGCGCGGTCTTCCGGGAGATCCACGACTATGGGCTCCTCCAGGAGATCGGGGTGTCGGCATGAAGGTCTGGCAGGCAGGAGCCCACCTCTCCGAGGAGCGCGGCGGAAAGGTCGGAGACTGGTCGTGGAAGCAGTCGCGACGTCGCATCCGGATGCTCGTCGGCCTGGTGACGCCGTACCGGCGCCGCACGACCGGCGCGGTCGTCTCGCTGATCGCTTTCACGCTCGTTGCCCTCCTGCCGCCGCTGCTCGCCAAGCTCGCCGTCGACCAGGGCATCAAGACGGGTGACCTGCAGCGACTCGTCTGGATCGTCGTCGCATTCGTCGTCGTCGGCCTCGCGACGTTCGCGCTCTCGTCGCTGCAGACGTACCTCACCGGCTGGGTCGGCGAGCGCGCTCTCGCCGATCTCAGGATCCGCCTGTTCGAGCACCTGCAGCGCCTCTCCCTCGGCTACTTCGAGCGCAATCGCACCGGCGCGATCATCAGCCGGATCACGAACGACGTCGAGGCTCTCGACACGCTGATCACGGATGGCGTCACGTCGCTCGTCCAGAACGTGATGCTGCTCGTCGGGACGGCCGTCGTCCTCTTCGTCCTCGACTGGCGCCTCGCGCTCGCGACGCTCTCCGTCGTACCGCTCATGGCGCTCGCGACCGTCTGGTTCCGGATTCGGTCGAATCGCGCCTATCGCCGTGTGCGCGAGCGGATCGGCCTCGTCACGGCGACGCTCGCCGAGGACATCGCCGGCATGCGGGTCGTCCAGTCCTATGCGCGCGAGCCGCGCAACCAGTCGAGCTTCCGCGGGATCAACAGCCTCTATCGCGACGCGAACTACGAGACGATCGTCCTGAACGGCCTCTACTTCCCTGCCGTCGACTTCCTCGCCTCGCTGGCCACCGCGATCGTGCTGGGCTACGGCGGCTACCTGCTCGTCAACGATCAGGTCACGATCGGGACGCTGCTCGCGTTCTTCCTCTACCTCGCGAACTTCTTCGATCCCGTGCAGCAGCTCTCGCAGCTGTACAACACGTTTCTCTCCGCCACTGCGGCGCTGGACAAGATCATCGAGGTGCTCGACGAGGAGCCGGAGATCGTCGACGCACCCGACGCGATCGTGCTGCCGCGCATCGACGGCCACGTTCGGTTCGAGGGCGTGAGGTTCGGCTACGGCTCGCTTCCGGAGGTGCTTCACGGCATCAGCCTCGACGTGCCTCCGGGCACCGCTGTGGCGCTCGTCGGGCAAACCGGCGCCGGCAAGTCGACGATCGCGAAGTTGATCGCGCGCTTCTACGACGTGCGGGAAGGTCGGATCACGATCGACGGGCACGACGTCCGCGACGTCGAGCAGACGTCGCTGCGGCGCCAGCTCGGCGTCGTCCCCCAGGAAGGCTTTCTCTTCGCCGGGACGGTTGCGGAGAACATCGCCTTCGCCCGGCCCGATGCGACGCGGGAGGAGGTCGAGGCCGCAGCCGTCGCCGTCGGTGCGGACGGGTGGATCCGCGAGCTCGAGAACGGTTACGAGACGGAGCTCGGCGAGCGGGGATTCCGGCTCTCCCTCGGGCAGCGCCAGCTGATCGCGTTTGCGCGGGCGTTGCTCGCCGATCCGCGCATCCTCATCCTCGACGAGGCGACCTCGTCGGTCGACATCGGCACCGAGCGGGTGATCGAGCGGGCGTTACAGAAGCTGCTCTCCGGGCGGACCGCGTTCGTGATCGCTCACCGGCTCTCGACGATCCAGGGGGCCGACCTGATCGTCGTTCTCGCACACGGGAAGATCGTCGAGCAGGGGACCCATGCCGAGCTGATGCGCAGGGGAGGCGTCTATCGCGGCCTCTACGGCGATTGGGCAGAGCGGGTCGCGTAGCGCGCCAGCAAGGCTCGCGCATCGATCCTCTCCGCGGCCGTGAGCGCCTTCGCGGTCTGCTTCGACGTGTTCCGGCCGAGCGCGCCGCTCAGCACCCACCTGCGCGTCAACCGCGGGAGGCGGAGGTGGTCGCCGAGATCGGGCTCGTGCTTCGGGTCGAGATAGAGCTCGATCGCCACGCGCCGTACGAGCGCCGGGTCGACGGGCGCCTGCGTCGAGGTCTCCAGGCGGTGTGCGACGAGAGCGGTGAGGACCTGCAGCTCGCGGACGCCGTTGCGTACCGCGAGGCCGACAGCGACCGTCGTCGACGCGATCATCACCCACGGCACGCGCGTGAACCGCGCACCGCGCGCGACCGTGCGGACGACCGGCACCGCGAGCACGACCACGCGCTGGATGTTGTCGGCGAGGGCCTCCGTCTCGGTCTCGCCGGCGAGAAGCGCACGCCCTTCGGCGGCGGAGGTCACCCGCTCGCCGGTCACGAGGACGCGGTCGATGGCCGAGTCCGCGAGGCTTCCGACGGCTTCGACCAGGGCGCCGGTCGATGTTCGTGGCATCACGCTTGCACCGTACCGCCCCAGGTCACCAGTCGGTCGGCTGGTAGTCCTTCAGGAACTTCCCCCATACGTGCGTGCCGGTGTTCATGCCGTCGACGATCGGGTCGACGATCCGTGCCGCGCCGTCGACGATATCGAGAGGTGGCCGGAAGCGGTGCTCGGCCGTCTTCTGCTCGGCGATGTGGAGCGGGTCCTCGTCGGTCACCCAGCCCGTGTCGACGCTGTTCATATGGATCCCGTCGCCGTGGTAGTCGGTGGCGGAGGTGCGCGTCATCATGTTCAATGCGGCCTTCGCCATGTTCGTGTGGGGATGGCGGGTCGTCTTGAATCGCCGGTAGAACTGACCCTCGACGGCGGAGACGTTGACGATGTGCTTGTCGCGGTTCGGCGTGCGGAGCATGAGGGGCTTGAGTCGCGCGTTGAGCACGAACGGCGCGACCGCGTTCACGAGCTGGGTCTCGAGCAGCTCGACGGTCGAGACCTCGGCGAGCAGGAATCGCCACGAGTTGCGGTCGCGCAGGTCGACCTGCTGCAGGTCCTGGTCGAGCCGGCCCTCGGGGAAGAGATGGTCCTGATCCCGCGCCTCCTCCGGCAGCAGCCGCACCTGTGACAGCGCCGCCGACGCCGCTGCCTCGAGCGCCGCAGGCGCCGCGTCGGCGAGCACGGGAACCTCGCCCTCGAGCATGTCGTAGCGCCGGAGACCCGAGTAGTCGCCGAGCACGCGCTGCACCTCGTCGGGCAGCGTGCCTTCCGACGCGCGCTCGGCGGCCATCATGTGGCGATAGAAGTCGGGCGGCCGGCGTACCGTCTGGCAGGCGTTGTTGACGATGTAGTCGAGCCGGTCGTGCGTGGACTGCAGGTGGTGGCAGAACGCCTCCACGCTCGGTGTGTGCCGGAGGTCGAGCCCGTAGATCTCGAGGCGGTCGGACCAGTCCTCGAAGTCCGCCTCCTGCGCGTAGCGCGCCGCGGAGTCGCGCGGAAAGCGGGTGGTCACGACGACGTGCGCTCCGGCGCGGAGCAACTTGATCCCCGCCTGGTAACCGATCTTGACCCGGCCGCCCGTGAGCACGGCGACGCGGCCGGTGAGGTCGGTCGTCTCGAAGCGCTTCGCGTAGTTGAACGACGCGCACGGCGGGCACATCTGGTCGTAGAAGTGGTGCAGCTCCCGGTAGGTGCCCTTGCAGATGTAGCAATGCTGGTCGTCGGCGGTCTCGCGGGCGGCCGCATCCGCTCCGTCCTCGAGAAGCTTCGGCGGATAGACGTTCGGCGTCGTGAACACCGGCTTCTCGCGCAGCACACGGATGCCCGTGTCGGCGAGCAGCGACTCGTCGGCGCGGATGCTCGCATCCCGCTCTTCCTTGCGCTTCGCCTTCGTGTAGCGGCGCCGTTGGACGGCGTCCGGATTGAAGACGTTCGCGGCCGCGGTGAGGAGTCGCGTGCGCTCCTCGACCGAGAGCGAGCCGAGCAGCCCGCGGTCGCGGACGACCGACTCGAGGATCTCGGTCGCGAGCTGCAGCCGCTCTGCGCTCGACGGCTCGGACACGGGAGTTTCACCGTTTTCGGTCATCGACATCGCCGGGCAGGGTATCTGGCGGCAGGGCGTCGAACCGCTCGACTACGCTGCAGTGCGATGACACCGGACCTACCCGATACCGATCCGGTCGAGACCCGAGAGTGGCTCGATTCCGTCGACGCCGTCGTCGAGACCGACGGCAGGGAGCGCATGGGCTACCTCCTGGACCAGGCGATAGACCACGCACAGGAGTACGGGGTCAAGGTCTCGGCGGGGTTGAGCACTCCGTACGTCAACACGATTCGGGTGGACGAGGAACCTGCGTTCCCGGGAGACCCGGAGCTCGAGCCGCTCGCGACCGCCCTCGTCCGTTGGAACGCGATCGCGATCGTGCTGCAGGCGAACGCGGAGTCCACCGAGCTCGGCGGGCACATCGCGAGCTACCAGTCGGCCGAGACGCTCTACGAGGTCGGCTTCAACCATTTCTGGCGGGCGCGATCCGAGAGCCACGGGGGTGATCTCGTCTACATGCAGGGTCACTCGTCGCCGGGTATCTATGCGCGCGCATTTCTCGAAGGACGGCTGACCGAGGAGCAGCTGCATCGCTTCCGGCGCGAGGTCGACGGCGGCGGCCTCTCGTCGTACCCACATCCCTGGCTGATGCCCGAGTTCTGGCAGTTCCCGACGGTCTCGATGGGCCTGGGGCCGCTCATGGCGATCTACCAGGCGCGGTTCATGAAGTATCTCGCCGCCCGTGGCGTCGTCGATCCCGGCGACCGCAAGGTCTGGGCCTTCATGGGCGACGGCGAGATGGACGAGCCGGAGTCCATGGGAGCGATCTCGCTCGCGGGCCGCGAGAAGCTCGACAACCTCGTCTTCGTCATCAACTGCAATCTGCAGCGGCTCGACGGCCCAGTCCGCGGGAACGGGAAGATCATCCAGGAGCTCGAGACGAACTTCACCGGTGCCGGCTGGAACGTGATCAAGGTGATCTGGGGCTCGGGCTGGGATCCGCTGCTCGAGGCCGACTCCGAAGGGTGGCTCCACTTCCGCATGGAAGAGGCCGTCGACGGCGAATATCAGACGTTCAAGTCGAAGGACGGCGCCTACGTGCGCGAGCACTTCTTCGGCAAGTACCCGGAGACGCGCGCGATGGTCGAAGACTGGACCGACGAGCAGATCTGGGAGCTGCGGCGCGGCGGCCACGACCCGCAGAAGGTCTATGCGGCATATGCGCGCGCGATGCAGGCAGATGGGCAGCCGACCGTGATCCTCGCCAAGACGATCAAGGGATACGGGATGGGCGAGGCGGGCGAAGGGCGCAACATCACCCACCAGCAGAAGGCGATGAACGAGGAGGCCCGTCTCGCAATCCGCGACCGGCTCGGCCTTCCGCTCACCGACGAGGAGGCCACGGGCGCGTTCTTCCACCGGCCCTCGGAGGAGAGCCCGGAGCTCCGCTATCTCCTAGAGCGCCGCGCGGCGCTCGGCGGCAGCCTGCCGGCGCGACACGACGACGCTGAGCCGCTACCGACACCCGAGCCGTTCGAGACCGTGCTCGAGGGGAGCGGCGAGCGCGAGAACTCGACCACGATGGCGTTCGTCCGGATCCTCAACACGCTGGTCCGTGATCCCGCGATGGGAGATCGGATCGTGCCGATCGTGCCCGACGAGTCACGGACCTTCGGGATGGAAGGGATGTTCCGCCAACTCGGCATCTTCTCGCAGGTCGGACAGCTGTACCAGCCCGAGGATTCCGAGGACTTCATGTTCTACCGCGAGGACGAGCACGGGCAGATCCTGCAGGAGGGCATCAACGAGGCCGGTGCATTCTCCTCCTGGATCGCTGCTGCGACCTCGTACGCGAACCACGGCGTGGCGATGGTCCCCTTCTACATCTTCTACTCGATGTTCGGCTTCCAGCGGGTAGGCGACCTCGCCTGGGCCGCGGGCGACAGCCGCGCGCGCGGGTTCCTGATCGGCGCCACCGCGGGGCGAACGACGCTCAACGGGGAGGGGCTCCAGCACGAGGACGGTCACTCGCACCTGCTCGCGTCCGTCGTCCCGAACTGCCGCGCCTACGACCCGACCTACGGCTACGAGCTCGCGGTGATCGTGCGCGACGGGCTCCGGCGCATGTGCGAGGAACAGGAAGACGTCTTCTACTACCTCACGGTCATGAACGAGAACTACGTGCAGCCGGCGCTTCCCCCGGGCTCCGAGGAGGGCATCCTGCGGGGCATCTACCTGCTCCGGGAGGGCGTCGGCGAAGGTCCGCGAGTCCAGCTGCTCGGATCGGGGACGATTCTGCGTGAGGTGATCGCCGGCGCCGAGCTGCTCGAGGCCGACTTCGGCATCGTCTCGGACATCTGGAGCGTCACGAGCTTCACGGAGCTCCGGCGGGACGGGCTCGAGGTCGAGCGCTGGAATCGGCTGCACCCGACGGCCGAGCCGCGGATCCCGTTCATCGAGCAGGCTCTCGCCGGTCGCGAGGGGCCGTATGTGGCGGCGACGGACTACCTCCGGTCGTTCGCCGACCAGATCCGACCGTTCGTGAAGGGACGCTACTCGGTCCTGGGAACCGACGGGTTCGGGCGCAGCGATTACCGTGTGAAGCTCCGACAGTTCTTCGAGGTCGACCGGTTCCACGTTGCGGTGACGGCGCTCAAGGGTCTCGCGGACGAGGGCGCGATCGCACCGCTGCAGGTGCAGGAGGCGATCGAACGCTACGGGATCGACACCGACTCGGGTGCCCCGTGGAGCAGGTAGGCGAGGCCGCCGGACGCGGTGTTCGTGCCGCAACAGCGCCGATCGCTCCACACTCCCGCTTGAAATAGCGGCTCTGACCGCACCCGTCCCGGGGAGACACTAGCCGTCGCCTCCCGTTCGTCGTACTCCTTCCCGTCTAGCCACGACGATCGAAGGAGGAAGGATGTGACCAGGCAGATGATGGGTGCGGCGGCCGCCGTGATGGTGGCGTTCGCAGGCATCGTCGCGTATGCGACCGCGGCCGGCGACGCGCCGACCACGATCGAGGCGTGCCGGAATCTCAGGCACGGCCTCGTCCGCATCGTGCTCGACTCGGGCGGGTGCAAGAGCAACGAGGTCCCCCTCGCGTGGGACATGCAGGGAAGCCCCGGCCCGGCGGGCCCAGAGGGCCCTGCAGGCCCACCCGGCCCCGCCGGGCCGAAGGGCGATCCGGGCGGGGGGATCGTGTCGGTCGACGCTCTCGACGGGACCGCCTGCAAGACGTTCGACGGAAAGACGGGGCAGATCGACGTCGGCTCGACGGCGACCGATCTCATCACCCTCACGTGCGAGACGGGGGCGACACCGCCTCCACCGACGGGGAGCTCGAATCTCGTGATCAACGAGGTCGATTACGACCAGGTCGGCGCGGACACGGGCGGGTTCGTGGAGATCGAGAACACCGGGACGGCAGCTGCGTCGCTGGACGGCGTGGCCCTCGTGCTCGTCAACGGCGGCGACGGTGCCGAGTACGGGCGCAAGGCGCTGGGCGGCACGCTTGCGGCCGGCGCGCGGCTCGTGATCGACGTCGACCCGCAGAACGGGGCACCAGACGGCCTCGCGCTCGTCGACACGGGCCGGGGCGTGTTGCTCGACGCGCTCAGCTACGAGGGGGCGATCACTGCCGCGACGATCGGCACGACGGTGTTCGACCTGGTCGAAGGAACGATGCTTCCCGTCGACGTCGCCGATTCCAACACCGTCGACGGGGTACTCGCACGGCTCCCTGACGGGAAGGACACCGACGACGCGGCGGCCGACTGGGCGTTCACGACGACGGCGACGCCCGGTGCGGCGAACGTGAAGACGCCCTGAGTCGCGTGGCGTGACCGGGTCGGGTCGGGGGCGCACCCTCGCCCGCCCGGTCACGGCCGTGCGGTCAGCGGTTCCCTTTCAGGCGCATGTTCTCGCGCGCCTCTCTCGATACAGCGATCCACTTCTTGCGGGCCGCCGCGGCCGCCCGCTTGTCGAGCTTCCGATCGAGGTGCTCGAGCTCCGCCTGCAGCTTGAGGTAGCTCTCCCAGCGCTCGGCCGAGAGCGATCCGTCGTCGAGCGCGGCGTGCACGGCGCACCCCGGTTCGCGATCGTGGGCGCAGTCGGAGAACTTGCACGAGGCGAACAATGCGGTGACGTCGTCGAAGGCCTCGTCGATGCCCTCGTCCGCTACCCAGAGCTGGAGCTCGCGGATGCCAGGAGTGTCGATGACCAGCGCTCCGCCCGGCAGAAGGATCAGCTCCCGACGGGTGGTCGTGTGGCGGCCCTTTCCGTCGTCACGAATCTCCTGTGTCGCGAGGAGCTCCTCGTCGGCGAGTGTGTTGACGAGCGTCGACTTGCCGACACCGGACGACCCGAGGAGCACCGCGGTGAGCCCGACCGAGAGCTGCGCCCTGACCTCGTCGAGACCGACGCCGGTCTTGCTCGAGATCGGGATCACCGGGACGCCGCCGGAGATCGTCTCGACCGCTGCCACTGCGGCGTCGGGCGTCTCGTGCAGGTCGGCCTTGGTCAGGACGATGACCGGTCGCGCGCCGCTCTCCCAGGCGAGGATGAGATAACGCTCGAGACGGCGGAGATTGAGGTCCTCGTTCATCGAGGCAACGAGGAACGCGACGTCGATGTTCGTTGCGAGTACTTGTTCCTCCGTCGCCTGCCATGCGGTCTTGCGCGAGAATTTCGTGAATCGGGGCAAGACCGCCGTGATCGTTCCCGAGCCGTCGTCTGGCCGTGGGGCGACGACGACCCAGTCGCCGACGACGGGGAGGTCGGCGGTCGTCGACGCCTCGTGAACGAGCCGCCGCGGCACGTCACAACGCAGCTCGCCGTGGACGGTGAGCACGTCGTAGGCGCCGCGATGTTGAACCGACACACGCCCGGCGACGACGTCCTCGTCGTCGGCGAACGGTTCGTACAGCGTGCTCAGCCGGTCGTTCCAGCCGAGCGATTCGAGTTCGGGCAAGCGGAAACTTCCTTTCGTCCTCGGGACCATGAAAGCGGCGCGCGGGACTGCGCGCCAGTCGGCGAGGCCTGTTCGGAAGTTCGGAGTGGGATCCGGCTACCCGACGGACCGCGCGACGCGGGGCGTGATCGAAACATTGGCAGTCATCGAATTACCTCCCTTGGTCGGAGACGATCCTCGTTGGGAGCATATCGCAGGATCGCCTCTGGGCGATCCCGGCCGACTCGGACGGCGCCCGCCTGTCCCGCTAGCCGCTGTCGGCCAACAGGGCTTCGGCCGCTCGGCGACCGGACCGCAGGGCGCCGTTCAACGATGGATGCTCGCGATGGTCACCGCACGCGTACAGACCGTCGGCGAGGCGAACCGATTGCAGGGAGAAGCCGCCGACGGGATAGGAAGGCAGTGCCCGCGGGATGCGGTACGTCCGCAGATGGCGCCAGTCGCCCGCGGGGGTGCCGAACCAGCCGCGAAGCTGCGCGCCGACCGCGTCGAGGTCGGGCTCTTTCGCGCCGATGACCGACACCGAGACGAGAGCGCGGCCGGGCGGGGCGTAGCCGCGCGCCGCCTCACTCGGGACGCAGAGGTTGTTGATCGGGCCGCCCTCGCCGTTGACCACGAGCCACGGGCCGGGGATCGGCGTCGACGGAGCGTCGTAGTAGATGCACGTGACGCCGTTCCAGCCGTGGGTCGGCTCGTCCACGATGCCGGCCGTTGCCACGACCACCGCGTCGGCCCGAAGCTGCTCTCCGGTCTCGAGCGAGACCGCGTGGGGGCCGACAGTCGCCACTGCCGCTCCGGTGCGAACGTCGACCCCCTCGGCGAGCTGGCTCGCGATCGAGCCCATCCCGCCGGCCGGAAGGGCCGCGGGGCCGTCCGCGAATGTCTTGAGCACGAAGTCGAGGAACCGACTTGACGTCGCCAGCCGCTGCTCGAGGAAGATCCCGCGGAGGAACGGGGCGAAGAAGCGCTCGGTCGTCGCACGCGAGACGCCTGCCCGACGGAGGGCTTCTGCCGTCGTCGTCTCGTCGCCCGACCCCCGCAGGAGCTTCAGGATCGCCGCGCCGTCGCGCACTCCGACGACGCCGCCGGCGAGCGCCCGGACGCTGCGGACGGGAGACTGGCGCGGGTCGGCGAGCCGGCGGAAGCGTCCGTCGGCTCGGACGATCGCTCCGCGGGAGAACTCGCCGAGGTCGAGCGCCGCGTAGTCGAGCGCCGCCCGGGCTTCCGGGTATGCGGTGGGGAGAACCTGGAAGCCGTGATCGAGGAGGAAGCCCTCGAAGGCGTCGGTTCGCACTCGCCCTCCCACGGCGTGTGACCGCTCGAGCACGAGGGGTGCGCGCCCTGCCGCCACGAGCGTGCGGGCGCAGGCGAGGCCCGCGACACCCGCCCCGACGACGATGACATCGTGGTGCTCACTCACGATCGCGAGCGTAGCGCGCGACGCCCAGCGCTGACGTCACATCGAGCGCGCTCTTGCACTCAGCGGGGACCGGAGAGTGCCCGGGTGAGGGCCGAGGGGAGATCGGGGTAGCGGAACGTGAAGCCCGACTGCACGAGCTTCGTCGGCACGACGCGCTGCCCCTCCAGGAGCATCTCGGTTCCCATCTGCCCGAATGCAAGCCGTATCGCGAAGGCCGGCGCCGGCAGGATCGTCGGCCGGTGCAGTGCCTGCCCGAGCGCCCGGGTGAAGTCCTCGTTGGTACCGGTCTGCGGCGCGGTGACGTTCACCGCACCGTCGAGCGGCTGCTCCAGGGCGTAGAGGTACGCGGCAATGGCGTCATCGAGGGAAACCCAGCTCCACCACTGCTTCCCACTGCCCAGCTTGCCACCGACCCCGAGCCTGAAGGGGAGCAGCATGCGCTGCAGTGCGCCGCCGTGCCTCGTCAGGATGATCCCCTGCCGCAGGTGCACGACCCGGAGCCCGGCGGCGCGGGCGGGATCCGCCGCGGCCTCCCACTGCTCCACCACCTCGGCGAGAAAACCGTCACCGCGGGGAGAGCTCTCGTCGAGCTCCTCGGCGCCACGACTCCCGTAGTAGCCCGTCGCCGACGCGCAGACGAGCATGGGCTTGCCGGGCAACGCGGCCGCCGCCTCGGCGATCAGGCGAGTGCCTTCGACGCGCGACTCGAGGACGCGTCGTCGCACGGACTGGCTCCAGCGTTGCCCGATGTTCTCGCCCGCGAGGTGGATGATCGCCTCGACGCCTTCGAGTGCCCGTGCGTCGATCGTTCCGGCGCCGATATCCCAGGTCACCTCACCCGGTCCGGTGGTGTCGCGGCGCACGAGGCGAACGAGGTCGTGGCCGGCGTCGTCGAGGGCGGACGAGAGCGCCGTGCCGACCAGTCCGGTCGATCCGGTCAGAGCGATCTTCATGTCCAAAACATATACAAAACCTGGACTGTGGCGTCGCCCGGTAGCTCGTGCGAAGATCGAGGCGTGGATATCGACGCCGTCATCGCGCGCGTCTGGCCGGGACAATCGGCGAAAGCCGAGGTCCTTGGACGCGGCTTCACGCACCACAATTTCAGGGTCGACGTCGGCGGCGAATCGTTCGTCCTCCGCGTCGCCGGACCAGAGGCAGCACTCCTCGGGATCGACCGGCGCGTCGAGCACGAGGCGTCGCTCGCCGCCGCGGCCGTCGGAATCGGCCCGGAGGTGGTCGCATTCGTCGAGCCCGAGGGGTATCTGATCACGCGGTTCATCGACGGAGATGTCGTCCCCGTCGAGAGCATGCGTGACGTGGAGTCGATCGAACGCGTGGCGAGAGCGCTCAAGGCCGTCCATCGTGGCCCGTCGCTTGCGCGGAGGTTCAACGCCTTCCGGGTCGTGGAGGAGTACCGCTCGATTGCCTACGCCCACGGCGCCGCGGTGCCGCCGACCTACGTCTGGGCGCGTCAGACGGCGCTCCGCGTCGAACGGGCGCGTGGTGTCTTCGCCGAACGGCCGTGCCACAACGACCTCCTGAGCGACAACCTGATCGACGACGGCCGGAGGATCCGGATCGTCGACTGGGAGTACGCCGGCATGGGCGACGTATTCTTCGACCTGGCCAGCTTCTCGGCGAACCACGGCCTCGACCCCGATGCCCGCCGCTCGTTGCTCGCCGCCTATGCGGGCGAGGTGCGGGCCGAGGACGAGCGCGCGCTCGAGCTCATGGTGTTCATGTCCGACTTTCGGGATGCGATGTGGGGCGTCGTGCAGGGCGCCGTCTCCGAGCTCGACTTCGACTTCGCTTCATACGCCGACGAGCACTTCGAACGACTGGCTGCGACCGCTGCGGCGCCGGGTTTCGTCGCCGCTCTCGACGCCTGAGACAGGCCGACGAACGGTCTAGACAATTCGGTGCCAGCCGCAGTACGCTGCGCTGATGGACGAGATCAATCTGGAGGTCGCGCGCGGGTCGGGCCCGCTGTACGTCGCGATCGCCGAACAGCTTGCTGCCGCGATCGCCGACGGGCGGCTTGCTCCGGGCGCGCGACTCTCGCCCGAACGTCAGCTTGCCGCGTCTCTCGGCGTCAGCCGCATGACCGTCCGCCAGGCGCTCGGCGAGCTCGAGCGGGCGGGCCTTCTCCGTCGCGTCGTCGGCCGTGTGGGCGGGACGTTCGTTCGCGAGGCGGAGGACGTGGTACCGGGCGTGAACGGCATCTCGGCCGCACTGCGGCGGCAGGCAGGCGCGGGGCTCGCCGAGGTGATCTCGGCCCAGGTCGAGCCTGCGGGGAAGCGTGCGAGCGCCGCACTCGGCATCGCACGCAACGAGCGGGTCGTCGTCATCGCCCGGCTGCGCCTTGCGGAGGGCAAGCCGCTCGGGGTCGAACGCACCTCGCTTCCGGCAGGCCGGTTCCCCGACATCGAGGATCTGGATCTCACCGGATCTCTCTACGACCTCATGGACGTCGGGTTCGGCCTCCGCCCCGTACGTGCAGTGGAGCGCCTCCAGACCTCCGACGCCCGACCGTCGGACGCCCGCACGATCGGAGCGAAGCGTGGCGTTCCCGTTCTCCTCGTCGAGCGCGTCGGATACGCGGCCGACGGTACCGCGGTCGAGTTCGCTCGCGATCGCTACCGCAGTGATCGCACGTCGCTCCTCGTCGAGTCGCTTCCGATCACTGACTGACGGGCGCGTGCGACCCCCCGGCGCCGGCGAGCCTACTGCTCCGGTGGCCTGAACGCCACGAACGGGTCGGTGATCTCGAGCGACTGACCTGCGAAGGCGAACTCCTCGGCGGGACGGCCGCCGGTGCGTCCCGGATCGCGACGCCCCCCGGTCGGGGCGATGGCTCCTCGCCGGACCAGCACGCGCTTCAGGTTCGTGGCCGAGATGTCGTAGCCGAGAGCGGCGGCATAGACGTCGCGCAGCTCCGTCAGCGTGAACGTGGCGGGAGCGAGCGCAAACCCGATGTTCGAATACGAGAGCTTGCCGCGGAGCCGTTCCCGCGCCGAGTGGATGATCGCGCCGTGATCGAAGGCCGTGGGAGGGAGCTCGTCGACCGGATGCCAGCCCGTGTCGTCGGGAACCGACGGATCGACGCCGAGAGGCACGAGTCCGAGGTACGCCGTGGCGATCTCCCACTCCACGGGGTTGCGATCCGGATCGCCGTAGGTGGCGACCTGCTCGAGATGTGCGACCTCGGCGAGGTCGACCTTGGTCGCCAGGTGGCGTCGTATCGACGCCTCGAGCGTCTCGTCCGCCGCGAGCACGCCGCCCGGCAGCGCCCACGCACCGCGGAACGGGTCGAGCGCCCGCTGCCAGAGCAGGGCCTCGAGGACGCCGTCGCGTACCTGCATCACGGCCGCGAGGGTCACCTGCGTTGGTCTGATAGACTCGCCCAGAGGTTTGCGACTCATAGACAAAAACTAGCGAAGGGGTCGGACGATGACAATGCGAAGGGGACGATGGGGGATCACCGTGGGGCTCCTGGCCGCCGTCGTCCTCCTCGCCGCGTCCTGTGGAACGAGCGACGACGGAGCCTCGGGCTCGACGGAGAGCACGCCGACCGGAATCAAGGTCGGGCTCATCACCGACCTCGGGCAGCTCAACGACGACGGCTTCAACGAGCTCGCCTACAACGGCCTCAAGCGCGCCGAGAAGGAGCTCGGAGTGCAGGGGCGCGTCATCGAGTCGAAGTCCGCTGCGGATTACATCCCGAACATGACCTCGCTCGCCCGCAAGGGATACGACCTCATCATCGGCGTCGGCTATGCGCAGGGCGACGCGATCGCGAGCACCGCCAAGGCGTACCCCGACACGAAGTTCGCGATCGTCGACGTCGACCAGGCGACGCTCAAGGGCACGCCGGCGAACGTTCAGGGCCTGCTGTTCCGCGAGGAGCAGGTCGGATATCTCGTCGGCTACCTGGCGGCGCTCTCGGCAAAGCGGGCTGGCGGGAACGCGATCAGCGCCGTCGGTGGCTTCAAGGAGCCTCCGGTCGACCGCTACATCGCCGGCTACAGAGCCGGTGCCGCAGCGGCCGTCCCCGGGATCACGGTGAAATGGGGGTATTCACAGGACTGGGACGACCAGGCGAAGTGCAAGGAGCTCGCTCTCGATCAGATCGCGGCGGGGTCGAAGGCGGTGTTCCAGGTTGCCGGCGGGTGCGGCCTCGGCGCGCTTCTCGCTGCCAAGCAGAACAAGGTCTGGGGCATCGGCGTCGATGCCGATCAGTCGTTCCTCGGCCCGCATGTGCTGACGAGCGGACTCAAAGGTGTCGACAACGCCGTCTTCCTGACGGCGAAGGCCGTCGAGGACGGGACCTTCACCGGCGGCGGGAACGCCGTCTTCGGCCTCAACGAGGAGGGCGTCGGGCTCGGACGGTTCAGCCCGGATGCGAACGACGAGGACATCGCAAAGACGAAGGCCGTCGAACAGGAGATCGCCGACGGAACGATCGACGGGATCCCGACGACCGTCGGGTAGGAGCCGGATTCGCGCCGGGCGGCCCTTCCGGCCCGCCCGGCGCCATGGTTCCGTCAGGCGGTGCGCACCGAGTGGACGGGAGGAAGATGCTCCGCCACGGGTGCCCACGTCGCACCGGCGTCGGCCGAGCCGAACACGTCGCCCGAGGTTGCGCCGAAATAGAGCTCGAGCGCGTCTCCGGCGCCGGCCGAGTCGAACGCCTCGCGAAGCACCGTCAGGTACGCGTCACGTGGTGGAAGGCCGTCTCCTCTCGCCGACCAGGTCGCACCCGCGTCGCGCGTCTCCCAGACCCGCACCGCGCCACCGGGCGTCGTTCGATCCTCGGCGCCGATCAACGGGATCACGTATGCGCTGTCGGGATCGGCCGGGTCGACGACGATCGGGAAGCCGAAGTCCGACGGAAGCGCGGTGTCGTCGCCGACGTCGACCCAGCTCGTCCCCGCGTCGTCCGAACGGTAGACGCCGCCGTGGAACTGCATGAACAGGCGCTCGGGGCGGGCGGGAGAGCGACGGACGTTGTGCACGCAGCGGCCGAGCGGGTCGTCGCCCGCCTCCTCGGGCAGGTACTCCGGATTGATGCCGCTGTTCGAGTGGTGCCACGTCGCACCGCGGTCGTCGGACAGCCACACCCCGACGGCCGAGATCGCGACCATCAACCGATCCGGGTCGCCCGGCCAGGGAACGATCGTGTGCAGGCAGAGCCCTCCTCCACCGGGCGTCCAGTCCGGTCGCGTCGGGTGGTCCCAGAGCCCACGGTTGAGCGCCCACGTCAGCCCTCCGTCGTGGCTCTCGAAGAGGCAGCCGGGATCGCCTCCGGCGTAGAGCATCCCGTCCGCCTCGCCTGCCGCGATGACCCAGATCCGCGCGAGCGAGGCGTCCCCCTCCTCCGGCAGCGCAACCCCCTCGGTCTCCTGCCACTCACCGGCTGGATCGTCGGCGGCCCAGATGCGGCCGCCGTAGAACCACGAGGTCACCGAGGCCAGATAGCGACCCGAGCGGGGATCCCGCATCGCGTACTCGACCGACTGGCCCGGGAAGGCGCGCGCCCGCACCTCGAAGCCATTCTCGACGTTGCCGTCGAGCACGAAGAGGCCCTTCTTCGTCCCGACCAGGATCTCCGTCATCTCACCCTCCTGTGATCGCGGGCAGGACGTGGATCCGGTCGGTTGCCCCGACCTGCGTCTCCCCCTGCGCGAGTTGACCGTTGACATAGACGTTCACGTGCTCGCGGATCATGCGGCGCTCGTCGAGCACCCAGCCGGAAACCGCGGGCGCGCGAGCTTCGAGCGCGATCAGCGCCTCCTTCACCGTGCTGCCCTCGAGGTCGAGCTCGCGCGCACCGGCGAGCTCGGAGAGCGGAGCACGAAGGAGCACGAGCGCCATCGGCCGATCCTATCGCCGGCGTCACACCGTGACGAGCGCCTACGGTGTGAGCTCGAGGACTCCGTGCGGCGCGCCGTAGTCGGCGAGCTTGTCGAGGAACGGTCGGGCCGGGAACGCCTCGGGTCCGAGGACGCCGGCGCCGCTCCACGCCCCGTCCGCGAGGAGCTCGAGAGCGCACGCGGGGTTGAGGGCGGTCTGCCAGACGACGGCCTGGGAGTCGTACTCGCGCATCGACCACTCGTTGTCGACGACGTGGTAGAGGTACGTCTTCCGACGCTCGCCGTCCTTCCCGAGACCGGTCACGAGCGTTCCCGCGCACGTCTTCCCCGTCATCCGGTCGCCGAGCGTGGCGGGGTCGGGCAGCACCGCCGCGATCAGGTCGCGGGGGGCAACCTCGACCCCCTTGACCCGAACCTTCTCCTTCGAGTCGAGCCCGAGGAGCTGGATCGTCTTCAGGATGTCGATGAAGTCGTTGCCGAGGCCGTACTTGAACGTCACCCGCTTGCAGTCGATCCATCGCGGCACGAGCAGGACCTCCTCGTGCTCGACGTTGACGCACTCGACCGGCCCGATCCCCTCGGGGAAGTCGAATGTCTCCGGCTCGGAGAACGGGTCGGTCGTGAACCAGCCGCGCTCCTTCTCCCAGATCGCAGGAGGATTGAGGCACTCCTCGATGGTCGTCCAGATCGAGAACGTGGGGGCGAAGTCGTAGCCCTCGACGACGAGGTTCGCGCCGTCCCTGATGCCGATCTCGTCGATCTCCGAGAAGAGCTCGTCCGCGGCATGGCGAGCGAACACGTCGGCGGCACCCGGCTCGACGCCGATGCCCACGAGCGCGAGCTGACCCTTTGCCTCCCAGGCCCCTGCGCGCTCGAACTGATAGTCGCCGAGCTTGACGCCGCTCTTCTCGAACGGGTGCGTCGGGTGGGGCTCGGAGAGCGTCATCGCCATGTCGAGGTACGTCACGCCCGCCTCGAAACACGCATCGAAGATCGGGACGTTGAAGACCGGGTCGACGGCGTTGAGGACATGGGTCGCCGCCGTGACGTCGATGAGCTCGGCGAGGGCGGGCTGCGACGATGCGTCGACGGCATGCGCGCTGAACCGGTCGTCGCCGAGGGTCGCCACGGCCGCCTCCGAGCGGGTGCGGTCGTAGTCGGCGAGTGCGCAGTGCTCGAAGAACGAGCGCCGCCGGGCGATACGCGCGAACGCTGCACCGACCCCGCCGGTTCCGATGACCAGGATTCTCATGCCGTGGGTTGTACCTGATCGTGCGGTCAGGCTCCGGGAGACCGGCTGACGACCGGTGGTACGCTCGCGTCGGTATCGAATCTTCGTTCCGGGAGGAGCCCGACATGAGCGTTTCCACGAGCCGGCACAAGATGTTCATCGGCGGCGAGTTCGTCGATGCGTCGACAGGTGAGACGATGGAGGTGCTCAACCCGGCGACCGGCGAGGTCATTGCGGAGGTGCCACGCGGAAGCGCGGACGACGTCGAGCGCGCCGTCTCGGCCGCGAAGACCGCCTGGGAGGAGTGGCGCTTCAAGACGCCCAAGGACCGGATGGAGCTGCTCCTCGCGCTCGCCGACGTGATCGAGGAGAACGCCGAGGAACTGGCCCGACTCGAATCGTTGAACGTCGGGAAGCCATGGTGGGTCGCTGTCGACGAGCCCGGGATCATGGTCGACAATCTCCGCTTCTTTGCAGGTGCCGCCCGGAACCTCGAGGGCAAGGCGGCCGCCGAGTACGTCGAGGGGTACACCTCGATGGTGCGTCGCGAGCCGCTCGGCATCGTCGCCGGCATCTGCCCCTGGAACTACCCGCTCTTCATGGCGATCTGGAAGATCGGCCCCGCGCTCGCAGCCGGGAACGTCCAGATCATCAAGCCCGCCGAGCAGACGCCGTTGACGACCCTTCGGTTCGTCGAGCTCGCGCAGGAGGTGCTCCCGCCCGGTGTGCTCCAGGTCGTCACGGGGGACGGGGTGCCGGTCGGCGACGCACTCGTGCGCCATCCCGCGATCTCGCTCGTCTCGCTCACCGGTGACACGGCGACCGGGAAGCTGATCGCGAGGAATGCGGCCGAAACCGTCAAGCACGTGCATCTCGAGCTCGGTGGAAAGGCGCCGATGGTCGTCCTCGACGACGCCGATCCGGCGGCGGTCGCCGAGGCGGTCAAGATCGGCGGCTTCTTCAACTCCGGACAGGACTGCACCGCGTCCTCCCGCGTCCTCGTCGACGAGCGGATCTACGACGACGTCGTGACACGCACGGTCGACGCGGTCGCATCGCTCACGGTTGGCGATCCTGGCAGCGACGACGAGATCGGCATGGGGCCGGTCATCTCCGCCGAGCAGCAGGAGCGCGTGCTCGGATTCCTCGACCGGGCGGTCGAGGCAAAGGCATCCGTCCTCACGGGTGGAGGGTCGCTCGGCGATCGCGGGTACTTCGTGAAGCCGACCATCGTCGCGGACGTGCGGCAGGACGCAGAGATCGTCCAGAGCGAGGTCTTCGGCCCGGTCGTCACCATTCAGCGGTTCTCGTCGGACGAGGAGGCCGTCGCAATGGCGAACGACGTGCGTTACGGGCTCGCATCCTCGGTCTTCTCGGAGAACGTCGGGCGGGCGCTCAAGGTCGCCGCGAGGCTCGACTTCGGGTGCGTGTGGGTCAACGAGCACCTCTTCCCGCTGACGCCGGAGATGCCCCACGGCGGTTTCAAGGAGTCCGGCTACGGCAAGGACATGTCCGCGTACTCGATGGAGGAGTACACCCGCGTCAAGCACGTCTGCGTGAAGCTCGGGTAAGCCCGGGTTTCCGCGATGGAAGACCGTATCGCTGAATCCCGGGCTACCCGAGCTTCCGATCTTCATTGCGCGCTTCGCGCGATCCTGAAGGGGCTCGCCCGCGAGCCCGGGCGGACGAGTGGCTTCCGCTGACAGGCGGGCGGCTTGCGCTTCGGAGCTTCTGCGCGCTTAGCGCATCCCCTCTGGAGGCAGCTGGTCGGCCGGCGGGTTAGTGTCCCTGCATCAGCCGCGAAGGAGACGTCATGAGCGAGTCGTACCGGAGCACGTCCTGATGGGCACTGTCGAGCCCGGCGGCGTCGCTGCCGGATCTGCTCCGGGGGCGACGACGTCGATCCCGATCGACGTCCGCCTCGAGAACGTCGTCAAGCGGTTCGGCGACACCGTCGTCGCGGTCGACGGCGTCAGCGTCGAGATCCCGCACGGCTCGTTCTTCGCGATGCTCGGCCCGTCGGGATGCGGCAAGACGACGACATTGCGCATGATCGGAGGCTTCGAGGAGCCGACCGAGGGCTCGATCTACCTCGGGGACAAGGACGTCGTCGGACTTCCCCCGTACAAGCGGGACGTCAACACGGTCTTCCAGAGCTATGCCCTGTTCCCTCACATGACGATCTTCGAGAACGTCGCCTTCGGGCTCGAGCGCCGCGGCGTCGACAAGAAGGAGATCCGGGGGCGCGTCCTCGAGATGCTCGAGCTCGTCGACCTGAAGGGACGCGAGAACGGGAAGCCGAAGCAGCTCTCGGGGGGACAGCAGCAGCGAGTCGCGCTCGCCCGGGCGCTCGTCAACACGCCACGGGTGCTCCTCCTCGACGAGCCGCTCGGCGCGCTCGACCTGAAGCTCCGCAAGCAGATGCAGCTCGAGCTGAAGCGGATTCAGAGCGAGGTCGGCATCACGTTCGTCCACGTCACGCACGACCAGGAAGAGGCGATGACGATGGCCGACACGATCGCGGTGATGAACCAGGGGAAGATCGAGCAGCTCGGGTCGCCGACGGAGCTCTACGAGCGGCCGCGGACGGCGTTCGTCGCGGGCTTCCTCGGCAAGTCGAACCTTCTTGCCGGCCAGGTCGAAGGCTCGGGTGCGGTGCGGCTCGGCGACGGCACGGTCGTGCAGGTCCCGACCAACGGGGCCAAGGGCGCGATCTCGCTCGGCGTCCGGCCCGAGAAGGTCTCGCTCGGGGCCGGCGGAGCCAACCGGCTCTCGGGCACCGTGCGCGAGAGCGCCTACATCGGCGTCGCGACGGAGTTCGTCGTCGAGACGCCGGCAGGTGACATCACCGTCTTCCACCAGAACGCCGAGTCCGGCGGGCTGATCCCGGCGATCGGGACCGAGGTGGCGGTCTCCTGGTCGCCGGAGTCGACGTTCGTCGTCGCGCAGGACGCGACGACGTGAGGAGCAGCCGCGGGCTGACCCGCCGTCAGCTCGTCGAGCGCGGCGTCGCGGGTGCCGCGGCGCTCTCGCTGCCCGGCCTGCTGGCGGCGTGCGCCGGCGGCGGCCACAACACCTCGACCGAGGTGCAGAAGGTCCTCCGCTTCTCCAATTGGACGCTCTACATCGACTACGACGAGAAGACGAAGCAGCGGCCGACGCTCGACCAGTTCACGGGCCAGACCGGGATCGAGGTCGAGTACTTCGAGGACATCAACGACAATTCGTCCTACTTCGCGAAGGTCGCCGGGCCGCTCTCGCAGGGCCGCTCGATCAACCGCGACATCTTCGTCTTCACCGACAACTCGCGTTACCCGCAGCTCTTGATCAACAAGGATTGGGTCGAGCCACTCCAAAAGGACCAGATCCCGAACATCTCCAACCTGATCAACGCGCAGCGCAGCCCGACGTTCGATCCCGATCGCACCTACAGCCTGCCCTGGCAGTCGGGGATGACGGGCATCGCCTGGAACGGGTCGGTCACCGAGCCCGTCACCTCCGTCGAACAGTTGCTCGAGGACCCGAAGTTGAAGGGCAAGGTGACGATGCTGACCGAGATGGCGGACTCCGTTGGGCTCGTCATGCTCGCCAACGGCGACGACCCGGCCGTCGTCACCGACGAGACGTTCTACAAGGCGGTCGACCGGATCCAGAAGGCCGTCGACTCCGGCCAGATCCGCCGCTTCACCGGCAACGACTACGCGCAGGGGCTGACGAAGGGTGACCAGGCGGCAGCCGTGGCGTGGTCGGGTGACGTCGTGCAGCTGCTCGCGAGCAACAAGAAGCTCCGCTGGGCGATCCCGGAGAACGGAGCCATGCTGTGGACGGACAACATGCTCATCCCGCTCGGCGGGAGTGGCGCGACGGCGTCGGTGTACATGAACTTCGTCTACGACCCGAAGATCGCGGCCCAGATCGCCGCCTACGTCAACTACGTGACGCCGGTCATCGGCGCGCGCGAGGAGCTCGCGAAGACCGATCCGGAGACGGCGGCGAACCCGCTCATCTTCCCCACCGACAACATGCTCACCGAGCTGCACGCCTTCTCCGGCGCGGCCCTCAACAACCGCGAGTACATCGAGGCGTGGCAGAAGGTCCTGGGGGCCTGAGATGGGGTTCTTCCATCGCCATCGGAGCCTGACGCCGTACCTGCTCCTCTTGCCGGGGCTGCTCTGGCTCGCGCTCTTCTTCCTCGTCCCGCTCGGCTTCCTCGGCTACCAGTCGCTTCAGTCCGGCACCTTCGAGGACGGGTACACGTTCGACTGGGCCTTCTCGAACTACTCGGACGCGCTCTCCGACTACAGCGATCAGTTCATCCGCTCGTTCGTCTACGCCGGCATCGCGACGGTGATCTCGATCCTCGTCGCCTACCCGCTCGTCTACTGGATCGCGTTTCGAGCCGGACGCTGGAAGAACGTCTTCCTGCTCCTCATCGTGGCGCCGCTCTTCGTCACCTACCTCGTGCGGACGCTGGCGTGGCTCAACATCCTCGCCGACGAGGGCCCCGTGGTCGGGATCCTTCGCGACTTGCACATCCTCGGTGCCGACGGGCGGCTACTCGCGACGCCGGTCGCCGTGGTCGCGGGCATCACCTACAACTTCCTCCCCTTCATGGCACTGCCGATCTACGTCTCGCTCGAGCAGATGGACCGCCGCCTTCTCGAGGCGGCGGAGGACCTCTACGCGAGCAGCCGGCAGGCCTTCCTCAGGGTGACGCTGCCGCTCTCGGCGCCCGGGGTCGTGGCGGGGACCCTGCTCACGTTCATTCCCGCGGCCGGCGACTTCATCAACGCCCAGCTGCTCGGGACGCCACGGCAGTACATGGTCGGCAACGTGATCCAGTCGAAGTTCCTCGAGGTGCTGGACTACCCGGCGGCCGCGGCGCTCTCCTTCATCCTGATGGCGCTGATCCTCGGCGCCCTCCTCGTCTACGTGCGGGCCGTGGGCTCGGAGAGGCTGATCGGCTGATGCGCCGGGTCCGCCATCACCTCCTCTCGGTGTACGCGCTGCTCGCGTTCGCCTACCTGCTTCTGCCGATCGGCGTCGTCATCCTCTTCTCGTTCAACGACCCCAGCGGGCGCTTCAACTACGTTTGGGAGGGATTCACCCTCGACAACTGGCAGAACTGGGACGCGGTTCCGGGCATCCGCGATGCCGTGATCACCTCGATCGAGCTCGGGCTCGTGTCGACGATCGCCGCGACGATCCTCGGGACGCTGCTCGCGCTCGCGCTCGTGCGGCACCGCTTCCACGGGCGCGGTGCCACGAACATCCTCATCTTCCTGCCGATGTCGACGCCCGAGATCGTCCTCGGCGCCTCGCTCCTGACGCTGTATCTGAACATGCGGATCGTGACCGGCTTCCTGACGATCTTCATCGCACACGTGCTCTTCATCGTCAGCTACGTCGTCGTCACCGTGAAGGCGCGGCTCGTCGACTTCGACGTCCACCTCGAGGAGGCGGCAGCCGACCTCGGGGCCAGCGGCTGGACGACGATGCGCAAGGTGACGCTGCCGCTTCTCGCGCCCGCGATCCTCAGCGCGGCCCTGCTCGGGTTCGCGCTCTCGATCGACGACTTCGTGATCACGTACTTCGTCTCCGGGCCGACGACGACGTTCCCGCTGTTCGTCTGGGGTGCCTCGCGCGTCTCGGTACCGCCGCAGGTGAACGTGATCGCGAGCGCGATCTTCCTCGTCGCGGTCGCGGTGATGATCATCAACGTTCTCTGGGGGCTCCGGAACCGGCGCGCGGGCGGTGTGGCCGAGCCGCTGGCCCCGGCCGTGCCGATTCCCGAAGCGTTGCCGGTGCACGCACAGGCAGGTCCGTGAGCTCCGACCTGCAGCAGAACGCGCGAGACCATCTCTGGATGCACTTCACGCGCATGGGCGGGTTCGGCCCGGGCCAGGAGGTGCCGATCATCGTCAAGGGCGACGGCTGCCACCTCTGGGACGCGAACGGCAAGCGCTACCTCGACGCTCTTGCCGGGCTGTTCTCGGTCAACATCGGCTACGGCTTCGGCGACGAGATCGGTCGGGCTGCACTCGAGCAGATGCGCGAGCTGCCGTTCTACACCAACTGGTCGTACGCGCACCCGAAGGCGATCGAGCTCGCGACGGAGCTCGCATCGCTCGCGCCCGGCGACCTCAATCGGGTCTTCTTCGTCTCCGGCGGGTCGGAGGCGGTCGAGTCGGCCTGGAAGCTCGCGCGCCAGTACTACGCCGCGCGCGGTGAGAAACGACTCACGAGTGCACTCCGCGAGCCCGAGACACGGCACGACGCGATCCTCGCGGCCGGCCGCCGCGGTCCGCTCCGGTACAAGGCGATCGCCCGCCATATCGCCTACCACGGGACGACGATGGGCGCCCTCTCGATCAACGGCATCCCGGCGCTGCGGGAGACGTTCGAGCCGCTCGTGCCCGAGGTGCGCCACGTCCACAACACGAATCGCTACCACCGACCGGGTGCCGAGACCGAGCAGGAGTTCACGCAGTTCCTCCTCGACGACCTCGAGCAGGCGATTCTCGCCATGGGGGCGGAGACGGTGTGCCTCGTCCACATGGAGCCCGTCCAGAACGCAGGCGGCTGCCTCACGCCGCCCGACGGCTACTGGGCCGGCGTGCGCCGGATCTGCGACGAGTACGACATCCTGCTCTCAGCCGACGAGGTGATCACGGCCTTTGGCCGGCTCGGGCACTGGTTCGGCTCGGAGCGCTACGAGATCAGGCCGGACATCGTCACCTGCGCGAAGGGGCTCTCGTCGTCGTACGGGCCGATCGGCGCAGTGATCGCGACCGATCGCGTGATGGAGCCGTTCCTCGACGCAACGTCGGTGTACTCGCACGGCGTCACGTTCGGCGGCCACCCCGTGATGTGCGCGATTGCGCTCAAGAACATCGAGATCATGAAGCGTGAAGGAGTCGTCGAGCACGTCCGGGCGACGCAGGACGTCTTCCGAGCCAGGCTCGAGACGCTGCTCGAGCTCCCGATCGTCGGGGACGTGCGGGGCACGGGGTTCTTCTACGCCGTCGAGCTCGTCAAGGACAAGGAGAGTCGGTCTACGTTCGACGACGCCGAGTGCGAGTCGCTCCTGCGCGGCTACCTCTCGCCGGCGCTCTTCGACGCCGGCCTGATCTGCCGCCAGGACGACCGCGGCGACCCGGTGGTGCAGATCTCGCCGCCCCTCATCGCGGGTGAGGCCGAGATCGACGAGATCGTGGGGATCCTCGGCGACGTCCTCGCCGAGGCGTCGAAGCGGTTGAACCTCGGGGGCTAGCGGGCGCGAACGGTACGGTTACCCCTACTGCGTCGGCCGACCAGGCTCGGGCAGTATCCGGTCGAACCCGACGAGGAGGCGCACGTGGAAAACGGAAGCGGATCGGCGGTCGTCGTCGCGCAGGGCGTGACACGGCGATACGGCGCCGGGGACACTGCTGTAGACGCTCTCCGAGGCGTCTCTGTCGATGTACCGGCCGGTCGGCTGACCGCGGTCATGGGGCCGTCCGGCTCCGGCAAGTCGACGCTGATGCACATCCTCGCCGGGCTCGACAAGCCGACGGCTGGATCGGTGACGGTTGCCGGTAAGGAGATCACGACGCTCGGCGACAGCGAGCTCACGAAGCTGCGCCGTGAGCACATCGGCTTCGTCTTCCAGTTCTTCAACCTTCTCCCGATGCTCAACGCCAGGGAGAACATCCTGCTCCCACTGACCATCGCGGGCGAGAAGGCCGACGACGCCTGGATGAGCGACCTGATCGGCTCGGTCGGGCTAGGCGACAGGCTCGGACATCGGCCGTCGGAGCTCTCGGGCGGCCAGCAGCAGCGCGTCGCCATCGCCCGGGCGCTCGTCTCGCGACCCGATGTGGTCTTCGCCGACGAGCCGACCGGCAACCTCGATTCGAAGACGGGCGGTGAGATCCTCGAGCTGCTCCGGCACGCGGTCGAGGACATGCACCAGACGGTCGTGATGGTCACCCACGAGGCACGCGCTGCGGCGATTGCGGACAGGGTCCTCTTCCTCGCGGACGGGAATATCGTTCGCGAGCTCTCGGGCGCCTCGGCGCACGACATCGCAGCGGCCATGGAAGAGATCAGCGCGCAATGATCAAGTTCGCCCTGAAGGGCATGGCGGGACGCAAGCTGCGCACCGCGCTCACGGCGCTCGCCGTCATTCTCGGCGTGACGATGGTCAGCGGCACGTTCGTCCTCACCGACTCGATCGACAAGGCCTTCGACGCCATCTTCTCGACCGTCTACGAGGGCACCGACGCGACGATCACCGGTAAGTCGGCATTCGACCTCTCCGACGGCTCGGGAACGACCGCGCCGCCGTTCGACGAGTCGCTCCAGCCGCAGGTGGCAGCGCTCCCGGGCGTCGCCGCGGCGATCGGCGGCGTCGGCGGCGAAGCGCAGCTGATCGGCGAGAACGGCAAGGCGATCGTCTTCGGTGGTGCTCCGAACCTCGGGTTCAGCGTCGATCCGACGAAGCCGGAGTTCAACACGCTGACGCTCGAAGAGGGCGCCTGGCCGGAGGACGGCGAGGTCGTGATCGACATCTCGACGGCGTCGAAGAAGCACCTCTCCGTCGGCCAGGGCATCGGCGTGCAGGCGGAAGGGCCGGTCGAGCAGTACCAGATCTCCGGCCTCGTCAAGTTCGGCTCGGTGGACACGATCGGTGGCGCGACGCTCGCCGGCTTCAACCTCGCGACGGCCCAGAAGCTGTTTCGCAAGGTCGGCAAGCTCGACCAGATCCGCGTGGCTGGCAAGCCCGGCGTCTCGCCGACGCAGCTCGTCTCCGAGATCGACGCGATCCTGCCCCAGGGGACGCAGGTGCGGACGGGCGCCGAGCAGGCCGCCGAGGACGCGAAGGACACCGACGCGTTCATCTCGTTCCTGCGCTACTTCCTGCTGGCGTTCGGTGTCATCGCCCTTTTCGTCGGCGCCTTCGTCATCTTCAACTCGCTCTCGATCACGATTGCCCAGCGAACGCGTGAGCTCGCGACGCTGCGCACGCTCGGAGCCTCGCGGCGTCAGGTGCGGTTCTCCGTCATCGTCGAATCGCTCGTCATGGGGACGATCGCATCGATCATCGGCCTCTTCCTCGGCCTCGCGCTGGCGACGGGGCTCTTCAAGCTCTTCGATGCGGTCGGGTTCACGCTGCCGAACAGCGGGCTCATCTTCAGCACCCGCACGATCATCGTCTCGCTGCTACTCGGGATCACCGTGACGCTCATCGCGAGCGTCATGCCGGCCTTCAAGGCGACGCGTGTCCCGCCGATCGCGGCGGTGCGCGAGGGCGCGTCGATCGCGCCCGGCCGCTTCGCGCGCTTCCGGACGCCGATCGCTGCCGTGATCACGCTGCTCGGGTTCGCGGGACTGCTGTGGGGGCTGTTCGGCCCCGACCTCGACACGACGCAGATCCTGCTCTTCATGATCCTCGGGATGGTGCTCGTCTTCATCGGCGTCGCCATGCTCTCGGCGCCGCTGATCCCGGGGCTGACGGGCATTCTCGGGTGGCCCGGTGCCCGCTTCGGCGGAGCAGCCGGCGCGCTCGCGCGCGACAACGCCCGCCGGAACCCCCAACGCACGGCGTCCACTGCCGCCGCGCTGATGATCGGGCTCGCGCTCGTGACGCTCGTCGCCACGCTCGCCGGCAGTGTCGTCCACACGTTCACGGGGGCCGTGAACGAGATCTTCGTGGGCGATTTCGCCATCACCGCGCAGAACGACTTCTCACCGATCCCGACCGACGCGGCCAACGCGGCGGCCTCTGCGCCCGGGGTGATCTCGGTCGGGAACGTGCGGACCGGGGAGACACTCGTCTTCGGCTCGACAGAGTTCTCGACGGCCGTCGACGCAGGGGCCGAGGACGTGATCAAGCTCGACTGGGTCGAGGGGTCGAGCGCCGTCTTCGGAGAGCTCGGGAAGGACGGGGCCTTCGTCGACAACGACTACGCGAAGAAGCACGACCTCACCCTCGGGTCGCCGGTCGCGATCACGTTCGCGAACGGCACGACGCAGACCTTCGTCGTCAAGGGCATCTTCGACCCACCGTCGGGCGGCTCACCGTTCGGCGTCGTCACGATCTCGACCGAGGCATGGGATGCCCAGAACCCGACGCCGAAGAACGTCTATTCGTTCGTCCTCATGGACGGAGGCGCGACGGAGGCGAATGCAGCCGCACTCGAGAAGGCGCTCGCGCCGTATCCGAATGCCAAGGTGGCGACGAGGGACCAGTTCGTCGAAAACCAGATCTCTGGACTGAAGTCGATCCTCAACATCCTCTACGTGCTGCTCGGGCTCTCGATCATCGTCAGCCTCTTCGGGATCGTCAACACGCTCGTGCTCAGCGTGTTCGAGCGGACGCGCGAGATCGGAATGCTGCGCGCGATCGGCATGACGCGCCGACAGACCCGACGGATGATCCGGCACGAGAGCGTGATCACGTCGATGATCGGTGCGTTCATCGGCATCGTGCTCGGAGTGATCCTCGCGGGGCTGTTGATCTTCAAGATCGACCTGATCGACTTCGCGTTCCCGACGACGCAGGTCATCGTGTTCGCGATAGCCGCGATCGTCGTGGGTGTCGTGGCAGCGATCTTCCCGGCGCGCCGGGCCGCCAAGCTCAATCCCCTCGAAGCGCTCCATTACGAGTAGGGAGGGAAGAGGCTTCGTCTCTCCCCGACACGGCTAGCTCCGCACCCTCCGCGCAACGCCGTCACGCTCGGCGGCCTCGGCGACGGCCGCCGCGACCACCTGGGTCACGTCGCGGTTGAACACGCTCGGGATGACGTACTCGGGACCGAGCTCGTCGTCGGCGATGACCGAAGCGATCGCGTGGCCCGCGGCGACCTTCATCCCCTCGGTGATCGTGCTCGCGCGGACGTCGAGGGCCCCGCGGAAGACGCCCGGGAACGCGAGCACGTTGTTGATCTGGTTCGGGTAGTCCGAACGGCCCGTCGCGACGACCGCGACCTTGCCGGGCGGAAGGTCTTCCGGCGCGATCTCGGGCGTGGGGTTCGCCATCGCGAAGACGATCGCGTCGTCTGCCATCCGCTCGATGCCGTGTCGCGAGACCGCTCCCGGCATCGAGAGCCCGAGATAGACGTCCGCACCCTCGAGGACGTCGTCGGCGGAGCCGCGTAGGCGGCCAGGATTCGTGCGGCTCGCAAACGTCGACTTGGTCGCGTCCAGCCCTTCGCGCCCCTCGTAGATCGCCCCGGTTCGGTCGCAGCCGATGACTGTTCGCACACCCGCGTTGAGGAGGATGTCCGTCACGGCGATGCCTGCGGCGCCCACCCCCGTGACCACCACGCGCACGTCGCCGATCTCCTTGCCCACCACCCTGAGCGCGTTAAGTAGCGCGGCCAGCACGACGATCGCGGTGCCGTGCTGGTCGTCGTGGAACACGGGGATGTCGAGCTCAGCACGCAGCCGCCGCTCGATCTCGAAGCATCGGGGTGCAGAGATGTCCTCGAGGTTGATGCCGCCGAAGCCGGGGGCGATTGCCTTGACGATGGCGACGATCTCATCCGGATCCGTCGTATCGAGGCACAGTGGCCAGGCGTCGACGCCGCCGAACTCCTTGAAGAGGAGCGCCTTGCCCTCCATGACCGGCATCGCGGCCTCCGGGCCGATGTCACCGAGACCGAGCACGGCGGTGCCGTCGGAGACGACCGCAACGGTGTTCTGCTTGATCGTCAGATTCCAGGCCGAGTCCTTGTCCTCGGCGATCGCAACGCAGATCCGTGCCACGCCGGGCGTGTACGCCATCGAGAGATCGTCCCGCGTCTTCACCGGCACCTTCGCCTGCATCTCGATCTTGCCGCCGAGATGCATGAGGAACGTCCGATCCGAAACGCGCTCGACCTCGATCCCGTCGATCATGCGAACGCTTTCGACGATGCGTGAGAGGTGCTCGGCGTCAGCCGCGTCGACCGTCACGTCGCGCACCTTGGTCCCCTTCTCGACGCGTACGAGGTCGATCGCACCGAACGAGCCGCCCGCGTCACCGATCGCCTTGGCGAGCCGTGCGAACGACCCGGGCGCGTCCGAGAGCCTGACGCGGATGGTCGCGCTGAACGAGGCGGACAGATGGCTCATGTGCGTATCACTCCTTCCGCGGCGAGTGCCGCGATCTCCTCAGGGCCGTATCCGACCGCTCGCAATATCTCCGCCGAGTGCTCGCCGACGGCGGGAGGACCTGACCGGTGCACCGCGCGTTCGCCGTCGAAGGATACGGGTAGCGCCGCCAGCTCGAGCTCCGGGATGGATGGGTGGGGCAGCGGCTGGAGCATCCCGAGCGCCTCGGTCTGGGGGGAGCGGACGACGTCCGCGACGTCTGCGACGGGGGCTGCCGGCACTCCGGCCTCTGAGAGAAGCCCCTGCCACTCGTCGGAATCGCGCTCCCGCAGCGGTACCTCGAGGATGGCGCACAGCTCGTCTCGGTGCGTGACCCGATCGCGGTTCGTTGCGAATCGGGGGTCGTCGACCAGGCCGGGGAGCCCGAGAACGGAGCAGATGGCGGCAAACAGACGGTCGTTGCCACCGGCGATCATGAGCTCGCCGTTCCGGGTCGGAAACACCTGATACGGAGCGACCATCGGAAACCGCGTGCCCTGGCCGTGAGGAACGGTCCCGTCCGCCAGGTATCCCACGAGGTGGTAGCCGATGTAGCCGAGGGCCGTCTCGTAGAGCGAGACGTCGACGACGGACCCTCGTCCGCTTCGGGCGCGGTCGATCAGGGCGGCGAGGATTCCGAGGGCGGCCCAGGTTCCGGTTCCCTGATCGATCAGCGATGACCCGACGCGGGCGCCTGGCCGTCCGGGCTCACCGGTCATCGAGATCAGGCCGCCCGCTGCCTGCATCAGTGCGTCGTAACCGGGCTCGTCCTTCAGCGGGCCCACGTGCCCGTACGCGCCGACCGAGCAATAGACGAGCCGCTGGTTGCGAGCGCGGAGTGCGTCCGACCCGAGGCCGAGCTCGTCGGCGAGTCCGGGCCGGAGGCTCTGGAGGAAGACGTCGGCGCCGTCGGCGAGCCGCAGCAGTGCGTCACGCCCGCGGGGATCTCGCAGCGAGAGGCCGAGCGATCGCTTGCCGGCGTTCGCCGAGAGGAACATCGTTCCCTCGCCGTTCCAGAACGGCGGCCCCCAAGCGCGGCCGTCGTCGCCGGTGTCGGGGCGCTCGACCTTGATCACGTCTGCGCCGAGCGCCGAGAGGATCTGCGCGCAGTACGGCCCGGCGATCGACGTCGTGACGTCGAGCACGATCGTTCCGGTGAGTGGGGTGTGCGCCATCGCACCCATCATCGCCTTTCGCGTCTCTGCGAGGATGCAGTCATGTTCCAGATGATGGTCGACTGGGTCTCCGGCTCGAACTGGAGCTACGTGGCGGTGTTCGCGGTCGCGGTGCTCGATGCGTTCTTCCCCGTCGTCCCGAGCGAGACGATGGTCATCGTCGCCGGAACGCTGGCCGGCGCGGGCGACCTCAACGTCTTCCTCGTGATCCTCGCGGCGTGGGGGGGTGCGGTGACGGGGGACAACATCTCCTACGGCATCGGGAAGGTCGTCGGCGAGCACACGGTCAAGCGGCTCTTCCGTCACGAAAAGGCACACCGTGGCTTCGACTGGGCCGAGCAGCAACTCGAGGAGCGGGGGAGCTACATCATCATCGTGGCGCGTTTCATCCCGTTTGGCAGGACCGCGGTCACCTTCACGTCGGGGTACACGCGTGGGCTCCCGTGGCATCAGTTCTTCCGCTACGACCTCGTCGCCGGAGGCGTCTGGGCCACGTACGCGACGATGCTCGGCTACCTGGGTGGCAAGCAATTCGAGGAGCAGCCGTGGAAGGGCGTCCTCCTCGGGCTGGGGATCGCATTCAGCGTGGCGTTCGCGGTCGAATGGGTGAGACACCGGCGCTCGAAGCGCCCGGCCTCGCAGCCGTGAGGCTCAGAAGACCAGCTTGACGAGGAGGACGACCGCGAGCGAGACCGATGACGGGCTTCGCACCGGCCTCGTCGCCGGTGAAAGCCAGCTCCAGCTGCCGCTCGACGAACTGCTCGATCCTGTCCTCGGGGCGATCGCCTGCGTCCTTCGGCCTCTCGGTCCTGAGCGGCGGAAACGAGCGTGTGTCGTCGAGCGAGAGCTCGTAGAGCCGTTCGTGCTGAATGTCCTTGAGCTTCGCCTCACCGAGGTCGACGACACTCGCGCCGTCAGGGAGGTCGTTCCCGATGAGCGATCGGGTCGTCTCGGAGAGCAGGATCTGGCCGCCGTGCCCGGCGCTGCAGATGCGTGAGGCGCGGACGACGTCGAGGCCCAGGTATCCCTCGTCGCCGACGGCAGGCTCTCCGGTGTGGAGGCCCATCCGTACGAGCACCCGTGCCCCGTTCGGCCAGGGGTGCTCTGCGAGGCGTCGCTGGGCCGTGCCGCGGCACCCACGGCATCGCGGGCTCTCGGGAACGAGTAGAAGAACGCGTCGCCCTGCGTGTCGATCTCGAGGCCGCCGTTGCCGCCGAACGCCTCGCGCACGATTCGCCGGTGATCGCGCGTGACCTCGGCGTAGGCATCGCCGAGCTCCTGGAGCAGCCGGGTCGATCCCTCGATGTCCGTGAAGACGAACGTGACCGTTCCCGTCGGGAGCATCGACATCGGGGAATCGTATTCGGCGTTGCCCCGGAGCGCTATCGCCCGGTGCGGCTGCCGCATAGGCTGGCGCCATGAACCGCCTCTCCGCCGAGACGAGCCCGTATCTCCTCCAACACGCCGAGAACCCGGTCGACTGGTACCCGTGGGGACAGGAGGCGTTCGAGCGTGCGCGGGCCGAGGACAGGCCGATCCTCCTCTCGATCGGCTACAGCGCCTGCCACTGGTGCCACGTGATGGCGCACGAATCGTTCGAGGACGCCGCGACCGCGGCAGTGATGAACGAGCGCTTCGTCAACGTCAAGGTCGATCGCGAGGAGCGCCCCGATGTCGATGCGCTCTACATGGAGGCGACGGTCTCGATGACGGGCCAGGGTGGGTGGCCGATGACCGTTTTCCTGACGCCGGGGGGCGAGCCGTTCTACGCCGGCACGTACTACCCGCCGACGCCGCGCCACGGGATGCCGTCGTTCACCCAGCTGCTGTTCGCGGTCGACGAAGCGTGGCGCGGGGAACGCGAGAACGTCGTCGCGCAAGCGCGCCGCCTCGTCGAAGCCGTCGGTCGGACGGCGCGGATCGAGCCGTCGGCGACGCCCCTCACCTCGTCGCTCCTCGACGACGCTGAACGGGGGATCGGCCGAACCTTCGACGCGCTGAACGGCGGGTTCGGCCGCGCACCGAAGTTCCCGCCTGCCTCGACCCTCGAATTTCTCCTGCGGCGCGACTCGGCCGGGGCACGCGAGATGGTGACGAAGACGCTCGAGGCCATGGCTGCGGGCGGGATGTACGACCTCGTCGGCGGGGGCTTCCACCGTTACTCCGTCGACGACCGGTGGCTCGTACCGCATTTCGAGAAGATGCTCTACGACAACGCGCTGCTCGCCTCGACCTACCTCCACGCGTGGGTCGTGACGGGCACCGATCGCTATCGAGCCGTCGTGACCGGGACGCTCGACTACGTGGTGAGGGAGTTGACGCTCTCCGGCGGGGGGCTTGCGTCGGCACAGGACGCCGACACCGACGGCGTCGAGGGGCTCACGTTCACCTGGACGGAGGCGGAGGGCGTCCCCGCGGACCTCCTCGTCCCGTTCGAGCACGGCCGCTCCATCATCCGCGGCGAGCTCCCCGAGGAGCTGCGTGCGCGCCTGCACGAGTTGCGGGATGCGAGACCACAACCCGGTCTCGACGACAAGGTGCTCGCCTCATGGAACGGCCTCGCTCTTGCCGCGCTCGCCGAGGGAGGACGCAGGCTCGGACGTGACGACTGGCTCGCTGCGGCCCGCGCGGTAGGCGATTTCCTCCTGGGACCGCTGTCGCGGGAAAGCGGCAGGCTCTGCCGCTCCTTTCGCGACGGGAAGGTCAGCGGTGAGGGCTTCCTCGACGACTATGCGAACGTCGCGCACGGGCTGATCGAGCTGCACGTGGCGACCGGGGATCTGCGCTGGCTCCACGAGGCGCGTCGCCTGGCGCTCCTCGCCGTCGAACTGTTCGGCGATTCCGAGCGCGGCGGCTTCTTCCTCGCACCGACCGCGGGCGAGGAGCTCGTCGCACGAACGAAGGGTCTCGACGACAACCCGATTCCGTCCGGCAACTCGATGCTGGCGCACGTGCTTCTTCGTCTGGCGCGCATCTGGGGGGACGACGAGCTCGAGCGGCAGGCCATCGGTGTTCTCCGCCTCGTGGAGCCCATGCTCGGCCGCGCACCCGGCGCGTTCGGTTGGGCCCTGTGCGCACTCGACCTCTGGCTCGCGCCTCCGCGTGAGCTCGCGATCGTAGGCCCGGCTGACAGCCCTGTGGCGCGTGCTGCGCTCGGCCCGTTCTCTCCGACGACGGTCGTCGCCATCGGTCCGGGCGACGATGTGCCCCTGCTCGACGGCAAGCAGCTCGTCGGGGGACGCCCGGCGGTGTACGTGTGTGAGCGGTTTACATGCCGGTCTCCCGTGACCGACGCCACGGCACTGCCCGCCTGAACCGGCCCGGGGGCCGATCGACTAACCTCCTCGGCATGACAACTATCGAGCAGACAGGTGCGGAAGAGATCGCGTGGGACCTCTCCGACCTCTACGCCTCAGGCGACGACCCGCGCATCGAATCCGACTTTGCCGAGGCCGAAGCGGCGACGGCAGCGTTTCGGGACCGGTATTACGGCAAGGTTGCCGAACTCACGGCCGCAGAGCTCGCGGCGGCCATCGACGAGCGCGAGCGGATCGAATCGATCGCGACGCGCGCTCTCTATTTCGCGCACCTCGAGTTCTCGACGAACATGGCGGACACCGCTCGCGGCGCACTCGTCTCGAGGCTCGGTGAGAAGGCTGCCGGCCTCGAGACCCAGCTTCTGTTCTTCGGGCTCGAGTGGGCTGCGATCGAGGACGAGCCGGCCGCAGCGATCCTCGCGGATCCGGCGCTCGATCACTGGCGTCACTGGCTCGCCTCGCAGCGTGTCTTCCGGCCGTACGTTCTCACCGAGCCGGAGGAGAAGATCCTCACCGAGAAATCCGTTTCGGGTGTCACGGCCTGGTCGCGGCTCTACGAGGAGGTGCTCGGTGCGATGCGCGTCGACCTGCCCGGCGCAGAGGAGCCCGTCTCGCTCGAGACGGCGATGGCGAAGCTCTACGCAAACGACCGCGACGTCAGGCGGGGCGCCGCAGAGGCGGTGACCGAAGCCCTCCAGCCGGGCCTGCGAACGCGCACCTCGATCTTCAACACGATCCTCGTCGACAAGTGGATCGACGACCGGTTGCGCGGGTACCCCACGTGGATCACGTCCCGTAACCTCGCGAACGAGACGACCGACGAGGCCGTCCAGGCGCTCGTCGATGCGACCACGTCACGCTACGACGTCCCACAGCGCTACTACAGGCTCAAGGCGAAGCTGCTCGGCCTCGACCGCCTCGAGGTCTACGACAGGTTCGCCCCCGTTGCCGAGGACGCATCCAGGACCTCGTGGGCGGAGGCGAGGAGCGTCGTCGTCGAGGCGTACACCGCCTTCTCGGGCGAGGCCGGCGACGCGGTCTCGCGTTTCTTCGACGAGGGGTGGATCGACGCCCCCGTTCGTCCCGACAAGCGCCATGGCGCGTTCTGTGCGACGAACGTCCCAGGCGTGCATCCGTACGTGTTCATGAACTACACCGGCGACCGCCGCTCGATCCTCACGCTCGCGCACGAGATGGGCCATGCCCTTCATGGATCGCTGGCACAGCCGCTCGGGTACTTCAACGCGTCGACGCCCTTGACGACGGCCGAGACCGCCTCGGTGTTCGGCGAGGCTCTCACGTTCAAGCGGCTGCTCGAGTCCGAGGACGACCCGCGCAAGCGGCTCGACCTGCTCACAGGTCAGCTCGAAGACGCGATCGCGACGACGTTCCGACAGATCGCCATGAACCGCTTCGAGCACGCGACGCACACCGAGCGCCGGGAGAAGGGCGAGATGTCGCCGGAGCGGATCAACGAGCTCTGGATCGAGTGCCAGACCGCGCTGTTCGGTGACTCGGTCGGCGTCGACGGCTACGAGACGTGGTGGAGCTACGTTCCGCACTTCACGAACGTCCCCGGCTACGTCTATGCCTATGCGTACGGCTACCTGTTCGCGCTTTCGATCTTTCGCTCGTACCAGCAGGAGGGAGACTCCATGGTCGCCCCGTACCTCGACCTCCTTCGTTCCGGCGGGTCGAAGTCACCCGAGGACCTTGCCCGCATGGTCGGGCTCGATCTGACGGATCCGTCGATCTGGGCGAGCGGAATCGATGCCATCTCGGACGACCTGGACGAAGCAGAGGCGCTGGCCAACGAGATCGGCCTGGGCTAGCCCCGATCGGTTCGGCCGCGTCGATCGTCGGTGCTAGGCCCTCCACGGCGCGAACGGCGCAAACAAAGCCCCGGCACTAGCGTCTATGTGTTGGGACAGTTAGGGTCGTCCCGGCACGATCCCATCGACGGTCAGTCACGCTTCATTCACTCAAGGAGTGTTCATGCGCAGAGTCATGATCATCGCTCTCCTCGCGGTAACGGCACTGGGAATCTCGGCTTCCGCCGCGACGACGGCGCCGACCGAGACGGGCGTCACCGCCAAGAACATCAAGATCGGCGGCACGTTCCCGCTTTCCGGGCCCGCGTCGTTGTACGCGACGATCCCGGTCGCGATGAAGGCGTATTTCTCGTACATCAACGCCCGCCGCGGCCCGGACGGCAAGCGCGGCGTCTACGGACGGCAGATCATCTGGAACTACAAGGATGACCAGTACTCGCCGCCGCAGGCCGTTCAGCTCACCCGCGGGCTCGTCGAGCAGGACAACGTCTTCGCGATCGTTGGCTCGCTCGGCACCGAGGTCAACACGGCTATCCGGCCGTACCTGAACTCGAAGAAGGTCCCGCACATGCTCGTCTCCACCGGTGCGACGACCTGGGGTGCGGACTGGAAGAAGTACCCGTGGACGACCGGCTGGCAGCCCGCCTACCAGTTCGAGGGCAAGATCTACGGCCAGGCGATCGCACGCAACAGCCCGAACGCGAAGATCGGCGTCCTCTACCAGAACGACGACTACGGCAAGGACTACATCGCGGGCCTCGAGGAGGGTCTCGGTGCGAAGACGTCCAACATCGTCGACAAGGAGCCCTTCGAGGTCACGGCGCCGAGCGTCGCATCGCAGATCGCCAAGCTGAAGGCGAGCGGCGCGACCGTGTTCGTCCTGCTTGCGACCCCGACGAAGACGATCCAGGCGTACGCGACGGCCGGGGCGCTCAAGTGGACGCCCGACGTCGTCTACACGAACTCCGTGTCGGCGACCGACACGTTCCTGACCCTCGCGAAGGCGAACGGCGGCGGCGCACTCGTCGACAAGACGTTCACCACGCAGTACGCGAAGGATCCGGCCAGCCCGGCCTGGGACAACGACGCCGGGATGAAGCTCTACAAGCAGGTGATGGCGAAGTACTACCCGAAGGGTCGGGTCACGGATTCGCTCAACCTGTACGGCTTCGGAACCGCCGAGGCGTTCGTCGAGCTCCTCTACAAGGCGGGCAAGAACCCGACGCGCGCGTCGCTGATGAAGGCGTTCCGCACGTGGAACCAGGCCAACCCGTTCCTGCTCCCGGGCATCAAGCAGAAGACAGGAGCAACGAGCCAGTTCCCGATCAAGTGCGAGCGGATGGTGAAATTCACGAACGGCACGTTCACGCCGGTCTCGGCGATCAAGTGCCAGTAGGCGGCTGAGCCCGAATCGGGCGCGTCGACGCAGGAGCGACGGGGCCGGCAGCGCCGGCCCCGTCCGCGTCCTCGGCCGGCAGCAGCCTGTAGCGCTGCCAGTACCCCTCCATCGTCGTCATCCGGGTAGCGCGGTGCGCGAGGTCCGGTGGGCTCACGTTCACCGCGCGCACGATCCACGTGTCTCCGACGTCGAGGACGTTGACGCACCCCGGTGCCTGTTCGAAGTGCCCGAGGAACATTCGCTCGCCGGTGAGGGCGTGGGAGAGGATCGCCCTGTTGACCGCCCCGTGCAGAACGAGCAGGACAGTGTCCCAGCTCGGGTCGGCAAGGAGCCGTTCCATCGATGGGATGACGCGGTCGAAGAGCTCGCCGATCGTCTCTCCGCCGAGGAATCGCTTCTCGTTCGGCACCACCCCCCTGAAGGCATGGACGAACGCGCTCTCGAGCTCGTTCTGGGGGATCGAGGAGAGGCGCGCTCCACGAATCTCGCGCAGCTCGGGCCAGGTCTCGACGACCCGCCCAGGCGCCGCGAGCGACGCCGTCTCCATCGTTCGTGGGAGACCGCTCGCGATCACACGGTCGAACACGATGCCGTCGAGCAGCTCGCGTGCGGCCACGGCCTGTGCCCGGCCCTCGTCGGTCAACGGGACCGAGTCCGGATCGACCGGCCGGCCGTCGGCGTCGAAGTACGCGACGGCGCCGTGGCGCATGAGGTAGATCCGGCGGCGCGCCCCCGCGAGCTCCTGCGTCAAGCCGTCAGCTCCGCGAGGGCCTGGAGTGCCTCCGGCTGCCGCGCCTGGAGGACGAGCGTGGTGACGCCGCTCTCGCGCCATGCCGAGAGCCGGTCTGCGACACGCGCGCGGTCGCCGACGAGAGCGATCTCGTCGACGAGGGCATCGGGAACTGCCCCGATCGCCTCGCTCTTCCTTCCGGAGAGGTAGTGATCCTGGATGGCCACCGCCTCCGCCTCGAAGCCATACCGACATGCGAGGCGCGTGTAGAAGTTCTGGCCGCGCGCACCCATCCCCCCGACGTAGAGGGCGATCATGGGCTTGAGGAAGTCACGGCAGGCCTGCACGTCGTCGGCCATCACGACCGGCACGAGCGGGGCGAGGTCCCAGTCGGCCGGACGCCCTCCACGACGTGCGAACCCCTCCTCGAGCGCCGGGCCGTGGACGCCGGGGGCGCGCTCGGGAGAGAAGAAGATCGGGAGCCAGCCGTCTGCGATCTCGGCCGTCAGCGCGACGTTCTTCGGGCCGATCGCCGCGAGATAGATCGGTACCTCGCTCCGCAGCGGGTGCACGATGATCTTCAGCGGCTTGCCGAGGCCCGTCGCGCCGGCGCCGGAGTACGGAATGTCGTAGTGCTCGCCGTGGTGCTCGAGCGGCTCCGCGCGCCGAAGGATCGCCCGCACGATTTCGACGTACTCGCGCGTGCGCGTCAGGGGCTTGCCCCAGGCCTGGCCATGCCAGCCTTCCGCGACCTGAGGCCCGGATGTGCCGAGGCCGAGCAGGACGCGGCCGCCGGACAGGAGGTCGAGCGTCGCCACGGTCGTCGCCGTGGCCGCCGGCGACCGTGCCGGCATCTGCATGATCGCGCTTCCCACCGCGATCTTCTCGGTCGTCGCGGCGATCCACGCCATCGGTGTCACCGCGTCGGTGCCGTAGGCTTCCGACGTCCAGACCGAGTGGAATCCGAGCCGGTCGGCCTCCCGTGCGAGGGCGATGCCGCCGATCGGGTCGTCGTACCCGAGTTGCAGACCGAGGCGCATATGCACGATCCTACTGGTGTGACGACCCTCTTCCCTTCGGCGTTCCTCGAGCGGCGCTCCCACTACCGCGAATTCATGGAGGAGCACGTGTTCCCGAGCGAACGGGTGCTCGACAGGGAGGACGACGATGCCGTGGCGACGATGGCCGGCCTGCAGGACCGAGCGCGGTCGGCGGGGCTGTGGGCACCGCACGTTCCTCCCGAGGCGGGTGGAACCGGGGCCGGTTTCCTCTACTACGCGTGCCTGAACGAGGAGATCGGCCGCTCCCGCTGGGCGCAGCTCGTCTTCGGATGCCAGGCGCCCGACGCGGGGAACGCGGAGATCCTCCATCACTTCGGCTCCGCCGAGCAGAAGGTTCGATTTCTCGAGCCGCTCGTGTCGGGTCGTGCCCGCTCGTTCTTCTCGATGACGGAGCCCGATGTCGCCGGCTCCGACCCGACCCTGCTCCGGACGAGAGCGGTTCTCGACGGCGACGAATGGGTGATCGACGGGCACAAGTGGTTCTCGAGCGGCGCCGATCGATCGACCTTCGGGATCGTGTTCGCGATCACCGACCCTGACGCGAGCACCTACGCGAAGGGCACGATGATCATCGTTCCGTCCGACACGCCCGGGGTCGTGATCACACCGACCGCCGTGATGGGCCACCGCGGACGAGGTTGGAACACGCATTGCGAGGTGACCTACACCGGGGTGCGGGTTCCCGTGGCCAACACCCTCGGGGAGCGTGGCGAGGCGTTCCGGCTGGCACAGAAGCGGCTCGGCCCCGGACGCATTCACCATGTCATGCGTTGGCTCGGGCAGATGCAGCGGGCGTTCGACCTGATGTGCGCGTACGCGCTCGAGCGGGAGGCTTTCGGCGGTCCCCTCGCCGAGAAGCAGACGGTGCAGAACTGGATTGCGGACTCGGCGGCCGAGATCCAGGCGTGCCGGTTGCTGACGATGGACACGGCGCGCAAGATCGACGAGGGCTCCGAGGCGCGCGTCGAGGTCTCGCTCCTCAAGTTCTACGCCGCGGGGGTGCTGAACGCGGTCATCGACCGGGCGATCCAGGTGCACGGCGCCCGCGGCCTGACCGATGCCACTCCCCTCGCCGAGATGGCGATGCAAGCGCGGGCCGGACGCATCTACGACGGACCTGACGAGGTCCACCGAATGGTCGTGGCACGCCGGATCCTCAAGACGTATTCCGCGGGCGAGAGCTGGGAGTTCTCCTAGCGTTCTTGCGAGAGAGGCGTCAGTGCTCGAGGTCTGGTGGGGCCACCACGATGCCCTCGGCCGTCTTGGCGCCGGGGACGTTCGGGAACCGGAAGTCGACGGGGTCTCGACCCGGCTGCACGGCCCACGCGTGGCCCGTCTCCCCGGATCCGAGAGCGAACCAAACGGCGTCCGCCACTTCGGTCGCCGTCACGAGCGGGAACGCCGCCTCCTCGATCGCCGTGCGTGCGGCGCCGGTCAGCATCGGCGTGTCCGCGATGCCCGGGCATACGGCGTTGATCGAGATTCCTCGTGCCGCGAGCGTCGGGGCGACGCTGCGCACGAGGCCGACGACCGCGTGCTTGCTCGCGGTGTAGACCGGGTCGGACGGCATCGCGGTCAAGCCTGCGAGAGAGGCGGTGGCGACGATGCGTCCGCCGGGGGGCATGACCCGGGCGAGCCGTCGGATCCCGAGGAACACGCCGTCGACGTTCACCGCCATCGTGCTTCGGTAGCTCTCGAACGCGATCGATGCCGGATCGGTGCCACCTCCGAGAACCCCGGCGTTGAGGCAGGCGACGTCCACCGGGCCGACGGCCTGCCACCGGTCCGGATCGGTGACGTCGAATCCGGTCGTCAGGTCGAGGACGGCGACCTCGTAGCCCTCGGCGGTCAGCCGTGAGACGATGGCCGCACCGAGCCCCGACGCCCCTCCCGTGACGATCGCCTTCATGGGACGAGCACGACCTTCCCCGTCGACTGCCGCTGCTCGATCAGGCGGTGCGCGTCTGCGACGTCCGCGAGTGGGAAGGTTGCCCCGACGACGGGATGTATGTCCCCCGCGTCCCAGAGACGCAGGAGCTCGAGCGCGGCGTCGCGGACCAGTGCCGGCTCGCGTTGCATCAAGCGACCGAGATAGAAGCCCTGGACTCCGACGTTGCGTCCTACGAGGAGGGCGGGATCGAAAGTCGGCCAGGGCCCGCCGGCGAAGCCGATCGCGACGACCGAGCCGAGGGGGCGCAGCAGGGGGATCGACTCCGTGAAGACCTCGCCGCCGACGGTGTCGACGACGACGTCGACCGATCCCACCTCGTCGAGCTGGGCATACGTGACGGCCCGGGTGGCGCCGAGCGAGAGGGGCAGCTCTGCTTTTTCGACCGAGCCGACGGTCGCGATGACCTCGGCGCCGAGATGGACCGCCGCGACGACGGCCGCGCTCCCGACCCCACCTGCGGCCGCGTGGACGAGGACGCGCGTGCCGGGCCCGACGCGAGCTTGCCTCGTGAGCGGGATCCACGCCGTGAGGTACGCCATGAGAAAGGCGGCGCCCTCCTCGAACGAGGCGCTGTCCGGCAGGTCGAACGTCCACTGGTCGTCGAGGGCGACCTGCTCCGCGTACCCGCCGCCCGTGGAGCGCACGAGGCCGAGGACGCGCCGGCCATCGGACGTCGTGCCGGCGACCTCGGTTCCCGGCACCCAGGGGAGGTCCGGCATCTGTGGATAGAGACCGCGCCGGACCAGGACCTCGAGGTAGTTGATCGCGGAGGCCCTGACGTCCACGAGGCTCTGCCCGGCGGTCGCGACCGGCGCGGATCGATCGCGAAGGACGAGCTTCTCGGGCCCACCGATTCCGTCGAGAACGACGGCCTTCATCAGCGTCCCGAGAACGTCGGCGGGCGCTTCTCGATGAACGCCGCCACACCTTCCTGTCCGTCCTCGCTCAGGAGACACCGACGGAACCCGTCCGCTTCCCGGCGCAGCCCCTCCTCGAGCGAGAGATCGCGGGTCGTCCGGGCGAGCTCGCGTACGACGGCAACGGCGTGCGGCGACTGCGCGGCGAAGCCCGCGGCGATGGATGTCGCCGCCGCGATCAGCCCGTCGGCCGGTACGACCCGCTCGACGAGCCCCCAGGCGTATGCGGTCTCGGCATCGATGAACTCGCCGCCGAGGTTGAGCAGGTTGGCCCGGCCGATGCCCACGAGTCGCGGCAGGCGCTGGGTGCCGCCACCTCCCGGGATCAAACCCAGCTTGATCTCCGGCTGGCCGAGCTTCGCGTCGTCCGCGCAGACGCGCACGTCGCAGCACATTGCGAGCTCGAGCCCACCCCCGAGGCAGAACCCCTGGATCGCCGCGACGAAGGGTATACCGGCCGCGTCCAGCCTGTGCCCGAGCTCGTGCAGACCGCGCGCCGCTCCACCTTCGCCGCCGCCGCTCGCTCGAAGCGCGGGGAACTCCTTGATGTCGGCGCCCGCGACGAACGCGCGCTCACCCGCCCCTCGAAGCACGACCGCCCGCGTGTTCGGGTCGTTGTCGAGTCGGTCGACCTCGCTCTCCAGCTCCGCGACGAGCGCTGCCGAGAGCGCGTTCATGGGGGGATTGTCGATCGTCACGAGTGCGACGGCGCCTTCGTGCTCGGTGGTGATGAACGTTCCCAATGGTCTCCTCCTGTGTGGCGAGCGGCTGCTAGGAAAACTGCTCTCGCAGGGCCGTCTTGCGGAACTTTCCGACGGCCGTCTTCGGGATGTCGTCCACGACCTCGAACCGCTCCGGCAGCCACCACTTTGCGAAGTTCGGCGCGAGGAAGGCGCGGAGCTCGTCGGCGTCCGCGGACTGACCTTCGCGGAAGACGACGACCGCGAGCGGACGCTCCGACCATTTCTCGTCCGGCACCGCGATCACGGCCGCCTCGGCGACCGCCGGGTGGCCCATCAGCGCATTCTCGAGCGCGACGGTCGAGATCCATTCGCCGCCCGACTTGACGAGATCCTTGGTGCGGTCCTGGATCTCGACGAAGCCGTTGGCCTCGATCGTGACGATATCCCCGGTCTTGAACCAGCCGTCTGCGGTCCAGCGGTCTGCAGCCTCCGGAGCCTCGTAGTAGGACGACGAGATCCAGGGGCCGCGCACCTCGAGCTCACCCATCGTGGCCCCGTCCCACGGGACGAGCCCCTCGCCGCCACGCGCGCGAATCTCGACGAACGGAGCCGGGAGGCCCTGCTTCGCGCGATAGGTGTACTGCTCATCCTCGGAGAGGGCGAGCTCGCGGCTCGTGAGCGAGGAGACCGTGCCCATCGGGGCCATCTCGGTCATCCCCCAGGCATGCACGATGTGGAGGCCGTGGCGTTTCTCGAACCCCTCGATCATCGATTTCGGGGCCGCGGCACCGCCGACGATCATCGACCGCAGCCGTGACAGGTCCCATCTGTCGGGCTCGGCGTCCAGCAACTGCAGGATCCCGAGCCAGATCGTCGGGACGCCGGCGGTGACGGTGACCTCCTTCTCGGCGAGAGCGTCGAGCAGGGACGTCGGATCCATGTGCGGCCCCGGGAAGACCTGTGCGGAGCCGACGAGGGTGCACGTGAACGGGAAGCCCCAGGCGTTCGCGTGGAACATCGGCACCACGGGCAGGACGACGTCGTCCTCGGCGGCGCCGAGCGAGCCCGTCTGCGTCGCGGCGAGCGAGTGCAGCACGATCGCCCGGTGCGAGTAGACCGCGCCCTTGGGCTTGCCGGTCGTGCCGCTCGTGTAGCACATCGCCGCCGCCGAGCGCTCGTCGATCTCGCGATAGGAGAACGCTGCAGGATCGGCGGTCGCGAGCAGCTCCTCGAAGTCGATCGCACCGGGGGGTGTCTCTCCGGCACCCACCGCGACCACGTGCTCGAAGCCGACGCGATCCTTGAAGGCCTCCACGAGTGGCCAGAGCGTCTTGTCGGCGATCAGCACCCGATCGCCCGCGTGCGTCGCGATGTAGGTCAGGTCGTCGGGATGGAGCCTCAGGTTGAGCGTGTGCGTGACGAATCCGCCGATCGGGGCCCCGAGGTAGGTCTCGAGGTGCTCGTGGTGGTTCCAGGCGAACGTGGCGACCCGGTCGCCGTCGACGAGGCCGAGCTCGTTCCGGAGCGCGAGAGCGAGCTGCTTCGCGCGACGGGCGAAGTCCGCATACGTGTACGAGTGCCAGCTCTTGTCCGGCAGCCTGCTCGAGATCTCCTTGTGGGCGAACAGCTGCTCTCCGCGGCGCAGGATTGCCCCCACGTTGAGCTCGTAGTCCATCGTCAGTCCCTGCATCTCACTCCCCGTCGTCGAGTAGGTGTGCAGCCACCTCGGAGCGGAGCTGTCCCCCGGACGCCTCCCAGGCCTGAATCCAGAGGGCACGCTTGTAGAGCCGGTGGAGGACGTGCTCCCACGTGAAGCCGATGCCTCCGTGCGCCTGGATCGACCGCTCGCACGCTGCGACCGCAGCGTCGGCACAGTGCGACTTCGCCGCCGCCGCCGCGATGGTCGCACGATCGTCGCCCTCGGCGATGCACCACGCTGCGAAGAGAGCCAGTGACCGGCCGAGCTCGAGCTCCATGAGCGTCGTCGCGAGCGGATGCGAGATCGCCTGGTAGGTGCCGATCGGCTTCCCGAACTGCTCGCGCTCCTTGACGTATGCGACCGCGAGGTCGAGCGCCCGTCGGCCGACGCCGCACGCCTCGAGCGAGAGGGCGGTCAGGGAGCGCGTGCGGATCTCCGGTAGGAGCTCCGAGCTCGCAAGCGTGCGACCCGGCTCGCCACCCGAGACGACGCCCAGGGGCCGGGTCTCGTCGTTCGTCGCCAGCACTTCACGCTCTGCGCCCTCGAGCTCCCAGATCGAGTCGCCGCCGATGCACGCGATCCGCGTCGCCGTGTCGAGATCGGCAACGAGCGGCCCGGTGGCCAGCGTCCAGCTCGCCTCGCCGCGCGCGACCTCGGCCCGGAGATCGGTCGGGAGGACGGGGAGGACGACCGCGACGGTCGACCAGAACGGCGCATGCGTGAGGGCCGCACCCATCTCCTCGAACAGGATCGCCTCCTCGAGGAAGCCGAGCCCGGCGCCGCCGTCGGCCTCGTCGACGGACACGCCTGTCCACCCGAGCTCAGCGAGCTCCTGCCAGGTCGGCTCCGGGTGGCCGGCGAGATACGCCCGCGCCTGGGCGCGGAGCTCCTCCTGCTCGGACGTGAACGCGAAGTCCACTAGCGCGACCTCGGGAGGCCGAGCACACGCTCGGCGATGATGTTGCGGAGGATCTCGGACGTGCCGGCCTCGATCGTGTTGCCGCGGCTGCGCAGCTGGGCGTACTGCCAGTAGCCACCGTAGGGTGCATTGCCGGCGAGCAGCTGTGCGTCCGACCCGAGGAGCTCGAGCGCGAGCTTCGTCAGCCGCTGCGCCGCTTCGGACCACTGCTGCTTGAGGATCGATCCCTCCGGTCCGGGAACGCCGGTCTTCATGAGCGCCGACAACGACCGGTAGGCGGTGTAGCGCAGCCCCTGCAGCTCGATCCACTCGCGCGCGATCGCGTCGCGCTGTATCGGCGTCGCGCCCCTGTCGCGGGCGAGCTCGATCAGCTTTCCGACCATCACCTCGAGCGCCGCCGTCAGAGCGAAACCGAGGGTCCCACGTTCGTGCAGGAGCGTCGTCATCGCCACCTGCCAGCCGCCGCCGATCTCGCCGATCACGTTCTCGACGGGGACCTCGACGCCGCTGAAGAAGATCTCGTTGAACTCCGCCTCGCCGGTGATCTGGCGGAGCGGGCGCACCTCGACCCCGGGGGACTTCATGTCCACGATCAGGTACGTGAGTCCCGCGTGCCGCTCCGAGTCGGGGTCGCTTCGCGTGACGAGGATGCACCAGTCCGCGATGTGCGCGTACGAGGACCACACCTTCTGGCCGTCCACGACGAAATGGGATCCTTCGAGGCGGGAGCTCGTCCGCACGGCCGAGAGATCGGAGCCGGCATCCGGCTCGGAGAATCCCTGGCACCAGATCTCCTCCGCCGCGAGGAGGGGCTGAAGATAGCGCGCCTTCTGTGCCTCCGTGCCGAGCGCGATGATCGTCGGGCCGGCCATGCCGAGACCGATCACACCGAGGTGGGGTGGAGCCTCGGCGCGCGCTGTTTCCTCGAGGAAGATCGCCTGGTAGCTGTACGGCCTGCCGCCGCCGCCGTACTCCTTGGGCCAGGTCAGGCCGATGTAGCCGGCGTCGTACAGCGTACGGCTCCAGTCCCTGATCGCACCGTCCGCATAACGTTCTTCGCCGCCTCGGTGCCCGCGGAGCTCCGAGGGGACGTTCTCCTCGAGCCAGGACGACAGCTCGTTGCGGAAAGCCTCCTCGTCCGGGGTGTCGCGCAGGTCCATTGGTCGTGATCCTAGAGGGTTCGGACCGCAGAGACGAACGAACCCCTGCTTAACGTCCCTTTCACTCCTGGCCCGGATCCTCTGTCTACGCTGGCTCGAAGGTCGAAGCCACAGCGAAGAGGAGGAGCCCGATGTCTACCCCCGAGACCCCCACGGCGCCAGAGCCCGCCGATCACCGTGGCCAGCTCGAGGAGGCCCTCGTCGAGATCAAGCGGGTGATCGCCGGGCAGGACGAGATGCTCGAGCGCGTGCTCGTCTGCCTCGTGGCGGGCGGCCACCTCCTCATCGAGGGCGTCCCCGGGCTCGCCAAGACGCTGACCATCAAGACCACCGCAGCCGTGCTCGGCGGCAGCTTCCGTCGCGTCCAGTTCACGCCGGATCTCGTGCCCAGCGACCTCGTCGGAACCAGGATCTATCGTCCGGACTCCGGCAGCTTCGACACCGAGGAAGGCCCTGTCTTCTGCAACTTCCTCCTTGCCGACGAGATCAACCGCGCCCCCGCAAAGGTGCAGTCGGCGCTGCTCGAGGTGATGCAGGAGCGTCAGGTGACGATCGGTCACGACACGCTGTACGTTCCCGACCCCTTCCTCGTCATGGCGACGCAGAACCCGATCGAGTCCGAGGGGACATATCCTCTCCCGGAGGCGCAGGTCGACCGGTTCATGCTCAAGGTTGTCGTCGGCTACCCGACCCGCGACGAGGAGCTGACGGTCGTCCAGCGGTCGCTCGTCGCCCCGGTGTCTGTGCGGCAGGTGCTCGAGATCGCCTCGTTGAAGCAGTTGCAGCGCGCCGTGCTCGACGTCTACGTCGACCCGTCTATCGTCGCGTATGCCGTCTCGCTCGCGGAGGCAACCCGGAATCCGGCCGCCTTCGGGCTCGCGGAGCTCGCCGGCCTCGTCGAGTACGGGGCGAGCCCGAGAGGGCCGATAGCGCTCGTTCAGGGCGCCCGCGCCCTCGCGCTGATCCACGGTCGCGACTACGTGCTCGGGGCCGATATCCGATCTCTCGCCCGGGATGCGCTCCGCCATCGGCTCGTGCTCACCTACCGCGCTCTCGCCGAGCAGAGGACGGCCGACGACGTGCTCGAAGCTGTTCTCGAGGCGGTCGCTTCGCCGCCCCTCGAGCTCGGGAGGCCGATAGCAGCGTGAGCCCGCTGCGGGCATTCGGAGTCGTGGAGACCCCGGAGCGCCCCGGCCCGGGGCCGATGCCGGAGCCGCTGCTCCGGGCTCTCGAGCTCTCCATCGGTCGCCGGGTCGACGGTCTCCTGGCCGGCGACCATCGCTCTAGCCTGCTCGGCCGCGGAAGCGAGCTTGCCCAGGTGCGCCCCTACGTGCCCGGCGACGACGTGCGCCTGATCGACTGGAACGTGACCGCACGGACGCGTGAACCGCATGTCCGCGTCCACCTCGCCGAGCGGGTGCTCGTCACGTGGGTCGTCCTGGATCGGACGCCGTCGATGGACTTCGGTACCGCAGATCGGAGGAAGGCGGACGTCGCACTCGGCGTCGCCCTCGCTCTGGGCCACGCCGCGAGCGTGCGCGGCAACCGTGTCGGGCTCGTTCCGTTCGGGTCCGGAAGTGCCGTACCTCTGCCTCCACGCCAGGGCCGCGCCGGGCTCGTCGGCCTGCTGCTCGCCCTCGGCGACGAAGGCGCCGCAGGTGGGGTTGCCTCCGACCTGCGCCCGGCGCTGACGACGCTCGGCGCTGTTGCCCGGCAGCGATCGCTGGTCGCCGTCGTTTCGGATTTCCGGGGTCCGCGGGACTGGAAGCCGCAACTCGTCGACCTCGCCGGTCACCACGACGTGCTCGCCGTCGAGATCCGCGACCCCCGGGAGGACGCGCTCGTCGACGTGGGCGAGGTCTGGTTCTCCGATCCCGAGTCGGGCGCTCGGCTCCGCGTCGACACCGGCGACCCCAACCTCCGTTCGCGCTTCGCGGAGGCCGCGGCGCTCGATCGCAGGGACCTCGCGGCGGATCTCGTCGCCGCCCGGGCCGCGCACGTCGTCCTGTCCACGGAGGGCGACTGGCTCCGCCCGCTGGCCGCTCACCTCGGGGGCAAGCGCCGATGACGTTCGGAACGCCCATCGCGCTCCTCGCGCTGCTCATCGTCCCCGCCCTGATCGTGATGCTCGTCGTCGGCGAGCGGAGGAGGCGATCGAGGGCCGCTGCGTTCGGGACACCGGCGCTCCTCGCTGCCTCGCTCCCGGCGCCGCGGCGGATCAGGCGACTTCTTCCGTTCGCGCTCGCGATCGTCGCGCTCGCGACGCTCATCGTCGGCGTCGCGCGACCGCGGGCGACACTGTCGGTTCCCGATCGGTCGGCCACCGTCGTTCTCGCTCTCGACGTGTCCCGTTCGATGTCGGCGACCGATGTCGAACCATCGCGGCTCGCTGCCGCACTCACTGCCGCACGCGCGTTCCTCGACGTTGCGCCGAGTGACTACGCGGTCGGGATCGTGACCTTCTCGACGTCGGCCTCCGTGGCTCTCTCGCCGACGACGGATCGCGATGCGGCCCGCGCGGCGCTCGATCAGATCCGTCTCGGCTCCGGTACGGCGATCGGCGACGCCATCGACCGCTCGGTCGCCGCCGCGAGGCCGGGTGTCGCCCTCGGCGCGCCCGCCCCGCGGGATGAGCCGCCCGCGACCGTCGTCCTGCTCTCCGACGGTGAGCAGACCTCGGGCTCGCGAACGCCGCAGGAGGCGGCCGAGGACGCGAAGAAGCTCGGTGTCCCGGTCAATACCGTTGCGCTCGGAACCGACGACGCGGTCGTCGTCGTGCCGCTTCCGAACGGCCTCGAGGAGAAGGTCACGGTCACGCCGGACACGAAGACCCTGGAGGAGGTCGCGCGCATCACGGGTGGGCGCTACACCGCGGCGCCGACCGCGGCGCGTCTCGAGGAGGTCTATCGCGATCTCGGCGGCCGCCTCGGCAGGAAGCGGGAGCAGCGCGAGGTCACTGCCGCCTTTGCCGGCGCGGGAGCGGTGCTGCTTCTCGTCGCCTCGGGGCTGTCCGTGGCGTGGACGAGGAGGCCACTGTGAGCTCGTTGCTCCGCTGCTGGTCGCTCGCGGTCGCTCTCCTCGGCGCGGCGGCGGCGATCGCCGTCCCGACCGCGGGCGCAGCCGACGAGTGCGAGGGATTGCGCGTCTGCCTTCCGCTCGCCGGCCCCTGGGTCGTCGTCCCGGCGGGCGGAGTCGAGTACGAACTGGCCTGCCCGGTGGCCGGGTACATCGTCGCCGGAACGGATGTCCGCGTCGCGACGCGGGACATCGACGTGTCGTTCCACGCGGAGTCGGGGAGCCCGGTCGGGCCGGGCGTCACGACCCGGACGAGTGTCACCTTCGAGGCCATCCGGACCCGGATGGGTGCAGGACCTTCGAGCTTCCGGCCGTTCATCGGATGCATTCCCACGCAGGGCGGGGGAGGGCGTGCGCTCACGTCGTTCGCAGCGCCCTCACCGGGTGTGAAGCCGTCTCGGCCGGTGACGAGCGTGGTCGTATCACGCAAGGTCCGAAGGTCGTCGTTCGCAGTGCGGGTCGTGTGCCCGACCGGCACGCGGCTCGTCGGCTCGACGCACGCGATCGCCTTTCGCCGGCAGCTCTCCCCGTCGGTCGCGATGCTGACCGCAGTCCGCGTCGCTCGGGTCACCGGCGACCGCGCTGTCGTGGCGAACATCAGGGCGACGGCCGCGGCCGGTCCGAACGCCGAGGTGCAGGTGCGCGCGCTGTGCGCGAGGGCGTCATGACGTTCGCGTCGCCCATCCTCCTCGCCACGCTCGCCGTTCCCGTCGCGGCGCTCCTCCTCTACCTGTGGATCGAGCGAAGGCCGCCGAGCGGTGCGATCTCGTTCCCGAACCTGGCGGTGCTCGCAAGCGTCAGCGGCAGGTCGAGCTGGAAGCGACACCTCGTCGCCGCGCTGATCCTGACCACGCTCGTCCTTCTGAGCATCGCAGTCGCTCGCCCACGCGTCGTGGTCGCCGCGCCCGTCGATCGGGCGACGGTCGTTCTCGTCGTCGACGTCTCCGTCTCGATGAACGCCGTGGATGTCAGGCCGAGCCGGCTCGAGGCCGCTCGCGAGGCGATCCGGTCGTTCGTCGACGGCGTCCCGTCGCAGGTCAGGATCGGTGTCGTCTCATTCTCCGACGATCCCGTCGTGCTCGCGTCGCCGACGACCGATCGGGATCAGGTTCACGCCGCGATAGGCTCGCTGTCGCCCGGCTTCGGAACCGCGATCGGAGACGCCGTCGCTCGGGGCGTCGAGCTCGTTCAGCTGTCGACGGGCGAGGGCGGCGCGACCACCGGCGCGCCGACCAAGGCCGGCGCGGTCGTGCTCCTCTCCGACGGCGCACAGACCCGGGGGCTCCTCGACCCGCAACAGGGAGCCGATCTGGCGCGGCAGGCGGGCATCCCCGTCCACACGATCGCGCTCGGGACGCTGGACGGAACCGTGACCATCAACCGCGGCGGCGTCGACGTGGTCGTCCCCGTTCCGCCGGACCGACTCACGCTGGCGCGCATCGCAGAGGCGACGGGCGGCACGACGTTCGAGGCGACCGACGCCGATCGACTCGCGGCGGTCTATCGGAAGCTCGGCAGCGTCGTCGCGACGAAGGACCAGCCCCGTGAAGTCACTGCCGGGTTCGTCGTCGCGGCTGCGACGTTCCTCGCAGCCGCGATCGGCCTCGCCGGACTCTGGGCACCCCGGCTCCCGTGAGCTGCTGAAGCGTCCGGCTGCTTCCGACCGTTCCGGGCAGTAGGCTCCCTGGTTCAGTGGCCACGTTGCTCGCGGTTGAGGGTGTTACCTTACGTTTCGGGGGAATCGTCGCCCTCGACGGCGTGTCGTTCGACGTTCACCCGGGGCAGATCTCGGGTCTGATCGGCCCGAACGGCGCCGGGAAGACGACGGCCTTCAACGTCATCACGCGGCTCTACACTCCCGACGTCGGGCAGCTCGCGTTCGAGGGCCGGTCGCTGCTCCAGACCCCGCCCCACGGCATCGTGCGTCGCGGGATCGCACGCACATTCCAGAACATCAACCTCTTCAAGTCCATGTCCGTTCTGGAGAACGTGCTCGTCGGCGCACACGCTCTCGGCCGGGGCGGTGGCGAAACGGAGGCGCTCGCCACGCTCGAGTACGTCGGTCTTGCCAGCCGCAAGCACGACCCGGCCGCCGCGCTGCCCTACGGGATCCAGAAGCGCGTCGAGCTCGCGCGGGCGCTCGCCGCCAAGCCCCGTCTGCTGTTGCTCGACGAGCCGGCCGGCGGGCTGAACCACGACGAGGTGGAGGAGCTCGGCGACTTCATCTTGCGCGTTCGTGAAGATCACGAGCTGACGGTCCTCCTCGTCGAGCACCACATGAGCCTCGTCATGCGCATCTCGGACCACGTGAACGTCCTCAGCTTCGGCAGAAAGATCGCCGACGGGACGCCCGCCGAGGTGCGCTCCAACCCTGACGTGATCGAGGCCTACCTCGGGAGCGACGACGACCAGTGAGCGCGCTCCTCGAGCTCCGCGACGTCGAGGCCCGCTACGGGCCGGTGCAGGCTCTGCGCGGCGTCTCGATCGACGTCCCCGACGGAGCGATCGTCGCCGTCCTCGGCGCGAACGGCGCCGGCAAGACGACGACCCTTCGCGCGGTCTCCGGGACGGTGAAGCGCAGCGGCGAGATCCTCTTCGACGGCAAGCCGCTGCGAGGCGGGCCGGAGGCGGCCGCGAAGGCCGGGGTGGCTCACGTCCCGGAGGGTCGCGGCACGTTCACGGAGCTCTCCGTCGTGGAGAACCTTCGGCTGGGCGCCTACACGCGTCGTGATCGCTCGGTGAGGGCGGACGTCGCGAGGATGGCGGACTACTTTCCGTGGATCCGCGATCGCGGAGATCAAGCAGCCGGCACGCTCTCGGGCGGCGAGCAGCAGATGCTCGCGATCGCGCGGGCGCTGATGGCGCGGCCCCGGCTCCTGATGCTCGACGAGCCGTCTCTCGGGCTCGCCCCGCTCATCGTCCGTGAGATCTTTCGCATCGTTCGTGAGCTCAACGAGAAGGAGGGCCTGACGGTTCTGGTCGTGGAGCAGGACGCGCGGGTCGCGCTCAACGCGGCCTCGGCCGCCTACGTGCTCGAGGTCGGCACGGTTGCCGTATCGGGATCGAGCGCCGACCTGAAGGCCGACGATGCGATTCGACGGAGCTACCTCGGGTACTGATGGCCGACTTCTTCCAACAGGTCGTCTCGGGGCTCGCTGCCGGCGGCATCTACGGGGCGCTCGCGCTCGCTCTCGTGCTCATCCATCGTGCGACCGGCGTGATCAACTTCGCCCAGGGCGAGATGGCGACGTTCTCGACCTACATCCTGTGGACGCTGACGACGAACCACGGCGTCTCGTACTGGCCCGCGTTCGCGATCACGATCCTCGTCTCGTTCGTCGGTGGGATCGGCATCCACCAGACCGTGATCCGGCCGGTCGAGCGGGGCTCGCAGATACGCGTCGTGATCGTCACGATCGGGCTGCTCCTCGGCCTCAACGGGCTGATGACGTGGATCTGGACGGGCGAGGTTCGGGCGGTCGAGAGCCCGTTCGGACGCGAGACGGTCGACATCGGCGGCGTCGCGATCTCCGTGCTCGACATCGGCACGATCGTCGTCACCCTGGTCACGGTCGTCGTCCTCTGGGCGTTCTTCCAGTTCACGAAGGTCGGCCTCGCCCTCCGCGCCTCCGCCGTGAACCCGGACGAGGCGCGACTCGTCGGCGTCCGGGTCCCGTGGATGCTCGGGCTCGGGTGGGGGCTCGCGGCGGTGCTCGGGGCGATCGCCGGCATGCTGACCGCGCCGACCCACTTCCTCGACCCCAACATGATGCAATCGGTTCTCATCTACGCCTTCGCGGCTGCCGTGCTCGGCGGAATCGATTCGCCCATCGGGGCTGTCGTCGGTGGCCTGATGCTCGGTGTGGGGCTCAACCTGCTCGGTACCTACGTCGACTTCGTCAGTGCCGAGCTCCAGCTCCCGGCAGCGCTCCTCGTCATTCTCGTCGTTCTCCTCGTCCGACCGGCCGGCCTCTTCGGCCGACCCACGGTGAAGAAGGTCTGAGACGGCATGAGTCGCGCCACCATCCGTGCCCTGCTCGCGTTCGCCGTCCTGACGGTCGCCGTGTACGCGTTGCCCGCCTTCGTGAGCGACTTCCGCGCACAGCAGTTCGCCTACGTCGGGATCTACCTCGTGGCGCTCACCGGGTTGAACATCCTGACGGGCTACACGGGACAGATCTCGCTCGGCCACGGCGCGTTCATGGCGATCGGCGGCTACACGACCGCGATCCTGATGGCCGATCACGCAGTCAAGGACGTCGTCACGATCCCGATCGCGATCCTCGTCGCTGGAGCGGCGGGAATCCTCTTCGGGTTCCCGGCAGCGCGCCTCACCGGTCTCTATCTCGCGCTTGCGACCTTCGCCATCGCCGTCGCGATGCCCTCGGTCCTGAAGCGATTCGAGGATTTCACCGGTGGCGGCAGCGGGATCAACCTGTTCGGGATCCCCCAGCTGACGGCCTCGCTCACACCCGTTCGGGTCGTCGGCTTCGAGTTGAATTTCAACAACTGGCTCTACTACCTGTCGTGGACCGTCGCGTTGATCGGCTACGTGATCGCGTGGCTCGCGTTGCGTGGACGGACGGGGCGCGCGTTCCGCGCCGTGCGCGACAGCGAGACGGCTGCTGTTTCGTCCGGGATCAACCTGACGCAGACGAAGGTCCTCGCGTTCGGGATCAGCGCGGCGTACGCCGGCGCGGCGGGCGCGTTGTTCGCGATCGCGACGACGTTCGTGAATCCGGACTCTTTCCCGGTTGCGCTCTCGATCATCCTTCTCGTCGGCGTCGTCGTCGGCGGCCTCGGCTCGCTCAAGGGCCTGATCGTGGGCGCGATCTTCATCCAGTTCATGCCGCTCTGGACACAGAACATCTCGAAGTCACCCGGTGCGCCCGCGGTCATCTACGGTGCGATCCTGATCCTCCTCGTGCTCGCGCTCCCGGGAGGCGCCGCCGGTCTCTTCACGCGTCTTGCACAGCTCACACGCTGGCGCCGAGACTTTCCGAAGCCCTAACACTCGGGGGCTACCATCGTCACGAGCACCGCCGCCCTTGCCCGTCGACGAAGGAGATGCAAGCCCCGATGAACCGCACGCTGATCCCCCTCAGCGCCGTTCTGGCCGCGGCGCTCACCCTCGGGGTCACCGTCGCGATCGCCGGGACCGTCGGCACGACGAGCGAGCCCGGTGTGACCGACGGCACGATCCTGCTCGGCGGGACGGCGTCACTGACAGGCCCCGCCTCGCAGTACGCTGCCGTCGCACGCGGCGCCGACGCCTACTTCAAGTACGTCAATGCAAAGGGCGGCGTCAACGGCCGCAAGATCGTCTACCGGGTGGTCGATGACGCCTCGAACCCCGCGCAGAGCGTGCCGGCCACGCGCCAACTCGTCGAACAGGACAGGGTGTTTGCGGTCTTCAACTCTCTCGGGACGGCGCAGAATCTCGCCGTGCGCCCGTATCTGAACGCGATGAAAGTCCCGCAGCTCTTCGTTTCCTCCGGGGCCACGACGCTCGGGCGCGACTACGCGCAGTACCCGTACACCATCGGGCTCCAGCCGAGCTACCAGGCGGAGGGGTGGGTATATGGCAAGTTCTTGGCGCGAACGGCGGGAGCGACGCGAGTCGCGGTGCTCTTTCAGGACGACGACTACGGGAAAGATCTGCTCCGCGGGCTCAAGAAGGGTCTGCAACGCTCGAAGGCGAAGGTCATCGCGGCCCAGCCATACGACGTCGACACCCAGGACGTTGCGACGCAGATCGCGAGGCTGAAGAGCTCCGGCGCCGACACGCTCGCGATCTTCGCGACGGCCGAGTTCGCGATGCAGGCATACCAGTTCGCCAACAAGCTCGGCTGGAAGCCGAAGCGCGTGATACTCGGCGCCGGCGCCACGTCGTCCACGACGATGGAGACTGCAGCGTCCGGCGGCCAGAACAGGCTCGTGAGCGGCACGATCTCGATCCAGTTCGTCAAGGATCCGTCTGATCCGGCCTGGAAGAGCGACGCGGGGATGAAGCTCTACCGCAAGATCTTGAAGCAGTACGCCGCCGGCGCGGACGTCTCCGACGCGTTGCACGTCTACGGGATGGCGGCTGCGTGGACGACGATCGACGCTCTCAGGAAGGCCGGCAAGGAACTCACGCGTGAGTCGCTCCGCGAGACCGTCGACACGTTCACAGCTGTCGGTAACCCGTTCATGATTCCCGGGATCGTCGTGAAGACGAAGGGGAGTGACCACTTCCCGGTCGAGCAGATGGTCCTGCAGCGCTGGCAGAAGGGGTCGTGGCGCTCCTTCGGCGGGCTCTGGAGCTACCGGGGCTCGTAGCGTCGACCGCGAGCGAGCTGCTCGCTTCCGAGTGACAGGCCGCCTCGGGAATGCTGCGCAGGCGACTGCGACGTGACGGCTCCCCGCTCGGGTAGTCTCACCGCGACCGGCGCGAGGAGACCGCCCGGGCGCAATGCGTATCGCCTATGGCAAACCTCGTCTCCGAGATACTCGCCGCGTCGCTCGACGACCTCCTCGCGGAGGCACGGGCACTTCGTCGCGCGGATCGCGTCACCTACTCGCCGAAGGTCTTCATCCCGCTCACGACACTCTGTCGCGACGTCTGCGGCTACTGCACGTTCGCCCGGCCCCCGCGTCGTGGCGAGCGTGCCTACCTGCCCGTCGACGATGTTCTCGCGATCGCTCGGGCCGGCGCGGCCGCAGGGTGCACGGAGGCGCTCTTCACCCTCGGCGACAAGCCCGAGCTGCGCTACAGGGTCGCGAGGCACGAACTCGCGGCGCTCGGGTTCACGAGCACGATCGAATACCTTGCGTACTGCGCAGGGCTCGTCCTCGAGGAGACCGGCCTCCTGCCGCACCTGAATCCCGGCGTGATGAGCAGAGCCGAGCTCGAGCTTCTCCGGCCGGTTTCCGCGTCGATGGGAATCATGCTCGAAACGCTCTCCGACCGACTGTCGTCGAAGGGCGGCCCACACTGGGCCTCGCCGGACAAGGTGCCCGCCCGGCGCCTGGAAACGATCCGCCTGGCCGGTGAGCTGGCGATTCCGTTCACGAGCGGGATCCTGATCGGGATCGGCGAGACGCGCGCCGAGCGGCTGGAGGCACTGCTCGCCCTCGCCGAGCTCGACGAGGCGCACGGTCACATCGGCGAGGTGATCGTGCAGAACTTCCGTGCGAAGCCCGGCACGAGGATGGCCGACCATCCCGACGCCCCGTTCGACGAGCAACGATGGACGATCGCCGCCGCCCGCATCCTGCTCGGCCCGGATTGGCACGTTCAGGCACCACCGAACCTCGCCTACGACAATTTCCCGCTGCTCCTCGACGCCGGGATCGACGACTGGGGCGGTGTCTCGCCGGTGACGATCGACCACGTCAATCCGGAGGCTCCCTGGCCCGAGGTCGAGCGATTGCGCTCCGCAGTCGAGTCCCGCGGGCTCGCGCTCGCGCCTCGCCTCCCCCTCTATCCGGAGTTCGTCGCCGACCTGGATCGCTGGGTCGACCCTGCGGTCCGTCCAGCCGTGCGCCGCGCGGCCGACTCGATCGGGCTCGCCCGCGAGGATCGCTGGGCCCCCGGGGAGCCCGTGACCGTGCCGTTCGTCGTCCGCAGGGGTGCTGCACCGCTCGAGCTCGTGGGGGACGAGCTCGGGCCGGACGAGCTCGAGCGCCTGCTGAGCACCCGGGGAGCCGAGCGCGCCCGCGTCTTTGCCGCGGCCGATCGTCTTCGGAGAGAGGTCTGCGGGGACGAGGTGACGTATGTCGTGACCCGGAACATCCAGTACACCAACGTCTGCTACTTCCGCTGCGGCTTCTGTGCGTTCTCGAAGGGCAAGCTGGCCGAGAACCTGCGCGGGCCGGCGTTCCTCGTGCCCCTCGACGAGATCGTCCGGCGCTCGGAGGAGGCCTGGGAGCGTGGCGCGACCGAGGTCTGTCTTCAGGGCGGGATTCATCCGTCGTTCACCGGCGACTACTACGCCGAGGTCGTCGCCGCAATCCGGGCGGCACTGCCCGAGATCCACATCCACGCGTTCTCGGCGCTCGAGATCTGGCAGGGTGCGGCGACGCTCGGGGTTCCGCTCGACGACTATCTCGCGCGCCTCCGTGACCTCGGGCTCGGATCGCTGCCCGGCACGGCGGCGGAGATCCTCGACGACGAGGTCCGTGCGATCATCTGCCCGGACAAGGTCTCGACCGCCCAGTGGCTCGAGGTGCACGAGGCGGCGCACAGCGTCGGGTTGCGCTCCAACGTGACGATGATGATGGGCCACGTCGAGGCACCGCGCCACTGGGCAAACCATCTCCTGCGCGCGCGGGAGCAGCAGGCGCGGACCGGTGGGTTCACGGAGTTCGTGCCGCTCCCGTTCGTCCCCATGGAGGCACCGATGTTCCTGAAGGGCCTTGCCCGCCGTGGGCCGACGTTCGGGGAGGCCCTTCTGGTGCATGCGGTTGCGCGGCTCGCCCTCCACCCTCTGATCGACAACATTCAGGTGTCGTGGGTGAAGATCGGGCCCGAGGGAGTACGGCAGGCGCTCGCCGCCGGTGTCAACGACCTCGGCGGGACGTTGATGAACGAGTCGATCTCACGGGCCGCCGGGTCCGAATGGGGCCAGGAGTTGCCGCCCGAGCAGATGGAGGATCTCATCCGTTCGGCGGATCGCGTGCCGCGCCAACGGACGACGACGTACGGAGCGCCGCCCGAGGCCCAGGTTGCCCGCTCGTTCGGTGCGCGCCCACTGAGCGCACCACGAAACCCGCCGGTCCGCGACGCCGGACTGCAGCGCCCCGATCGGCTCGTGCGCCCTGGGCTCGTCGGAGCGCGGCCGTCCTGACCCGGTCGGATGTACGGTCGTCCGTCGCATTGGTCATGATTGGGCGGTGCGCTGGCTCTTTCGCATCCTGGTGCTCGTCGTCGTGGTCGGCGTGATCGCCCAGGTCGTGCCGTACGGCCGTGACCACCAGAATCCGAAGACCGTGCAGGAGATCGAGTGGAACTCGCCCGCCACGCGCACACTCGCGAGCGGCGCGTGCATGGATTGCCACTCGAATCTCACGGTGTGGCCGTGGTACTCGTACGTCGCACCGATCTCGTGGCTCACGACGCGCGACGTCGAGGACGGCAGGGCCAAGCTGAACTTCTCCGAATGGCAGCGGTCGCAGGAGGCAGATCTCGAGGAGGTCGTCGAGGTGATCCGTTCGAAGGCGATGCCGCCGATGAAGTACCGGCTGATGCACGCGGACGCGCGCCTGACGGACCAGGAACGACAGAAGCTCGAGGACGGGATCACCGCGAGCTGGACGTCCGACCCCCCCGGCTCGTAGCGCGCGCCGATGTCCGGCGGCGCATTCGCGGCGAGCGGCCGTAGCGCGGAGCCCGCCGAGCGGCTCGAACCGGGAGACATCGTTCTCATCCGGAGCGTGTACGGCGGCCGTGTCCGGTGGGCCCTCCCGCACCGATACGTTGCGACCGACGGAGGGCGAGTCGTGCTGTACCGCGCGCCGGGCTCGCGAGGCATGGCGATGGGCCGCGACGCGGAGGGCCGGTACATGGAGCGGTGGGTCGGCACGGACGAGCCACACGACCTGACCTGGGCGCACACACACGTGCTCCAGTTCGTGCAACCCGGCGAGAGCCACACCGTGGAGATCTTCTGGGACGAGAAGTGGGAGCTCCTCGGGTGGTACGTCAACCTGCAGGATCCGCTACGCCGCACCGCACTCGGCTTCGACACGATGGATCACGCGCTGGACGTGTGGGTGCATCCGGACGGAACCTCCGAGTGGAAGGACGAGCGTGACTTCGCCGAGGCGATCGAGCTCGGCGTGTTCGACCGAGCCGCGGCCGCGGCCGTGCGTGCGGAAGGCGAGCGGGTGCTCGTGGAGCGGCCCTGGCCGACCGGGTGGGAACGGTGGCGGCCGCCCGAAGGCTGGACGGCACCGGTGCTCCCGGCCGGCTGGAACGCGGCGGCTCCGAGGGAAGGCGTGGACGAAGTGTGCGTGCGGCGCCTCTCGTCCGCTGACGGGATGGTCCTCAAGGATGTGCGACTACGCGCGTTGCGGGCCGACCCTGGATCGTTCACCGCGACCTTGGAGGACGTCGAGCGCCGGCCGGACGCGGAGTGGACGGAGTGGGCGTCCCGCCTCGCGGAGACCGACGCGGACGAGGCCCTGTTCGTCGCCTACGGCGCCGATCCGACGCACGCGATGGGAATGGCCGGCGTCATGCTCCGAGGAGCGCCGCATGATGACGCCCGCGTCTACGGTGTCTGGGTCGATCCCTCGGTGCGCGGACACAGCGTCGGACGCAAGCTCGTGCACCACGCGATCGAATGGGCCAGAGCGGCTGATCGGCCCCGACTGACGCTATGCGTGATGGAGACGAGCGCCTCCGCCGTTCGCCTCTACCGGGCGCTCGGCTTCGAGAAGGAAGGATGTCCGGCACCGAGCCTCGTTCACGAGGGTACGTCCGAACTGGCGATGGTTCTCCATCTCTCGGCGACGGCTTCGGCAGCCACGCGACACGGGGGTCCGGTCGACCGCTGATCGACGGGCGATCCCGGGCGCGTACGACCGCCGGGGGCCCCCGGGAGGCCGGGTCAGACCGCGAGCCGCTCTCGCGCCTGTTCGAGCGTGAACCGTCCTGCGAGCAGGGCACTCCCGGCGATCGCCGCCTCGCAGCCGAGATCGCGAACGGCGAGCACGTCGTCGAGGGAGGAGATGCCTCCCGCGGCGATCACGGGCAATCCGGCCGCCAGAACGTCCCGCAGGAGGCCTACATCGGGACCTGCGAGCGAGCCGTCCCTCACGGTGCTCGTCGCGAGGAGACGCTCGACGCCGGCGGACGCGCAGTCACCGGCGAGGGCGCCTGGTGTCGTCTCCGAATCGCGCGTCCAGCCGTCCACCGCGACCTTTCCGTCGCGTACGTCGACGGCGACGACGAGATGTGACCCGAACCGGGCGGCGGCGGCCTCGAGGAACGCGGGGGAGAGCGCGGCGGTGCCGACCATGACGCGGTCGGCGCCGGCAGCAATCGCTGCCGCGATCAGCTCGACGCTGCGGTAGCCGCCGCCGACCTGGAGTGGGAGGCCGCCGGCGGTGGCGACCCGCTCGACGAGACCGGGGGTCGGCGAGCCGCTGAAGGCGCCGTCGAGGTCGACCAGGTGGAGGCGTAGCGCTCCCTCGTCACGGAAGCGGCGTGCCAACTCCACGGGATCGCCTCCCTCGATCGTCACCGCCTCGCGTCGGCCCTGCGAGAGCCGTACGACCCGTCCGTCCAGCACGTCGATTGCCGGGATCACGTCGAAATCTTGTGTTAACACGCTACCATGCTATCATGTTATGTAGATGGCACGTACACGACAGAGCTCGATTCCACGGGGTCTCGCGCGGCCCGCACCTCAGCCTGTCGTCGGCCCGTCGGCCGTCGACGTGACCGCCGCGGCGGAGGGTGTCACCGAGCTGGCCGAGGCGATTCGCTCGCTCCGAACCAACGACGAGGTGACGGCGTTCCTCCGCGATCTCTGCACGCGCGCCGAGCTCGAGGCGCTCGCGCACCGCTGGCAGACCGCACGCCTCGTCGATCAGGGTGTCCCGTACGTGGAGATCGCCGAGCGCGTGCCCACCTCGACTGCGACCGTCACGCGTGTCGCGCAGTGGGTGCGCCACGGGGCAGGCGGGTATCGCATCGCTCTCGACCGGGGTAGGCGCCGATGAGCGCGTTCACGAGGGCGGGTCAGGACGGCCGCCTTACGTTGGCCGTCCCCGCGAAGGGGAGGATGGCCGAGACGACCCTTCGCCTCTGTGCCGACGCCGGTCTCTCGTTCGAGATCACGGAGCGCTCGCTCGTCGTACCCTGCGCGAACGCTCCGGTGGATCTCCTGCTCGTCCGCCCGAGCGATATCCCGGAATACGTTCAGGACGGAGTCGTCCACCTCGGCGTCACGGGCGCGAACCTCGTCGTCGAGGCCGAGGCGGACGTCGTCTCGCTGGCCGAGCTCGGCTTTGCGCGCTGCACCCTTCAGGCGGCGGTGCCGAACGACGCTCCGCAGGCCGCGATCGCCGACCTCGGCGGCCTCCGGATCGCAACGGCATACCCTGTGTCGACCAGGATGCTCCTCGCCGAGCGTGGCATCGAGGCCGAGATCGTCACGGTCTCCGGGTCCGTCGAAGCCACACCGCGCCTCGGGCTCGCCGATGCGATCGTCGACCTCGTGTCGACCGGCTCGACCGCGAGCGCCAATGGGCTCAGGCTGATCGGGACGCTTCTCTCGTCGGAGGCCGTGCTGATCGGCGGCCGCACCGCCGTCGAAGAGCAGCGGGACCTCGTCGAGCGGCTCGAGCTGATGCTGTCCGGAGTCGTCGCGGCACGCCGGAGGCGATACGTGATGATGAACGCGACGAGCGAGACGTTGCCCGCGATCCGGGCCGTTCTCCCGAGCATGGGGGCGCCGACGGTTCTCACGCTTGCGAGCGAGGGTGATATCGCCGTCCACGCCGCTGTCGCCGCCGACGACGTCTGGTCGCTGCTTCCCGCTCTCCGTGATGCCGGGGCGACGTCGATCCTCGTCCTCCCGATCGAGAGGCTCGTCCCGTGAGAGGAGCCGGCCTCGACGAGGCGATCGAGGTCGTTGCCCCGATCGTCGCCGACGTCCGCGCGCGCGGCGATGCCGCAGTGCTCGAGTGGACCGAGCGGTTCGACGGACCTCGTGTAGACGGGATGCGTGTCGCGCCCAGCGCGATCGCCGCGGCACGGGTCGACGACGAGATTATGGTGGCCCTGCGGGCGATGATCGACGCCGTCCGGACCTTCAGCGAGGCGCAGCGGCCGTCCGACACGTCGGTCGAGGCCGCGCCCGGAATCGTCTCCGAGCGCCGCTGGCTGCCGCTCGACTCGGTCGGCATCTGCGTGCCGAGCGGAAGCTTCCCGTTGCCGTCCTCGCTTGTGATGACGGCGATACCGGCCCTCGTGGCGGGCGTCCGCCGGATTGCGGTCGTGACGCCGAACCCGGTCGCCGCGACCCTCGTCGTGGCGCGGGAGCTCGGCCTGGACGAGGTCTACGCGATCGGCGGCGCCCAGGCGGTGGCCGCCCTCGCGTACGGCACGGAGTCGATCGCTGCGGTCGACCGCATCGTCGGGCCGGGGAACGCCTACGTGACGGCAGCCAAGCTGCTCGTGTCCGCCCGGGTCGGGATCGACATCCCGGCCGGCCCGAGCGAGGTCGTCGTGCTCGCGGACGACTCCGCCGATGCGGAGGGTTGCGCAGCCGACCTCCTGGCCCAGGCCGAGCACGGGAGCGACAGCGTGGCGCTTCTCCTCAGCACCGATCCGGTGCTGTCCGCCGCGGTCGCTACGCTTGTTGCTCGATATGACAACATCAGCGTCGAAACGGTTCCGTCGCTGGCTGAAGCGCTGGCACGGTCGGAGGCGTTCGCACCCGAGCATCTCGAGTTGCACGTCCGCGATCCCGAGGCCCTCCTCGGCCGGGTTCGCAATGCCGGCTCGGTCTTCGTCGGCGGCTCCGCCGTCGTGGGCGACTACGCCGCCGGCGCGACCCACGTCCTGCCGACGGGTGGCCTCGCGCGCTCCTCCGGGGGCCTCGGCCTCGAACAATTCATGAAGCCGCTCCAGATCGTGCGCACGACGCCGGAGGGAGCTGCTCGAGCGGCGCGCGTCGTCGGGCCGATCGCGCGCGTGGAGGGCCTGCCGCTTCACGCCGCGGCGGCCGAGCGCGCACTGGAGCGGACGTGAGCGCGCCGCCGAGATCGCCGCGGGCCGTGACGCTGCCCGACGCGTTCACCCCCTACGCGTGGGCCGCGTCCGTCGACGAGGTCGCGGCGCGCCACGGGCTCGCGCCCGCGGAGGTTCTGAAGTTCGACCAGAACACGCCGCCGCTCCCGGGCGTCCCGCAGATCCCGCTCGCCGAGAGCTTCGCAACGCTCAACCGGTATCCCGACGGCCTCTACCGCGATCTGCGCGAGGCGGCAGCTGCCTACGTCACTGCGGGCTCGGACGCCGAGATCGGCTGGGAGCAGATCGTGGTCGGTGCCGGCGCCGACGACCTGATCCTGCTCTGCGCCCGGACGTACCTCGAGCCCGGCAGGAAGGCGGCGATCCTCCCGCGCACCTACTCGCTCTATCGCATCGCCACGCTGCTGAGCGGCGCCGAGCCGACCGGCGAGATCGAGGGCGCGAGCCTGATCTGGCGCTGCAACCCCGAGAACCCGACGGGGGAGGTCACGCCGGCCGCGCAGCTCGTCGACCTCGCACGCGCGAATCCCGATGCCGCGGTGGTCGTCGACGAGGCCTACGTCGAGTTCGGCGGCGAGTCGGTCGTGCCGTGGCTCGCGGAGTGCCCGAACCTCGTCGTCCTCCGCACGATGTCGAAGGCGTTCGGGCTCGCCGCCCTCCGGGTCGGCTACGCGGTCGCGGCGCCGGCGACGGCCGCGGAGCTGGAGGCACGCAGGGCGCCGGCGCCGATCGCCGCCCCGGCGGCCCGGATCGCCGCGGCCGCCCTCCGCGACCCTCGCACCGACGTGCCGACGGAGATCGAGGAGCGGGAGCGGGTTCGGGAGGCGCTCGTCGCGGCCGGGCTCGACGCGCCGCCGGCAGCGGGGAACTTCGTCTGGATCCGATCCGACGCCGACCTCGGAGCCGATCTCGAGAGCCGCGGGATCATCGTCCGCCGCTTCCCCGACGGGATCCGGGTCACCCTGAGACGTCCGTCGGAGAACGACATCCTCTTGCGCGCGCTCGGCGCCGACCCTGGCCGTGCCTGCGGGCGTGAGGCGACGATCATCCGGACGAGCACCGAGACGGCGCTCCGGATCACCCTCGGCCTCGACGGCAGCGGACGCTCGAACGTCAGAACCGGGATCGGGTTCCTCGATCACCTGCTCACGCTGCTCGTATTCCACGCGGGGTTCGACCTGGACTGTGTCGCCGGCGGCGACCTCGACGTGGACGAGCACCACACGGTCGAAGACGTCCTCGCGGCCTTCGGAGATGCGTTGCGGGAGGCGCTCGGCGCCCGGGAAGGCATCAACCGGTACGGGTCGGCCGCCGTGCCGATGGACGAGGCGCTCGCGTCCGCGGCCGTCGACCTCGTCCGCCGGCCGCACGCAGAGATCTCGCTCGCGTTCGGTGGCGAGCGGGTCGGCGGTCTCGCCAACTCGCTGCTACCGCATGCGCTCGAGCGGTTCACGATGCAGACCGGGTGCACCGTTCACGTCGACTCGACGGGCGCCGACGACCATCACGTCGCCGAGGCTGCGTTCAAGGCCCTCGGGCAGGCGTTGCGCCAGGCCGTCGCTCCGGGTGACGGCGGCATCCGGTCGACCAAGGGGCTCGCGTGAACATCGTGCTGGCGGACTACGGCGCCGGCAACCTCAGCTCGGTCGCCTCGGCGTTCGCGCGCGCGGGCGTCGAAACGGCGATCAGCGTCGATCCCGCCGCCGTGCGCGATGCCACGCTCGCCATCATCGCCGGTGTCGGCCACGTCGAGAGCGCCGCCCGCGGGCTCGCAGCCCATGGTCTCGACGCAGCGATCCGCGAGCGCGTCGCGCAGGGCCGACCGGTCTTCGGCATCTGCGTCGGCATGCAGCTGCTGTTCGGCCCGAGCGACGAGGGTGGGTCTGGCCTCGAGCTCCTCGAGGGGCCGGTCCGGCGCGTGCAGGCGGAGCGTGTGCCGCACATGGGGTGGAACGAGCTGTCGGTCACGCACCCGTCCCCGCTCGTCGAGGGGCTCGACGGCGCCGACGTCTACTTCGCGCACAGCTACGCAGCCGAGCCGGCCGACGACGACGTCGTCGCGGCCGTTGCCGACCACGGCGGCGCGATCGTGGCCGCCGTCCACCGCGGCGCCATCGCAGGCGTCCAGTTCCACCCGGAGCGCAGCGCCTGGGCGGGAGCCCGCGTGCTCGAGAACGCGCTGGCATGGTCAAGAAGCGCGTAATCCCCTGCCTCGACGTCGCGAGCGGGCGGGTCGTCAAGGGCGTCAACTTCGTCAACCTGCGGGAGATGGGGGAGCCGATCGACCTCGCGACCCGCTACTCGGAGCTCGGAGCCGACGAGCTCGTGTTCCTCGACATCACCGCGACGCTCGAGGGCCGGGGCCCGATCCTCGGGCTGATCGGGCGGGCGTCGGCGGAGCTGACGATCCCGTTCACGGTCGGGGGCGGTGTGACGGATCTCGAGGACGCCCGCTCGCTCCTCCGGGCAGGGGCCGACAAGGTCGCCGTCAACCGGGCCGCGTTCGACGACCCGTCGATCCTGACGAGACTCGCGGACGAATTCGGCTCGCAGGCCGTCGTCTGCGCGATCGACGCACGTGCCGGGGAGGTCGTGACGCACGCCGGCAAAACGCCGAGGGGCCGCGATGCGGTCGACTGGGCCGCCGAGGCGGTGGAGCGAGGCGCCGGCGAGCTGCTCGTGACGTCGATCGACGCCGACGGCACCCGGGAGGGCTACGACCTGCCGCTGACCGAGGCGGTCGCCGCCGCCGTGGAGGTGCCGGTGATCGCATCGGGGGGTGCGGGCAACGCCCGTCATCTCGCAGAGGCGTTCGGCGTCGGCGCGGAAGCCGCGATCATCGCCTCGATCGTGCACGAGCGGCCCGAGAGGCTGCCGGAACTGAAACGTGAGCTGAAGGAGGCCGGATGGAACGTGCGGACGTGACCCCCGGGGAGCTGCTGCCCGCGATCGTGCAGGATGCCTCGAGCGGCCGCGTGCTCATGCTCGCCTGGATGGACGACGAGGCGCTTCGTCGCACCCGGGCGTCGGGCGAGGCCTGGTTCTGGAGCCGCTCGCGCCGGGAGTACTGGCACAAGGGCGCAACGTCGGGCAACACCATGGCGGTCGTCGAGATCCGGGACGACTGCGACGGAGACGCCATCCTCCTCCGCGTCGACCCTGCCGGGCCGGCCTGCCACACGGGCGCCGAGTCGTGCTTCGCGCCGTGGCTGTGGCGCGTCGTCGCCGAGCGGGCCGCCGAGCGCCCCGAAGGGTCATACGTCGTCTCGTTGCTCGACAAGGGTGTCGCGGCGGCCGCGCAGAAGGTCGGGGAGGAGGGCGTCGAGGTCGCGCTCGCAGCCGTCGGGGAGACGGACGAGCGCCTCGTCGAGGAGCTCGCCGATCTCTGGTTCCACAGCTATGTCCTCCTCGCCGCACGCGGTCTCGACCCCGAGCGGGTCGAGGAGGAGCTCCGCCGCCGACACAACGGCCGATCGTGACGTCCCGCTCGGCGGCGGTGTCGTCGGCGTTACGTGTGCCGCGCGGCAGCTCGCCGACCGCCGCGTCCTTCACGTACGTGCGCGACGGCTAGAGAGCTCCCGCCGCACCGTCGGTAGTAGACCGCAGCGCCCGCACGGCCTGCTCAGCCGCAGCGACGGGTTCCTGCCGATGCCCGATGCCGGTGGGCGCGCCACGCTGTAGCCGTGACACGATCGCTGCGACGAGAGCGGCTGCTTGCGACCGCGGCCGTCGGGCTGATGCTCCTGCACGTGGTGGTGGATACCCTCCTCGCGCCGGAGCCCGGCGTCTCGTGGCCGCATCGCGTCGTACCTGCAGCGGCTGCCGCGCTCACGCTGGGAATCGCGCTCGTCGTCGTGTGGCGCGGGCGCGCCGGGCTCCTCGCGGCAACCGCCGGCGCCCTCGGTTCCTGGTCGCTCGTCGCTACCGGGATCGCGGCGACGAACGCAGCGGACGGCCGCCTTCGCGGGGACGACCTGACAGGGCTCGCCCTCGCAGTCGCCGGTGCGCTGCTCGTCGGCCTCGCGGCGAGGGTGCTCTGGCGCACGCGGCGTCACGACGGGCACTGGAGGCTTCGCCGCGCCGGTCATGCGCTGATCGCCGTGCTCGTCGTCGCGTGGCTCGTCGTGCCGGTCTCGATCGCGATCGTCGCGACACATCGCCCGCGTGGCGTCGTGGAGCAGGTCGCGCTCGGTCGCCCGGCGCGCGATGTGACGCTCGAGACAGCGGACGGGTTGTCCCTTCGCGCCTCGTACGTGCCGTCGCGGAACGGCGCCGCGGTCGCGCTCTTCCCCGACAGAGCCGGGACCGCTGCGCACGCGCGGTTGCTCGTCCGGCACGGCTACGGCGTCCTCGCCGTCGACATGCGCGGGTACGGCGGGAGCGACGGGAATCCCAACGCGTTCGGCTGGGGCGCCACGCCGGACGTCGACGCGGCGGTTGCGTACCTCGCATCGCGCCCCGAGGTGCGCCGGGCGGCAGTCGGCGGCCTCGGTCTCTCCGTGGGCGGCGAGGCCCTGCTCGAGGCCGCGGCGGGGAACGCCGGTCTCCGGGGAGTCGTCTCGGACGGTGCCGGCGAGCGCTCGATCCGCGAGTCGGTGTCACGAGGCGCCGCCGCCGCCCTCGTGCTTCCGCTGCAGGCCGTCGAGACCGCGGCCGTGCTCGCACTCAGCGGCGAGCTGCCGCCGGCAGGGCTGCAGGATCTCGTCCCGCGTATCGCGCCCCGGCCGGTTCTGCTCGTCCTCGCCGGGCACGGAGGGGGTGGCGAGGAGCTGAGCCGAACGTACGCCGCCGGCGCCGGGGGGACGGCGGAGCTCTGGGAGATTCCCGAGGCGACCCACGTCGGCGGCATCGATGCGCGCCCGGTCGCCTACGAGCGTCGCGTCGTCGCCTTCCTCGACCGCGCGCTCGGCGTCGACCGCACCGCAGGCCCCGCACGCAAGAGCAGCCGCCCGGATCGCTGACCCGGGGGCGCTCGGCCGCGTAGGATCTCCGCCGTGACCTCTTCCTACTGGCTCAGCGAAGCGTCCCCACCGCGGGCGCAGGTCACCGTCGAGGATCCCGACGTCGTCGTCGTCGGCGCCGGCGTGACCGGCTGTGCGGCAGCGCTCCGGCTGGCGCAGGCCGGCAGGAAGGTGCGCGTCGTCGACGCGCGGGAGGTTGCGGGCGGCGCGAGCGGCCGGAACGGTGGCTTTGCGCTGCGCGGCATGGCGGCGCCGTTCGACGTCACCGCCGCCTCCGTCGGTGAGGAGACAGCGCGGGACCTGATGGCGTGGACCGAGCGCGCGATCGACACGATCGAGAGCCTTGCAGGGGATGCCTTCCGGCGCGTCGGCTCGCTCCGGATCGCGTTCGACCCAGAGGAGCGCGACGAGCTCCGAGCGGAGTACGAGTCGCTGGTTGCCGCCGGCTTTGCCGCGGAGTGGCTCGACGCACCGGAGCTCCACGACCCGGAGCGCTTCGTCGCCGCGCTCCGCCATGTGCCCGACGGCGTGCTCCAGCCCGCCCGCTGGGTGCGGCGCCTGGCGGCCCTCGCCTCCGCTGTGGGAGTCGAGATCCGCGAGCACACGCGACTGTCGTCGCTCGACGAGGCGGGCGGCGCCACGGTCGTCGTCTGCGTCGACGGCTACCCGAGCGGGCTCCTCGGCCAGATCGAGGGGCTCGTCATTCCCACCCGCGGCCAGGTGATCGCGACCGAGCCGATCCCGGAGCGCTTCTTCGACGTCCCCCACTACGGCCGTCACGGGTACGACTACTGGCACCAGGACGAGGCGGGCAGGATCGTGGCCGGGGGCTTCCGGGACGTGTCCTTCGACACCGAGTTCACCGCCGACGAGGCGCTGACCGAGCCGGTCCAGCGTGCGCTCCAGGCGTTCGTGAACGGCCTCGTCGGCAGGGAGCTGCGCGTCGACTACGCGTGGGCGGGCATCTTCGGCCTCGTCATGGACTTCCTCCCGGTCGTCGGTCGCGTGCCGGGCCTCGACGACGTGTGGGTCGCCGGCGGCTACTCCGGCCACGGGAATGTGCTCGGCTTCGCGTGCGGCGAGCTCGTCGCCGAGGCCGTCTGCGGCGGTGACGCCCCGTTCCTCGACGTCCTCGACCCGGCGCGGCTCCTGAACGCCGAGGCCTGACGGCTGCCGTCGCTCAGCGGCGAGTGCGGGCCGCGAGCTCCACGAGTCGCGTCTCGACGATCCGCGTCACGAGGCCCGCCGGCAGGGGAGCGTCCGGCTGGAAGCGGAGCGTTCCCTTCCCGCTGCGAAACGGCTCGAGCTCCTCGCCGAGACCGTCGAGGACGGCCGTGCTCATGGGGAACAGGCTGCAGTGATCCTTGAACGCGGCGTACGAGACGACCGGCCGACCGTCCTGCTTGAAAGCGGGCATCTGATAGCTGATCGCCTCGGTGGCATCGGGAGCAGCAGCTCGGATCGTGGCCCGGAGCGCCTCGAGCGCCTCTCGCTGGCGGTCGGGGAGCGCAGCCAGATAGCTCTCGACATCCATCGTCGCATCCATCTATCCGATTCTTGCAGGTGCCCTGACCTCAGTGGCGGCAACCCAGGAGGTCGCCCGGGCTACCAGGCGCGCAGGTACTGATCCGGCGTCGCTGGCTCGAGCTCGAACGCGCGGGCGGCGCGGCGGGGGAAGTACGGGTCGCGCAGCATCTCGCGCGCGAGGAGGACGACGTCTGCTTTCCCCGAGCCGATGATCTCCTCGGCCTGCTCCGGCTCGGTGATGAGCCCGACCGCGCCGGTCGCGATGCCCGCCTCGCGCCGGATCCGCTCGGCGAAGGGGACCTGGTAGCCCGGCCCTGCGATGACCTGCTGGTGGCGTACGGCACCGCCCGACGAGACGTCGATCAGGTCGACGCCGAGGGGCCCGAGCAGCCGCGCGAGCTCGACGCTCTCGTCGATGTCCCAGCCGCCCTCGGCCCAGTCGGTCGCCGAGATCCGCACCCACAGGGGCAGCTCCTCCGGCCAGATGCTCCGAACGCCCTCCACGACCTCGAGCAGCAGCCGCACCCGATTGCGGAAGTCGCCGCCGTACG
>CAVWPE010000002.1:0-35160 GCA_963756835.1 uncultured Thermoleophilia bacterium
TGCTGCCTGCAGAGGCACTCGAGAGCGCGCCGATCTGACGAGCGCGCCGGGGCGGGCGTTCGTGACGTCCTTGACACGCATCGATGGATGTTGACATATTGATAAATGTCGATGCGAAAGAGAGCCACATGCAACCAGGAACGTCAGTGAGCGCCACACTCGACGCCGTCGCGTGCTGTGCGGCGCTGTCGGCGTCGGCGCTGACCGAGGACGAGGCACACGCGACAGCCGAGCTCTTCAAGGTGCTCGGCGATCCCACCCGGGTGCGAATCGTGAACCTGATCGCGACCACCGGAGGCCCGGTGTGCGCCTGCGACTTCAACGACGTGCTCGACCTGGCCCAGCCGACCATCTCGCATCATCTCAAGAAGCTCACCGAGGCCGGGCTGCTCGAGCGCGAGCAGCGCGGCAAGTGGGCCTATTTCTCGTTGAGGCGCGACGGCATCGAGAAGCTCGCGCTGGTCGCCGATTTGAAAGGAGCGTGTTGCTGATGTCAACGACTGCCGACGAGTTGCGCGAGAAGGTGCGCCGGAGGTACGCCGAGTCGGCCACTGCGGTCGTGGAAGGCACGGGCGAGGGCGGCTGCGGCAGCGGCTCCTGCTGTGCCGCAGTGGACGAAAGCGAGAAGGAGCTCTTCGGCGGGGCACTCTACGACGCCGGCCAGCGCGACGAGATCCCCGAGACCGCGGCCCTGGCCTCGCTCGGCTGTGGCAACCCGACCGCCGTCGCGGAACTGCGCGAGGGCGAAACGGTGCTCGACCTCGGATCCGGCGGGGGCATCGACGTCATCCTCTCAGCCCGGCGAGTCGGCCCGACGGGAACCGCCTTCGGGCTCGACATGACCGACGAGATGCTTGCGCTCGCCCAGAGCAACGTCGTCGAGTCCGGCCTGACGAACGTCCACCTCCTCAAAGGCGTGATCGAGCAGATCCCCCTGCCGGCCGGCTCGGTCGACGTCGTGATCTCGAATTGCGTCATCAACCTCTCCGTCGACAAGCCGTCCGTGCTGGCCGAGATCGGGCGCGTGCTGCGGCCCGGCGGCCGGATCGGTATCAGCGACATCGTCGCCGAAGACCACCTCTCGCCCGAGCAGCGCTCCGAGCGAGGCAGCTTCGTCGGCTGCATCGCGGGCGCGCTCTCGAAGGGTGAGTACGAGGCCGGGCTGGAGGGGGCGGGGTTCGAACAGGTCTCGGTCGAGTTCACGCACGAGGTCGCAAGCGGGATGCACGGGGCGATCGTCCGGGCCGTCAAGACGCACGAGCCCGAGAAGCTGGGCCTGCCGGTGATCCAGCCGGCTACGCGGGCGGGCTGCTGCTAGGGAAGTTGCGCTTCGGCTTCACCCGCGCGTCACGCGGGTGAGGCCGAAAGCACCTCCCGACGGATATCGACTTGCGTCAATATCGACGTACGTCTATGTTTTACCCATGCGGGTCGGCTTGAACCTCGTCGAGCAGTGCACGACCCCGCTCGTCGCACCGGTGCTCAGTGACGAGCAGGCCGAGAGCCTCGCCCGACTGCTGAAGGCGATCGCCGAGCCGATGCGGATCAAGATCCTGCACCGGCTCGCCTCCGCAGCCCCCGACGGCGTCTGCGTCTGCGACCTCACGACCCCTCTCGGGCTGACACAACCGAGTGTCAGTCACCACCTGCGCGTGCTGTGGCTCGCCGGGCTCGTCGACCGGCGCCAGGAGCGGACGTTCGTCTACTACTCCGTGCGCCAGAGCGCACTCGACCACCTGGCGACATTGATCTCCGGGTCGGGTGTGGAGGCGGCTGCGTGACGGGGACGGTGCGCGTCGGCATCAACGGCTTCGGCCGGATGGGGCGACTCGCACTGCGCGCCGGCTGGGGACGCGGGGATCTCGAGTTCGTCCACGTCAACGAGGTCGTGGGAGGCCCGGCGACGGGGGCCCACCTGCTGGAGTTCGACTCGATCCACGGGCGCTGGCAGCGGCCGATCGGCAACGGCGACGAGGCACTGGTCGTCGACGGCCACCGGCTCACCTGGTCGGACGCGCCGGAGCCGGCAGGTGTCGACTGGGATGCGCTCGGCGTCGACATCGTCCTCGAGTGCACGGGCAGGTTCCGCTCGAGGTCGACGCTCGCGCCGTACCTGGAGCGCGGCGTTCGGACGGTCGTGGTGGCGGCTCCCGTCAAGGACGGCTCGGCGCTCAACGTCGTCGTCGGTGTCAACGACGGCCTCTACGACCCCGCAACGCACTCGATCGTGACCGCCGCCTCATGCACGACGAACTGCCTCGCCCCCGTTGTCAAGGTGCTGCACGAGGGGATCGGGATCAGCCACGGCTCGATCACGACGCTGCACGATCTCACGAACACACAGACGATCGTGGACGCGCCCCACAAGGACCTTCGCCGCGCGCGCGCGGCAGGCATGTCGCTGATCCCGACCACGACCGGCTCGGCGACTGCAATCGGGCTCATCTTTCCGGAGCTCGAGGGCCGGCTCGACGGCCATGCAGTTCGTGTCCCGCTGCTGAATGCCTCACTGACCGACTGCGTGTTCGAGCTCGCCCGCCCAACGACGGTCGACGAGGTCAACGGCCTCCTCTGCACGGCGGCCGACGGCCCGCTCGCCGGCATCCTCGGCTACGAGGAGCGGCCGCTCGTCAGCGTCGACTACGTGAACGACCCTCGCTCGGCGATCGTCGACGCCCTCTCGACCATGGTCGTGGCGGGGACACAGGCGAAGGTCTACGCCTGGTACGACAACGAGTGGGGGTACGCGAATCGGCTCGTCGACCTGGCCGGAATCGTGGCCCGGAGCCTCGAGAGCCGCTGAGGCCGCGGGCCGACGGACGTGGCAGCCGCAGATTCCACAGCCCGCCGCGGCGATCTCCGCAACTACGCGGTCGTCACGGGCGCCTACTGGGCCGACACGATCACCGACGGCGCGCTCCGCGTCCTCGTCCTCTACTACTTCTACGACCTCGGCTACACGCCGTTCCAAGTCGCCTCGCTGTTTCTCTTCTACGAGATCTTCGGGATCGTCACGAACCTCGTCGGCGGCTTCGTCGCCGCGCGCTTCGGCCTCAAGACGACGCTGATCGGCGGGCTCTCGGTCCAGCTCGTTGCCCTCTCGATGCTCGCCTTCGCCCCCCAGGCGTGGCTCGTGGTGGCGTACGTGATGGTCGCCCAGGCGCTCTCGGGGATCGCCAAGGACCTGACGAAGATGAGCTCCAAGAGCGCCGTCAAGCTGGTCGTCCCCGAGGGCGAGTCGGACACGCTGTTCCGCTGGGTTGCGATCCTCACCGGCTCGAAGAACGCCCTCAAGGGCGTCGGTTTCTTCCTCGGCGGCCTTCTGCTGACGGCGATCGGCTTCCAGAGCGCGATCCTCGTGCTGATGGTGCTCGTGGGAGCCGGGCTGCTCGGAGTCCTGACGCTGATGCGCGGCTCCCTCGGGCGGGGCAGCGCGAAGGCGAAGTTCGCGCACATGTTCTCGAACACCCGCGCCGTCAACGTCCTCGCCGCCGCCCGCCTCGTGCTCTTCGCCGCCCGCGACGTCTGGTTCGTCGTCGGCCTCCCGGTCTTCCTGCGCACGCAGGAGGGCTGGAGCTTCTGGCAGGCGGGTGCCTTTCTCGGCGGGTGGATCATCTTCTACGGGATCGTGCAGGCCTCGGCGCCCTCGCTGCTACACCGGCGCGGTCACGGCGAGCCGACCGGCCTCACCGCGACGTGGCTCGCGTTCATCCTCGCCGCGCTCACCGTGGGGATCGCGGTTGCCCTGCAGTCGGACGTCGACCCCTCGCTCGTGATCGTTGCCGGCCTGCTCGTCTGGGGCGTCATCTTCGCCCTCAACTCGGCCGTGCACTCGTTCCTGATCCTCCACTACGCCGAGGGAGACAGGGTCGCGATGAACGTCGGCTTCTACTACATGGCGAACGCGGGCGGGCGACTGCTCGGCACCGTGCTCTCCGGTCTGCTCTACCAGTGGCAAGGGCTGACGGCCTGCCTCGTCGCGAGCGTCCTGTTCCTCCTCGCCGCCGGGTCGCTCTCGCTGCTGCTTCCTCGCGGGGCCGAGACCGCCTCGACGCGACCGCTCGGTGAGCCCGCCGGGTAGCGGCCGGCGGCCGCGCCTCGCCTGCATGCGTCAGGCGACGACGCTCCGGACTCGCGACTCCTCGCCGCGCCCTTCGGCAAGCGCCGCGACGGCACGTTCGAAGACGTCGCCGCCGAAGGAATAGTCGTCGCTGAACTCGACGGCGCCGTTGACCTCGAGCACGATCCAGCCGCCCTCGGGACGAGGGAGGAGATCCACGCCGACGAGGCTGCCGTGCACCGCCGCCGCCGCGCCTATCGCAAGCCGGACGGCCTCGGGCGGAGGGGTGACCGGTACGCGCCGCGCACCGAGTGCGACGTTCGTACGCCATTCGCCGTCGGCCGCGACCCGAACGACGGCACCGACGACGCGCCGCCGGGCGACGACCAGGCGGAGGTCGAACGTGCTGGGAGGCACGAGGCCTTGCACGATCGCGCCGCAGGATCGGAACCAGCGGTAGGCGGCGATCGAGCGGAGATGGTCGCGGAGCTCGCTCGGGTTGTCGCAGCGCACGACGTGAAGTCCCCAGCTCCCGAACCGCGGCTTGACGACGACGGGACCTGTCCACACGCGCTCCGCATGCTTCGGCGTGACGAGATGCGTCGCGGGGTGGGCGATGCCCGCCCCTTCGAGCAGGCGCGCAGTGAGGAGCTTGTCGTGCGTGGAGAGCAGCACCGATGGGCCGTTCAGGAGCATGACGCCCCTTGCCGACAGCTCACCGAGTGCCTCCATGCCTACCTCGATCCCGTCGAGCGTCCGGCGGATGTCGAGTCGTGCGAGCGCAACGTCCCCGGGGCGCAGCACCTTCAGCGCGCGTACCGGGTCCAGGAGGAGCCAGTCGCCCGCACGTGCGAGGGCGACGTTGGTCGGCGTGCGCTCCCACGCAACGATTGCCCGTCTCATGCCCGGTATCTGCGCATGCCGGCCCACGAAAAGCAAGCCCCGACACCGGATCGTTACCACCGGCCTGCGTCAGATAGGCAGGACGCGGTGACCCGAAGGTAGGCGACGACCCCGCTGGATCCTTCTCGCAGGGAAGGAGTGTCTTCCAGCCACCGAAATGCGCGCGCTCGTGAAAGTCGCCGGCGGCAACACCGGCAGCCCCTCGAGCCTGCCTAGCGGAGCGCCGGCTGGGGCCACCTCAGCCGGCGCCGCAGCCAGAGCGCGACATAGACGAGGGAGACGAGAACCGGCACTTCGATCAACGGGCCGACCACCCCGGCGAGCGCCTGGCCCGAGGTCGCGCCGAAGACACCGACCGCGACCGCGATCGCGAGCTCGAAGTCGTTCGATGCGACCGTGAACGAGAGCGCCGCAGTCTGCGGGTAGGGGAACCCGAGCACGCGCCCCGCCCCGAAGCCTGCAACCCACATGACCGCGAAGTAGACGAGCAGCGGCGCTGCGATGCGCACCACGTCGAGCGGTGACGAGGTGATCTCGTCACCCTGGATCGCGAACAGGAGCACGATCGTGAAGAGGAGACCGTAGAGGGTGAACGGTGCTATCCGCGGTACGAAGCTCTGTTCGTACCACTCGCGCCCCCGCCGTCGGATCCCGATCATGCGTGTCAGGAAGCCGGCGGCGAGCGGGATGCCGAGAAAGATCAGCACGGTACGGCCGACCTCCCAGATCCCGACCTCGAGGCCTTGCGTGTCGAGGCCGAGCCAGCCCGGCAGCGTCGTGAGGTAGAAGTAGCCGAGCAGTGCGTAGGCGGCCACCTGGAAGATCGCGTTGAAGACGACCAGAACGGCGGCGCGCTCGCGGTCGCCGAGGGCAATGTCGTTCCAGACCAGCACCATCGCAATACACCGCGCCAGCCCGACGATGATCACACCCGTGCGGTACTCCGGCTGGTCGGCGAGGAACAACCAGGCGAGCGCGAACATGAGCAGCGGCCCCACGACCCAGGAGAGGAGAAGCGAGGAACCGAAGAAGCGCCAGTTGCCGACACCGTCGTCGCTCATCCGGCCGATGTCCTCGTAGCGGACCTTCGCGAGCACCGGGTACATCATCACGAGCAGCCCGAGCGCGATCGGAAGCGACACCGTGCCAATCTGGAGTCGCTCGAGGTGATCGTTCAGGCTCGGGACGAGCGCTCCGAGCAGGAGCCCGCAGAGCATCGCAACCGCTATCCAGAGCGGCAGGAAGCGGTCGAGGCGAGAAAGGCGCGAAAGCACGGCGGCCTCGTCGGGGGCGGAAGAAGACCGGCTCCGGTCGCTCATCGAGCACGTCTGGCCGCACAGCAGCCGACTGGCGTGGGACGCCTCATAGTGAGGCCACCGTAACCACCCGTCGAGCGGCGTAGATGCGTAGTTGGCCGCAAAGAGAGCGCCGGTCGCGCTCGGACGTCGAGGGATTGCGGCTCAGCGTGCGCCACCCGTCGGAGGCCGACCCCGGAGCTCAGTGCGAGGCGTCGGTGAACTGCTGGAACTCGCCGGTGACGAGGAACGCCACCTGCTCGCCGATGTCGACCGCGTTGTCGCCGATGCGCTCGATGCAGCGGGCGACCACGACCATCCGCATGCCCCACTCCTGCGAGCCCGGCTCGGCCACGAGAGCGAGGACGTCATCGACGACGCGACGGTTCGTCCGATCGATGAGCTCGTCGAGCTCCACGAGAGCCCGGGCGGATTCGACGTCTCTTCTCGCGAACGCTTCGAGCGCCACGCGCACCATCTCCTCGCTGCGGTCGCCCATGTCGACGAGGCCCTCGACGAGGTCGGCGCCCGCCTCGAACTCGCTGGCGAGCTTCGTCAGCTTGGCGATCGTGACGCTCTGGTCGCCGATCCGCTCGAGATGGATCGAGGAGTGGAGCACGGCCAGCACGAGCCGGAGGTCGGTCGCGACGGGCGCCTGCTGGGCGAGAATCGTCTCGATCGACCGCTCGATCGCGTGATAGCGGCCGTCGATCTCGTCGTCGAAGGCGATCACCTCGTCGCAGAGCTCGACGTCCTGGCTCTGAAGCGCGTTGACCGTCCCCCGGATCGACCGCAGGGCCACGGCACCCATCTCCTGGAGGTTCGCCTCGAGGGAGTGCAAGTTCTGCTCGAACTCGATCCGGGCCATCAGCCGAACCGACCCGTGACGTAGTCCTCGGTCCGCTTGTCGGAGGGATTGGTGAAGATCTTGGTCGTCTCGCCGTGCTCGACGAGAATGCCATGACGGCCTCCGTCGTCACGCACTTCGACGTGGAAGAACGCGGTCATATCGGCGACCCGCGCAGCCTGCTGCATGTTGTGCGTCACGATCACGATCGTGTAGTCGTTCTTCAACTCGTGCATCAGGTCCTCGATCCGCGTCGTCGCGATCGGGTCGAGGGCGGAGCACGGCTCGTCCATGAGCAATACGTCCGGCTCGACCGCGAGCGCCCGCGCGATGCAGAGGCGCTGCTGCTGCCCACCCGAGAGCGAGAGCCCACTCGCTTTGAGCCGGTCCTTGACCTCGTCCCAGAGGGCCGCCTGGCGCAACGATCGCTCGACCCTTTCGTCCATGTCCTTCTTCATCCCGAGCACGCGCGGGCCGTAGGCGACGTTCTCGTAGATCGACTTCACGAACGGATTCGGTTTCTGGAAGACCATCCCGATCAGCCGCCGAACCTGGACGGGGTCGACGCCCTTCTCGTACAGATCCTGGCCGTGGTACAGGATCTCGCCCTCGACGACTGCACCGGGGATCAGATCGTTCATCCGGTTGAAGCACCGGATGTAGGTGCTCTTGCCACACCCGGAGGGACCGATGAATGCGGTGACCTGGTTCTCGTAGATCGCCATGTCGACACCCTGGAGCGCGAGCTTGCCGCTGTAGGAGACGTCGACGGACGCGACCGTGAAAACGGCAGCGCGGTCCACGGTCGACGTGCTCCTCGAGGGCGTCGCGGCAAGGTGGACTGTCGAGTCCGTGCGGGGCTGCTCCGGATCCATCGTCACTTCTCCCATTGAACTACCTGTCACCTTCCTCCATCTAACCCTAGTTGGTTGGCGGCTGACGGTCGGACGCCGTGACGATCGACGCCCTCGGCCAGGGCAACATCATGCCCCGGCCGAGGACCCGGTCACAGGCGGGCCGTGCTACCCCTGCTTCACCTTTGCGATGGTCTTTGCCGCCGCGACGCGGACGGCGTCCGGCATCGGCGCGTAGAGAAGCTTCACGCCCTGCGCCTGTCCGGGCTTGCTGATCGTGTAGAGCAGGAACTTCTTGACTGCCGCCGCCTGCTTCGACTCCAGCGGGACGATCACCCACGTGAACGTGCTGATCGGGTACGCGGCCTTGGTCGCCTTGATCGCGGCCTTGCCCGTCTGCTTCGGCGGGTCGACGATCGAGATCGCGTTGTCGGCCGGGATCGACTTGATCGACTTGGCCGCGGCGATGGCCCCACGAATGCCGGGCGTCGCAAAGAGGCCGTAGCTGTTCCTCACCTTGGCAAACCGAAGCTTGTTGCTGAGCGCATACGCCACATCGGCATAGCCGATCGCACCGGGGGTGCTCTTGACGACGCCCGAGACTCCCGAGCTACCCCGGGCCCCGACACCGAGCGGGAAGGGCGGCTGCGTCGACTTGCCGACCTTCGACTTGAACTCGGAGCTCACCTTGGAGAGGTAGTCGGTGAAGTTGTAGCTCGTCCCCGACCCGTCGGACCGGTAGGCCGGCGTGATCTTCAGGCTCGGGAGATTGACGCCGCTGTTCAGCGCCTTGATCGCCGCGTCGTCCCACTGGGTGATCTTGCCGAGATAGATGTCGGAGATGATCTGGCCCGTCAGCTTGACCTGCTGCGGAACGCCCGGCAGGTTGTAGAGAACGGCCGTCGTCCCGAGCAGGACCGGGATCTGGACGCACCCCTTGCAGTTCGAGAACTGATCCGGGGTGAGCGGTGCGTCGGTCGCCCCGAAGTCGACGGTACGGGCGGTGATCGACGCGATGCCGGCACCGGATCCGACCGAGTTGTAGCTCACGTTGACGCCGGCCTTCCCGTTGTAGTACTGGTACCACGCCGTGATCAACGGGGCCGCGAACGACGAGCCCGCCCCGACGACCTTCTCGTCAGAGGAGCTCTTGGTCGTCGCCGCTCCGGCCGAGACGCTGAGCGCCGCTGCGACGATGAGCGCCACGAGCGCGAGTGCCGCACCGAGTGTCAGTTTCCGAGTCTGCTTCACGTCGAACTCTCCTTTTGGTGGGTGATTGCCGTCACGAGCCAGTTCTCGTGACATCGGGCATTGAGACGCGGCCACGCCCCGATGGATGCTTCGATCCGGTGTCGTGTTGGTGAACACCGAGCAAGAGGTCGGCGCCATCAGACCGCATCCGTGTCGTCGCGAGGCCGTCCGCGCATGGGCTCGATCATGCGGCCCATGTAGCGACCGAGAACGATGCTGCCGCTCCCGGGACCGCCGCCCTCGAGCTTGCGCCGGTTGCGGGCCAGGAACACGCGCCCGAGGAAGCTGAGCACGAGGACGAAGAGCATCAGCAGCAGCGCCGCTGCCCAGGCGAGCTCGTGATCGTAGGGATCCGGTGACTCCGAATAGATGAAGATCGCGAACGGGAGCGTGAAGAGAGCCTCCGACGGGCTCCAGCTGACGGCGTTGGCCGCAAGTGACGAGAGAAAGATGATCGGTGCCGTCTCCCCGGCGACACGCGCGATCGCGAGCAGCGTGCCCGTCACGATCCCGCCGAGCGACGACGGAACAACGACCTTGACGACGGTCTTCCAGCGCCGTGCGCCGAGCGCTGCGCTCGCGTCACGGAGCGACTGGGGCACGAGGCCGAGCACCTCCTGCGTGGAGCGCGCGATCAGCGGCACCTGGATGATCGCGAGCGCCAAGCCGGCAATCCAGGCCGCCTGGCCATGGCCGACGACGAGGATCCCGAAGACGAAGATGCCGATCACGACCGACGGGACACCGTTCAGGACGTCGAGCATCAGGCGCACGAACTGGCTCACCCTGATGTTTGCGAACTCGTTCGTGAAGATCGCGACGAGGACGCCGATCGGGAGGGCAACCGCGGTCGCGACCGCGACGATGACCAACGAGCCGACGATCGCATTCGCGACTCCCGCCCCTTCGCTCTGCCCCACGCCGAGCTGCGGCGTCGGCTGCGTGAAGAAGTCGAGCGAGAGAGCCCGGAACCCGTTCGCGACGACCGTGAAGACGATGATCGCGAGGATCGCCACGGCGAGGAGCGCTGCGAGGCTGCAGACGCCGACCATCAGGACGTTGACGAGACGACGACGGCGCGTGCGTCGGTCGACGCCGCGGAGGCGCGTCCCGAGGTCGCTCGCAGTGGCCCCGGTGCTCACCGCCGCGCCCGTTCGACGTGACGGATGATCGCGAGAGCGATGAGGTTGAAGGCGAGCGAGAGGACGAGGAGGAGCAGTGCGAGGTAGAAGAGCGCAGCGATCTGGAGATTCGACGCGGCTCCTTGGAACTGGCCGGCGATGCGGCTCGCGAGCGTGTCGCCCGTGTTGAGGAAGTTCAGGTCGGTGCCGTGCGTGGTCACGCCGATCACCTGCGTGACCGCGATCGCCTCACCGATCGCGCGTCCGAGCCCGAGCACGGCGGCCGCGAGCAGGCCCGGCCCGACGTACGGGATCACGACCTTCTGAATCGTCTCCCACCGTGTCGCACCGAGCGCGAGCGACCCGTCCTGGATATCGCGCGGGACGCGCGTGAAGAGCTCGCGGGCGACACTCGAGACGATGGGCACGACCATGATCACGAGCACGATCACGGCGGACATGAGGCTCGCCCCGGTGTAGCCGAATGCAGGCTCCGAGAAGAACGGCGTCCAGCCGAGGACGGTAGCGAGCGCCGGGGCAATCTCGTCCCGCACGACCGGGCCGAGAACGATGATGCCCCACAGCCCGATCAGGACGCTCGGTACTCCAGCCAGCGTCTCGACCATCGCACCGACGGGGCTGCGCAGGACCTTGGGCGAGAGATCGGAGAGGAACAGGCCGATAGCGATCGCGATGGGAGTCGCGATGAGCAGTGCGAAGAGCGAGGTGATCGCCGTTCCGAAGATGAAGTCGCGCGCGCCGTACTCGTCGTTGACGGCGTTCCAGGTCTCACCGGTGAGGAAGCCGAACCCGAACCGGTCGACCGCCGGCCGCGACTGGTCGACGACCTCCCAGACGATCAGCCCGAAGGTGAGCACCATCACGAGCGTGGCGCCGCCGCTGAGTCCGATCAGCGTCCAGTCACCCCACCTCGATCGCTTGTTACCGGCTCCTGTGAGGTCGGCGCGACCCGAGACGTCGACCGTCGTCATCGCGTCCGACTCCTCTCGCCGGGCGACCGGTCACGACACGTTCGAATCGTCTGCGCGCGAATGCGTGATGTCATCACCCCCATGACCGCCGGAAGTCTCTCCCGAGCGGCGGTCCTCGTGGGGTCAAGATCGGTGAACGAGTGGTGAGGAAATGGTGAACGGACGCTGAGCCGTGCGGTCTACTCCTGCCGGGACGGGAACACGCACCGAATCTCGAGTCCCGCTCCCTTCCCCCCCGATGCCTCGACGACGCCGCCAGACTGGCCGACGATGTGCTTGACAATCGAGAGGCCGAGGCCGGTGCCGCGGGATGCACGCGCGTGGTCGGCGCGGTAGAACCGCTCGAACAGGCGGGCGAGCTCCTCCTCGTTGACTCCGACACCGTCGTCGGTTCCACGAACGACGATACGGTCGCCCCGACGCTCGACCGCGAGCGTGAATGACGCGCCCGGGCCTGCGTAGCGGATCGCGTTCTCGGCCAGGTTCTCCCCGATCACGCGCAGCATCCGCGGCCGCATCTCGAGCTCGATCTCGGGATCTCCCACGACCGCGACGCTCACCCCGGCGCGCGAAGCGCGGTCCTCGAGCTCGGCCGCGGCTGCCTCGAGCTCGGGAAGGACGGCGACGGGGCCGAGAGAGACGACCCGCCCACCCGATTCGAGCTCGGAGAGAAACAGCACCTCGTCGATCAACTCGCTCGCCGAGGCGACCTCGTTCCGTGCGCTCTCGACGAGAGCATTGATGTCTTCCCCGGGGAGCGTCGCCATCTCGAGCAACGAGAGGAGGCGCGCGAGAGGCGTTCGCAGCTCGTGCGAGACTGCCGCCGTGAAGCCGGTGCGTAGCTCCTCGTACGCCGCCATGTCACCGACCTGGCTCAGGTAGACGATTCGCTCGCGCCGGCCCCGCACCTCGTACGGGACGATCAACGGCACCACGCCGAGATCCCCCGACAGCAGGCCCCTGGGTACACGCTCGCCTTCGCTGATTCCTTCGATCGACTGCCGGGCGCGCCCGCTCGCGAGAACCACGACGTCGGCGTCGTCGAGCACGATCACGGCCTCGCGGCTCTCCTCGACCAGGGTTCGACCGCGGAGCGCGTCTGGATCCATTGACACCCGTTCTAACAGATCGAGCGTCTCGGCCCCTTCAGCCCCGGCGCGGACCGGGCGTTGTTCACGACTCCGTTACCATCCCGTAACACCATGACGGCCCCGTGGATACCGGCGGCCGTCCATCATCTCTCCGTATGACCAATGTCTTGATCATCGAAGATGACGACGTCATCGCCCAGGGCATGGCGCGTCACCTGCAGGCGGCGGGATTCGATGCGGTTTCGGTTGCGAACGGCGAGACCGGCCTCGCGCGGCTCCGCTTCGAGCGCCCCGACGTCTGCGTCCTCGACCTGATGCTCCCCGGCCTCGACGGCTGGAAGGTGATCGAACAGGCACGGGGCGAGGGAATCGGCACGCCGATCGTGGTCGTCTCGGCCCGTGGCACCGAGCACGACCGAGTGCACGCGCTCGAGATCGGCGCCGACGACTACCTCGTGAAGCCGTTCTCGATGAAGGAGCTGACCGCCCGAGTCGGAGCCGCCGCCCGGCGCGGAACGCGCGCGCAGGATCCGCGCCGCGGCGACGAGATCGTGATCGAGGAGCTCCGCCTCGACACGAAGAACGTGCAGGCTTACGTCGACGGCGAGAGCGCGAACCTGACACCCACCGAGTTCCGACTGCTCTACGCGCTCGCGCTCGAGATGGGGCGCGTTCTGACCCGAGACGAGTTGCTGCAGCGGGTCTGGGGGCGGCGTGCGTCGCATCGCGACCGCACGGTCGACGTCTTCGTTCGCAAGCTCCGCGAGAAGATCGACCACCGCTCCTCGACGAACACGTTCCTGCAGACACGGTACGGGGTCGGCTACAAGCTCGAGCCCGAGCCGAAGGCCGTCCCGACCACCGCCGCCTGAGCCTTCGGCTGCAGGCGGTACCCGCGGCAGACCTCGTCGGCGCGAGAACCGGTGCGCATCCCGGTGATTCTCCGCCTGCCGGAGGCAGAGGTCCTAGCTGATATACTTCACGTAGTTAATGGTTAATGAGACGACGCAAACGCCTCTTGCCCTCGCGAACGAGCTTCGCCCCGTCCTGCTCCGCCTGGCTCGTGAGCTGCGGCACGAGACCGAGCAGTTTGGCATCACCGGTGGGCAGGCGACGCTCCTCTGGCTCGTGAAGCGCAGCCCCGGCCTTTCGCTCCGGGCGCTCGCGGAGATGGAGGGCATCTCGCCACCGGCGCTCTCGGGGCATATCGACCGGCTCGAGCGCTCCGGTCTGTTGACGCGCGTTCGCTCGACCACCGACCGCCGACGCGTCGGCCTCGAGCTCACGCGCGACGGCGATCGCTTGCTCCGGTCGGTGCGGGAGCGTCGCACGGCCTGGCTCGCGGAGCGCCTCGGCGCCCTCGACCCGGGCGATCTCGACGCGATCGCCGCAGCCGTCGAGCCGCTCCGTACGCTCCTCGAGGACGGCTCGTGAGCGCGTTCGCACTCACACTGCAAACGAGAACGTTCCGCAGCCTTCGCCGACACCACAACTACCGTCTCTTCTTCGCCGGCCAGATCGTCTCGCTCGCCGGTTCGTGGATGCAGAACGTCGCGCTCGCGTGGCTCGTGCTGTCGCTGTCACGTTCTCCACTCGCCATCGCGATTCTGCTGTTCTGCCGTTTCGCGCCGTACACGCTGTTCGGTCTCTTTGCGGGGTCGATCGTCGACCGCCTCGACACTCGACGCCTCGTCGTCTGGACGCAGGTCGCGGCCATGATCACATCCGCCGCTCTCGCGGCCGTGACGCTGACGGGCACCGCGACGCTGCCGATCGTGTACGGCCTCGCCATGCTCGGTGGCATCACTCTCGTACTGGACGCACCGGCACGCCAGGTGCTCACGTTCGAGATGGTCGGCCCGCGCGAGCTTCCGAACGCCGTTGCGCTCAACTCGGGCTTGCTCAACGCATCGCGGGTGGTCGGGCCGGCGATCGCCGGTGTTCTCATCGCAAGCGCAGGGGTCGGCGCCTGTTTCGTCGTCAACACCTTCAGCTTCGTCGCCGTCCTCGCCGCCCTACTCGCGATGCGCAGCAGCGAGCTCTACCCTGTCGCGCACGATCACGACCCCACGGTCATCGCCGGGACTCGCGAGGGCCTGACGTTCGCCTGGCACGACCGCCAGGTTCGCGCCGTGCTCGGCGTCGTCACCTGCGTCGGCCTCGTCGGCTTCAACTTCAACACGCTCGTGCCCCTTCTCGCCTCCGACACGCTCCACGTCGATGCGCGGACGTTCGGGCTCCTGTCGGCCGCGTTCGGCCTCGGCGCCTTCGCAGGCGCGATCGCGACCGCGTCGTCCCGAGGAGCGACGTTCGAGGCGTTTCGTGCCGGGGCCGTCGGGTTCAGCATCCTGCTCCTCGCGCTTGCTCCCGTCCACGTGGCGTGGCTGGCCGGCGTCCTCCTGTTCGGGATCGGCGCTTCGTTCACCCTGTTTGCGGCGAACGCGAACACGCTCGTCCAGCTCGCATCGCCGGATCACCTTCGTGGCAGGATCGTCGCGCTGTACCTGTTCGCATTCGTCGGCCTCGCACCGCTCGGCTCGCTCCTCTCGGGCCTCCTCGTCGAGGTCGGCGGGACCGCGCTCGCCTTCGTCATCGCCGGGAGCGTCGGGCTTGCTGCAACGACGTTCGCGACGGTCAGCCGGCGGCACGTAACGCCCCTCGAATGAGGGAAGGCGCACCCTCTGTGGCACGCCGATATCGAGGGGGAGCACGCCCGCGACGAGGAGGAAGTGGATGGAGATCTTCGGGAACCGTGATTCCGGCTACGGGAGCAGCCCGACAGTCGACGCGCTCCCGGTGCCCTCGAGCCGATACAGCGAGACCGCGACGTCGTCACGCACGCTTCGGCGCGCCGGACGTCCGGCGCGTGATCCTGCGCGTGAACGGCGACGACGACATCGTCGTCGGAACGGCCGAGGGGCGCGAGAACGCCGTGCAGATCGCCCGCAACATGGTGCTGCACATCGAGCAGGCATCCACCAAGGGAGAGTGGCCGCAGATCGACGAGCGCTTCATCCGCCCCGGTGCGATCGTCTCGATCGACGTCCAGCGCTCGGAATAGCCCTTCCGGGGGACGCGGTCGGGCTCGTCGAACGACAAGGTTGTAGGGACTGGAGTGGTGCGGCGCTCCGAATCCCCGGATCGATGGAGGACGCCGTGGCAGTTCTCGAGCCCACAACCAGCACCCCGCTCGACCGGGTCGCGGAATGGACGCCATCCGAGCTACGTCGGGTCGTCGTCCGGATGAACGACGGCGAGGTACTCCAGGTCGGTACGGCTCCCAACCGCGACAGCGCTCTCGTCCTCGCCCGCACCGTGATTGCCGAGATCGAGGAGCCACGCGGCGAGTGGCCGCTCGTCGGTGACCGGATGCTCCGACCGGAGTCGATCGTCTCGGTCGACGTGCTCACCACAACCCCATAGGGGCTGTCGAGCGGGGCGTGTCCCGCCCTTACGAGATCTGCCAGGTGTCGCCGCTCGAGAGGAGCGCCTCGAGGTCGCCCTCTCCCTGCTGCTCCCGCGCAACGCGTATCTGATCGGCAACGCCCTCGTCGTACACGGGTCGCTCGACCGAGCGGAAGACGCCGAACGGCGTCGCACCCACGGTTTCGTACGTGAGCCGCGACAGTGCGAATGCCACACTCGGCTCCACGTGGGACGGATCGTGGACGAGCAACCCGCCTTCCGAGGCCGGCACGACCTCTGCGGAGCCGTCCGCCGCCTGGCGGACTCCGCGGTCGCCGAAGACGATCGGCTCTCCTTCTCGCAGGTAGATGCGGTTCGCCTTCTCCTCGCGGACGAAGTCGAATGCGCCGTCGTTGTAGATGTTGCAGTTCTGGAAGACCTCGACGAAGGAGGCCCCGCGGTGCGCGGCAGCGGCCCGCAGCACCGCCGTCAGCTCCTTCTTGTCGGTGTCGATCGCCCGGGCGACGAATGTGGCCTCGGCTCCGATCGCGACGCTGAGCGGGTTGAACGGCTGGTCGACGGACCCCATCGGTGTCGACTTCGTGACCTTGCCGCGCTCCGAGGTGGGCGAGTACTGGCCCTTGGTGAGTCCGTAGATCTGGTTGTTCAGGAGGAGAATCGTCAGGTTCACGTTGCGGCGTAGCGCGTGGATGAGGTGGTTGCCGCCGATCGAGAGCATGTCGCCGTCGCCGCCGATCACCCAGACGGAGAGGTCGCGTCGAGCCGTAGCGAGCCCTGTGGCGATCGCGGGTGCGCGTCCGTGGATCGAATGCATCCCGTACGTCTCCATGTAGTACGGGAACCGCGCCGCGCATCCGATCCCCGAGACGAAGACCATCCGCTCGCGCGCGATCCCGAGCTCCGGCATGAGGCCCTGCACGGCGTTGAGAATCGCGTAGTCGCCGCAGCCAGGGCACCAGCGCACCTCCTGGTCGGACTTGAAGTCCTTCGCCTTGAGCTGGATCAGCTCGCCGTTCCCTCCACTCATCGTTCGTTCCCCCGCTTGAAGTTGCCCGTCGCTCGCGCGAGCGAGAGCTGCCGCTCTCTCTCGTCGGGCGCCCGCTCGAGTCGCTCGCCCAGTCTGGCCGCGTCCGCACCGGCGAGGGTCACGACCTGCCGCCCGTCGTGCGAGATGATCATGCTCCCACGCGCGGTCGTCTGCGTCGCAGAAGCTCACGAATCCACCAGTCGCGATGATCACGTCTGCGAGCTCGCTCGACCGGAACGGGAGACCGTGGACGCGGTTGTAGCCGACCGCGTCGACCAGGAATTCAGCGCGGATCAGCTGCAGCAACTGCCCCGTGTTCATCTCGGGCACGAGAATCTTGTCGTAGCGGCGCAGGACCTCGCCCGTGTTCCGCGGGAACGGGTTCAGGTGGTAGAAGTGCGTGCTCGCGATCTTGTGGCCGGCACGACGGACGCGGCGCACCGCCGCCCCGATCGGGCCGTACGTCGATCCCCACCCGACGACGAGCGTCCGGGCATCGCCGTCGACATCGTCGACCACGAGCTCCGGGATATCAGCGGCGATGTTGGCGACCTTCTGGGCTCGCAATCGCACCATCCGCTCGTGATTGTCGGGGTCGTACGAGATCGCGCCGGTCACGTCCTGCTTCTCGAGCCCGCCGATCCGGTGCTCGAGTCCCGGCGTGCCGGGAACCGCCCAGGGGCGGGCAAGTGTCTCCGGGTCGCGGAGATACGGCTGGAACGACTCCCCGTCGTTCGGCGCGGTGGCGAACGGGGTCGCGATCGACGGCAACGAGGCCACGTCCGGGATGCGCCACGGCTCCGAGCCGTTCGCCAGCGCAGCATTGGACAGGAGGTAGACGGGCGTCCGGTACTTGAGCGCGATCCGTGCGGCCTCGATCGCCGCATCGAAGCACTGGGAGGGAGTCGCGGCGGCGACGACCGGAACAGGGCTCTCACCGTTGCGACCGTAGAGCACCATCAGGAGATCCGCCTGCTCCGGCTTCGTCGGCATGCCGGTCGACGGGCCGGCGCGCTGGACGTCGACGATGAGCAGCGGCAACTCGAGCATGATGCCGAGACCGACGGTCTCCGCCTTCAGCACGATCCCCGGTCCGGATGAGGTCGTCACACCGAGCGCGCCGCCGAACGATGCGCCGAGGGCTGCTCCGCAGGCGGCGATCTCGTCTTCCGCCTGGAAGGTCGTGACCCCAAAGTTCTTGTAGCGCGCGAGCTCCTCGAGAATCGACGAGGCAGGAGTGATCGGGTAGGCGCCGAGGAAGAGAGGCAGCCCGGAGAGCCTGGAGGCGGCGATCAGCCCGTAGCTGAGCGCGGTGTTGCCCGTGACCTGCCGGTAGCGCCCGGGGGCGAGACGCGCAGGTGCGACCTCGTACGAGACGGCGAAGTCCTCGGACGTCTCGCCGTAGTTGTACCCCGCCTTGAACGCGCGGGTGTTCGCTTCGGCGATCGCAGGCTTCTTGCCGAACTTCTCCGCGATGAACGCCAGCGTCCCATCGACCTGACGATGGAAGAGCCACGACATGAGGCCGAGGGCGAAGAAGTTCTTGGACCGCTCTGCCTCGCGTGACGTGATCCCCTCGATCCCCTTCAGGGCCTCGACCGTCATCGACGTCAGCGCGACCTCGTGGAGGTGGAAGCCGCTCAGCGACTCGTCGGCGAGCGGGCTCTCGGCATACCCTGCCTTCCGGAGATTGCGCTCGTTGAAGGCATCGGTGTTGACGATGATCATCCCGCCCTGGGGCAGGTCTCGTGATGTTCGCTTTCAGCGCGGCCGGGTTCATCGCCACGAGGACATTCGGCTGATCACCCGGCGTGAAGATGTCGTGATCGGCGAAATGGACCTGAAATCCGGACACGCCGGCGAGCGATCCCGCGGGCGCACGGATCTCGGCCGGGTAATCCGGAAACGTGGCCAGATCGTTGCCCATCATGGCCGTCTCGCTCGTGAAGCGGTCACCCGTGAGTTGCATTCCGTCGCCGGAGTCGCCGGCGAACCGGATGATCACGCGATCGAGGTGTTCGACCGATTTCGAGCTCACGAGCGGGTGCTACGCATTGGTGAACATGACGTTACCGGATAGGCCTGCTGTCAGGTCTCATCTCGGCTACGGCTGCAGCCGGTCGTCCGGGCTACTCCGCCGCGCGCCGGACGATCGTGATCCCGTAGGCCGCTCCCGAGGCGAACAGCGCGTCCGGGTCGACCTCGCCGACCCAGCCGAGGAAGTGACGCTCCGGCTGCTGCGGCGTCGATCCGTAGACCGCCGCACGCTCTTCCGGTGCCGCGCTTCGTGGCCCCTCGGCGAGCTCCTCGAGCCTGCGCTCGGCCTCCTCGGCAGCGGGGCCTTCGGCGTATCCCTTTCCCATACCGTCGAATTCTGACGCCTTTTCAGGAGTCGCGCGACCGCTCGCCCCCCGGCCGCCGGCGCGCCGTGATGAACACGGTCGCCGAGAGCGCGAGAAAGACGACCTCGCCGAGGGTGCATGCGACCTGCGCCACACTGCTCCCGGCGAGCACCCGCACGCGGAGGACCTCGAGCACGAGTGCACCCCCGATCAGGAGCGCTGCCAGCCGGTAGGGACCGATGCGCCAGCCGAGCCGTCTCATGTCGCGTGCTCCGCGTCGTCGGTCGGGGAGGCCTCCTCCGATCGCGGCTCCTGCGAGCGCGAACAGGACATAAGCGATCCAGTGGACGCCGATCACATCGGTCTGCACGCCGATCGCGAGCATCGCGATCCAGGCTGCGCTGAGCCAGGCCGACCGTCGCCATAGCCCGGCGAGCACGGCGACGAGCCAGGCGACGAACGCCGCGAGCCCGAGGAGGCCGGTCTCGACGCCGATCTCCGTGTACGTCGACTCTCCCGCCTTGACCTCGGCCCCGGTACGCGAGGCGTTCACACCGGCGTTCCCGAGACCGAAGCCCTGGGGATTGACGGATCACGACCCGCACGCCGTCCCGCAGGTTGCGCCAGTGGCTCGCCGTCGACGCATCTCCTCCGGCGAGTGGATCGTTGTCGACGCTCGGGCCCTGCCGACCCTGCTCCCGGAGGATCTCGAGCTCCGCCTGCGTATAGCTCGTCGACGGCCCGATCGTGGGGAAGGCCTTCACGAATCCGACACCGACAACGAGCGAGCCGACGGCGAGCACGAGCGGGAGCATGCGGCGCTGCGCGATCGCGAGGGCCACGAGCCCGAGCGCGAGGGCGCCGAACGCCGCCCGCGTGTGTGTCCAGAGCAGGCCGACGTACGCGACCCCGGCAGCGGCAGCCACCCACCACGGCCTGCGCCGCGCGACGAGGTAGAGCAGCACGACGACGAGGACGTAGGCCGTTGCGAGGGGGCTCAGGAATGTCGAGGTGAGCCGGCGAATCGGGTTCTGCTCGTCGCCCGTGTTCAACACCCAGTTCTCGGGAAGTCCCGAGAGACCGCGGCTGTAGACGAGCCCGAGCTGCTCCTCGAACCAGCCGGGCACCCCTGAGTCGCGCCACCACTGCAGCGGCACGAGGTAGACATCTGCAAGTCCCCAGAGAGTCACGACGGCGGCGACGGCGACGAGCGCAAGCGAGAGCCGGCGCCACGCGACCGGCGTAAGGACGAGGAGGCGCCCGAGGAAGTACGCGGCGACCGGAATGAGGTCGTGGCGTGCGGCGAAGAGTTGCCCTCGCTGCGTCGCCGAGCCGTCACCGAGCCAGCCCTGGGGGAGGAGCCAGTACAGAAGGACGAATGCAGCGTACGCGAGTGCGAGCAGGTCGGCCGGGAGCCACGACGGCAACCGGCCGGCAGCGAGCAGCGCGACGACCAGGGCCGCAGCGAGCAGGAGGTCTTTCCACGAGGCGACGACGTCGAGCGACGCTCCACGGATCCCGATGTCCCACAACTCGGCCATGACGAGGTTGTGGACGGCAAGCCCGACGACGAACGCGGCAAGCGCGATGCCGGGGGAGACGACTGCTCACGTGATCGCCACGAGCGTCAGGCCGAGGTTGACGATCCTGACCTCGCAGGGGAACAGGCGCCGGAGGTCACCGCCTCCGAGCAGGTGATTGTCGCGCGCCCAGCTCTTGCCGGTGAGGTCGTACGCCCGGTCGGAAGCGGGCCTCGGCAGCCAGTGGACGAGCGGCAGCCGCGTGTGCAGCTCGATCGGAAACCAGCGGTTGGGCGTCGTCAGGAAGACGCGCCTCCCGACGCGGAGGGCCTCGCTCACGAAGAGGCGCTGCCGTTCACGATCCCCGACATGCTCGATCACCGCGTTCGAGAAGACGATGTCGAACGATCCATCCTCGAACGGAAGGGCGCAGGCGTCGCCCTGGACGTACCGGACGGTCGGGTAGCTCGCCCGGAATCCTGTTCCGTAATGGAGCCCCAGTGCTGTGATCTGCTCGCGCCACGGATAGAGCTCTTCGAAGAAGTTGTGCGTACCACAGCCGGACTGGCCACCGTCTGCGCCGAAGCCGACCTCGTCGACGCCCACATCGAGCACGGCGGTGGTGGCGGTCGGCCGCAACTCGTCCATGAAGAGGCGCAGCTTTCTCCGGCGCGATCGCAGAGAAACGGCATCGACGAGCTTCATCGGGCGAAGGTACCGGGCGAAGCGGCCAACCGCCTCGCCCGATACCGTCTGGTGAGCATGCTCGAGGCGCTCGTCACACCGACCGGCCCGTATCGGCTCCGTCTGATGAGCCGAAGCGGGACATGGCGCGGCGATCTGGTCGATGGCTCTGCGGCGACTGCGTGGCAGCGGCCGGACGGGGACGTCGTCGTCCGCGCAACGACCGAAGCCGGGCTCGAGAGCGCCCGGTTCATGCTCGCCCTCGCAGACGATACGACGGAGTTCCACCGCCGCTTCCGCGACGACCACCTGCTCGGCCCGACCGCGAGGATGCTCGTGGGGTACCGCCCGCTCCGACTCGCCACCGTCGCGCACGCAGGTCTCCGGGCGATCTGCGGACAGCTGATCGAGGCTCGCAAGGCGGCGGCGATCGAGCGGTCGATCCTGCGCCGGCTGGGCGTATCCGTTGCCACGACTGCCCTCCTGCGCACGCTCTCCCCCCTCGATCTCCATCGCCACGGGCTGGCAACATCACGCGCAGCGGCGCTCGCCCGTCTCGTTCGCTCGATCGACCTCGAGCGCCTCCGCGCCTACGACACCGACGTCGTCTTGCAACGTCTCATCCGCGAACGAGGGATCGGAGCGTGGTCTGTCGGCGTCATAGCCCTCGAGGGCCTGGGTCGCTACGACCGCGGGCTGGTCGGCGACCTCGGGCTCGTGAAGCTGCTCGCTTCACTCCGCGGCGAGTGGGTCGCCGCCGAGGAGACCGCGGCGCTGCTCGCGCCGTACGACGAGTGGCAGGGTCTCGCCGGTCAGATGCTGATGCTCGGCTGGTCGCGCGGGCTGATCCCGGGAGCAGATCCGGACGTGGGTCGGCGCGCGCGCCTGCGGACGAAGCGCGCCGCGTAGACCGCCTCTACACTTGGGCAATCGTGGTCAACGAACGACGAATCGCGGTTCTCGGGGCCGGAAAGATCGGCGAGGCACTCATCGGAGGCCTGCTCTCCTCGGGCTGGCGTGAGCCCGCCGACATCACCGCGTCGAGCCGGCGCTCCGAGCGCGTGGCCGAGCTCGCCGAGCGTCACGGGATCACGGCGACGCTGTCGAACGAGGAGGCTGTCGCCGGCGCGGCGCTCGTCGTGATCGCGGTCAAGCCCCAGGACATCGAGATCCTGCTCGGAGAGATCGGGCACCTCATCTCTACCGAGCAGACGGTCCTCTCCGTCGCAGCGGCCATTCCGACCGCCACGATCGAACGGCACCTCGCTCCAGGCGTCCCCGTCACGCGAGCGATGCCGAACACGCCGTCGGTCGTGCACGAGGGCGTGGCAGGGCTCTGTGCCGGCGTCCACGCCGACGATGCGCATGTCACGCTCGCCGAAGAGGCGCTCGCCCATCTCGGTGCTGTCGTGCGCGTGCCGGAAAAGCTGATGGACGCGGTCACGGCCGTCTCGGGCTCCGGCCCTGCGTACTTCGCGCTCCTCGCCGAGGGGATGATCGAGGCGGGGCTGCTGCTCGGTCTCTCGCGGGAGATCTCGACGCAGCTCGTCGTCCAGACCATGCTCGGCACGGCGCAGCAGATGCGCGACCTGAAGATGCATCCCGTGGAGCTGCGCGAGATGGTCACCTCTCCCGGCGGCACCACGATCGCAGCGATCCGCGAGCTCGAGATCGCGGGCGTCCGCGCCGCTCTCCTGAACGCGATCCAGGCGGCAATGGTGCGCTCGAAAGAGCTCGCCGCCGGCGACGAGTAGGGTCGCCCGGCCACAGAGGGGCTGACCTCTTCCGCCCGTCGGCCGGGGTCGCCGCTACCCCTCTGTCGCGCTCGCCAGCTTGATCACGGCGAACACCGCCCCGTCCGGATCCGCCAGCATCGCCAGGCGACCGAAGTCCGTGTCGGCGGCCGGCCGCAGCGTCGAGCCCCCGAGCTCCTCCGCCTTCGCGATCGTCGCGTCGGTGTCCTCGACCGCGAAGTAGACGCCCCAGGCCGGTGGCATGCCCTCCATGGCCATGATGCCGCCGACGACGCGCCCGTCGACCTTCTGCATGGCGTAGTCGAATCCCTCGCCGCCCTCGAGCGCCTCGGACTCCCACCCGAAGACCGCCGAGTAGAACGACTGCGCCGCATCGGCGTCCGTCGTGTTCAGCTCCGCCCACGTGTAGGCAAAAGGCTCGTTGACGAGCTGCGCGCCCTTGTGTGTTCCCGACTGCCAGATCCCGAACAGCACGCCCTGCGGGTCGAGCGCGAACGCCATCCGGCCGGCGTCGAAGATATCCATCACGTCGATGATCACGGAGCCGCCGGCGGCCGTGATCTTCGCGGCGGTCGCGTCGGCGTCGGCCGTCGCGATGTACGTGCTCCACGACGCAGGGCCGCCACTCTGGCTGACGCCCGCAGCCGCGACGGCCTTTCCGTCCTGGAGAAGCATCGTGTACCCACCGCCGTCGGGCATCTCGATCGCGTCCCAGCCGAAGAGGCCGGAGTAGAAACCGGCCGACGCCGCCGCGTTGTCCGACGAGACATCGACCCAGCACGGTGTTCCTGGGAGTGTATGAGGTCGTCTCCGGCATTCGGGTGTCTCCTTCCGACTCTCGGGTGACCAGAGAGTTTACGACGCTCGCGAACTGTCTTTGCGGTCAACGGTGGGCAACAAAAGGAGGCCGGCGCCGCCCGCCGGCCTCCGGCCTCCATCGTCACACAACTTGCCATCACTGTCAGGTGCGAACGGGCTATCCTCGCCGGAATGGCTCGCCCCACGTCATGAGGTCGTGTTCGTGGACGGCGTCCGAACGGCTTTCGGCCGGGCAGGCCCGACCGGCCTCTTCTGGAAGACCCGGGCCGACGACATGGCGGTGAAGGTCGTGCGGGAGCTGCTTCGCCGCAACCCGGAGGTGCCTCGCCGAGCGCATCGGTGACGTGATCTTCGCCGCGACGGCCCAGGTGGGTGACCAGGGACTGACGCTCGGGCGCGACGTCGCTCTGCTCGCAGGGCTCCCGCACACGGTGCCCGGGTTCGCCGTCGACCGCATGTGCGCAGGCGCCTTGACCGCGACGACCGCGGGAGCGGGTGAGATCGCGATGGGCGCCGCCGACGTCGTGCTCGTCGGGGGCGTCGAGCACATGGGGCATCACGCGATGGGCGACGAGGTCGACTTCAACCCCCGGTTCGTCAGCGAGCGGTCTGATCGACGAGAGCGCGGCGGTGATGGGACAGACGGCCGAGAACCTCCACGACGCGTTTCCCCACCTGACGCGCGAGATGGCGGACCTGCTACGCGCTCGAGAGCCAGGCGCGCGCCGGCCGAGCCTGGGCGCAGGACGACGGCGTGATGGCGCGCACGGTCGTGCCGATGAGCGTCTTCGGTGACGAGGGCTGGCGGGTCGCGGCGCGCGACGAGTTCCTGCGCCCCGACACCACTCTCGAGGGCCTCGCCGGGCTGCGGACGCCGTTCCGCGCCGGAGGACGCGTCACGGCCGGCAACTCCGCAGGCCTGACCGATGGCGCCACCGCCGGCCTTCTCGCCTCGGAGGCTGCTGCAGCCGAGCTCGGGCTCGAGCCGACAATGCGGCTCGTCGGCTTCGCCTACACCGGCGTCGAACCGCACCTCATGGGGATCGGGCCCGTGCCCGCCACCGAGCGCGTCCTCGCGCAGGCCGGGTTGACGATCGACGACATCGGCCTGTTCGAGCTGAACGAGCCGTTCGCCGTCCAGGTCCTGACGTGGTGCGACGGCGTCGGCGTCGCACCGGACGACCCCCGACTGAATCCATCGGGTGGCGCGATCGCGTGCGGTCATCCTCTTGCGGCGACCGGCGTGCGGTTGATGGCGCAACTCGCCGACGAGCTCGGGCGACGACCGGACGTGCAGTACGGCCTCACCGCACTCTGCATCGGTCTCGGCATGGGCGCCGCGATTCTGTGGGAGAACACGCGCCGTGGCTGAGTCACCGACACTGTTTCACCTCCAGGAGGTCTCGAGCCGCGTCGGCCCGATCGCCCTCGTGACGATGGACAACGGCGAGGACTGGAAGAAGCCCAACGTCTTCGGTAGCGCCGCGCTCGGGTCACTCGGCGAGTGCCTCGGCGCATTGCGTACCCGGACGTGGAGCGGCCTCGTCCTCACCGGGAAGCCGTTCGTCTTCGCGACCGGCGCCGACCTGACCGAGTTTCCGAGGATGTCGACGTCCGAGCTCGCTCGTGCCGCAGCCGTCGCAGGACACAGCGCGTTCGGGGCGATCCGCGACCTCCCGTTCCCGACGCTCGCGGCGATCAACGGTGCGGCGGTCGGCGGCGGCCTCGAGATCGCGCTCCACTGCGACTTCCGCACCATGGCCCGCTCCGTGCGACACGTCGGGTTCCCCGAGGTGTTTCTCGGGATCATCCCCGGCTGGGGTGGCACGCAGCTCACACCGCGCCTCGTCGGCGCTTCCGCCGCGGTCGAGCTCATCGTCGCGAACCCGCTCGCGCAGAACCGGTTCGTCGGCGCGGCCCGTGCGGCCGAGCTCGGCCTCGTCGACGATCTCCTCGACGACGTCGAGTTTCTCGACGACTCGATCGAGTGGATCGTGCGCGCCATCGAGACGCCGCCGCCGGCGAGGGACGCGATCGACCTGTCGGATGCACAGGCGATCTGCGCGAAGGCGCGATTCGCCGTCGACGATGCCGTCCACGGTGTTGCGCTCGCTCCGTACCGCGCGCTCGACCTGATCGCAGGGGCCGCTGAGTGGACGATCGCCGACGGCTACGCGGCGGAGGAGGATGCCCTGGCCGATCTCCTGCCGGGGCCGCAGGCCCAGGCGGCCGTGTACGCGTTCGACCTCATCGAGCGACGCATCAAGAAGGGAATCGGCATCCCCGAGGCGAAGCCGCGTCGGATCGAAAGGGTCGGCGTCGTCGGCGCGGGCCTGATGGCAACGCAGCTCGCGACGCTCTTCCTGCGACGCCTCGAGGTGCCCGTGGTGCTCACGGACATCGACGCCGGCCGGGTCGACGACGCCGTCGCCGCGATCCGCACCGATCTGGCGAAGCAGGTCTCGCGCGGTCGCCTCGCAGAGGGCAAGGCGCGCTTCCTCGGCTCGCTCGTCAGCGGCACAACCGACATCGAGGGCTTCGCCGGCTGCGGCCTCGTGATCGAAGCGGTATTCGAGGAGCTGGCCGTGAAGCAGGCCGTGTTCGCCTCGCTCGAGAGCGTCGTCTCGGAAGAGTGCCTCCTCGTCACGAACACCTCGTCGCTCTCGGTCGCCGAGATGGTTGCCGGGCTCCGGCATCCGGAGCGGGTCGTCGGGATGCACTTCTTCAATCCGGTGTCGGTGCTCCCGCTCGTCGAGCTCGTGCGGGCGCCCGCGACGGACGAGGTGACGCTCGCCACCGCCTGGGACGTGACGAGAAAGCTCGGCAAGCGCGGCGTCCTCGTCCGGGACGCGCCCGCGTTCGTCGTCAACCGGCTCCTCACCCGGCAGTCGAGCATTCTGATGCGCGCGCTCGAGAACGGGAACACCCTCGAGGAGACCGACGAGGCTGCGCTCCGAATCGGGGTCCCGATGCCGCCGTCGGCGCTGCTCGCGATGGTCGGCCCCCGGGTCGCGAATCACGTGCTCCACACTCTGCACGACGCTTTCCCCGACCGATTCGCCCTCTCACCGACGCTCGAAAACTTCGCGAACGGAGAGATGGAAATCGTGATCACAGGGAACGAGCGCCAGACTGTCGACGCGCTCCACGAGGCGCTCCTCGACGCTCTCGCCGACGAGACCCGCCGTCTCCTCGACGACGGCGTCGTCTCGTCTGCGGGTGAGATCGACGCCTGCCTGATCCTCGGAGCCGGCTTCCCGTTCTTCCGTGGTGGCCTGACCCGGTACCTAGACGAGAGCGGTGCCTCGCAACGTGCGACCGGTGGACCACTCGCCGAGAGCGCCGCTCGCGCGGACGCCTGATCACACGTCGGCACGTTCCCCGTCAGCATCCCCGAACACCGTCGTATTCCGGTACTGTTCGTGCGCAACAGCACGGCTCGACGCGCCCGAAACGCGTGAGTGTGCTGATCCTCGAGGAAGCAGCACGTCAAGCGTGTGCTGCGCATATGCAAGAGACCGACTTCAATCCGACACATCCGTCGTCGGAGCCGGCAGATGGCCTGGAGGCCGCCGCGCTCCGCGCTCAGGCCTGGTACGGCGAGCCGTTCCTCCACCCCGACGAGGACCCCGCTACCGCCCTCGCCCCCGGCACCGCACGGCGGCGCGCACTCGACGACGCCATCGCCGAGATCGAGGCAGGTGCCCGCACCCCGTCGAGCGCCTGGCGCGTGCAGTACGGCCTCATGCTCGGCCTCGAGCGAGTGCTCGCTGCACCGAAGCCGCAGACGGCGGCAGGCACCGACCTCAGGCGACACCAGGTCGACGCGCTCGCCGGGATGCTGACAGAGCTGATCGCGGCACACCAGCGGAATGCCGAGGAGAACGGAAACGGCGGCGGCGGGGACGTCCCCGAGGTCGAGGCGGAGGAGGAGGACGACGACTTCGACGCGGGCGTCATCGATCTCGACGCCGATGAGCCGAGCTTCGTCGGCGACGATCCCGGCGCCGCGCGGCGTTATCGCTTCCGACACCCGACCGCGTCCGGCAAGACGATCGCGGCCGCAGGGTTCGTCGAGGCGGCGCGCCATCTCGGGATTCTGATTCTCACCCACCGCCGACTGCTCGTTTCGCAGTTCCAGCGCGACTTGACGACCGAGGGATATGCCGACCGCTTCACGGACGCGATCGATCAGGGCAAGGAGCCGCTCCGCGAGGACCCGATCACGATCCAGACGTACGCCTGGTTCGCCCGCCACGCCGGCGAGGTCTCTCGCAACGCCTACCAGCTCGTGATCTGCGACGAGGCCCACACGGCCCTCGGCGAGAAGACGAGCGCGGCGATCCGGTCGTTCAGCGAGCCCGTCTACATCGGCATGACCGCGACCGAGCAGCTGATCGCCAAGCAGGTCTCCGATGTGTTCCCCGCATCGGTCGACGACCTTCCCCTCGCAGACGCCGCCCGCCGCGGTCTGATCGCGCCACTGCGCTGCCTGCGGGTACCCCCCGCCGCGGCGATCAACGCGGTGCCCATCGTCGGCGGCGACTTCGAGGAGCGCGCCCTCGCCGCAGCCCTCGATCACGAGGCGCTCAACCAGGCGGCCGCAAGCCTCTACCGGGAGCGGTTCGGCACCACGCCCGGCATCGTCTACGCGGCCGGTGTCGAGCATGCCTACAACCTCGCTCAGGAGTTCCGCGCTGCCGGCCTCAAGGCCGAGGCGGTCTCGGGCAAGACGCCTCCCGTGAAGCTGGCCGAGACGCTCGCTGCGTACGAGCGCGGCGAGATCAACGTCCTCGTCAACGCACAGCTTCTGGCGGAAGGATGGAACTCGCCGCGCGCGACCGTCTGCTTCCACCTCGCGCCGACCGCCTCGCGGCGCGTCTACCAGCAGCGCATCGGCAGGATCATGCGCATGCACTCGCGCAAGGAGGCGGGAGTCGTCGTCGACTTCGTGACGAAGGGATCCACCCACAACGATCGCGTCATCTCGCTCCACTCGCTACTCGACGCCGATTTCTACCGCGAGGGCGCCCGCGTGACGCCCGCGCCCCGACGGCGCCAGCAGCGCCGGGCGCGCAGGCTGCTCTCGCCCGTCCCGTGGCTCGTGCCCGTCACCCCCGACGTCGCGCGACGACACGCGGTGATCCACCGCGAGTGGCAGCGGATCGATCCGAAGTTCCTCGACGACGAAGAGCAGCGCTACTGGGCGACGGTAGCAGGGCGACAGATCAGGTTCGACCAGCGCACCGAGTTCGCGCGGAAGTTCACCGAGGGCCGTGCCGGCAAGGGCGCTCTCGAGACGTTCCTCTCGGTCTGCGCAGCCGAGAATCAGAATCGCCGTCTGCGGATGACCGCCCTGGCGGATCGCGTGGCAACGCCTGTCGAGCGGGCCGACTTCGACGATCTCGTCACGCTCGTCAGCCAGGCGCTGCCCTGGGAGAAGGACAGAACCGCGGGTGTGCGCATCCTCTTGCGCGCCATCAGCGAAGGGAAGGCCACAGCCCCGGATCAGATCCTCGGGCGCTGGACGTGGAAACTCGCCCGAGCGACGCGGAAGGTGCAGGACCGGCGTGCGAGCGCGGAGTTCCCCGAGGCGAAGCGGCTTCTCGGTTCGGTCGCGAACTCGCGCGGCCACCGGCACGAGGACAACATCGCGAAGCTCGTCCAGGTTGCGCGCGCCCTACCGCTCCCCGTCGGCGCTGCCCTCCTCGCATCGGCGGATGCGTACACCCCGCGCGCGAACGCCAGGCTCGATCAGGCGCGCGAGGATCTCGGGCCGATCTCCGAGATCGCGAGCGCCCTCGCCGAGAACCTTCCCTCACCGAAGGCGCCCGCTCGGAAGTCTCGACGCCGACGCAAGAAGCGGCGGCCGAGCGCGGCCCCCGATCCGGCGTCCGTCGCGGCGAACGGGGCGGCCACCGATACGTCTGTCCCGGCGGTGGACGCGCCGGCCACCGAGCACCACGCCGAAGCCTCGTCGTAGGGGCTGGGCCCGACTCGCCCGTCCCGTCCGTCGCGCGCTACGCGGGCGGCGGGTCGCCGCTCTCGCGGTCGCGCAGGAACTGCGACAGCTCGGCCGCGAGCGACTCCCCCGTGGGAAGGTCGTCCTCGTCGAGCAGCTCGTCGATCGAATCTGCCCGTCGTTCGAGCTCCTCGACGTAGGCGGCGGTCTCGGGATCGGACGCGACCGCCTCGGTGATCTGTTCGGCGTACATCGCCTCCTGCTCCTCGAGCTCCGAGAGGTCGAGCTCGACGCCGAGGAGCTCGCCGAGCCGACCGCAGAGCGCCCTCGCGGCGCGCGGGCTCGGCGCCAGCGAGACGTAGTGCGGCACAGCCGACCACAGGCTCACGGAGGGGATCCCTGCCCGGTTGAACGCATCGTGCAGCACGCCGACGATGCCCGTCGGTCCCTCGTAGCGAGAAGGCTGCAGACCGAGCTCCTCCACGAGCGAGACATCGCTCGCAGCGCCGGTCACGGGGGCGTCCCGCGTGTGCGGAACGTCGGCGAGGAGCGCTCCGAGCGTGACGACGAGCTCGACTCCGAGCTCGCGGGCGAAGCCGACGACGAGGTCGTTGAACGCGCGCCAGCGGTAGTTCGGCTCGACCCCGAGCAGGATGATCGCATCGCGCTCGGCGCCCGGGATCGCAGCGACGTGGAATGCGTTCTCGGGCCATTCGATCTTCCGCGTCAGACCCTCGTCGAGCGTGACCGTGGGTCGGGTGGACTGGAAATCGACGAAGCCCTCGGGATCGATATCGGCGATCCGCCGCGCGCCCCAGGTGCGCACGATCGTCCCGCCGGCAAGGCTCGCAGCCTGCCCTCCGTCGTTCCAGCCCCGAAACGCCGCGATCAGGACAGGCCTGCGCAACGAAGGCCGTTCGTCGATCCGCAGCTCGCTCATCGAGGCAGCTTAGCCGTGTTTTGCTGCCACGAGGGGCTCGGGCGGGCGGTACAGCGCGTAGGCGATGGCGACCGTCAGAACCCAGATCGTGGCCGCGAGGGAGACGTGAATCGCGACGAGCCACCACGGAAGGGCATTGCGGTACTGGATCTCACCGACGGCCATCTGCAGGAGGAGGACGCCGAGCAGGAGCGCACCGCCGCGCGCAATCCCGGGCAGCTGGTCCCGGAGACGCCAAAGGAAGAACCCGACGACGAGAAGCCCGATCCCGTAGATCGCGGTTGCGCGGACATGGACGTAGATCGTGTCGTTGACAGCGAGGCCGAGCCGACGAATGTCGACGCCTCCCGAGTGCGGCCCTGACGCCGTCGCAACGGTTCCGGTGACGACGAGGACAGCGCACGCGACCACGCCGACGGCTGCGACGCGGCGCAGCCACACCGGCCCGGCCGGAGGAGCGAGGCCCCGATCGAAGCCCCAACCCTCGATCACCACGACGATCGAGCCCGCCACGACGAGGAGCGCAAGGAGGAAGTGGGACATCACGGCAACCGGGTGGAGGTCGAGCAGGACGGTGATCCCGCCGAGCGGGATCTGAGCGATCGTGCCGAGCGCCGTGACGAGGGCAACCGTGCGTACCCGTCGCGACAGCCCGTCGACGCGTCGAGAGGCGAGCCACGTGACGAGCGTGAGGATGATCCCGACGAGCGCCACCATGCGGTTTCCGAACTCGATCGCCGCGTGCCCGCCCTGTTCCGGGTACGGCTTGTCACCGCAGCGCGGCCAGTTGTCGCAGCCGAGACCGGAGGCGGTCAGGCGAACGACGGCGCCGCTCGTGACGACGACCCAGAGGGTGAAAAGCGTCAGTCCAGCGAGCTGAACGAATCGCCGCGGTGACACGAGCCGGCGGACCTGCACAGGCTTCACGGCATCCGCGGCCCCGCTGCTCAAGCGAGCACCACGCCCGCTCCCTCGACGACGCGTCCAACCCGGAAGAGTGCGAGGTCACGGCTGGCGAACGTCGCCTCCAACACCGCCGCCTTGTCGGCAGGGAGCGAGACGAGAAGGCCACCCGCGGTTTGCGGATCGAACGCGAGGGTCTCGGCGGCCGGGGACGCTGTGCTCTCGACATGGGATGCTGCGTAGTCGCGGTTCCGCCGGTCTCCGCCGGTTCTCACCCCGGCCCCGGCGAGATCGTAGGCGCCGGGGAGGGCCGGGAGGGCGGCAGCATCCAGTTCGATGCGGACGCCGCTGCGCGATGCCATCTCGTAGGCGTGGCCGAGCAGGCCGAAGCCCGTCACGTCGGTGACGCCGTGCGGCTGAAACGGGCGCAGCGCGTCGGCAGCATCGCGATCGAGCGCCAGCATCGCCGTGACTGCCGCGTCGAGCGCTCCCGCCGGTGCACGTTCTTCGCGTTGCGCCTGGAGTACGAGCCCCGTCCCGAGCGCCTTCGTCAGGAAGAGCGCATCGCCGGCCCGGGCGCCGCTCTTCGGCCAGATCCCGTCAGGATGGACCGTTCCGACGACGGCGAGGCCGTACTTCGGCTCGTCATCGCGAATCGTGTGACCGCCGGCGAGAACTGCACCCGCCGCGCGAACAACCTCGTCGGCACCCGCGAGGATCTCTCCGAGCACCTCGGTCGGGAGCTCCTCGGGAAACAGCGTGATCGAGAGCGCGAGCAACGGAGTGCCACCCATGGCGAACACATCGTTGAGGGCGTTCGTCGCCGCGATCGCACCGAACGTTCGAGGGTCGTCGACGACCGGGGGAAAGAAGTCGACCGTGAAGACGATTGCGCGCTCGTCGTCGAGGCGGTAGACGGCGGCATCGTCGGCAGGATCGAGCCCGACGAGAAGATCCGCAGAATCGACCGGGACGAACCCTGCGAGGAGCTTCTCGAGCCGAGCCGCCGGATACTTCGCCGCGCACCCTCCCGCCTTCGCGAGCGAGGTCAGAGTCGGTGTTGCGGTCACGGAATCAGTGTACGCACGGCTTGAAGGAGTCCCACAGCGCAAGGAGTACAAAGGGAGCGGAGAGTCATACCCCTTCCCCTCTCCTCCCTGATCCACACGAAGGCCGCCACCCCCTGGCGGCCTTCGTTCCGTCTGTGCGAGTATCTATCCGTGGCTTCGGCGCTCGTCACCGGTGGCTCGTCGGGTATCGGTCTCGCGATCGCTCACATGCTCGCCGCCGGGGGTTACTCCCTGACCCTGGCCGGACGCAAGCTCGACCGTCTGGAGGCGGCCCGCGAAGGCCTCGACGCGACGATCGTCGTCGCCGACGTCTCATCGGAGGACGACTGCGCGCGCCTCGTCACCGAGCATGTTGCGGCGCACGGTGGCCTCGACGTGCTCGTGAACTCCGCCGGCGTCGGGATCGCCGGAACGATCGCCGACACCTCGACGAAGGCCTGGGACCTGCAGCAGGGCGTCAACCTGCGTGGGGCGTTCCTGGTCACCCGGGAGGCACTCCCCCACCTCCGCACCACGAAGGGCTACGTCGTCAACCTCGCCTCGATCGCGGGACCGTGCCAACGCCGGGGCTTGCCGCCTACGGAGCATCAAAGGCGGGGCTGATCGCGCTGACGCGGACGCTCAACCGTGAGGAGGCGGACACCGGAGTGCGCGCTACGGCCGTTTGCCCCGGGTTCGTGGACACGCGCATGGCGGCGTGGACGGGAATCCCGGTCGAGGAGATGATCGCACCGGAGGACTGCGCCGAGATCGTGCTCGCGCTGTTGCGTCTCAGCCCGGCGGCGCGCGTCCCGGTCGTGGTGATGGAGCGGGCCGGCGAGCAGGTCTAGGACACCGGCGACCGCTAGAGGCTGTCGCCGTCCTCGCCGCCGCCGAGCAGCTCGAGCGGTCCCTCGGCCTGTGTCAGGCCAAGACTTCGATACAACTCGAGCTTGTCGCGCGAATCCTCGAGGTCGAGCAGGCGCAACGTCAGCTGACCGATCCTGTCGAGCGGGCCGAACGCGCTCTCGACGTTCTCCATCGAGAGACGCTCCGGATGATACGTCGCGTTCGGGCTCGTCGTGTCGAGCAGCGTGTAGTCGTCGCCGCGACGCAGCTCCATCGTGACCTCGCCCGTGACCGCGAGCCCGATCCAGCTCTGCAGGCTCTGCCGCAACATCAGCGATTGAGGGTCGAACCAACGACCCTCGTAGAGAAGTCGCCCGAGCCGCCGGCCCAGGGAGCGATAGTTGTCGATCGTTGCCTCGTTGTGGATCGCGTTGACGAGCCGCTCGTACGCGACGAAGAGCAATGCGAGCCCCGGCGCCTCGTAGATTCCTCGTGATTTCGCCTCGATGATGCGGTTCTCGATCTGGTCCGACATCCCGAGCCCGTGACGGCCGCCGATCTCGTTCGCGGCGATCACGAGCTCGACGCGGTCGGCGAACTCGACACCGTTCAAGGCGATGGGCCAGCCCTCGTGAAAGCGAACTCTCACGGTCTCCGGCTCGATCGCGAGCCGGGGATCCCAGTGGGGGACGCCCATGATCGGCTGCACGATCGACATCGAGCGATCGAGGAGCTCGAGCTCCTTTGCCTCGTGCGTCGCCCCCCAGATGTTTGCGTCGGTCGAATACGCCTTCTCGACCGACGCGCGATAGGGCAGGCGGCGCTCGAGCAGCCACTCGCTCATCTCCTTGCGCCCACCGAGCTCCTCGACGAACAGCGGATCGAGCCACGGCTTGTAGATCCTGAGGTCGGCATTCACGAGCAACCCGTAGCGGAAGAACCGCTCGATGTCGTTGCCCTTGTAGGTCGACCCGTCCCCCCAAATGTCGACACCGTGCTCGCGCATCGCGTTGACCAGCATCGTCCCGGTGACCGCGCGCCCGAGCGGCGTCGTGTTGAAGTACGTCTTGCCTCCGCTCGAGATGTGGAACGCGCCACACTGGAGCGCGACGAGCCCCTCGTGCACGAGCGGTGCACGGCAGTCGACGAGCTCTGCAGCCTCGGCGCCGTAGTCGAACGCTCGCTCGCCACGCTCCCGATGTCGGGCTCGTCGTATTGACCGAGATCGGCCGTGAAAGCGTACGGGACACCGCCCTTCTCACGGATCCACGCGACGGCGACGGAGGTGTCGAGGCCGCCGGAGAACGCGATCCCGATCCGCTCTCCGACGGGAAGCGACTGAAGGACACGGCTCATGCGGGGAGCCTAGCGACGGCTCGATGCTCGGGCCGTCCGGAGCAATCGCTTCAGGTGGCAACCTTCCGAACGGCCGCCTCCAGCTCCGCCGGGCTGAACGCACCTTCGAGCCGGG
>CAVWPE010000003.1:0-168332 GCA_963756835.1 uncultured Thermoleophilia bacterium
TCGTCGAGCTCGGCGTCGGCCAGGCCGACCTCGAGCTCTGCGTCGGCTTCGACGCCGTCCAGGGACTCGTCGGCAGCAACCGCGACGTCTCCGCCCTCGTCGACGGCGGCTGCGCCTTCCTCGACCTCCTGGGCCGAGAGCTCGCCGGCTGCGGCACGAACGGCGGCAGGCGAGAGGTCGATGCCGAGCTCCTCGGCAGCGCGGAGCAGCTCGTCGTCCTCCTCGCGCACCTCGACGTCACGTCCGTCGTCCGACTGGACGTGGACATCGAGTGCGAGAGACTGCATCTCCTTGAGCAGCACCTTGAACGACTCGGGGATCGACGGCTCGGCGATGTTCTCGCCCTTCACGATTGCCTCGTACGCCTTCACGCGACCGATCGTGTCGTCGGACTTGATCGTGAGCATCTCCTGCAGCGTGTACGCGGCACCGTACGCTTCGAGTGCCCACACCTCCATCTCCCCGAACCGCTGGCCGCCGAACTGCGCCTTGCCCCCGAGCGGCTGCTGGGTGACGAGCGAGTAGGGGCCGGTCGAGCGGGCGTGGATCTTGTCGTCCACGAGGTGGAGCAGCTTCAGGATGTACATGTAGCCGACGGTGACCTTCTGCTCGAACGGCTCGCCCGTCTTGCCGTTGTAGAGCTGCACCTTGCCGGACGCCTTGCGGCCGGCGGGGCGTGAGTGGTCGACGTTCATCTTGATCGGCAGGTCGGTCGTCTCGGCCCAGCGGACGAGCGCGTCGTCGACATCGGTCTCGGTGGCGCCGTCGAAGACGGGCGTCGCGACCGGGTGCGGCTTGGGCGCGTTGATCGACGCGCGCGGGTTGACGCCGATGGGAGTGTCCGACTCGGCGAACATGCCGTGCGCTGCGGCCCAGCCGAGGTGGGTCTCGAGGATCTGGCCGATGTTCATCCGGCTCGGAACGCCGAGCGGGTTGAGCACGACGTCGACGGGGCGACCGTCCTCGAGGAACGGCATGTCCTCCTCGGGAACGATCTTCGAGATGACGCCCTTGTTGCCGTGACGGCCGGCGAGCTTGTCGCCCTCCGAGATCTTGCGCTTCTTCGCCACGAAAACGCGAACGAGCTCGTTGACGCCCGGCGGCAGATCGTCCCCGGCGTCACGCGAGAACGTCTTGACGCCCATCACCTTGCCACCCTCGCCGTGTGGCACCTTGAGCGACGTGTCGCGCACCTCGCGTGCCTTCTCCTTGAAGATCGCGCGGATCAACTTCTCCTCGGCCGTCAGCTCGGTCTCGCCCTTCGGGGTCACCTTGCCGACGAGGAGATCGCCGGAGCCGACCTCGGCTCCGATCCGGACGACGCCGCGCTCGTCGAGGTTCGCGAGCGACTCCTCCGAGCGGTTCGGGATGTCGCGCGTGAGCTCCTCGTCACCGAGCTTCGTCGTACGGGCGTCGATCTCGTACTCGTGGATGTGGATCGAACTGAGCACGTCGTCCTTGACGAGGCGCTCGGACAGGACGATCGCGTCCTCGAAGTTATAGCCCTCGAACGGCATGAACGCGACGAGGAGGTTGGCGCCGAGCGCGAGCTCGCCGCCGTCGGTGGACGAGCCGTCTGCGAGCACGGTGCCCTTCCCTACCTTGTCGCCGAGCTTGACGACCGGCTTCTGGTGGATCAGCGTGCCCTGGTTCGAGCGCATGAACTTGGTGAGGTTGTACTCCTCACGGGTGCCCTTGCCCTCGACGACGATCGTCTCCGCGTCGACGTCGATCACGGAGCCCTCGGTGCGGGACATCACGACGTCCCCCGTGTCGATCGCGGCGCGGTACTCGACGCCCGTGCCGACGAGCGGCGCCTGGGCGATCATCAGCGGCACCGCCTGCCGCTGCATGTTCGCGCCCATGAGAGCACGATTCGCGTCGTTGTGCTCGAGGAAGGGGATCAGTGCGGTGGCGACGGAGACGATCTGGGATGCGGAGACGTCCATGTACTGGACGTCCTTCGGCGAGACCATGACCGCCTCACCCTCACGCGAGCGGCAGAGGACCTGCTCCTGGACGAACTTGCCGGTCTTCTCGTCGACACGCTCGGATGCCTGGGCGATCGTGAACATCGCCTCTTCGGAGGCGTCGAGGTAGACGATCTCGTCGGTCACCCTTCCGCCCTTGACGATGCGGTACGGCGTCTGGATGAAACCGAACTCCGACACCGTGGCCATCGATGCGAGTGAGCCGATGAGACCGATGTTCGGGCCTTCCGGCGTCTCGATCGGGCACATCCTCCCGTAGTGGGTCGGGTGCACGTCGCGCACCTCGATGGGTGCCCGCTCGCGCGTGAGCCCTCCGGCGCCGAGGGCGCTGAGGCGCCGACGATGCGTGAGACCGGCGAGCGTGTTGGTCTGATCCATGAACTGGGAGAGCTGGGACGAACCGAAGAACTCCTTCAATGCCGCGACGACGGGCCTGATGTTGATGATCGTCTGCGGCGTGATCGTGTCGACGTCCTCGGTGGTCATGCGCTCGCGGACGACGCGCTCCATCCGGTAGAGGCCGACGCGGAACGCCTCCTGGATGAGCTCGCCCGTCGTGCGGAGGCGACGGTTGCCGAAGTGCTCGTACTCGTCGAGCTCGCCACGGATCGGGTCGCGGTTCATCTGCGCCGCATCCGCAGCGAAGTCCTTCGAGTCCTCCGGCACACCAAGCTTCGTCGGAAGGGAAACGAGCCGGCGCACGAGCGCGAGGATGTCCTCGGTCGTGAGCACGCGCGTTCCCTCCGGCACCGAGACGCCGAGGCGCTGGTTCAGCTTGTAGCGGCCGACCTTCGTCAGGTCGTAGCGCTTGGGATCGAAGAACAGCGCCCGGAGGAGGTTACGGGCGTTGTCGAGCGTCGGCGGCTCACCGGGGCGCTGCTTCTTGAAGACCTCGATCAGCGCCTCCTCCTCGCGCGTGGTCGTGTCCTTCTCGAGCGTGTTCTGGATGTACACGGAACCGTCGAAGAGCGCGAGGATCTTCTCGTTCGTACTCGTGTCGAGCTGGAAGCCCGTCGTCGGATCCTCGAGCGGCAGTGCCCGCAGGAGCGTCGTGATCGGGAGCTTGCGCTTGCGATCGATCCTGGCGTAGGCGATGCCCTTCTTGTCGATCTCGAGCTCGAGCCACGAGCCGCGGGACGGCATCAGGTTCGCTATGAACACCTGCTTGGTGGCGTCCTTCGGCTCCATCAGGTAAGCCCCGGGCGACCGAACGAGCTGCGTCACGATGACGCGCTCGGTGCCGTTGATGATGAATGTCCCGACGTCCGTCATCATCGGGAAGTCGCCCATGAAGACCCGCTGTTCGCGGATCTCGCCCGTCTCGGTGTTGACGAACCGGACCGTCATCGACAACGGCGCCTGGTAGGTCATGTCCTTCTCGCGACACTCGTTGATCGTGTTCGCGGGCTCGCCGAAGGCATAGTCGCCGAACTCGACGGCGAGCGTACCGGTGTAATCCTCGATGGGCGAGATGTCGTCGATCGTCTCGCGAAGACCCTCGTTCAGGAACCAGTCGAACGACGTCTTCTGGATGTCGATCAGATTGGGGAGGTCAAGGACATGCTTCAGACGTGAAAAACTCGTGCGCGCGCGCGGCGCAACAGTAGTGCTGCTCAAGATGCGACAGCCTCCCTTAACGGCGTGCAGGGTCGAAGGAGCAAGAAAGCTCGGGCGGAACGAACGATAATAGCGGACACGCATGCGCCGCCGCAACCGCCCTCGGGCGGCGTCGGCGGAACGTCCGCCGGGAAGTATAGCGCAACGGGCCGGGCGAGCGCCCCGGGGAGAGGATTCAGCCTCTCCCCGGGGCCTGGATCTCGCTGACGTCGTCGGGCCGGGCTCGACTACTTCAGCTCGACGCTCGCGCCGGCCTCCTCGAGCTCGGCCTTGAGCTTCTCGGCCTCGTCCTTCGCGACGCCCTCCTTGACCGGGCCCGGGGCCCCGTCGACGACGTCCTTCGCCTCCTTGAGGCCGAGGCCCGTGATCGCACGGACGACCTTGATCACCTGGATCTTCTTGTCGCCCGCCGCGGTCAGGATCACGTCGAACGAGTCCTTCTCCTCGGCCGCACCAGCGTCGCCGCCGCCGCCGCCCGCCGGCGCGGCCGCAGCGACCGCCACCGGCGCCGCAGCCGTGACTCCCCACTCCTCCTCGATCGCGTTCTTCAGCTCGACGAGCTCGAGCACTGTCATCTTGCCGAGCGTCTCGAGAACCTTTGCCGTATCCGTAGCCATTGCCTGTTGTTTCCTCTCACGTGTGGTTGTCGATGAAGTGACGGGGGCGGCCTAAGCCTCTCCGCCGGTCTCCTCTGTCTCTTCTGTGTCTGTCTCGGCCTCTGCGACCGGCGCGTCCTCGGCCTGGGCTTCGGACTCGGCCGCTTCCGCCTCTTCGGCGATTGCGGCCTCCGCTGCGGGCTCCGACGACTCCGGCTCGACTGCCTCAGAAGCGGCCTCGTCGACCGCGGCGGCGGCACCGCCGAGCTGCTCGATCCGGGCGTCGATCAGCCCGACGAGATTCTGCAGCGGGGCGTTCAACAACGCGGCGAGCTGCGTCAACGGCGCCACGATCACCCCGACGAGTTGAGCACGGAGAACGTCCATCGTCGGCAGCTTCGCGAGGCTCTCGATCTCCTCGGGGGAGATCGGGTTCCCCGAGAGGACACCACCCCGCAACGCGAGGATCTTCGTCTCCTTCGCCGCGTCGGTGAGCGCTTTCGCGACCGCGACGGGGTTGCCGTCGGCCTCGACGAACGCGATGGCCGTCGGCCCCTCGAGCAACGCGAGGAGCGCGTCCGTTCCGGCAGCCTCCGCGGCACGGCGCGTGAGTGTGTTCTTGACGACGCTCAGCTTGGCACCGTGGTCGAGCAGCTTGACGCGCAGCGCCGCGAGCTCACTGTTCGTGAGGCCGCGGTAGTCGGCGACGAGCAGCGTGTCGGCCGAGCGAAGCCGCTCGGTCAGCTCGTCTACGACCCGTTCCTTGTCTGCTTTATGCATCTTTCACCTCCTCTCGCACATCGAGCCCGCACGGAGGCGGGCTCGAGCGAGTGACGGTGATGCAGTCAATCGTGCGAGGCCACCTCGGCCGGACTTCTGCCCTGCATCGCTGCAGGGCTGCCGGCTGTCTTCGGCGACGGGCATTGTCTGAAAAACGTGATCGGTGAGGTGTACCTCACCCGGCCAGGGCCTGTGCCTCCTCGAGCTCGTCGACGATGTCGCGCGTGCGGGACGGGTCGATATGGAGCCCAGGACCCATCGTCGAGGTAAGCGTGATGCCCTTGATGTAGCGCCCCTTCGCCGAGGCCGGCTTCGCCCGTACGATCTCGTCGACGAGGGCAGCGTAGTTCTCCACCAGCGCCCGCTCCGCGAAGCTTTTCTTCCCGATCGCGACGTGGACGTTCGCGCCACGGTCGGTGCGGTACTCGAGCTTGCCGGCCTTGGCGTCGGAGACGGCCTTGGCGACGTCGAACGTGACCGTGCCCGTCTTCGGGTTCGGCATCAGGCCCCTCGGCCCGAGGACACGGCCGAGCTTGCCGACGTTCCCCATCTGGTCGGGGGTCGCGATCGCGACGTCGAAGTCGACGAACCCGCCCTCGATCTTGGCGGCCAGGTCGGCTGCACCGACGACGTCGGCCCCGGCGTCCTCGGCTTCGCGGGCCTTGTCGCCCTCGGCGAACACGGCCACGCGTGTCACGCGCCCGGTGCCGTGGGGAAGCATGAGCGTGCCGCGAAGCTGCTCGTCGGCGTGACGCACGTTGAGACCCAGTCGGAAGTGCACCTCGACGGTCTCGTCGAACTTGGCGCCCTCGATGTCCTTGAGGATCCTGATCGCCTCGACCGGCGTGTAGAGGTTCTCGCGGTCGATCTTCGCCCGCGCCGCCGTGTATCGCTTGCCGTGGGCGCTCATTCGACCTCGACTCCCATCGACCGCGCCGTGCCTGCGATCACCTTCATGGCCGCCTCGACGTCGTTCGCGTTCAGGTCGGGCATCTTGGTCTCTGCGATCGCGCGGAGCTGATCCTGGCTCAGCTTGCCGACCTTCACCATGTTCGGCTCGGCCGAGCCCGACTGGAGGTTGAGCGCCTCCTTGATCAGGACGGCTGCCGGCGGCGTCTTCGTGATGAACGTGAACGAGCGGTCCTCGAAGACGGTGATCTCGACCGGGATGATGCGGCCGTTCTCGTGCGCGGTCTGGGCGTTGAACGCCTTGGTGAACTCGACGATGTTCACGCCGTGCTGGCCCAGTGCGGGACCAACCGGCGGGGCCGGGTTCGCCTGACCGCCCGGAATCTGGAGCTTGATGAGTGTGATGACTTTCTTGGCCATATGCGTGAGTGCGGTCGGGGCTGCGCGCCCCTCCTCCCGTCTTGTCGATTACTGAATCGTTCCTAGTCGATCTTCTTGACCTGGTCGAACCCGAGCTCGACCGGAACCTGGCGCTCGAAGATGTCGACGAGGACTTTGAGCTTCTGGGCGTCGGGATTGACGTCGACGATCTCGCCGTCGAAGTCAGACAGCGGCCCGGAGGTCACCTTCACCGACTCGCCGAGGGTGAACTGAGCCTGGGACTTGGCCGCAGGTCCGCCACCTGCACCAGCCGTGTGGAGGATGCGGTCGACCTCGCTCTGCGACAGCGGCACAGGCTTCGCGCCTGCGCCCACGAAGCCGGTGACGCCAGGCGTTCCCTTGACGACCGTCCAGGCCTCGTCGCTCAGATCCATGTTGACGAGGACATAGCCCGGCAGCACGCGCTTCTCGGTCTGCACCTTCTGGCCGTCCTTGGTCTCGATCACCTGCTCCGTCGGCACGACGACGCGGCGGAAGCGCGGAGACTGGTTCAGCGAAACGATCCGGTGCTCGAGGTTGGTCTTGACCTTCTTCTCGTGCCCGGAATAGGTGTTGATCACGTACCAGAGAAACATGTTTGCCTCACTGCCCGAGGAGGACGTCGCGGACGAAGGGGCGGACGAGTTGGTCGACCCCCCACAGATATGCGCCGACGATGGCGACGGCGATGATGACGGCGACCGTGCCCTGGATCACCTGTGCGCGGTTGGGCCAGTCGACCTTGTGAAGCTCGGCCCACGACTCGCGCACGAAACCGCCACGGCGACGGGACTCGTGCTCGATGGGAGCGACGGATCCGCCTCCCGCAGCGCCCGCCGCCGCGGCGGGCTGGGGTACGCGACGCGGCTCCTTGGCAGCCTGCTCGCCGGCAGCGCGACGGGCGTCGCGCCTCTGCCTGCGGGTCTCGTCGGCCACCGCTAGCGGGTCTCCCGATGGATCGTGTGGGCACCGCACCAGCGGCAGTATTTCTTGAACTCGACCCGGTCGGGCGAGTTTCGCTTCGACTTCTCCGTCTGGTAGTTCCGCCGCTTGCAGTCGGTGCAGGCGAGCGTGATTGCGACTCTGACTCCGGTTGCCATGGCTTCTTCTCGTGTGGTGGGAAAAGGGCGTGCGAGGTAGCGGCGGTAGGACTCGAACCTACGACACGCGGATTATGATTCCGCTGCTCTAACCAACTGAGCTACGCCGCCGAGCGGCTGCGAACTCTAGCAGTGCAGAGTAGCAGTGTCCCGGAGACGCAGGCGCCCGCCCGTGGGAGCGAGAGCCGCTTGTGCAGGCCGGCCGAAGCCTAGCGGAGATCTTGCCCGGATGAGCGGGAATCACGGGTTCGCACCGAGCGCGGATCCGACCGATGCACGCTGTAGTCTCCCCCACCGTGATCAGAATCCCCCCTCAACACGGCGGCTGGCTCGAGGTGATCTGCGGCCCGATGTTCTCGGGCAAGAGCGAGGAGATGATCCGACGGCTGCGGAGAGCCGAGATCGCAGGGCAGCGGGTTGTGATCTTCAAGCCACGGATCGACGACCGCTACGACGCGACCGACGTGGTCTCGCACGCGGGCGCACGGATGCGGGCGGTGGCCGTGGAGAGCGTCCCCGAGCTCGTCGCCCGCTCCGTGGGCCACGACGTGATCGGGATCGACGAGGTGCAGTTCTTCGACCGCGCCGTCGTCGACGCCGCACTCACGCTCGCTGACGGCGGTGTTCGGGTCGTCGTCTCGGGGCTCGATCAGGACTTTCGTCGGCTGCCGTTCGGCGTCATGCCCGAGCTGCTCGCCTACGCCGAGTTCGTCGACAAGCTGCAGGCGGTCTGCCACCGCTGCGGCGGGACGGCGACGACAACGCAGCGCCTCGTCGACGGGCGGCCTGCACCATATTCCGGCGAGACGATCGTTGTCGGCGCGCTGGACTCGTACGAGGCGCGCTGCCGCGACTGCCATGAAGCGGGCCAGGATGCGGTCGCGTTGACGCAGTCGCTCGTCGCGTAGCGCGTTCCCTGCTCGGCCGTCGTGCGAGAGGACGCTCGCACAGCGATGAGTTCTCGCCGTGGGGCTCGTCGAGCGTCACCGCTCCTCCCGACGCCGGCGAGACGGCGTCAGCCGAGGCCACTGCAGGAGACGCTGCACATGGCCTCAGCCGTAGTCGGCAGCGCGCGCCTATCGATCGGACGGGCGGCGGTACCGGATATGCGTGGCCAGGGGCGAATGCAACACCTCGACGGGCTCCAGCTCGAAGGATTCGAGGCCATCGAAAATCCGCTCGCCCGACCCGAGCAGGACAGGAGCGATGTCGAGCGTCAACTCGTCGATGACCCCGGCAAGGAGTGCTTGCCGCACGGTCGCAGCGCCTCCCGCGATGTCGACGCCGGCCTCGCCGGCAATCTCCCGCGCCTGTGCGTAGGCGGCGTCGAAACCGGCGGTGACGAAGTGGAACGTCGTCCCGCCGTCCATCTCGATCGGCTCGCGGGCGTGATGGGTGAGCACGAACACGGGCGCGTGATACGGCGGCTCGGGCCCCCACCAGCCGCGCCAGTCCTCGTCCCACGCACCGCGGATGGGCCCGAACATGTTGCGGCCCATGACGTAGGCGCCGCGTCGGCGCATGAGCCAGCCGGCGGCTGTCTCGTTGGCCTCGTTGACGCGCTCGTCGCCGAGGTGCCACCTGTGGAGCTCCCGCCCGCGCTTGCCGAGCGGGTGCTCGCGACCCTGCTCGGGACCGGCGACAAAGCCATCAAGCGACATAGACATGTGGCAGGTCGTGTCCAAGGTCGGCCCCTTTTCGCGATGAGTGGGAGTCGCACGTCGTCGCCGCAGCCTAGTCCACCGCTCGAGGGCCGGGGTGACGGACGAGCCCTGGCTGGGCGTGATCGAGCGGACCGAGCAGAAGCGGTACGCGGAGGGGAAAGCCGGCGTCACCGTCGCCCAACATGACCACGCTCGCGGAGCGCAAGCCGTACGACGCCCCTTCCTGACGGGTAAAGGCGTGGAACGCGCACACCTGCACTGGCTCGAGCAACACTCCCTATCGCTGAGGGGCGTCGTCTGTCCAGTCGTCGCAGCTGTACGCAGTCGGATCGTGGACGCCGAATCAGTAGTTCCCACAGGCGAGATCGACGGAGACACGGATGCGTAGGACACGGCCGCTCGCCGACACTGTTCATATGACGAGTCTCCAGAACCGCCCCGAACGGTCGGCGGAGAAACCAACCCCCATGCCCGTGCTTGCACCGCGGCGCATGTGGAGACGGTGGGCCGTGTGGGCAGTAGTCGGGCTCATGGCCCTGTTTGGCCTCATACAGCTGATCCCCTACGGCCACGCGAAGAATCCTCCCGTCACGAGGGCGGCTGTGTGGCCGAACGCCCAGGCGCAGACCTTGGCCGAGAACGCGTGCTACGACTGCCACTCCAACCTGACAAAGAGATGGTGGGCAACCGAGATCGCGCCCGCGTCATGGCTGGCTCAGGCAGACGTCAACGGTGGCCGTAACGTACTCAACTTCTCCGAATGGGACAAGCCGCAGGCAGAGCTCGGCGACGCGCTCGAGACGGTGCAGTCCGGCTCGATGCCACCCGCCCAGTACAGGCTGTTCCATGGCAACGCACGCCTCAGCAGCAGCGAACGCCAGCAACTCGCCGATGGGTTGACCCAGCTCTACGCCTCCGACCCGCCAGCAGGAACGAAGCAACAAGGCGGCTAGAACACCCCACGGTGCTCGGAGTCTCGCCGCTCATCACGGCTCCGCGCCCTCGCGGTCGTGAAGAACACGGTAGTCGAGGAGCAGATGGCCGGTCGGAGAGACATCGCTTCGAATCGGTTCGAGCCGAAGGGGCGGCACGTTGTCGAGGAGCCGGCGCCCGCTCGCAGCGACCCTGGGCGCGATGACGAGCCTGAGCTCGTCGACGAGGTCGGCGGCGAGCAGAGCCTGCGCGACCGAGATGCTCGCGTGGACGCCGATATCCCTTCCTCCCTGCCGCCGCAGGTCTCGAACGGACTCGGCGAGGCCGTTCTCGAGCGCAGTCGCGTCGGCCCAGTCTTCGTCGAGGGGCGTCGATGTCGCGACGACCTTCGCGACCCCGTTGATGAACGACGCAAAAGGCTCGATCTCGCTGGTGGGCCAGAACGGCGCCCACTCGTCGTAACTGCGGCGACCGAGAATCACCGTGTCCTGTGTCGCGATCACAGCGGCGATGTTGGCGTCGAGCGCGTCGTCCCAGCCGAAGAAACGATCCGGTGCCTCGGCGACCCCGTCGAGCGACAGCAACATGTAGACCACGACCTTTCGCACTCCGCGAACCTCCAATCGGGATGCGATCGTACTCGCACGATCGACCGGCGGGCCGGCGTTCGTCCTGAGGACGAGAGCGCTCCGTTGTCAGGCGAGGGAGAGTGACGTATCGTCGTTGCTCTGCAAACAGCAGAGCAACCCGACCCTCGGAGGAACGATGCCAACCATTATCGGCTACCACGACGTCAAGGACAGGGACCACTGGCTCGCCTCGCCCAGGCGTGAGGAGTTCTTCGGCCCACTGGGCGTGACGAACATCAGGACGTTCATCGATCCGGAGAACGCCACCCGTGTCGGCCTGATGATGGACGTGCCGGACATGGACGCGCTCATGGGCGCGATGGCGACCGAGGAAGCGACCGAGGCGATGGCACACGACGGCGTGGTCGCAGAGTCGCTCGTGATTCTCATCGAGGCCTGACCGCAGGAAACACTGCGAAACCGCGCCCCGGAGGGGTCGGCGTCGCGATCCGACCGCCCGTGCCTAGGCTCGCCCGCGCGCGGCCCAGGCGCGGGCGGTCAAGACGATGCCACCGTCCGGGAAACCGGCACGGCAGTGCTCGCGCAGACGAGCCTGCTGTGCCTCGTCGAGCTGGGAGAGGTAGGCGCCGACGGTCCCGACGCCGAACGTGAACGGCTCCCACCACTCGTCGAACGTGCCGTGCTCGACGCTCACCGAGAGCGCGTCCTCCTTCACGTCCTCGAGGCCGGCGGCGCGGAAGAGCTCGCCGAGGTGACCCTTCCGGGAGCCGGCGAGGTCGGACTCGTCGTCTACGTCCGGATCGAGCTCTCGTGCCGCAGCCCAGAACCGGCTCAGTGCACCCTCCCCGCCGCCGTGGTCCCACACGCAGGCGGCGACGAGCCCGCCGGGTCGGGTCACCCGCTTCATCTCCCGCAGGCCGTCGAGGGGTGACGACATGAAGTGAACGACGAGCTGCGCGAGCGCCGCGTCGAATCCGTCGTCGGGAAACGGGAGCTGCTCGGCAGCCGCCTGTCGTACGTCGACCCCCGGATGGCGTTGCCGGATGGCCTCGACGAACGGCGCCGAAGGCTCGACTGCGGACACGGCCGCAGGCCCGAGGCGGCTGACGAGCTCGGCGGTCAACGCTCCCGGCCCGCAGCCGACATCGAGAACGCGTTGCCCGGCGGCTACCGATGCGAACTCACAGAAGCCCGGAGCCAGCGGGATCGAGTAGCGGCCCATGAAGCGGTCGTACGCCTCGGCGGCGACCGTGAACATCACTCCATTGTACGCCCGCACCCGGATCCCGACAATCCGCTCCCGGCGCGGCGCGTGAGCGGAGTCGGCCGTCCGGCAAGGCAAGATGTCCCGATGGCAGTCGGCCGCACGGAGCGATTCCAGGAACGTCGGCCGCGCGTGACCCCGATCTTCGGCGACGATCCCGATGTCCTCCGAGCAGTCTTCGAGGTGCTGGCACTGATGGAGATGGCCTGGCACGACTGTTACGGGGAGATCAGCCCACCGGAGAGCGTCATCGACGACGTCCTCCTCTGTTCCGGGGGCAAGCTCAGCGCGCTGATCGGCGCAGCGCACCTCGCGGTCATCGACAGGCGAGACCTTTCGGTTCGGGCGGCTGCCCTGCGTGCGCCCGGGAGCGGCGACAGGGCCGGGCCCGCTGGAGCAGGGAAGTAGGGGCCACCGCCCGGATCACCTCGGTCTCGCCTCGCCGGACCGGGTGCCGACGACGCGCACGGCCACGCATCGCCCCGTCTGATCGCACGCGTAGAATCGCAACGTGGTCGAGACTCCCGAAATCACCGTGCTCCTCGCCGACGACCACGAGGTGGTCCGCGAAGGTCTACGGCTCGCGCTCCTGCGGTCACCGCACATCCGGGTCGTGGGTGAGGCCGCCGACGGTGAGACAGCCGTGTCGCTCACCGAGCGACGCCTGCCGGACGTCGTCGTGATGGACCTGCGCATGCCGGGGATGGACGGGATCGAGGCGACCGAGGAGATCGTCCGCCGCGTACCCGACGCCAAGGTGCTGATCTTCACCGCCTACTCGGAGCGCGCGCTCCTCCAGCGCGGTCTCGAGTCCGGCGCGCGGGGGTACATCCTGAAGGAAGCTCCCCACGAGACCCTGCTCCGGGCAATCGAGAAGGTCGCTGCCGGGGAGACGTTCGTGGACCCGGCACTCATGGCTGCTCTGACCCAGAGTCGCGGCAGCACCGATGTGCTGACCGCTCGTGAGCGGGAGATCCTGCAGCTGCTCGCCGACGGCCTCTCGAACGCCGACGTCGCGGCCCAGCTCTTCATCTCACAGGAGACCGTGAAGAGCCACGTGCGTCACATTCTCACCAAGCTCGAAGCCGACACGCGCACGCAGGCGGTAGCGATCGCGCTGCGCGACGCGATGATCGATTGACGGACGAGCCCGACGGCCGAGCGCTCATCGAACGGCTGCGCGCCGAACGAGACGAACGCCGTCGCCTCGCCGAGCTGATCCACGACGGCCCCGTGCAACTCGTCGCGGCGATCGCGCAGATGCTCGACGCGGCGCACGGCGCACTGGTCGCGGGTGACGTCGCAGGTGGCACCGCGATCGTGGAGAGAGCGGTGGCAGTCGCGCGCGAGGCCGGTGTCGACCTCCGCGAGATCGTCAGCGGGATCGAGCCCGATGCCCTGCGCGAGCTCGGCCTTGCGGCCGCGCTCGGGGAGCTCACCGAGCGCCACACCGCCCGTCGGGGTGTCGCGTTCGAGCTCGACGTCAAGGGAGAGGGCGACCTCGGAGACAGCGCCCGGTCGGGGCTCTACCAGATCGTCCGCGACGCGGTCGATCAGGCAGTGCGTCGCGGTCCGGCCACGCGCATCCGGATCTCGCTGGCAGCCTCCGACGCCGGCGTCGCACTGCGGATAGAGGACGATGGCGCCGAGGAGAGGCGGGCGGCGGTGCTCGCGGCACTCGGAGACCGGGTCGGCGAGCTCAACGGGACGTTCGCAAGCGAGACGAGCGCGGCCGGCACGACGATCGCGATTCGGCTGCCCCCGTCGGCGGCGCGCCTCTGAGGCTCGACCGCGCGGCTCGGCACGGCGCTACGCGGACCCGTGCTCTAACCGTCGAGCGGCTCGTTCTGAACGTTGTGCTCGGTGGCGTAGGCGTCGACGAGCGGATCGATCACCGCCGGGCCTTCGGGGAAGGCGTAGTTGATCTTCACGAAGGGCTCCCACTTGTCGGGCAACGCGTCCTCAGGGAAGATCGCCTCCACCGGGCACTCGGGCTCGCACGCACCACAGTCGATGCACTCCTCCGGGTCGATCACGAGCATCCGTCCCGCCTCGTGAATGCAGTCGACAGGGCAGACGTCGACACAGGACTTGTCCTGGATGTCGATGCACGGCTCGGCAATGATGTACGTCATCGTCGGGCCAATCCTAGCGTGGTCGCAGACGCCCTCGCCGGAGGAACCGCCACCTAGTCGCCCACCAGCTCGGAGACGATTCCCGGTGCGCGCTCGACGAGCGCCGACTTGACGATCACCTGGTCGAAGCCGGCTGCGTTCGCCGCTCGGAGTCCTGCCGTGTCGGTGTGATTCGCATAGCCGAGGATCGGCGTGTCGGGCCAGTTCTCTGCGACATCCGCCGGATCGATCCGGGCGATGTCGCAGAGAACGAGATCGGGAGGATCGGCCGAATCCTTCGTGACGAGCTGGTGGTCGGGAAGCAGCCCCTCCAGCTTTCCGCGGAAGAACAGATCGACCCCCACGAGCAGGATCGTCGCCATGCCCCCAACCTAGCAGCGGCCCAGGACGACCTCGGAGAACGCGCGAGGGCTCTCGCAACCGGCATGACGACCTACAGGAATCCGTCGATCCCGAGCCACTCGAGCGCGCGATTGAGGTAGATCCGCAGGATGTAGAACCGGCCGAAGAAGAGAAGCAGGCCGAGCGAGACCATGATCGCGCCGCTGACGATCTGGATCGCCGCAAAGTGGTCGCGAAGCCACCGAAACGCCCCCATCGCGCGCGTGAAGATCGCCCCTGCGAGGACGAAGGGAATTGCGAGGCCGAGTGAGTAGCACGCGAGGAGGAACGCGCCCTGGAGTACCGTGTCCGATGTTCCCGCGAGCACGAGGATTGCGGCGAGGACCGGTCCGATACACGGGGCGGCGCAGATCGCGAACGCGCCGCCGAGAAGGATGCGCGACCCCCGGCTTCTCGCGCCCTGAACCAGACCCGCGCCGACGAGGCGCTCCGGCCAGGGGAGGAGCCCCATGAAGGCGAGCCCGAAGACGACGAGCACGAATCCCGCGATGCGTTCGAGGAGGAACTGATCGTCGAAGAGCCCGGCACCGACCAGCTGGGCACCGATCCCGAGCAGAACGAACACGAGCGTGAAGCCGAGGACGAACGGCACGCTCGCGAGCATCACCCGTCGTGCCGAGCCCTTCTCACCGAGCCGGTTCGCCTCGATCGCCGAGATCGCGGAGAGGTAACCGGGAACGAGCGGCAGGACGCACGGCGCGAGGAACGAGACGAACCCAGCGACGACCGCGATCAGAGGTTCCGTGGGCCGCACGACGACCGTCAGTCCTCGAACCGGTCGAGTTCCTCGTCCAGCCGCCGCTCGAGAGCAGGGTCGAGCGTCGCCGGGACGGGCTCGTCCGTCTCGGCGCGTCTCCGGGTCCATGTCAACGCGAGGGCGCCGACGGCGACGGCTCCGATGACCACCGCGCCAAGGGGAAGAAGCCAGGCTAGGAGGTCGAACCCACGCTTCGGTGGCTCTGCGAGAACGGCCGACCCGAACTGGTCGACCAGCTGTGCCTTGATCTCGGATGCGCTGTCTCCCGCGGCGATGCGGGCCCTGATGTACTGCTTCATGCGGACCGCGATCGGTGAGTTGGATTGATCGAGCGTCGTCTTGCACGTCGGGCACACGATCTCGGCTTCGAGGTCCGCCTGGACCGGACGGTCGGCCGCCGTGGCCACCGCGACGGCCAGGAGCGCGGCGACGACGACGAGGCCGAGCCGGATCACTTCGCGTTGCCGAGCGCCAGGCGGATCCCCTCTTCGTACCGTTCCCGGTTGCGCTCGAGATCGACTCCCCCCTCGATCACCTCGCCGACGAGCCTGCCCTGGCGATCGACGAAGAACGTCTCGGGGAATCCTCCGACACCCCATTTCCCGAGCGTCGACCCCTTGCCGTCGTCGACGACCGGATAGGTGATCCCGAACCTCTCGAGAAAGCGCTTACCGTCCTGACGGAAGTCCTTTGCATCCACCCCGAGGACGACGAGACCCTGATCCCGATACCGCTCGTACGTTTTCTGCAGCTCCGGCGCCTCGTCCTTGCACGGGATGCACCACGAAGCCCAGAAGTTGACGACCACGGCCTTGCCGCGAAGCGACGAGAGTGTCAGGTCTCCGCCTTCAGGGTCGATCCTGGACAGCGTGAAGTCGGGTGCCGTCGGGTTCTCGCCGCTTGCGAGCGCCTGGGAGGCGCCGCCGCCTTCACCGAACGCGAGCTTCCAGCCGAGAAGGGCCAGGAGGCCGACGACTGCTGCAACGGCGACGACCTGCCCGACGGTCTTTGCCCGTCCGGTCATGCAGCGACGATGAAGACCGGCGTGCCGAGCTCGACCTTCGTGAAGAGCCACTCGACCTGCGGAATCAACATCCTGACGCACCCGTGCGACGCCGAGTAACCGATCGAGGCGGCGTTCGGCGTGCCGTGGATGCCGACGTACGGAGCCGAGATACCCATCCAGCGCGTGCCGAGCGGGTTGCTCGGCCCGGGCGGGATCGGCTCGGAGTCCTTCGCCCAGTCGGATGCGGGCGGGTACCACCACGGGTTCGCCTGCTTGTTGATGACCTCGAACGTTCCGAGCGGCGTCGGGTATTCCGAGCGGCCCGTTGCGACCTTGAACTTGCGGACGAGCCTGGTCTTCTTCCCGACCTTGTAGAAGTACAGCTCGTTCGAGGAGCGCTTGATCACGATCGCGTGACCGAGCGCGCCGCTCTCGTCCGACGGCTTGATCAGCTCGAACGGAAGCTCGAGTGCGTCGCGCTGCTGCGTCTTCAGCGCGAGGACGATCGCACGCGTCGCGACGACCGACTTCAGGCGTCGGCCGGGGATGTTCCCGGTTGCGACCGGCTTGAAGTTCCGCAGGCGTAGCTTCGCATCGACGGGTTTTCGCTCGAAGCGCCGAGAGAGGGCCGAGACGTACCGGTCGACCTTCGGCATCGCGATCTCCACCTTGAGTGGAACGCGGTAGCCCTGGCGCTTGACACGGGACGCGAGGCTCACGGCGGCCGCGATGTCCGGCACGGCCCCGAGCTGCTTCGGCGTCACGCTGAGCCGCGATCCGAGGCCGCCGCTGAGTCGCAGCGGCCGGACGAAGCGGGACGTGACGACCTTGCGCGCTTCGGCCGCGGTCAGGCCGCCGACGAGCGTGCCGCCGATCGTGACGCCGGCGGCGATCACCTTCGGCTGCGGGGGCGGGGGCGCGGGAGCGGGCGTGGTCTCTGTCGACGTCGTCTCGGTCGATGTCGTCGTCGTCGTGGTGGTGGTCGTGGTCGCGGACGCCGAGGTCGTTCCCTCGTCGGCCCCCGCGCGAGGTGCGGCCGCGAGAACGACCGAGACGGCGAGGCCCGCCACGGCGCACGCAGAGTACGTTGCTATCGAAACTCCGCGCTTCACGTTGCCAGTGTAGCCATGAAGAGGCGCGGATCATTCGATATCACCCCGTCCACTCCGGCAGCGACGACCCGCTCCAGGTCTGCCGGATCGTCGACGGTCCAGGCGAGCACGGGTAGCCCGTTCGCATGAGCGGTCGCGACGGACGCGTCGGTCACGAGGCGCCGCTCGAGCATCACCGCGGTCGCCCCTGCCCTGCGCGCCAGACGGGGCAGGCGCAGCGGCACCGAGGCCCGCATCGAGGCGAGCCCGAGTGAGACGATCGGCCACAGGTACGGCTTCCGGGAGATCGAGAGCTTGTCCTCCGGATAGGTGAGACCGATCCTGATCTTCGACGACGCGCGGGCAACGGCATGCAGGCTCGGGATGTGGTGGCCGCTGACGACGGTTCGGTCCTCGAGGCCGTGACGCTCGATCGCCGCCGCCAGCTCATCGAGCCTCGAGGTCAGCTTCAGATCGACGTGGAGTCCGACGTCGCGTGCCTCGTCGACGAAGAACGCCAGGGCCTCGTCGAGCGTGGGGACATCCGGCGCCACGTCGCGGAGCGCGGCGAGCGAGAGGCCACGAACGCGCCCGGTCGCCGCGCCGTGACTCACCTCGTCCAGGTGATCGGAGTGAGCGATGATGAGGGGTCCTTCCCTGAGGTCGAGCACGTCGAACTCGATCAGGTCGACGCCGACGTCGACCGCCGCACGGAACGCCTCGAGCGTGTTCTCCGGAGCGAGCGTCGCGGCACCACGATGACCGATTCGCAAGTACGGCCGCCCGTGCCGCCGGAGCTCCATCACGCCGGCGCCCCGGATCGGCGGAGCGTCCTCAGCCACAGACCGCAGACGGCCGCGACGACGACCCCTTGCGCGACGACCATTCCCGCCGCGAAGCGGGCCGTGTCCTGCCAGAACGCCTCCGGGTAGATTCGCAGGAGCGTGTCGGTGTTCGAGAAGCGCCAGCTGTCGCCGCTGAAGAACACCTCGTGGAAGCGAAGGAAGAACCCGTCGAAGCCGAGCACGATCGTTGGGACCGCGACGATCGCGACGACGAAGGTCAGGAGCGACCCGACGAGCAGGCCGCGAGGCACGACTGCTCGCCAGCGCCTCGAACGACGGAGGAGGAATCCGAGCGCCACGACGATCACGACGACGACGAGCTGGACGCGGAACGCGATCCCGAGGAGCCGGCGAACGTCCGTCATGTGCCTGAGCTCCCTGCTGTCAAAGGCGCTCGACCCGTCCGGCAGCGTCGCCCGCTCGAGGAGTGCGATCCCTGCGCCGCCCGGCTCGATCGAGCGCAGGCCGACGAGGGCGAGTGCGAGCCGTTCGTCGTCGTCGAGTCCGTACCGATCGACGGGGAAGTCGTCGCGAGCGAGCTCATACCGGACGAACCAGTCGTTCGAGAGAGCGCGGAAGGCGTTGACCACGAAGATCGGCGGCACCGAGAGCGCAATCAGAACGACCACGAGTCCCGGCACGACCGCGTCAGATGCACTCGAGCGGGTCAGAGGCCGAAGAGTTTCTGGATCTCGTTCCAGATGACGATCGACAAGGCGACACTGGCGACGAGAAGGATCAGCAGCACGACCCAGAACCTGACCCCGGCGCGGCGTGTCCGTTTGCGGTGCTCGATTCTCGCTCTCCGGCGCGCCCGGTGCAGCCGCACCGTGTCTCTGACGGCCTCGTGATCGACCATCGGGATGTCGTCCGGGGAGATGTCGCGTGTCTGCCGTGCCACGCCCTGGATTGTAGGTGCCAACTCCATCGTTGCGATGCTCCATACTATGAGCCCGATGGCCCTTCCAAACCGCGACAGCTACAGCGGCTCGATTCTCGAGCGCGGCCTTCTCGGTATCGGGGACCGGCTCGGCTTCGTCGCGGGGATCGTGCTCGCGGTTTCGGCGTTCACGGGCTGGTATTCGGGCGACGGCGAGGGCGTACGCGTGTCTGTGATCGGCTGGGACACCGGGATCGCGGGCAAGGTCGTCTTCTTCCTCGGCGTGGCCGTCGTCGTCGTGGTCGCCCTCCGCGAGACCGGAGTCGAACCACCACCGTCGGTGCCCCAGAGCCTCGTCATGATCTTGATCGGGGCGATCGCGACGATCATCGTGCTCGTGCGCGCAATCTCGATTCCCGACGACTTCTTCTTCGCCGGCCGAGGGGTGGGGATCTGGATCAGCCTCGCCGCGGCGATTGGAGTCATCGTCGCCGGACTGCTCCAGGCGTCCGAGGAGCTCTAGAGGCGGGCGTCAGGGACCTGACGTGCTCGTCTGCTCGGTGAGCGCCGTCAACGTGCGAACGTACGTCTCGGTCACGGGCGTCGGCGGCCCATCGTTCAGGGCTTTCCCGATTGCGACGCCGACGGCGAAGACGAGCACCACGAGCGCGGTGACGAGGAGTCGCCGTGGCCAGGGGCTTCGGTGCCTCGTCCGGCGCGATCCTGCCCGGGGATCGGTCACGGGGTGTAGTCCACGGCGCCGCGCGCATAGATGTGGAACGTCGCGTCCTGCACCATCGCGATCGTCCTCGCCCATCCGGGCACGGGCGCCTGCTCCTCGATCGCCTGCCGGATCCAGACGTCAGCGTCGGCGTACGCCGAGGCGAGCATCTCGAGCGTGAACGTGCTCCCGACGCGACGCCTGAGTTCGGCGGTGACGATCTCGACCTGCACAGCGAGCCGTGCAGCCATGCGCTCGTCGCGCGACTCGCGCTCGAGGCGGCGGTGGCCCGCCTCCCAGTCGTCTCTGGCGAGGTCGAGGTTGGCGATCACGACGATCCCTCGTCGATCGTGTAGCAGCATGCGTCGACGGGCCACGGATCCGCGACTTCGGCCAGGATCGCGTCACCGAGCGCATAGCCGGGCTGAGCGAGAGCGAAGGCCACGTGTGCGTGAAGGCACTTGAGACGACCGGGATTGCGTGAGCCGCCGATGCCGGTCTCGAGGGAGGCCCCGGCGTCCATGCCGAGGCTCGCACCCGCCAGGGCGCGGCGGATCCGCTGTTGGCGCTCGGTCGCGCGCTCGAGATCGGCCCGAAGGGCGGCGCTCCGCGCCACCGCCTCGCTCCACCGTTCCACGCCTCCCGCAGCCTCGAGACGCGAGACCGCGGCGATCGCGTGCCGGCACGTGAGGTAGTACGTCGTCGGAAATGGTGCCCCGGTGCAGTCGTATGGTTCCTGCTCGGTGACGGCCGGCATGCCGAACGGACAGCGCGCCGCCACCCGCCGGAACGCACGCGGAGACCGCCCGAGCTGACGTTCGACGAGGTCGCGGTCGTCCACGCGCGACACGGTAGCGACGGCCGAGGCGCTAGCGCGCCGGCGTGCGATGCATGCGTTGCCAGGAGGCGATCCCCTTGACGATGAACAGCCGCTCGCCCGGTCGGACATAGCCGATACGCCTGGCATCACGGGCGAGCGCGGCAACACTCGTGGCCCGGGCGAGTCGCCGCTCGAGTCGCTGCTTCTCGGCGCGGAGGGCGACGACCTGCTCCATCCGTTGCTCGCGCTCGTGGCGCGTTTCCCGGTACGTCGAGATCGGCCGGTAGTACATGAACCCCATGACGATCAGGACAGCGAGCGGTATGAGCAGGCGCGTGCGCCGTCGACGCCGGCGCGCTGTCTTGACTGGTTGACTCGCCACCGTTCCAGGTTCGCCCCTGTCGCCCCGGTTTCCTCCGCCGGCTCGTCGGAATGACGGACGGCGAGCCGCGGGAGTCGCGCTCTCGCCTTCGGGTCACCTCTCAGGCGATGTCGACCTTGATGACGTTCGTCGTGCCGGGGATGTTGACGGCGGTGCCGGCAGTGATCACGACCCTGTCCCCGGCCTCGATCAGGCCACTCGCGCGCGCCGCCCCGAGGGCACGATTCCAGAGGTCCTCGACGTCGTCGGTCTCGGCGATCTCGACCGGCGTGACGCCCCACTCGAGCGCCATGTGTCGCAGCGAATGGGACTGATGGGTGATCGCGATGATCGGCCGTCGCGGCCGCAGGCGCGCGACGCCCGACGCAGTCCTGCCCGTGAAGGTGGGGACGAGGATCGCCTTTGCCTCGAGCGCCTCGGCGATGTCGCAGGCGGCATTCGACATCGCCTGGCCGATCGTCGGCGCATCCTCGGCGCGGGGGATCTCGTGGCGGTAATTGAGGCTGGGCTCGACGGCGCAGGCGATCCGGTTCATGACTTCGACCGCCTCGATCGGGAAGTCTCCTACGGCCGTCTCGCCCGAGAGCATGATCGCCGACGTACCGTCGAGGATCGCGTTCGCGACGTCGGATGCCTCGGCGCGTGTCGGCTCGGTCTGGTGGATCATCGACTCCAGCATCTGTGTCGCAGTGATGACCGGACGACCGCGCTCGAGTGCCCTGATGATGATCCTCTTCTGCAGGAGCGGCACGTCCGCCGTGCCGATCTCGACGCCGAGATCGCCGCGCGCGACCATGACGACGTCGGATTCCGCGAGGATCTCGTCGAGCGCGGCGATCGCCTCCGCCTTCTCGATCTTCGCAATCACGCGCGCCGTCGAATCGCGCGCCTCGATGAGAGTCCGCAAGGCTCTGACGTCGGATGCAGAGCGTACGAACGAGAGCGCCACGAAGTCGACTCCGAGCTCGAGGGCGAACTCGAGGTCGTCGAGATCCTTTCGCGTGATGGACGGGATCGGCAGCGGAACACCGGGGAGGTTGACGCCCTTGTGCGAAGAGACGAGCCCTGCCACCGTGACGGTGCAGCGAACCCTGCCCCGTTCGACGGCGTCGACACGCAGCTTGACATGACCGTCGTCGATCAGCACGTCATTCCCGACTCGCAGGACAGAGCCGAGCACGGCCGGGCTGACCGGAATGTCGTCCTCGCGCGAGACGTCCTCCCCCGCGATCACCACCGTCGCGTCCCTGTCCAGCATGATCGGCTCGGACAGGTCTCCTATCCGGAGCTTCGGGCCCTGGAGGTCTGCGATCAACGCGACCGGCCGCCCCGCCGCGGCCTCGGCTTCGCGCACGCGTTCCGCCACCGCGCGATGGTCGTCGTGTGCACCGTGCGACATGTTGAGGCGAGCGCCGTCCATTCCGGCGCCGATCAGCGCAGCCACTCCCTCGGCGGAAGACGAGGCCGGCCCGATCGTGGCGACGATCTTCGTCCGCCGTACGTGGGCGCTCATACGGGCTTCGGGGTCGACGAGAAGGCGGCCCAGCCGGGGTAGACGGCCTCGCCGCCGAGCTGATCCTCGATCCGGAGCAGCTGGTTGTACTTCGCCGTCCGGTCCGAGCGCGCAGGCGCACCCGTCTTGATCTGACCGCTGTTCGTAGCGACTGCGATGTCCGCAATCGTCGCATCCTCTGTCTCGCCCGAGCGATGTGAGATCACGGTGGCATAGCCGCTCCGCTGTGCAAGAGCAATCGTGTCCAAGGTCTCCGTGAGGGAGCCGATCTGGTTGACCTTGACGAGGATTGCGTTTCCGACCTTCTCGACGATTCCGCGGCGAAGAAAGTCGACGTTCGTGACGAAGAGGTCGTCGCCGACGAGTTGCAGGCGGCTGCCGAGGCGGTCGGTGAGGGTCTGCCATCCTGCCCAGTCGTTCTCGGCCAGCCCGTCCTCGATCGAGACGATCGGGAAGCGGTCGGCGAGATCGGCCCAGAGATCGATCATGCCGTTCCCGTCCAGTGTGCCGCCCTGGCGCTCGAGGACGTACGCGCCGTCACGGAAGAGCTCGCTCGTGGCAGGATCGAGCGCGATCGCGACCCGCTCACGGTGGCCTGCCCGCTCGGCGGCCTCGAGAATCACCTCGCAGACCTCGAACGCCGAGTCGAGGTCGGGGGCGAACCCGCCCTCGTCGCCGACGCTGGTCGAGAGACCGCGCTCGCCGAGCAGTGCCTTGAGCGAGTGGTAGCACTCGACCCCGACTCGGAGGGCTTCGCCGAACGATTCGGCGCCGGCCGGGACCAGCATGAACTCCTGAAAGTCGAGAGAGTTCTGCGCGTGCGCGCCGCCATTGACGACATTCATCATCGGCACGGGAAGCACATGCGCGTTCGTGCCCCCGAGCCAGCGGTAGAGCGGCAGGTCGGCGTCTGCCGCCGCCGCTTTGGCGAGCGCGAGCGAGACGCCGAGAATGGCGTTGGCGCCGAGGCGTGATTTCGTCGGCGTGCCGTCGAGCTCGATCATGGCGGCATCCACCTCGCGCTGCTCGCGCGCATCCATCCCGGTCACGCTGTCCGCGATCTCACCGTTGACGTGGGCAACGGCTCGCGTCACTCCCTTCCCGAGCCAGGCATCGCCGCCGTCGCGCAGCTCGACGGCCTCGTGCTCACCTGTCGACGCGCCCGAGGGAACGGCGGCGGCCCCGAAGGCACCGGAGTCGAGACCGATCTCGACCTCGACCGTCGGATTTCCGCGGGAATCGAGCACCTGCCGCGCGTGCACGTGGACGATCTGGCTCACGCAGACAGCGTAGCCGGGTCCGGGCGACCGATCAGGAGGAGGTAGCGCCGATCACGCAGCACCGGGCTCGCCCAGGCGCTCCTTTGCACGGCGATACCAGGCATCCTGCGCGTCCAGCGAGAGATCGGCCCAGGCTTCTCCCTCGACGGCCGCGAGGCGTTCCGCGGCCTCGACGCGGGCGACGAACCGCCGGGTCGTGGCGCGGAGCGCGAGCTCGGGGTCGACGTTCACCACGCGAGCGAGGTTGACGACCGTGAAGAGGAGATCTCCGAGCTCGCCGAAGACGCGCGGATCGGCCTCGGTCTCAGGAGCCGGCCGCGGCGCTCGGGCGAGCTCGGCTTCGACCTCGGCGAGCTCCTCGTGCACCTTGGCGAGCGGCCCGGCGAGGTCGGGCCAGTCGAAGCCGACGGCGGCGGCGCGGCGTTGCACCTTTCGCGCATGAAGCAATCCGGGGAGCGCCTCGGGCACGTCGTGGAATACGCCGGAGCGGCCCTCCTGCTCGGTCTTGATCGCCTCCCAGCGCTCCCGCACACGCCCGGGTGAGTCCGCCTCTGCTTCGCCGAACACATGAGGATGGCGGCGCACGAGCTTCGCGTGTACGCCGCGCGCGATCGCCTCGAGATCACCTTCACCCTGCTCCTCCAACAGGAGCGCCAGGAAATACGTCTGGAACAACAGGTCGCCGAGCTCGTCGCGGAGCTTCGCCTGGTCGCCGCCGTACGCCGCGTCGGCGACCTCGTACGCTTCCTCGACCGTGTGCGGGACGATCGTCAGTGCGGTCTGCTCACGATCCCACGGACACTCCCGCCGGAGTCGCCGCGTGAGGTCATGCAGCTCGACGAGGGCAGCAGCGAGCCCGTCCCCGTCAGCACCGGCCGGCATGGATCAGCCGGTCGTCGTCGTGTCGGTAGCCACCTCGGGTGGCGCGTATCCGACGGCGTAGACGACCTTCTTGTCCAGCTCCTTCTTGTTCTCGTTCGTCCACTTCGTCAACGCGTCGTTCTTCGCCTTCTCGAGGAGAACCGCCTTGATCTGAGCCGTCGCCTGCTTCTGCGTGAGCGTCTTGGCAGGCCTGACGTTCGAGAGCGGCTCGATCAGATGGAAGCCGAACTGCGTCTTCACCGGCCGGGAGAGCGAATGTGTGGGCAGCAGGAACGCCGTCTGGTCGAACTCGGCGACCGTGTCACCGCGCTTGATCGTCATCTTGCCGCCACTCGCCTTCGATGCCTCGTCGAGCGAGTACTTGTTGACGAGCGTCGCGAAGTCGGCACCGCTCTTGATCTCGTCGTAGAGCTTGTTTGCCTCGGCCTTCGACTTGACGAGGATGTGTCGCACGTCGCGACTCTCGGGCGTGTAGATCGGTGCCTGCGTCTTGTTGGCGACGTAGTAGGCCGTGACGTCGGCGTCGGTGACCTTGGCGTCCTTCGTCACCGCCACGTAGATCTTCTCCGAGAGGATCCTGGCCTTGATGTCGTCCCGGAACGACTCGTTGGTGTAGCCCTGGTCCTTGACCTGCTTGTCGAGCTTCGCCTGGTTACCGTCGAAGTACTGGTTCTTCAGCTGGTCGATCCTGTCGTCGATCTCCTTGTCGGTGACCACGATCTTCAGGTTTTCGGCCTCGACGTCGTACTCGGCGCGCTGCACGAGGTAGGCGACTGCCTGGCTCTGCAGGCTCTGGTACTCCGCGGTACCGGCCTTGGGGAAGTCCCTGTTCCCCGCGACGTACGTCTGCTTCGCGCGCCCGAGTAGGTCGTCCAGCTCAGCCTTGGTGATCGGGGTGCCGTCGACGACTGCGACGGCGTTGTCCGGAACACTCTGGTCACTGCCTCCGCAGGCGGCCGAGACCACCACGACGAGTGCAACGAGGAGGGAGACGACGAGGCGAGCTGGGTTCATGGGGTGACGATCTTTCTCGTGGGCGCAGCGTGACAGGGACGTTGAAGGTATAGACGAGGGAGAGTTAATTCCTAGTTGCGATCTGTTCGGGTCCATCATGCCGTCGCCCGGAGACCGTGGCTCAGAGGGCCGATCGCGCAGCGAGAATAGCATCGACGAGTGCGAGCGCTCCGCTGAAATCGTCGGTCCGAAGCGACACTTCCCGCTTCGCCTGTGCGTACACGATCGTATCGACGGCGGCTCTGAGCGCCCTGAGCTCGTCCGACCCGACTGGGACGGGGCCGACGGTGGCACGGCCTCCCCGGAACACGAGATAGTCCGCGCCGATCCGAACGAGCGAGAGCTTCGCCTCCTGGATCGCGAAGAGATTTTCGACCGGCTCGGGCACCGGGCCGTACCTGTCCTCGACGCTCGCCCGAAGCTCTCGGAGCTCGTCATCGTGCTCGACGAGCGCAAGGCGCCGATGTAGATCGATCTTGAGCGCCTCGGACGCGACATACGATGCTGGGATGAACGCGTCGACGCGCGCGTCGACGCGCACCGGGCGGACAGCCGTGCGCGTCTGGCCGGAGAGCTCCGCGACGGCGTCGTTCAGCATCTCGACGTAGAGCTCGAATCCGAGGGCGGCGACGTGCCCGGACTGCTCGGCGCCGAGGAGATCACCGGCACCGCGGATCTCCAGGTCGCGCATCGCGATCTGGAAGCCGGCACCGAGCTCGGTGTGGTCGGCGAGAGTCGCAAGGCGTGCCCGTGCCTCAGGCGTCAGCTCACTCGCCTCGGGATAGAAGAGGTAGGCGTGCGCGGTGCGGTCGGAGCGCCCGACGCGCCCCCTGATCTGGTACAGCTGACTCAGTCCGAGCGTGTCCGCGCGCTCGACGATGAGCGTGTTGGCCTGCGGGATGTCGATACCCGATTCGATGATCGTCGTCGAGACGAGCACATCGGCGTCTCCCGCGAGGAAGGAGTGCATGCGCTCTTCGAGCTCGGCCTCGCGCATCTGTCCGTGCGCGACGAGGAACCGCAGCCCCGGGCACAGCTGGCGCAGCTTCTCGCCCATTTCGTCGATCGTGTCGACGCGGTTGTGGAGATAGAACGACTGGCCGCCCCGCGCATGCTCGCGCTCGAGTGCGGACACGATGAGCGTCTCGTCGTACTCCCCGACGCTCGTTCTGATCGGACGACGGCCTTCGGGTGGGGTCGCGATGATCGAGATGTCCCGCAGGCCGGCAAGGGACATGTGGAGCGTCCGCGGTATCGGGGTGGCCGAGAGCGCGAGGACGTCGACCTCGAGGCGAAGCGAGCGGATGATCTCCTTCTGGGCAACGCCGAAGCGCTGCTCCTCGTCGAGGATGACGAGACCGAGTGCGCTCGGGATCACGTCGCGCGAGAGGATGCGGTGCGTGCCGACGAGGACATCGACCTTGCCGGCGGCGAAGTCGGCGATCACTTTCTTCGTCTCGGCGGGCTTGCGGAAGCGCGACACCATCTCGACGTTGAGCGGAAAGTCTCGGAACCGGTCGCGGAAGGTGTTCCAGTGCTGCTCGGCGAGGATCGTCGTCGGGCAGAGCACGAGAACCTGCCGGCCGTTGACCGCGACGGCGAACGCTGCCCGAACGGCCACCTCCGTCTTCCCGAACCCGACGTCGCCACAGACGAGGCGATCCATCGGCCGTGGCGCCTCGAGGTCTTCCTTGACGGCCTCGATCGCGCGCGCCTGATCGTCCGTCTCGCGATAGGGGAACGAGGCCTCGAGGCGCTCGAGCCACTCGTTCGAGAGGTCGAAGCTCTCTCCCTCCGCCCGCTGTCGTTGTGCGTAGAGCGCCAGCAACTCGCCGGCGAGCTCGCGGACGGACTCCCTTGCACGGCTCTTCAGGTTCTGCCATGCCTTGCCGCCGAGCTTCGACAGTGCCGGAGCCTTCGCGTCGGCGCCTATGTAGCGCGAGAGCTTTCCCAGTTGCTCGTGCGGCACGTAGAGACGGTCGTCCCCGCGGAATGCGAGGAAGAGATAGTCGCGCGTGACCCCGGCGACCTCCTTCGTCTCGAACCCGAGGAGCTTGCCGACCCCGTGGTCCTCGTGGACGACGTGGTCACCGACACGAAGGTCGGCAAACGTCGCGAGCGCACGACCGAGGCGCGCATCTGCTCGGGGAGGCCGCTTGCGAAAGACCTGGCTGTCGGGGAGAAGGACGAGCCGTAGGTCGCGCCAGACGAATCCCCTGCGGGCCGGCGAGACGGCGAACCTGACCGACGCTTCGCGCGGGAGTGCGGCACCGTCGCTGTGGATCGCGCTCTCCACCTTCCGGAGGAGGGCTCCCTGACGGAGCGCCTCGCCTCGGTGAGGGAAGGTGACGACGACGCGGTTGTCGGAGCGAACGAAACCAGCGAGCTCGTTCTCGGCCTCGGCGAGACCACGGGCGGCGATCGCCGGACGCTGGGCCTCGAACTGGAAGGCCTGACCCCGTGGGAACGGATCGAGCTCGGTGACGCCCTCGAGCGAGACGGGGGTAAGAGACTCCTCCTCCCACACCGCACGGACCTCATCCGGCTGCCAGACGAAATCCGGCCGCCGGTCCAGGGTAGGAACGAGATCGTCGGCGCCCGGAGAACCGGCTCCCGGACCCTCCGTCGCCTCCCAGGCGTGCGCCTCGAGCTCGACGTCGTCGCTTCGACGTTCGGCCGCAGGGTACACACGCGCCTCGTTCACGGCGTGGAGCGTTCGCTGCGTGAAGGGCGAGAACGCACGGACCTGCTCGATCTCGTCCCCGAAGAACTCGACCCTGAGGGGCTCGCGCCCCGTGGCCGGAAAGACGTCCACGATCCCACCGCGGACGGCGAACTGGCCGCGCTGGTCGACGCGCTCGACGCGTTCGTAGCCGGCGCTCGCAAGAGCCGATGCGACGCCGTCGAGGCCGGGCTCCTCACCCACGACGAGGGCGAGCGGAGCGGGCCGTGCAGCGGGTGGGGGCATCCCTTCAGCGAGAGCGGTCGCCGATGCACAGACGAGCCCACCGCGGGCGAGCACGTCGAGAGCGCGGGCACGCTCGCCGACGAGATGTGGCGGCGGTGCCAGGCCGGACGCGTGGGAGACCCCGCGGCCGGGGAGCAGAGCGACGCAGTCCGGCCCCAGAAACCACGAGGCGCCCTCTGCCGCATCGCGTGCGTCCGCGTCTTCGGGGAGAAGCACGACGACGCCGCGTCCGAGCTCTTCGTGGAGCGCGGCGAGAACGAGCGGAAGCGCCGGCTCGGACACCCGTGCTCGGCTGGGCAACGCCTTGACGAACGCCTGGAAGCGATCGCTTGCCGCGAGCTCCTCGATGAAGGCGTGAAGGGGTGTCTGGTCCATGCAGAGACGCGGGAGAGTTCGCCCGCGCGGGGTGAATCCTAGCGCCGGCCCCTGGCCGAGCGGCGCTCGGCACAACCGCCCCAGGCGCTCCTCCACAACCGGTCAGCGCAGCGGCTCGTTCACCCGCTCGTCACCGACGGCCCGCTCGTTGAACCGCCGCTGTGTCTCGCCGAGACCTCGTTCGAGAAGCGACTCGACGGCGTCGGCCGCACGACCGACGAGCGCCTGTGCGTCGTCTTCCGGGGTGAACGCGGCCAGCACGAAGTCCGCCACGGCACGGGGGTCGCCGCGCCCCGGGCGGCCGACCCCGACGCGAAGACGAAGAAAGTCGGAGCTTCCGAGCCGGCCGGCAAGCGAGCGAAGCCCGTTGTGCCCGGCAAGTCCTCCTCCGAGGCGAATCTGCAGGCGGCCGTGGTCGAGATCGACCTCGTCGTGAATCACGAGCAGCGCTTCGAGCGGTGTCTTGTAGAACGCAACGGCAGGCTGGACGGACCGACCCGACTCGTTCATGAACGTGTCCGGCTTGAGGAGGGCCACCTTCGCCGGGCCGATGCGCGCCTCGCCGACCTGGCCACTGAACTTCCGCCGGAACGTCGCGCCGGATCGGCGTGCGAGCTCGTCGACGACCATGAAGCCGACGTTGTGACGGTCGCGATCGTGCCGGCGTCCGGGGTTGCCGAGGCCGACGACGAGAAGGTCGAGCGTCGAGGCCGAATCGGCACGACGGAAGAGCGGCAAGCGCTATTCCGCGTCGGGGGCGGATTCCGAGTCGGCGTCGGACTCGGCAGCGGATTCGGCGGACGCCTCGGCCGCGAGCTCGGCATCGGCGGCCTCTTCGGCTTCGGTCAGGCCGCGCGGGCTGGAGCAGTTCGCGATCACGGTGTCAGGGTCGTCGAGGAACGTGACGCCCGCGACCAGTGCGACATCCTGCAGGCGGAGCGTCTCTCCCAGCTCGAGCGTGCCGATCTCGACCTCGATGTGCTCCGGGACGTTCGACGGCAGCGCTTCGACGTGGAGCTCACGCGCAACCTGCTGTACGACGCCTCCTACCTTCGCACCGGGGGCGTCACCGACGAGCTGAACGGCAACCGTCGCCTGGATCGGCTGGTCGAGCCGGACCTCGTGAAAGTCGACGTGCGTGATCGTGCCTCGAACGGGATGCTGCTGATAGTCCTTGAGGACGGCATGGTGCGGTGTCTTCGCGCCCTCGATGACCACGTCGACGATCGCGTGGAGCCCCGAGGGGCCGGTGAGGGCGACGCGCAGCTCACGCTCGCCGACGACGAACGGCTTGGTCGCCTTGCCGTAGAGGACGCCTGGGATCAACCCCTGACGCCTCAGGCGCTTCACGTTGCGGGTGCCGAGCTGGTCGGCGCCGCGTTCCCGAACCTCGAGTGTGATCCTGTCTCCGGACACGGCGGCGAAGTGTAGCGGACGGCAGCAGGCGCCCTTCGGGACACGCTCACGAGATATGCGACCGGGCCGGCTGCAGCCATGCGCCCCTCAGGGGAGGAAAGGCGCCGACGCCGGGCCGACCCGGCCAACGTTCCGTTTCGCCGGGAGCGCGGTTCTCCCTTCAGCGGGTCGCGGGCTTCACGGTGTCCCCCGAACTGCCGATACCAGCCATGGGGCCGGCGGCACTCTCAGGGGGTGCCGCCGGGCTTCCCTCACAGCACCTACCTCGATCGGGCCAACCCGGCGCGCTCGAGGGCGGGAGCAGATCGGAAGGTAAGAGGGCGTCCGAAACCCGATACCCCGGGGCCGGGGCGGCACCGTCCCGAGGCGCCTGTCGCGGCGATCAGGCGATCGTCGGTGAGCACACACCCGGCGAACGCGACCGAGTTACGGAGCGGTCGGCTGGGCGGCCTTGCTCTCCCAGAATTCGTTGAGTGCACGCTGCACCTTGATGAACCAGACGAAGGCCCCGATGAGCGGCAGGAGGAACCACAGGCCGAGCCACCCACTGAACGGCGCAACGCGACCATCGAGCTTGAACATCTTGCCGACCTCTGATGGGACGAGGAACCAGGTGACGGGGTTGACGACGATGTAGATCACGAGACCGAGGACACCGCCGACACCCTGGTTCGAATGGGCCTGTACCTCGTCCTGCGTCTTGAAGACCCAGTACCAGCCGTAGAACCCGAGCGTGACGATGAACAGGAGGATTCCGAATCCGATGCCGCGGGGCTGCCCGAGCGGCGCGCTGGCGGCGGGTGACGTCGTCACGGTACGCACCCTAGACGACCGACCCACCCCGTGTCCATGGCATGGGTCGACGAGCGCGAGCGAGCCGCGCGGATGCGTGGAGCTAGAACAGCTGGTTCTCGCCGGCGAAGATCGCCGAGACGGAGTCGTCGGCGAAGACGTTCGAGATCGTCTCGGCGAGGATCCCCGCGATCGAGAGCACTTGCACGTTCGCCGGTTGCACGAGTGGGTCGAGCGGAACCGTGTCGGTGACGACGAGCTTGTGGATCTCGCTTGCCTCGATCCGTTGCAGCGCTGCGCCGTTGAACAGGCCATGCGTTGCACATGCGTAGACCTTGGTCGCACCCGCGTCTTTCAGCGCCTCCGCGCCGGCGACGAGCGTACCGGCGGTGTCGACGATGTCGTCGATGATCACCGCAACCTTGTCCTCGACGTCACCGATGACGGTCGTGACCTTCGCCTGATTGTGGGAAGGTCGCACCTTGTTGAGGATGACGAGGTCTCCCGCGACCATCTCGGCGAACTTCCCTGCGATCTTGGCGTGACCCGTGTCGGGCGAGACGACGGCGATCTCCTCACCGAGGTTGAGGTCCCGCACGTACTGGGCGAACATCGGCACAGCCGTCATGTGATCGACCGGGATCTCGAAGAAGCCCTGGACTTGGCCGGCGTGAAGGTCCATCGTGAGCACGCGGTCGGCGCCCGCAGTCTGGAGAAGATCCGCGACGAGCTTTGCCGTGATCGGCTCGCGCGGCCGCGACTTCTTGTCCTGACGCACGTAGAAGTACCACGGGATCACGGCCGTAATGCGCTTGGCAGACGCGAGCTTGGCCGCGTTGATCATGATCAGGAGCTCCATCAAGTTCTGGTCGACGGGCATCGATGCGGTCTGCACGACGAAGAGGTCGGCGCCGCGAATCGAATCCTCGTAACGGCAGTAGGTCTCACCGCTCGCGAACGTCTTCAGCGTCACCTCGCCGAGCTCGCAACCGATCTTGGCCCCGATGTCCTCCGCCAGCGTGGGATGCGAACGGCCCGAGACGACCATGAGTCGCTTGCTCGACGTGAGGCCGATCGCGCGGCCAACCGCCGGCACCGTTCCCTGCCCCTCGGGCGCGCCGAGCCCCGGAAGCGTCTGCTCAACCGTTCCGCTTTCCACCCCGACCCTCCTTGATGGTCTGCCTCGGCGGGAATCCGACGAGCGCGTTGTCCGGGACGTCGTCGGTGATCACCGTACCCGCGGCCGTCCAGACGTCGTCGCCCACCTCGACAGGTGCGACGAACATCGTGTCGACCGCGACGCGCGCGTTCTTGCCGATCACCGTGCGCTTCTTTGGCACCCCGGGCCGATGGTCGAAGTTGGCGGTGATCGACCCTGCTCCCACGTTCGTTCCCGCGCCCACTTCCGCGTCACCGAAGTAGCTGAGATGCGGGATCTTCGCGCCCTCGTCCAGCTGCGTGTTCTTGAGCTCCACGAACGTCCCCGCTCTCGATCCCGGCCCGAGTGTCGTCCCGGGGCGAACGTAACAGAACGGCCCGACGGTCGCCGAGGCTCCGATCTCCGCGTCGATCACGACCGCGTGGGGGCCGATCTCGGCTCCTGCGGCAACCGTGGTCTCTCCCCGCAGCAGCGTGAACGGATGAATGGTGGTGTCAGGCTCGAGTCTGACCGTCGGCTCGATCCAGGTCGACGCGGGATCAGCGATCGTGACTCCGGCCAGCATGTGAGAGGTGTTGATCCGGTCCCGGAGCACAGCCGCCGCGGCAGCGAGCTCGACTCGCGTGTTGACACCCTCCGTCTCGCGAGGATCGGACGCGACGTGAACGGCGACCGGGTTGCCGCCGGCGACCAGGTCGCGGACGGCATCCGTCAAGTAGAGCTCACCCTGAGCGTTGACGGGCTGCAGGCGATCGAGCGCCGGCCAGAGGACATTTCCCTGGAACACGTAGATCGAGGAGTTCGCCTCGGGAATCGCAAGCTGCGCCTCGGTCGCATCGACGGCTTCGACGATGGACTGGAGATGTCCGCCGGCATCGCGCACGATTCGGCCGTAGCTCCGGATGTCGGTCGGCACGAACGAGAGCACCGTCGCCACCACTCCCGCGGCACGGTGCGTCGCGACGAGATCTTCGAGAAGCGCCGTGGTGAGAAGCGGCGTGTCGCCGGAGAGAACGAGGATCTCGGCAGCCCCGCCGAGCGCCTCGCGCGCGCATCGAATCGCGTCGCCCGTCCCGAGAGCCTGCTCCTGGATCGCGACCGTCAGGTTCGGGAACCGATCCGCGGTGTCGGGTGATGCGACGATCACGAGGGGCGCTGGGTCGAGAGGAGCTGCCGCCTCGACGATCCAGTCGACCATCCGCCGACCGAGGAGTGGGTGCAGGTGCTTCGGCACAGCCGAGCGCATGCGGGTGCCCTGGCCACCGGCCATGACGACGGCTGCGAGTTGGGGGCGTGATGGAGGCATTGTCGACACGTTGGCTGGGGCGCCAGGATTCGAACCTGGGATCACGGGACCAAAGCCCGTTGCCTTACCGCTTGGCTACGCCCCAGTGAATCGGGAAGTCGAGTGTACCCGGCCGCCCGGTCACACACGCTGCGGGAGGGGGCTTCCGTCGTCACCGCCGGTCGAGCAGGAGGACGGTCAGGGCGATCACGGCAAGCAGGACGAGCCCGACGACGGCGAGGAGGCCGACCAGCACGATCGCGACAGGGACGAGGACGACGACGAGCTGGGAGGCGGCCGCGATCCACGCGACTGTCCGAACGAGCGGTGATCGCTGTCGGCGCGCCCATCCGAGGTAGACGGCGACGGCCGCGAAAGAGGCGAGGACGGCGACCCACCATGGAACGACCCCGGCCAGGACGAGTATCGCCTCGATCGCTGCAATCGCCGCCGCGATCGCGAACCGCCGGCGCCGCAGACGGCGCACGAGCGGGCTTTCGCGATGCTCTACGACGATGTTGGACACGTCACCAGCGTAGAGGCCGGGCCATGACCGTCAGAGCAGATCCGTCACCCAGGTCCTGCCGGTCGCTTGGAGCTCTACCGCCGCCGCGTGCGCGGCCGCCGAGTCGGCGAACAGGCCGTACACACATGGGCCGGCGCCGCTGACGTCGGCCCGGATCGCGCCGGCTTCGCGGAGACGATCGGCGTGCGGCGATCGGACCAGATCGTTTCCCGGCAGGGCCGCAAGGTCGTCGGCACGGGTGCACGCTGCGATCGCAGACTCGAGTGCCGCCCGCCTCCTCTCGAAGCCGCCGGCTCCGCCCCGCTCGTCGAAGGCGGCGTAGACGGCGCCGGTCGACGCCTTTGGGAAGCCGTGGGGAAGGACGAGGACGACCGTGAGCGGGCCAGGCAGGTGGACCGGGTCGAGCTGCGATCCATCACCCCGGCCGATCTGCGCCCCCCGCCGGAGGAAGAACGGCACATCGGCTCCGATCGACGCCGCGAGCCGCGACAACCGTGTCTCGTCGAGCGGCCGCTCGAGCTCGCCGTTCGCGAGCCGCAAGGCCGCTGCGGCGTCGGAGCTTCCACCGCCGAGCCCAGCTGCGACCGGGATGTTCTTCGTGATGCGAACATTCCAGCGTGGTTCGACGCGGGCCTCTGCCGCGAGGGCGGTAAGCGCTTCCGCGACGATCGTGTCTCGTTCGAAGCCCGTGACCGAGAGGCGGTCGCCGGCCGACAGCTCGACCACATCGGCGAGGGCGACCCGCTGCAACACCGTGACGACCTCGTGTTTCCCATCCTCGCGCAGAGGACCGACGACGAGTGCCAGGTTGATCTTCGCGTGAGCCTCGACGCGTCTCAATCGAGCCTCCGCGTCAACTCGACGAACACCGCCGGAGCAAGTGCCTCGGCGCGAACCGCGGCGTCGATCCCGAGCCCCGTGAGCGCGGCAACGGCCCGTTCCCGGGAGGTGACGTCGGCGAGCTGCAACGAGTTGGCAAGTGTCTTGCGGCGATGCGCGAAGGCACCTTCGACGACATGACGAATCCGGGAGAAATCGCCGGGAAGGGGGGTGCGCCTGAACGCGACGAGTGCGGAGTCGACGTTCGGCGCGGGCCTGAACACGCTTCTCGCGACGGGGTGGAATCCCGTTCGAACCGCTGCGAGCTGAACGAGGACCGACACCGCGCCGTATGCCTTCGTCGACGGGACCGCGAAGAAGCGATCGGCCACCTCGCGCTGCACCATCACGCACCAGAGCTCGACTGTCCGGAGCGCCTCGAGGCTCTCCGCGACGATCGGCGTCGCGATGTTGTACGGCAGATTGGCAACGAGCTTCGTCGGTGGCGGATCGAGAGCGGTCAGATCGAGCCTGAGCGCGTCACCCCAGTGAAGGGAGACACACGGCGTGGCGCCGATCTCACGGAGATGTGGCTCGAGGCGGCGATCGAGCTCGACGGCGTGCACGTGCGCGCAGCGCTCGGCGAGAACGGTCGTCAGCGCGCCGAGACCCGGGCCGATCTCGAGAGCGACGTCGTCGCGGTCGAGCTCGGCGAGTCGGGCTATGACGCCGAGGATGTTGTCGTCGACGAGGAAATGCTGACCGAGAGACTTCCTGGGGGCGGGAGCGTTCACGGCAGCGGCAGGCCGAACGCAGCGCTCGCGTTCCGGTCTATCTGTGCCTCGAGCGTCGCGATCTCCTCGCCACGCGTCTCGGCGAGGACCGCGAGCGTGTGGAGCACGTTCGCCGGCTCGTTCCTCTTACCCCGAAGCGGCTGCGGAGCGAGATACGGGCTGTCCGTCTCCGCGAGGATGCGATCGAAGGGAACGACGGCCGCCGCTTCCCGAAGGGCCGACGCCTTCGGATAGGTCACATTCCCGGCGAACGAGACGTAGTACCCCCGATCGACGGCGGTCGCGAGTAGCCCCGGTGCGGAGAAGCAATGGAGCACCACACGTCCGGCAAACGAGGCGAGCACGGCCGCGGTGTCGTCGTCGGCATCACGGGTGTGGATGACGACCGGAAGCGCCAGGGACGAGGCAACCTCGAGCTGTCGCTCGAACAACGCGAGCTGGGCGGCGCGAGGGGCGTGGTCGTGGAAGTAGTCGAGACCGATCTCGCCGACCGCGACCGCCTTCGGGTGGGCGAGGAGCTCGACGAGCTCCACGACCCTCCCGGCGTCGGCATTACCGGCCTGGTGGGGGTCGATCCCGAGGGCTGCGACGACGCCCCCTTCGGCGGAAGCGATCGCGAGCGCGGCGCGGGAGGATTCGATGCCCGTCCCGATCGTGACGATGCGGGACACGCCCACGGCCCGAGCCCGCTCCACAAGGAACGACGGTGACTCTTCGCATCCGTCGAGGTGCGCATGCGTGTCAATCATCCGACGCGCCTATTCCACGGGTGCGTCGAGCCGCGGAAAGAGCGGCGGGGCGGCTGCGATGCCGTGTGTCTCGCCTGTCAGCCCGTACGCGACGCCGGCCCAGTCGACCGCCGCCGGCTGGCCGATGCTCCCCAGGATCGCCGCAGCCGTGGTGGGGATGTATGCGGCGAGTGCGACCGCGACGACCCGTAGCCCGTCGACGAGGTCGTAGAGCACACGATCGAGATCGTCGGCACGAAGCGGGTCCTTGGCAAGCTGCCAGGGTGCCGTCGTCTCGACCTCGCGGTTGAGGATGCGGACCACGTCCCAGATCCGCTCGAGTGCCCCGGTGATGTCGAACTCGTCCAGGCTCGCTGCCACATCGCCTGCCAGGGGTGCGATCGCGCCGGCGACGACGCCGTCCGGCGACGGGGTGTGACGAAGCGTCCCGTCTCGATACCGGGCCACCATCGCCGTCGTGCGCGAGAGCAGGTTGCCGAGATCGTTGCCGAGCTCGCGCTCGTACCGCTCGTGGATGCCGACGATCGAAGCGGAGCCGTCCTGTCCGAAGGAGACGGCCCGGGCGCACCAGAAGCGCAACGGATCGACGCCGTAGACGTCGATCAGGTCGAGTGGGTCGACCACGTTGCCGAGCGACTTGGAGATCTTTCGATCGTCGAGCAGGAGGTACCCGTGCACGAACAGCTGGTGAGGTGGTTCGTAGCCGGCCCCGAGTAGGAGCGCCGGCCAGTAGACACAATGGAAGCGCAGGATGTCCTTCGCCAGCAGGTGCCGCACATGCGGCCAGAAAGTCGGCACGAGATCCGCGCCCGGCCGCGCGTAGGTCAGCGCGCTGACGTAGTTGACGAGGGCGTCAGCCCAGACGTAGGCGACCGAATCCGGATCCCATGGGATCGGGATCCCCCAGGTCTGCCCCGCGCGACTGATCGAGAAGTCCTGGAGCCCACCCTCGATGAAGCTCCTTGCCTCGTTGGCACGGAAGCCGGGCAAGACGAAGTCGGAGCTTTCGTAGAGCGAGAGCAACTGCTGCTCGAACGACGAGAGCCTGAAGAACCAGTTCCGCTCCTCGATCCACTCCGGCTCGCGGTCGTGTTCGGGACACCTCCCGTCGACGAGGTCGGCCTCGGTCTTGAATGCCTCACACCCGACGCAGTAGAGGCCTGCGTAGACGTCCTGATAGACGTGACCGCTGTCGTAGAGCCGTTGCAGGAATCGCTGCACGAAGCGCTTGTGCTCCGGGTCGCTCGTCCGGATGAAGAAGTCATTGGAGACATCGAGCCGCTGCGGGAGCTCACGCCAGACGACTGCGATCTGATCGGCGTACTCCTGCGGCGAGAGGCCCTGTTCGGCCGCGACGCGTGCGACCTTCGCCGCGTGCTCGTCGACGCCGGTCAGGAAGAACGTCTCGGCCCCACGCTGGCGCTGGTTGCGGGCGAGGATGTCCGCTGCGATCGTCGTGTATGCATGCCCGATATGCGGGGTCGAGTTCACGTAATAGATCGGCGTCGTGACGTAGAACGGCTCCATGACGTCCGATTCTACGGGGGCGCGCCAGCACGACCGCACCGACGCTCGCGCAGAGAACGGACGCGAGGGCGAATGCCGCGACGAGCCAGCGGCGGTCGAGCAGGTGGTTCCGGCCCGATGCAGTGGGGACGCCTCCTCGCTGCCGCGACCGGACGGGCGCCGGGCGAAGCCTCTCGCCGGAGCCAGGATGCGCTTTTGGGGAGGCAGCCGGACGTCCGCTCGCGGGACCCTGTGCGACCGACACCTTGGGCGGAACATCGAGGACTCCCGGCGCGCGAACGGCCCACACGCCGGCCGCAGTCCGCTCCGCCGTGCCGACGGGACCGCCCGTGACGGGGTCGGCGGCACGCTGACCCGTCGACGGGTGGGTCACGGCACGCGGTTGAAGCGGTGCGGCCGGCCCGTCGGTCGCGTGGGGTCGACGTCGCTGTACCGAAGGTGCGACCGGAGCCACCCGACCGGGATGCGAGGCGGCCACCGGCACGTTGACAGACGCTGCCTCGGCGGCAGCCGGGGGGGACGGAGCTGTGACTTCTGTGCTCGGGGCTGATGCTGACGTCGGAGAGATAGGCGGCGCGACGGGCGCCGTCGCAAGCGGTGCGCGGGCGGTGGTGGCGGTGCCGTCGGCGATGACGGCGGCGGCAGGCTCCTGCGCCTGGCCGGGTCCCGGAGCCGGGGCGACGGGGTCGGCAGGCGTGGAGGAAGCACCGGGGCCGGGAGGGGGAGCGACGGCACGCGGCGGCAGGAGTGTCATGGGGTCGACGTAGCCGTCGGCCGAGGACGAAACCCTGATACCCAGATGGACGTACGGCGTGGGCCATTCGACCTCCCCACTCTCCCCAGCGCCTCCGATCGCCTCGCCCTCGGCAACCGCTGCGGCCTTGGCGGCCCCGATCTCTCCGAGGTGCGTCACGGTGACGGAATAGCCCTCGGCCTGGATCGTTACGGTGCGCCCGGAGCCCGGAACCACCCCCGCGAACGTGACCATTCCTGACGCGGGGGCGCGGACGACCTCACCTGCACCACCACCGACGTCGACTCCCCGGTGCTGTCCGGCGGCGTACGGGTCGGGGCCTAGGGAGTAGGGCCGCAGCACGTCGCCCGACAAGGGCCAAGTCCAACTCCAACCCGCCGGACTCGTCGCGAGGGCGACGAGGACTGTCAAACCGAGCATGAGACGACGCACCGTTCCTCCTCCTGTGGCGCTGCCACCGGTCGCTGCCGGTCGCCCACCATTCGCTGACACCCCTACGATGTCTAAATGGACAACGTACTGGAGAGAGTAGCCCGCAGAAGTTCCGTTGTCAAATTGGATTACAGCGACGAGTCGTAGAGAGTGTTTTTACCCACGCCGGTCAGCCGTGCGACCACGCTGGCTGCCACGGCCCTAGGCGTACCGGCCGCGACGAGTTCGATCACCGCGGCGAGCGCAGGTTCGACGCCGGCGACGCGGGTCGACGGCCCGATGACCAGCGTCACCTCTCCCCGAGGGGCCTCGTGAAACCTCTCCGCGACCGTCGCGGTGTCGCCGCGAACGATCTCCTCGAACATCTTCGTCAGCTCGCGACACACGGCAACCTGTCTCGTGGGATCGACGGCGGCGAGGCTCGCGAGCGACGCAGGCAGTCGCCTCGCCGACTCGAACGCAACAACGGGATGCGGCCAGGCGCCGAGCTCGTGCCAGAGGCTGATCCTCTCCGACGAGCGCCGCGGGAGGTACCCGATGAACCGGTACTGCTCTCCCGCGAGCCCGCTCGCGACGAGCGCTGTCTCCACCGCTGAAGGGCCTGGCAGAACGGTCACGGGGACGTCCGCGGCAAGCGCGGCCGCAACGATCCTCGCGCCTGGATCGTTGACCCCCGGGAGTCCAGCATCCGACACGAGGGCGATACGGTCGCCGCGGAGCAACCGTGGCACGAGCTCGGCGACCCGGCTCGCCTCGTTGTGCTGGTGATACGAGATGAGCGAGGCCCGAATCTCGTGGCGATCGAGCAGGACACGCGTCTGGCGTGTGTCTTCGCAGAGCACCACGTCCGCCTCGGCGAGCTCCTGGAGCACCCGCAGCGTCACATCCGCCAGGTTGCCTATGGGTGTCGCACAGACGGCGAGCGGCACGCTCACCTCACTCCGTCGAGCGCCTCGAAACCGACGAGGCCGGCCCCGATCAACCCCGCCTCGTCGCCGAGCTCGGCCCGGACGATCCTGAGTGCCCGGTCGGCCGGTTGGATCGCCTCCTCACGTGCAGCCGCGAGCGCCGTGGCAAGGATGAACTCTCCCGCAGCGGCGCCGAACCCGCCGCCGACGATGACGACGTCGGGATCGAAGATGTTCACGAGCGACCCGATCGCGATCCCGAGGAGCCGCCCGATCTCCTCGAGTGCGTCGAGAGCGAGCGCGTCGCCGCTCCGGGCACGCGCCACGAGCAGCGGCGCGTCGCTGTCAGGGCCGTAGAGCTCGGCGGCGGCACGATCCGCGGCGAGCCCGGAGGCGACCGCCTCGAGGTGCCCGTGCCCATGGCAGTTCCCCTGGCACGGTGGGCCGCCGGCGACCACGACCGTATGACCGAGCTCCGCCCAGCCGCGGTAGAGGTGGCCGTCCATGACGACGCCGCCGCCCACACCCGTTCCGAGCGTCAGCATGATCACGTCGTTCGCGCCACGACCAGCGCCGAGGCGCCATTCCGCGAGTGCCGCCGCATTCCCGTCGTTCTCCACTCCAGCGGGCAGCGCATACAACTCCCGCGCGCGGTTCGGGAAGTGCACCTCGTGGATCGGGAGATTGACGGCCCGCAGAGCCACCCCTGTCCGGCGGTCGATATTGAGCGGAACCCCGTAGCCGATCGCCAGGGCGCCGTCCTCGAGGAGGTCATCCACGACACCGTCGACCGCTCCGAGGACGTCGTCGGCGCTACCGCCCGGGGTCGGGATCTCGATCGTGCGGCCGATCGAGCCGTCACGCGCGACGAGACCGGCGAGAATCTTCGTTCCCCCGAGGTCGACTCCGATAACACGCTCTTCATGCATTGCGCGGCTACGATAACCGCCCGGATGCCCGAACAAGCAAAGCCCTATCGGGTGTACAAAGGTGGTAGGGCAAAGGGCAAGGTCCCGTTGCAGCGGCCATCACGGTCACAGGACGCGACGTCGAGCGCGACCGGGACGCCGCGTCCCCCCAAACGGAGGCGGATCGGCCGCCGCATAACGCTTGCCCTCGGGGCCCTGATCCTCCTCGGGCTCGTCTGGTTCGGCGCCAGCTATCGGTCGTTCTCCCAGGGCATCGCCGAGGCGAACGACCGCGTCCCGGCGCCGGTGCTCGGGGAACTGACCTCTCAGAGCGGCCTGCTCACGTCCAAGCCGACCACGATCCTCGTGCTCGGTACGGATGGTGGCACCCAGTCGGGTCGGGGAGATGCGAACCGCTCGGACTCGGTGATGCTGATCCGCACCGATCCGCGGAAGCACCGCCTCGCATTCCTCTCGATTCCACGTGATCTCCGAGTCGAGGTGCCGGGCTACGGGTCCGAAAAGATCAACGCTGCCTTCCAGTACGGCGGGCCGACGCTTGCGATCCGCACGGTGAAGAACCTCACAGGGCTCGACGTGAACCACGTGGCCTTCGTCGACTTCGATCGGTTCCGCGAGTTGATCGACTCGGTCGGCGGCATCGACGTGGACGTTCCGCGGCCGATCCTCTCGAACCGCTTCGACTGCCCCTATGCGACAGCCGCGCGCTGCCAGGCGTGGAAGGGGTGGCACTTCGAGAAGGGAACGCAGCACATGAGCGGCTCGCGTGCGCTCGTCTACTCGAGGATCCGGGAGAACATGCTGGACGCCTCCGAGACGGACCTGGATCGCGCACGCCGTCAGCAACAGGTGATCCAGGCAACTGCCGACAAGGTCACGTCCATCGGAACCGCGGCGAAGCTCCCGTTCCGTGGAGGCTCGATCGTCAAGCCGCTGGCGACCGACCTCACGGCCGGGCAGGTGCTCCAGCTCGGGTGGATCTATTTCCGTGCCGACACGAAGAACGCCCTGCACTGCCGGCTCGGAGGCGAGCCCGGGAGCGCAGACGGGCAGAGCGTCATCTTCGGCTCCGAGGACAACGTCGCGACCGTCTCCATGTTCACCGGCCGGTCGGCGCCGCTCCGTCCTCCGAAAGGGCTTCCCTACGCCCCCGGCTGCGTCGTCGGAGATCGCAGGCTATGACTCCGACTCAGTCGCTCGCGGCCGGCTTCTTGTCGCTCGAGCCCGAATCCTTCGGCGCGTCCTTCTTCTCCGAGGTGTCGCTCTTGTCGCTCGAGCCGGATCCATCGCTCGAGCTGGAATCCCCGTCCTTCCCGGGAGCCTTGCGCGACCCGCGGCCGTAGTCCGTCGAGTAGAAGCCGGAGCCCTTGTAGTGAACAGCCACGGGAAAAAGGATCTTCTCGACCGGGCCGGCACCGCACGTCACGCAGCTCTCCGCAGGAGCGTCGCTCATCTTCTGGAACATCTCGAACGTATGCCCGTTCGGGCATCGGTACTCGTAGATCGGCATCAGGCGGGGAATCTACCAGCGACGGTTTGGCGCGAACGATCATGACGGAGCACGCCACGAGCGGTCACGAGGCGCGGCCATCGCTCGTCGCAATGCGATCGCTCGTGTCGACGCACGGCTTCTGGGTGGCGGTCGGAGCGATCTCGGTCGCCGCGTCGGCGTTTCTCGCCCACCAGTTGATGGCGTGGCCGCCACACGAGGACGAGACGCTGGCGCTCTTCGTCGGACGGGACAACCTGCCGGGAGTCGTCGAGCATGTCACGCGCGACCGGGGCGGAGCGCCGCTCCACTTCCTGCTCGCGTGGGCCGTCGCCCACCTCGGCCTCGGTCTCGGCGGCCTGCGGACCATCTCCGCTGCGTTCGCCGTCGCGAGCCTGCCGCTCGTCGCGCTGCTCGGGAGACGAATCGCCGACCGGCGGCGCGCGCTGCTCGCGACGGCACTCGTCGCGGGCAGCTGGGTCTTCCTCTTCCACGGCGTCTACGCACGCATGTACAGCCTCTTCCTGTTCCTCTCGATCCTCTCGTTCATCCTCCTCCTTCGTGCCGTCGATCGAAGGGACGTCTCCGCGTGGGCGCTCTGGGGCGCGGCGATACTCCTCGGGGTCGCGGCGCACCCGTACGGCGCTCTCGTTCTCGCCTCGCAGGCCGCCTTCGTCGCCCTCGCACACCGGGATCAGATCCGACGTGCCGTCGTGGCGTTCCTCGCCGTCGGCATCGTCGGAACCCCGTTCTGGATCACCGACCTCGTGCTCGCAAATCGGTTCGACGTGGGCGTCGGCGGCCACGGGTCGAAGCTCGGTGGACCATGGGCGATCGTGACCTACCTGTGGCAGACGGCCGGTGACTTCAGTACCGGGCATTGGCCCGTTCTTGCGATCGTCCTGCTCCTCGCGCTCGTTGGCCTCATGGGCGCGCGAAGCGAAACCCGCATCCTGCTCCTCAGCGTCATCGGTGTCCCCGTCGCCGCCTTTCTCGCGGCGCGTCTCGGCGGATCGGCCTCACCCGAGTCGCGTCACCTCATCTTCGTGCTCCCGTTCTTCTCGATCGCCGTCGCCTCGGGAATCGTCCGCACGACGCGGCGACTCCCTCTGGCCGCGATCGCCATCACGGCGGCCCTCGTCGTCCTCGAGGTGGGCTGGGCCTGGCAGCGCACGCCGCCGCTGTTCGAATGGGAGCCGAACAAGCGCCAGGCGACGCGCGCCGAAGCCGAGGAGTTCCTCGCTGCGACGAGCCGCCCCGACGACCTGCTGTTCGGGTACGAGCCTCTCTATCTCGGTGCGTGGGAGCGCAACCACGACTTTCCGGACACAGTGTTGCCACGCGCAGATACGACTCTCGCCCTCCGGGTCATCCAGCGGCAGCCGCGCCCGCTCGGCCGCGGCGTCTGGGTGCTCGACGCGAGCGAGCGCAACAACCTCAGGCCACGCCTCGAGATCGAGAACCGCGATCCCGGGCCACCCGGGATGTTCGAGACGCACGTCTTCGGCCCGTTTCTGGTGATTCGCACGATCCGGCCGGTCGGTGGGGCGCGGGCGTACTTCGAAGCCGCCGGCCGGGCGATGCTCGTCGGGCGATCGCTCGGGATCGGCGACGCCGACATCAACCTTCGCACGATCGAGCAGGCCGACCGCGTGCTCCGAGGCTATGGGCCGTCGGTCCGCTTGCTCTCGGACAACTCGCGATAGCACGGGGCGCTCTCGAAGGCGCCGAGGCCCGACGGTGCCTCGGGCCGAAGGCGCCGTGGTCTCAGCCGCCGTGCGGCCGCAGCGGCCGACGCCCCGAGCAGGCCGCCGATGACGAGCGAGCGCATTCCCCTGCTCCCGAGGCCACGGCCACGCATCAGCTGCCCCGCCTCCGGGCCGACCGAGCGTGCCACGAGCATCGTCGCTCCATGCGAGGATCGTAGGTGATGACGGTCTGCAGCCTCGGTGACCTCGTGCTCGACGTGATCGTCCGACTCGAGCAGCAACTCGCGACCGGAGCCGACGCACGATCGCGCATCGTGCTCCGTGCCGGAGGGCAGGGAGCCAACGTCGCTGCGTGGATCGCGGCACTCGGCGGGCGCTCGCGGTTCATCGGCAAGCGAGGCGAGGACGACGCCGGTGTCCTCGCCGCGGCCCGACTCCGCGAGCTCGGGGTGGAGCTCGTGGGGCCGGTGGCGGACGACGGGAACGGGATCATCGTCTCCCTCGTCGATCCGTCGGGCGAGCGGACGATGTGCTCGGACCGCGGCATCGCGACCGACCTCCACCCCGAGGACGTCGAGGACGCCTGGTTCGAGGGCTGCACGCACCTCCACGTCTCCGGGTACTCGCTGATGCGCGAACCGGTCGGCGCGGCCGCACTCGAAGCCATCGCCGCAGCACGTGCCCACGGTGCGCGGGTGAGCGTCGATCTCTCGTCGTGGAGCGACATCCGCGACTTCGGCGCAGCGCGTTTCCGCGCGCTTCTCGACGAGCTCGCGCCGGATGTCGTCTTCGCCAACGAGGACGAGGACAGCACCATCGGCGGCCCGATCGCGGGCACCACGTGGATCCTCAAGCGAGGAGTGAGGGGCGCGTCGTTCGCAGGCGAGGAACGCGCGGCGGCCCATGCCGGGACGGTGGTCGACACGACGGGTGCGGGGGACGCGCTCGCGGCCGGCTGGATCGTCGGTGGCCCTGATCTCGCACTTGCTGCCGCCGCGCGCTGCGTCCAGCACGCAGGCTCGATGCCCATGCACGCATACGGGCGCTAGGCTCGATCCGACATGCACGATCTGATCCACGTCAGCGACGAGGTCCAGACTGCGCTCACCGACGGCCGCGCGGTCGTGGCGCTCGAGACGACGCTGGTCGCGCACGGATTCCCGGCGCCGGACGGTGTAGCGACCGGCGTCTCGAGCGAGGCGGCCGTCCGCGCTGCAGGCGCGGTCCCCGCGACGATCGGCGTGCTCGACGGTCGCGTCCGGATCGGGCTCACGCCGGAGGAGCTCGAGCGGTTTCGTCCCGATGCACGCAAGGTCGGCCCGCGAGACCTCGCAGCCTGCGCCGTGCAGGGCGCCGTCGGCGCGACCACCGTCGGCGGTACGCTCACCGCCGCGGCTGCGGTCGGAATCAGGTTCATGGGAACCGGCGGACTCGGGGGAGTCCATCGAGGCTTTCCGACACCCCCAGACGTCTCGGCGGATCTTGCGGCCGCCGCCCGGATCCCCGCCGTCATCGCCTCGTCGGGGGTCAAGTCCCTCCTCGACGTGCCCGCGACCATGGAACTACTCGAGACTCTCGGCATTCCCGTGGTGGGCTTTGGCACCGACACGCTGCCGCTCTTCTACCACGCAGCGGGTGGCCCGCCAGTGTCGGCACGAGCCGACGACGTGAAGGAGCTCGCCCGGATCGCCGACGCGCACTGGCGTCTCGGCGGGAACGCTATCCTCGTCGGCCGCCCGCCGAGCGAGAGCCTCGACGTGGGCGCACTGATCGAGGAGGCAGTGGACGAGGCCGCGCGCAGCGGCGTCAGCGGCCAGGCGGTGACGCCGTTCGTCCTCTCCTATCTCCACGAGCATTCGCACGGCGAGACGCGCCGCGTCAACCGTGATCTGATCGTCGAGAACGCCGGCCTCGCCGGCGCGATCGCAACTGCCCATGCCACCATCTGAGGAGCATCGCCCGTGAGCCTTTACGACACCGTCAAGAATCTCGCTCTCACCATCGAACGCTACGAGCTCGAGGGCCTCGAGGAACAGGTCTCGAGCGGATTCCTCCGCAAGTCGACGGTTATCCACCTCCACGGGGCGGGTGCCGAAGGTCTCGGAGAGGACGTCACCTACGACGCGGCCGAGCACGATCTCGTGCAGGCAGCGGGCGCCGTCCACGCGCTCGCCGGGGAGTGGACGCTCGACACGTTCTCCGACCACCTCGCGTCACTCGAGCTCTTCGACCACGAGCCGGAGCAGCACGCGTACCTGGACTACAGGCGCTGGGCGTACGAGAGCGCAGCCCTCGACCTCGCGCTCCGCCAGGCGGGGCGCTCGCTCGGCGACGTGGTCGGTCGAAGCCCCGAGCCCCTCACGTTCGTCGTGTCGATGAGGCTCGGGGAGCCGGCGACGACGGATCGCCTCAATGCCTGGCTCGGCCACTATCCGACGCTCAGGTTCAAGCTCGATGCGACGGCGACCTGGTCCGAGTCGCTGATCGCCGAGCTGGCGGCGACCGGTGCCGTGGACTCCGTCGATTTCAAGGGCCAGTACCGCGGCACGAGCGTCGACGCGGTGCCGGACGCCGAACTCTACGAGAGGGTCGTCTCCGGCCTACCCGACGCCTGGCTCGAGGATCCCGCGCTCACTCCCGAGACGCTCCCGGTGCTCGAGCCAGAGAGCGCCCGCGTCACGTGGGACGCACCGATCCACTCCGTCGCCGACATCGAGGCGCTCCGCTGGCCGCCGCGCACCGTCAACATCAAGCCCTCGCGCTTCGGCTCGATACAAAAGCTCTTCGGCGGCTACGACTACTGCGAAGAGCAAGGGATCGGGGCATACGGCGGCGGGCAGTTCGAGCTCGGCGTCGGACGCGACCAGATCCAGCTGCTGGCGGCCCTCTTCCATCCGACGACGCCGAACGACGTCGCCCCGGGTGGGTTCAACCGCGATCCGACGGCGGGTCTCCCGGAGAGCCCACTGACGGTGATCGCGAGCCAAACCGGGTTCGGGGTCGTCTCGGGCTGACTCCGAGCGCCTCTCTCCGCGAGGCACCGGCGCGTCCCGGCGCGGCGACCGTGCCCGCCGGTCGTGCTCTCTACTCGAGAGAGGAGAGCAGCTCGTCCACCGAGACGAGGGGCAGCGACTCGATCTTCGAGCTTCCCCGCGCGCCGAGCGCGACCGAGACCCGCGCGACCGTCAGGTCGTCGGGTGCCTCGACGACGTTGACGAAGTCGTATTCGCCGAGTGAGGCCCACTGGTGGAGGATCTTTGCGCCGAGCTCCTCGACGTCGCGATTCACCTCGCGCACGCGGGCGGGATTGGAGTTCAATGTCTGCACGCCCTTCTCGGTCAAGGTCGTGAGCATCAGGTACAGCGCCATCGAGTCCCTCCTCGTTCGTCGGTTCATCGGGAGCCTACTTCGCCGCGCCGTGCTCGGCGCGGCGCGTGGCGAGTCGCTCCGCGCGAGTCGTGCCGACGCGTGCGCGTAGATCGATGAACAGGACGGCGGCTCCGAGAAACAGCACCGGCCCGAGAACGGTGTCGGCGAGAAAGATCGCCACGCGGAGAGTGGCATCCGCCTGCTGCCGTAGCAGGAACCCCATCGCCAGGCGGGCGATGCCGAACATGATCACGAGCGTCGCAAGCCCGGCGAGTGCATGGATGAGGTCGGCGCGTGCCACCTCGAGCGACCGCTGCACGGCGCGAATCGGCGAACGGTCTTCCATCACGATGGCTGGTACCGCATTGCCGAAGAGCGCGAGCACGACGACCGCGGCGAGTGCAAACCACGGGAACAGGAATGCCGCCGGCAGGAAGACGATCGTGCCGACGCCGATCGCGACGGCGAACGTGGCCCTCGACGAGCGCTGCGCCGAGGCGAGCGCCGACGCTGCCGCGTACGCCGCGCTGAAGAACGGGGAAGCGACCAGTAGCACGGCGATCCGGCCCGGGAGGTCCAGCCCGAGCGACGCCTGGTCGGCGATCGCAACGACGAGCCCGAGCGGCAGCGCCACGAAGAAATGGCGCCCGTAGAGATGCAACGTCTCGGCAACGAGCTGCCCGACGGTGCGGGCAGCAGGTGAGAGCGGAGGCGGTAGCGGACCGCTCGATCTGGGGTAGCCATGCCGCGCCATGGGCGAGACGGTAGCGATGGAATGCGGTTAGGCTGTCACTACTGCAGCGACCGGCAGATCACGTGAAAGGAGCAGGGTGGACGCGCATCGCCCCGTGATGACAGCCGAGGTCGCGGCCGGGGCCGACGGCGGCCTGACCGCCGGCTACGACCTCGGACCGTTCTTCGACGAGATGTTCGAGGGCCCCGGTCGCCCGCGACCGCACTACCGACTCCTCGCCGAGCGCCTGCAGGCGATGACCGCAGACCAGCTGGGGGAGCGCATTCGCGTGGCGAACGCGTTCTTCCTGAGTCAGGGGATCGGATTCACGGTGTACGGCGACGATGCCGGGACGGACCGCATCTTCCCCTTCGACCTCATTCCGCGGATCGTTCCCGCGGCCGAATGGGAGATCATCGAGCGTGGTCTCGTCCAGCGCCTGAAGGCACTCAACCTCTTTCTCGCCGACATCTACGACCGCCAGCGCATTCTCGACGAGGGGGTCGTTCCCGCTGAGCTCGTCTTCGGTTCGCGCAACTTCCGGCGCGAGATGATCGGCCTCGAGGTCCCCGGCGGGATCTATGCCCACGTCGGCGGCGTCGATCTCGTCCGTGACTGCGACGGCCGCTACCTCGTGCTGGAGGACAATCTCCGCACGCCGTCCGGGGTCAGCTACATGCTCGAAAGTCGGGATGCGCTCAAGCGCATCTTCGCGGCACTCTTCGACCAGTACGGCGTGCGCCCGGTGGATCAGTATCCGCGACAGCTGTTCGCCACGCTCCGTTCGGTCGTCCCGCGGGCGACGGGCGGCGAGCCGAGCATCGTCCTCCTCACACCGGGCGCCCACAACTCGGCGTACTTCGAGCACTCGTTCCTCGCACGACAGATGGGCGTCGAGATCGTCGAGGCCCGCGACCTCGTCGTCCACCGCAACCGTGTGTTCAACCGCACGACACGGGGCATGCAACGCGTCGACGTCATCTACCGTCGGATCGACGACGACTTCCTCGACCCTCTCTCGTTCCGCGAAGACAGCCTGCTCGGCGTCCCGGGGCTCGTCAACGCCTACCGCGCCGGCAACGTCACCCTCGCCAACGCGATCGGCACGGGGGTGGCAGACGACAAGGCGATCTACCCGTACGTGCCCGACATGATCCGTTTCTACCTCGGCGAGGAGGCGATCCTCGCCAACGTCCCCACCTATCAAGCGACGGACGAGGCGGACCTCGCCTACGTCCTCGACCACCTGGACGAGCTCGTCGTCAAGGCTGTCGACCAATCGGGCGGCTACGGCATGCTCATCGGCCCCGCGGCGACCGCGGCCGAACGCGACGAGTTCCGGCGCCTCGTCGTCGCGGATCCGCGCAACTACATCGCCCAGCCGACGATCGCGCTCTCGCGCCACCCGACATTCGTCGAGGGCGGCCTGCGCGGCTGCCACATCGACCTCCGACCCTTCGTGCTCTCCGGCTCCGATACCACCCGCATCGTGCCGGGTGGCCTGACGCGAACGGCGCTCCGGCCCGGGTCTCTGGTCGTGAACTCGTCACAGGGTGGCGGCAGCAAGGATACGTGGGTGCTTGCCTGATGCTGAGCCGTGTAGCCGAATCGCTGTACTGGACGGCACGGTACGTCGAGCGCGCCGAGGACATCACCCGGATCCTCGATGTCAATTTCCATGCCCTGCTCGACACGCAGGTCGAGGACCGTGGCCGTGCGTGGCTTCAGATCGTCCAACTGCTCGGAGACGAGGAGATCTTCGTCGAGCACTTCGACGAGCCGAGCGCCGTGAACGTGAGCGACTGGGTGCTGTGGCACGACGACAACCCGAACGCGGTCGCGAACTGCGTCACCCTCGCACGCGAGAACGCTCGCTCCGTACGTGAGCAGATCTCCGGTGAGATGTGGGAGGCGATCAACAACCTGTTTCTGCTCGTCCGGAGCGCCAACCGCCGCGCGGTCTCGCGCGGCCCACACGCGTTCTTCGAGCGGGTCCGGAACGGCGCCCACCTCTTCCAGGGCACGGCCGATGCGACGATGACGCACGGAGACCCGTACGAGTTCATACGACTCGGCCTGCAACTCGAACGGGCTGCAACGACGGTGCGGATCGTGGCCTCGCGCTATCCCGTCGCGCAGGCGCTCGAGCCCGGCGACGCCGCCCGCGCCAGACAGCTGATCGCACTCCTCGAGTCGTGCAGCGCGTTCGAGGCGTTCGTGAAGCGTCACGGCACACTCCTCGAGCCCCAGGCGATCGCCGAGCACCTGATCCGCTCCGGCGAGTTCCCGCGTGCGGTGCTGTATTGCCTCGGAAGCTGTCTCGACGCGGTCTCGCGGATCTCGAGCGACCAGGGTGCACCCCACCGGATTCTCGGGCGCCTCGTGTCCGGCCTCGAGTACGGCGAAGCGGGCGACATCTCCGGTCCGACGATGACCCAGATCCTCGACGATCTCCTGGCCGGGATCCATGCGGCGGGCGAGGCCGTCACGACGGCCTACTTCTCGAATCGCGCCCTACCCGTGGGTGGGCTCGTGATGCAGGAGGCGCAGCAGCAACAATGTGGTTGAGCGTCGAGCACGTGACCCGCTTCACCTACGACGACTCGATCAACGAGGCGTACACGGAGATCCGCCTCAAGCCCGCGCATCGCGACGGCCAGCGATGCTCGTCGTTCGTCCTCGGGACGGAGCCGCGTGGAGTGACGATCGCCGAGTATCGCGACCGGTTCGGGAACGCGGTGCACCACTTCGACATCCTCGAGCCACACGAAACGCTCAGCGTCACCGCGCGCAGCGAAGTATGGACACCCGAGATGTTCGTCGACGACGAGGCGGCGCCGTCGCTCCTCGACCGATGGGATCTGCTGCAGCCCAGTCGGTACGTGCCGCTGGACGGCGCCATCGCGGAGCTTGCAGCGACGATCGCCGGGAAGGGCCCAACGCTCGGCACGGCGCAGGAGGCGATGACCGCGGTTCGCGACGCGATGGTGTACGAGAGCGGGTCGACGCACGTGGGGACGCTGGCCGACGAGGCGCTCACGGCCGGGCACGGGGTCTGCCAGGACTTCGCGCACGTCATGATCGGCGTCAGTCGGCTCCACGGGATCCCGACGCGGTACGTGAGTGGCTACCTGTCGGACCCCGATGCCACGGTCAACGGAAACTCCGCCTCGCACGCCTGGGTCGACGTCTGGGACCCGGAGCGTGGCTGGGTCTCGCTCGACCCGACCCACGACCGGGAGCAGAGCAGCCGGTACGTGCGCGTCGGCGTCGGGCGGGACTACGCCGACGTGCCGCCGACCCGCGGCGTGTACAAGGGAGCGGCGAACGAGGAGCTCGACGTCGCGGTACGGATCAACGAGCTCTGAGCTGCTCGAGCACCGTCGGCGTCGCACGCGCCAGCCGGTCGAGGGCAGTGCCGATCTCCCAGCGATCGCGATCTCCTTCGCCGATCTCGTTCGAGATCGCTCTGAGCTCGATCGCAGGAACGCCGGCGAGCGCTGCCGCGCGGAGGACACCGAACCCTTCCATCGCCTCCACCGGGAGGTCGCTGTCGGCGCCGCCGACGGCGGCGCTCGTCCCGATCGGGAGCACGGCAGCTCCCGGCAGCGCGCAGCGCACGGCGGCGAGCAGTGCAGCATCGGGGACGACGCGGTCGACGAGCGGGAACTCCGCGGCGAGATCACAGTAGACGGCCTCGCGACCGATCACGAGTGAGCCGGGAGCGAGGCCGCGCCCACCGGCGATGCCGATGTGGAGAACCGCCCCCCACGCATGCTCGCCGAGCGCGCGCGCCGTTCGCGCCGCCGCCTCGACCGGGCCGACGCCGCACGCGAGACCCTCGTGCCCACCGAGCTCCCGCTCGGTCGCAGCGACGAGGAGAACGCTCATGGTCACACCGTCTCGACGGTGGCGACGCCCGAGACATCGAACCGGATCTCGCTGCCGTCGACGACAGCCTGTACCGCCGAGCCGTCGTCGAAGCGTCCCTCGAGGAGCTCGAGGGCGAGAGGATTCTCGACGAGTCGCTGGATCGCTCGCTTCAAGGGTCGCGCCCCGAACGCCGGATCCCAGCCCGTCTCGGCGATGAGGTCCACGGCCTCGTTCGACAGCTCGAGCGTGATCTTCCTCTCTGCGAGCCTCGCGCGCAGCCGCTCCAGTTGGAGGCCGACGATCGCGGCGATCTGCTCTCTGTCGAGCGGCTCGAAGACGACGATCTCGTCGACGCGGTTGACGAACTCGGGTCGGAAGTGCTCGAGCAGCTGCGCGTCGGAGCGAATGTTCGAGGTCATGATCACGACGGTGTTCCTGAAGTCGACCGTGCGCCCTTGGCCGTCCGTGAGACGCCCGTCGTCCAGCAACTGGAGGAGCACGTTGAACACGTCCGCATGGGCCTTCTCGATCTCGTCGAGCAGGATGACGCAGTACGGCCGCCGCCGCACGGCCTCGGTCAGCTGACCGCCCTCGTCGTAGCCGACGTAGCCAGGCGGCGCTCCGACGAGCCGCGAGACCGTGTGCTTCTCCATGTACTCGGACATATCGAGTCGGACGATCGCTCGCTCGTCGTCGAACATGAACTCCGCGAGCGCCTTCGCGAGCTCGGTCTTCCCAACCCCGGTCGGGCCGAGGAAGATGAACGAGCCGATCGGCCGGTTGGGATCCTGCAAGCCGGAGCGCGCTCGCCGGAGCGCGTTCGAGACTGCGTCGATCGCGGCGTCCTGACCGACCACGCGCTCGTGCAACCGCGACTCCATCTGCACGAGCTTCTGGACCTCACCCTCGAGCAGTCGGTCGACCGGGATCTTCGTCCAGGATGCGACGACCGCCGCGATGTCGTCCTCGTCGACCTCCTCCTTCACCATCGGCTCGGCGACGTTCGCTGCCTCGCCACGGACGGCGAGTTCCTGCTCGAGCGCCGGCAGGAGCCCATAGCGGATCTCGGCCACCCGCTGCAGATCGCCGTGCCGCTCCGCTCTCTCCGCCTCCATCCGCAGCTCGTCGATCTCTTTCGTGATCTCCTTGACGCGGTCGAGGACGTCCTTCTCGCCGGCCCAGCGAGCGGCGAGCTCGTCACGCCGGGTCTTCGCCTCGGCGAGCTCACGCTCGACCGGCTCGCGCGCCGAGGGTGTCTCCTTCGCCATCGCCGTCAGCTCGATCTCGAGCTGGATGACGCGTCGCTCGGCCTCGTCGAGCTCGACGGGGGAGCTGTCGATCTCCATCCGCAGCCGCGACGCCGCCTCGTCGACGAGGTCGATCGCCTTGTCGGGGAGGAAGCGGTCGGTGATGTAGCGCTCGGAGAGGACCGCGGCGGCGTTGAGCGCGGCGTCGCGGATCCGGACGCCGTGGTGGGCCTCGTAGCGCTCCTTGAGGCCGCGGAGGATCGCGATCGTGTCGGCCACCGAGGGCTCGCCGACCAGCACGGGCTGGAAGCGTCGCTCGAGCGCAGGGTCCTTCTCGATGTGCTTGCGATACTCGTCGAGGGTCGTTGCGCCCACCGCGCGGAGCTCGCCGCGGGCGAGCATCGGCTTCAGGAGGTTTCCCGCCGAGACGGCGCCCTCTGCCGCGCCCGCGCCCACGATGGTGTGCAGCTCGTCGATGAAGAGGACGATCTCGCCCTCCGCCGAGGTGATCTCGGCGAGGACCGCCTTGAGGCGCTCCTCGAACTCACCACGATACTTCGCGCCCGCGATCAGGGCGCCGACGTCGAGTGCCCAGACACGCTTCCCCTTGAGCCCTTCCGGGACGTCACCCGCGACGATGCGCTGTGCCAGGCCCTCCGCGATCGCGGTCTTGCCGACACCGGGCTCGCCTATGAGGACGGGGTTGTTCTTCGTCCGGCGGGAGAGCACCTGGATCGTGCGCCGGATCTCCTCGTCGCGCCCGATGACGGGATCGAGCTTGCCGGCCTCGGCGGCGGCAGTGAGGTCGCGGCCGAACTTCGTCAGCGCCTCGTAGGTGCCCTCCGGGTCTTGCGTCGTCACCCTCTGGCCGCCGCGCACCTCCTTGAGGGCGCCGAGGAGTGACTCACGCGGCACGAGGTCGAGTGCGAGGACGAGATGCTCGACCGAGACGAACTCGTCGTCGAGCTTCCGCGCCTCGTCGAAGGCGTCGTCGAGCGCCTTGCGAAACGAGCCGCCCGCCTGAGGCTGGGCGTTCGATCCGGAGACGGCCGGCAGCGCGCGGACGCGCGCCTCGGTCTCCGCGAGAATCGATGCGGGGTCGGCGCCCGAGCGTTGCAGGAGCGTCCGCGGTAGCTCCTGCTCGAGGAGCGCGGCGGCGAGGTGGTCGCGCGTCAGCTCGGGATTGCCCGCACGGCGTGCGAGCTCCTGCGCACGGGCGACTGCCTCCCCCGATTTGATCGTCAGCTTGTTGAAATCCATGGTGTACTCCTTCGTGCGAGCGGGAGGGCCCCGCCTTACTGGTTTCGGGCCGGTGGTTGCGGCCTATAGAGGACGACCTCACGACGGTACTGTCGGTGGGTCTCGTGAATCTCCGTCCGCAGCTGGGCCTCGAGCTGCTCCATCCGCGCGCGGACGCGCCGGAGCTCGTCTTCGAGGCGGAGCACATGCTGGACTCCTGCCAGGTTGAGACCGAGCTTCGTCGTCAGCTGTTGGATCAACCGCAGCCGCTGGACGTCCTCCTCCGAGTAGACGCGGGTGCCGCCGGGCGTCCGGCCGGGCGTGACGAGGCCCTTCGCCTCGTACGCACGGAGTGTCTGGGGATGCATCCCGGCCAACTCGGCCGCCACGGAGATCATGTACTGCGGTCGCGAGTTCATTCGGCGAACGCCCTGTCGCGGGGCCGCTCGCGCAAGACGCTGTCGTAGCCCTCGAGCGCCTCCTTCTCGGCCTTGGTCAGCTTGCGCGGCACGGTGACGCGGATGCGTGCGATGAGATCGCCCTTGCCGCCGCCCTTCAGCCTGGGTGCGCCACGGCCCTTGACCCGCAGCAGCTTGCCGCTCTCGGTGCCTGCGGGAACCTTGAGGTTGACCGGGCCGTCGGGCGTCGGGATCTCGACGGTCGCGCCCAGGGTCGCCTCCGGGTAGGTCACGGGCACCTCCAGCAGGAGGTCGGCGTCGCGACGCTCGTATAGCGGCGAGGGAACGACCGAGACGACGACGAACAGGTCGCCCGGCGGGCCGCCGTTCGACCCCGGCTCTCCCTTGCCCTTGAGCCGCACCTTGGTGCCGTCCTTCGCACCGGCGGGGATCTTGACCGCGTACCGCTTCGTGACGCGCTCGCGGCCCGACCCTCGGCACGTCTTACACGGCTTCTCGACGATCACACCGTTCCCCCGACAGCGGGGACACGGCTGCGAGAGCGCGAACAGCCCATGCGAGTCGGAGACGGTTCCCGACCCCCCGCATTGCGGACAGGTGATCGGAGCCGTGCCGGGCTCCGCTCCCGTCCCGTTGCAGGTGCGGCAGGGAACCTCGACCTCGACAGGCACCCTGACCTGAGCACCCCGAAGCGCATCCTCGAACGAGAGGCTCACGCGCGACTCGAGATCGGCGCCGCGCTCGGGCTGCGGGCGGCCGCGCCGCCCCCCACTCCGGCCGAAGATCCCACCGAACTGCCCGAGAATGTCGGAGAGGTCGATGTTCTCGTAGCCGAAACCGCCACCGCCTGCAGCGGCGCCTCGCGGACCGGCCGCTCCGAACGCGTCGTACTCCTTGCGCTTGTCGACATCCGACAACAGGTCGTACGCACCCTGGATCTCCTTGAAGCGATCCTCGGCCGCCGCATCGCCCTGGTTGGCGTCCGGATGGTTCTCGCGGGCGAGCTTCCGGTATGCCTTCTTGATCTCGTCGTCGGTGGCGCTCTTGGGGACGCCGAGAACCTCGTACGGGCTGCGCGCCATGGCTATTCCGCCACGATCACGCGGGCCGGGCGCAGGACCGCATCCCCGAGCCGATAGCCACGCTGAACGACCTGCACGATCGAGCCGGGCTCGATTCCCTCGACAGGCTGGGCGAGAAGCGCCTCGTGGACGTGAGGATCGAACGGTCCCTCCGCCTCGATCTCCTCGAGCCCTTCGGACGCGAGCGCCGCGGCGAGAGCGGACTTCGTCATCTCGACGCCCTCGATCACCTTGGCCTCCTCGTGGTCGGCGGCGGCGACGAGCGCGCGCTCGAGGTCGTCGAGCACGGGCAGCAGCTTGGTGACGAGCCGCTCCGACGCCCGCGCGGCGAACGCATGCTGTTCGCGGAGCGCCCGCTTCCGGTAGTTGTCGAAGTCGGCGGCGAGCCGCTGGAGATCGGCCAGATACTCGTCCCGCTGCGCCTCCGCCTCCGCGAGCGCGTCCGGAGCGGGCGCACCCTGGGGTGAGGCTTCAGCCCCACCCGCAGGGTCGTCACCCGCAGACGCATCGCTCCACGGCTCCTCGACCTCGATGTGCAGGTCGTCCGTCACGCCTTCGCCGCAGTCTCGTCGTCCTCGATCACCTCGAAGTCGGCGTCCTCGACGATCTCGTCGTCGACGACCGAGGATTCTCCACTGTCAGCGCCACCGGCAGCCGATGCCGCCTGGGCGTCCGCGTAGAGGGCCTGGGCCAGCGGTTGAGCCGCCTGGTTGAGAGCCTCGGTCTTCTCGCGAATCGTCGCGAGGTCACCGCTCTCCAGCACCTGCTTGAGCTCCATGATGCGACCCTCGAGCGTCGAGGCGTCGGCTGCATCGAGCTTCTCGCGGTGCTCCTCGAGCGACTTCTCTGTCTGGTAGGCAAGCGTCTCTGCCATGTTCTTCGCGTCGGCGAGCTCGCGGAGCTTGTGCGCCTCCTCCGCGTGCGCCTCCGCGTCCTTGACCATCCGCTGCACCTCGTCCTCCGACAATCCCGAGCCGCCCTCGATCTTGATCTGCTGCTCGTTGCCGGTGCCGTTGTCCTTCGCGGTGACGTGAATGATGCCGTTGGCGTCGATGTCGAACGAGACGTCGATCTGTGGCATTCCGCGCGGCGCCGGAGCGATCCCGACGAGCTGGAACTTGCCCAGCGTCTTGTTGAAGCCGGCCATCTCGGACTCGCCCTGGAGGACGTGGATCTCGACCGACGGCTGGTTGTCCTCGGCGGTCGAGAACACCTCCGACTTGCGCGTCGGGATCGTCGTGTTGCGCTCGATGAGCTTCGTCATCACGCCGCCCTTGGTCTCGATCCCGAGCGAGAGCGGGGTGACGTCGAGGAGCAGCACGTCCTTGACCTCACCCTTGAGAACTCCACCCTGGATCGCAGCGCCAACGGCGACGACCTCGTCGGGATTGACGCCCTTGTGGGGCTCCTTGCCGAGCAGCTCCGTGACACGCTCCTGCACGGCCGGCATCCTGGTCATGCCGCCGACGAGGACGACGTGGTCGATACCGGAGGCGTCGATGCCTGCGTCTGCGAGAGCCTGCTTCGTGGGGCCGACGGTTCGCGCCAGAAGCTCGCTCGTCAGCTCGGTGAGCTTGGCCCTCGTCAGCTGCAGGTCGAGGTGCTTGGGGCCCTCGGCGGTCGCCGTGATGAACGGAAGGTTGATCTGGGTCGTCATCGTCGAGCTGAGCTCGATCTTCGCCTTCTCGGCCGCCTCGTAGAGCCGCTGGAGCGCCATCTTGTCGGCGGCGAGGTCGATCCCCTGGTCCTTCTTGAACTCGGCGGTCATCCAGTCGACGATCACCTTGTCGAAGTTGTCGCCGCCGAGGTGGTTGTCGCCGTTCGTCGACTTGACCTCGAAGACGCCGTCCCCGAGCTCGAGCACCGAGACGTCGAACGTCCCGCCGCCGAGATCGAAGACGAGGATCGTCTGATCGGCGCCCTCTTTGTCGAGCCCGTAGGCGAGGGCAGCCGCAGTGGGCTCGTTGATGATCCGCACGACGTTCAGGCCGGCGATCTTGCCGGCGTCCTTGGTCGCCTCGCGCTGCGCGTTGTTGAAGTAGGCGGGCACCGTGACGACCACGTCGGTCACGGGCTCGCCGAGGAACGCCTCGGCGTCCGTCTTCAGCTTCTGCAGGATCATCGCGCTGATCTCCGGCGGGGCGAACTGGTGGTCGTCCGCATCGACCCGGGCGTCGCCGTTGTCGCCCTGGACGACGTCGTAGGGGACGATCGTCATCTCGTCCGAGACCTCTTCCCACTTGCGTCCCATGAAGCGCTTGATCGACGAGATCGTGTTCTGGGGATTCGTGACCTGCTGACGCCGCGCGGGCGCCCCGACCAGCCGCTGACCGTCCTTGGCGAACGCGACGACGGACGGCGTCGTGCGCCCTCCCTCGGCGTTCGGGATCACGGTTGGCTCGCCGCCCTCGAGCACGGCCATGCAGCTGTTCGTCGTGCCGAGGTCGATACCGATTGTCTTCGCCATCTGGATTCCTTCCTTACCTGAGTGTGAATGACTGAGATAAATCTAAGCCAGATCATAGCAGATAATTGGGTGGGCGCTAACGCGTCACGCCGATCACGATCCCCCCCGCGACGACGAACAGCGCCCCGATCACGAGCCGCCGCCCGACCCCCTCGACGCGGCGCAGGAAGAGCGCCGAGAGCCCGACCCCCCAGAGCGACTCGGTGGCGACGAGCGGCGCGACGACGCTGAGGCGGCCCCGGAAGAACGCCTCGTAGAGCGAGACGTACGAGAGCCCGAAGAGGAGGCCTGCCGGGACGAACGCCGGCCAGGACCGGAGCGTCAACGGTCGGCGGGAGCCGATCAGAACGACGAGGATCGTCAACGCACCCGCAAGGAGGGTCGCGCTGATCGCAAGCTCCGGCGACACGTCCGCGTCCAGTGCGAGCCGGCGGGCGAACGTGTCACGCAGCGCGAACACGCACGCTGCGGCAAGCGCGAACACGAGCCCGATCGTACGGACGTGCGCCGGTCGACCGCCTTCGCTCGCAAGCAGGATCCCACCGGTGACGATGAGCACCGCACCGAGCAGGATCCCGGCAAGGAGCGGCTCGCCGAGCAGGACGACCGCGAACGTGACGGCGAAGAGCGGCGCCATCCCGACGGTGGCGGAGGCGCGAGAGGGACCGGCATCCCTGATCGCCAGCGTGAAGAGGACCTGTGACACGCCCGGGCCCAGGATCCCGGCAAGTGCGAACGGCCAGACCGCCGTGACGTTCCAGTCACCGGCGATCGCGGCTGCGACGAGCGCCACGCCGACCGCCGACAGCACCGTGAAGTAGGCGCCGACGAGCGGGTCGTCCCCGCGCGAGAGCGCAGGGCGAAGGGCGACCGTCATGCCGCCGAAGAGCGCGGCCGAGGCAAGGGCGAGGAAGACGGCGTCCATCCGGGCAGGCTACTGCGGTGCCGCAGTCGTGGCGGCGGGATCCGGAGGCGCGTCGCGGTGGCTACGCTGGCTACGAGATGAGCACGCCTGCGACGACGCTCGACACGCTCGGCCGACCCGTTCGCGACCTGCGGATATCGGTCACCGACCGTTGCAACTTCCGTTGCGTCTACTGCATGCCGAAGGAGGTGTTCGGCCGCGGATACCGGTTCATGGACCGCAAGGAGCTGCTCTCCTTCGAGGAGATCGAGCGGCTGGCACGCGCGTTCGTCGCCCACGGGGTCGAGAAGATCCGGATCACGGGCGGTGAGCCGCTCCTCCGTCGCGACCTCGAGCTCCTGATCGAGCGCCTGACGGACATCGGTGGACTCGATGTCGCGCTGACCACGAACGGTGCCGTCCTGCCTCAGAAGGCCGAGGCCCTCGCCGCCGCGGGGCTGGACCGCGTCACCGTGAGCCTGGACTCCCTCGACGACACCACCTTCAGGGCGATGAACGACGTCGGCTTCCCGGTTGCGCGCGTGCTCGACGGCATCGACGCCGCCGCCGCTTCCGGGCTCCGCGTGAAGGTCAACGCGGTGGTCAAGCGCGGGGTGAACGACGACCAGGTCGTCGCACTCGCCCGCCATTTCCGTGGCAGCGGCCACATCCTGCGTTTCATCGAGTACATGGACGTCGGCGCGACGAACGGCTGGCGCCTCGACGACGTCGTGCCGGCGGCGGAGATCGTCGCCCTGATCTCGGCCGAACTGCCGCTCGAACCGGCCGAGGAGAACTACCGGGGCGAGGTGGCCCGCAGGTGGCGCTATACGGACGGCAGCGGCGAGATCGGCATGATCGCCTCCGTCACGCAGCCCTTCTGCGGGGATTGCACGCGCTCGCGCATCTCGGCGGAGGGGCGGCTGTACACGTGCCTGTTTGCGACCCGGGGCCACGACCTCCGCGCACTCGTCCGCGGAGGCGCGGACGACGCCGAGATCCACGCGACGGTCGGGCGCATCTGGGGCCGTCGCACCGATCGCTACTCCGAGGACCGCTCCTCGAGGACGGCGGAGTTGCCAAAGGTCGAGATGTCGTACATCGGCGGCTGATCGCTCCAGGGGTGCGGGAAGACCGAACGCGAGTCGGGGTCAGCCCCGATGCACCGCTCGAGCCGGGCGAGCACGCTGACTCGGATGTCCGTTCGCACGACGATCGATGGCAACGAGGCCGCCGCGTGGGTCGCGTACCGCGCGAGTGAGGTGATCGCGATCTATCCGATCACGCCGGCCTCGCCCATGGGCGAGCTCTCCGACACCTGGTCGGCGGCCCGAGTCCCGAACGTCTACGGAGCGGTACCGCGGGTGATCGAGATGCAGAGCGAAGGGGGTGCTGCCGGGGCCGTGCACGGGGCGCTGCAAGCCGGCGCGCTTTCCACCACGTTCACGTCGTCTCAGGGCCTCCTGCTGATGCTGCCGAACATGTACCGGATGGCGGGGGAGCTCACCCCCGCCGTGATCCACGTGGCGGCACGCGCCATTGCGACGCACGCGCTCTCCATCTTCGGCGATCACTCCGATGTGATGGCCGCTCGGTCGACCGGGTTCGCGCTCCTCGCCTCGTCGTCGCCACAGGAGGCGCAGGATCTGGCGCTGGTCGCACACGCTGCGACGCTCGAGGGCCGGATTCCCTTCATCCACTTCTTCGACGGGTTCAGGACGTCGCACGAGCTGAACACCGTCGAACGCCTGGACGAGGACGACCTCCGTGCTCTGCTCGACGAGCACCGCGTCGTCGAGCACCGGCGCCGGTCGTTGTCGCCGGACCACCCCGTTCTCCGTGGCACCGCCCAGAACCCCGATGTCTTCTTCCAGGCCCGCGAGGCCGCGAACCCGTACTACGGCGCACTCCCCGGCATCGTGCAACGGCAGATGGACGCCCTCGCGGCGCGCACAGGGCGCCACTACCGGTTGTTCGACTACACGGGCGCACCGGATGCGGAGCGCGTGATCGTGATGATGGGCTCGGGGAGCACGGCGGCTGCCGAGGCCGCAGAGGCGCTGAACGCGGAGGGACAGAAGGTCGGGATCCTCACGGTGCGGCTCTACCGGCCGTTCGCGGCCGACGCGTTCGTCGCCGTACTGCCGGCGACGACGCGGCGCGTCGCAGTGCTCGACCGCTGCAAGGAGCCGGGCTCACTCGGCGAACCTCTCTTCCAGGACGTCCTCACCGCACTCGCAGAGAGAGAAGGATCGACGCCGCTCGTCACGGGCGGTCGCTACGGGCTCGGCTCGAAGGAGTTCACGCCGGCGATGGCCAAGGCGGTCTTCGATCACCTCGCCACGACCGATCCGCGACGCCGGTTCACCGTCGGGATCGTCGACGACGTCTCGCACCTCTCGCTCCCGGTCGACGACTCGTTCACGACCGAGCCGGACGACGTCGTCAGGGCCGTATTCTTCGGGCTCGGCTCGGACGGCACCGTGGGGGCGAACAAGAACTCGATCGCGATCATCGGCGACGGCGCGGGAATTCACGCGCAGGCGTACTTCGTCTACGACTCGAAGAAGTCGGGATCGACGACGGTGTCGCACCTCCGTTTCGGCCCACGGCCGATCCGGTCGTCATATCTGATCGATCGCGCCGACTTCGTTGCGTGCCACCAGTTCGGGTTGCTCGAGAAGATCGATGTCCTCGAGGTCGCTGCCGCTGGGGCGACGTTCCTCCTCAATGCCCCTTTCGGCCCGAGCGATGTCTGGGAGCATCTCCCGCAGCGCGTCCGGGAGCAGATCGTGGACAGGCAGCTCCGGCTCTTCGTCGTCGACGCGACGAAGGTCGCCCAGGAGGCCGGCATGGGCCGCAGGGTGAACACGGTCCTGCAGACGTGCTTCTTCGCGCTCGCGGACGTCCTTCCACTCGACGTTGCGATCGTCGCCATCAAGTCGGCCATCCGCAACACGTACGGCAAGCGCGGCCAAGCCGTCGTCGACCGCAACGAGGCGGCGGTGGACTCCGCGCTCGACGGGCTGCGGGAGGTGAGCGTCCCGGCCTCCTTCGCCGCCCCACGAGCGACGGCACCGCCGCTCTTCGCGGGCCACGACGCCCCCTCCCGCGCGACCGCAGCGATGCTGGCTGGACGTGGCAACGCCCTCCCGGTGAGCGCGCTGCCCGTCGACGGCACGTTCGCGGTCGGAACCGCCCGGTACGAGAAGCGATCGATCGCGGAGGAGATCCCGATCTGGGATCCCTCGATCTGCATCGACTGCGCGAAGTGCGCGATCGTCTGCCCACACGCGGCGATCCGCATGAAGGTGTTCTCCCCGGCGCAACTCGACGGGGCACCGGAGGGCTTCCCCGCGAAAGAGTGGCGCGACCGGCACCTCCCGGGGATGATGATGACGATCCAGGTCGCACCCGACGATTGCACGGGGTGCGGCATCTGTGTCGACACGTGCCCTGCACACGCCAAGGAGGCCGTTGGCCACCGTTCGATCAACCTCGAGCCGAAGCTCGTCCACCTCGAGGCCGAGCGCGAGCGCTTCGACTTCTTCCTCTCGATCCCCGAGATCGATCGGACCCTCGTCGACCCTGCCACGATCAAGGGATCGCAGGCGCTCGAGCCGCTCTTCGAGTTTTCGGGCGCCTGCGAAGGCTGCGGTGAGACGCCGTATCTGAAGGTGCTCACCCAGCTGTTCGGAGACCGGATGCTGGTTGCGAACGCGACGGGCTGCTCGTCGATCTACGGCGGCAACCTCCCGACGACGCCGTGGAGCGCGAACCTCGACGGCCACGGCCCCGCCTGGTCGAACTCGCTGTTCGAGGACAACGCGGAGTTCGGTCTCGGGATGCGTCTGGCGGTCGACGCGCAGGCCGAGCAGGCCAGGTCGCTCGTCGACGAGCTGGCGCCGGACATCGCGGCTGCGCTCGACGCGACAGATCCTCACACCGAAGCCGGAGTTACCGAGCAGAGGCGCCTCGTCGACGCGCTGGTCGACCTCCTGGCCACGACCGACAGCCCACAGGCGCGGCGACTCGAGGCACTCGCCGGTGCACTCGTCCGGAAGACCGTCTGGATCGTCGGCGGCGACGGCTGGGCCTATGACATCGGCTTCGGCGGCCTCGACCATGTGCTCGCCTCGGGTCGCGACGTCAACGTGCTCGTCCTCGACACCGAGGTGTACTCGAACACCGGTGGGCAGGCATCGAAGGCAACCCCGCGCGGGGCCGTTGCCAAGTTCGCCGCCGGCGGCAAGCAGAGTGGGAAGAAGGATCTCGGGCTCCTTGCGACCGCATACGGCGACGTGTACGTCGCGCACGTCGCGCTCGGCGCCGACAACGCCCAGACCGTCAAGGCTCTCGCAGACGCGGACGCGTGGCGAGGGCCGTCGCTCGTGATCGCGTACAGCCACTGCATCGCGCATGGAATCGACATGGCCAAGGGCATGCGCCAACAGAAGCTTGCAGTGGACACGGGCTACTGGCCGCTGTGGCGGTACGACCCGCGCCGGGCAGGGCCTGGCGAGCACCCGTTCGAGCTCGACTCCCGGAAGGCGAAGCTGCCCCTGGCCGCGTTCACGGCCAACGAAGCACGATTCTCGATGCTGCGACGCTCGCGGCCGGAGGAGGCCGAGCGGCTCGCGAGCCTTGCCCAGCACGACGTCGACGAGCGGCGCCTCGTGTACGAGCAGCTCGCGCGAGTGGAGCACGAGCCCGACGAGGACACGTCCGACGACCCGGTAAGGAAGGAGAGCGCCTCATGAGACCCGACCTGCGCAGCCACTATCTCGGCCTCGAGCTCAAGAGCCCGCTGGTCGCATCGGCGTCGCCGCTGACGGGCAACATCGACACGCTGCGGAAGCTCGAGGAGGCAGGTGCAGCAGCAGTCGTGCTGCCATCTCTCTTCGAGGAGCAGATCGAGCACGACCAGACGCTGGTCGACCTCGTCCTCGAGCGCGGCGCGGAGAGCTTCGGAGAGGCTCTCACGTACTTCCCCGAGATGGACGACTACAACACCGGCCCCGACGCGTACGTCGAGCACGTCGCGCTCGCGAAGACGGCGCTCTCGATTCCGGTGATCGCGTCCATCAACGGCGTCACGCCGGGCGGCTGGATCCGGTACGCGGAGCTCCTACAGCAGGCCGGAGCAGACGCGATCGAGCTCAATGTCTACGCGATCGAGACCGACGCCTACGCGTCCGCCGCAAGCGTCGAAGATCGGACGCTCCGGCTCGTGAGCAGCGTCCACGGCGCGCTCACCGTCCCGCTCGCCGTCAAGGTCGGGCCGTACTACTCGGCCTTCGCCAACACCGCCACGCGGCTCGCGGACGCGGGGGCGGCGGGGCTCGTCCTCTTCAACCGCTTCCTTCAGCCCGATATCGACCTCGAGACGATGACCGTCACACCACGACTTCACCTGTCGAATCACGAGGAGATGCAGCTGCCGCTCCGCTGGATCGCGATTCTCCGGGGTCGAGTCGCCGCCAGCCTCGCGGCGACGAGCGGCGTGCAATCGGGCGAGGACGTCGTGAAGCTCCTCCTCGCCGGAGCCGACGCAGTGATGCTCGCATCCGCGCTCCTCCGGCGAGGGCCTGCCCTGCTCGAGGAGCTGACCGACGTCCTCTCCACCTGGATGACGGAGCACGACTACAGCTCGGTCGAGCAGCTGAAGGGCAGCATGAGTCAGGAGACGTGCGGCGACCCGCGCGCGTTCGAGCGTTCCCAGTACGTCCGTGCCCTCGTCGACTATCAGTGGCATGGGGGCGCAACCAACTAGTCAGGCAGGGCCGTTAGACTGAAGGTGATGACCAGCTACACCCAGACGGTCAGCCGGCGGTTGCCGCGCGGCTGGCTTCATCTTCTCGCGCAGTTCGCGTTCTGGATCGGCTTCTACGTCGTCTACCAGATTGCGCGTGGGTTCGCGGATCGCGACGTCAGCGCGGCCTTCTGGAACGGCATCCACGTGATCCGAATCGAGGACTGGTCCGGGACGCTCTTCGAGCCCGCGCTACAAGAGCTCGTCGACTCGTCGTCGCTGCTCGTCGCTGCGACGACGTACACGTACTGGCTGTCCCAGTTCGCCGTCGTCGGACTGACGCTCCTCTGGGTCTACTTCAAGCACCATGACCGTTTCGCGGGCTTCCGCAACTGGCTCATCGGGGCAAACCTGGTCGGGCTCGTCTGTTACGTGCTCGTCCCGACGGCGCCTCCGCGGCTCTTCCCCGAGTGGGGGTTCGTCGACACGCTCGCCCAGCATTCGAGCCTCAACCACGAGTCCGGCCTCGTCGCGCTCACCGCGAACCCCTATGCAGCGATGCCGAGCCTCCACTCGATGGACGCCTTCATCGTCGGGGTCGTCATGTTCGGCGTCTGCCGCCATCTGATCGTCCGGGCTCTCTGGCTCCTCTGGCCCGTCTGGGTCTGGTTCTCCGTCATGGCGACGGGAAACCACTACTGGCTCGACGTCTTCGCCGGCGTCGCCCTCGCGGTCGCGGCGGGCCTCGTCCTCTTCCGGCGCACGGTGTTCTCGCGCTGGAAGCCGGCGACCGCTCCGTGAGCGACGGCGCGAACGACGGGCCACGCGTCAGCGAGCTCGATCGGGTCAAGCAGGAGTACACCCAGGCGGCGCGTCAGATCCTGCAACGCTCGATGCAGGGCGTCGCAAAGACGAAGCTGACGCCCGACATGCTGACGATGGTCGGCGTCACGCTCTGTCTCGCCGGTGCCGTCCTCGTCGGGTTCGAGGAGCGCAACCCGAAGCTGTTCTTCTGGGTCGGCGGCATCCTCTTCATCGTCGGCTCGGTCGCGGACATCCTCGACGGCGCCCTCGCCCGGGCAGCCAGCAAGGGCACCGTCTTCGGAGCCTTCCTCGACTCGACGTTCGACCGACTCGGCGAGGCCGCGATGCTGGCCGCGATCGGACTCGTCTTCGCGCGCGAGGGGAACGACGTCGCCCTCGTCGCGGCGTTCGCAGCGGTGATCGGCTCGTTCCTCGTCTCCTACACGCGAGCGAAGGCGGAGGCGCTCGGGTTACGTGGGGACGTCGGGTTCGGCTCCCGCGTCGAGCGTGTCGTCCTGATCTCGGTCGGGCTCGGCCTCGCGCCGTGGGGCTGGCTGCAGTGGCCGATCTACCTCCTCGCCGCGATGGCGTGGATCACGGTGATCCAGCGGATCCTTTTCGTGCGGCGCCAGCTGCGCGAGCTCGCTGCCGGAGGCTAGGCGCCCGGTCTGACGAGTCCGATCTCGTAGGCGTAGATGACGGCGTGGACGCGGTCGCGAAGGTCGAGCTTGGTGAGCACGCTCGACACGTGGGTCTTCGCCGTCGCGTTGCTGACGACGAGCTCACGGGCGATCTCGGCGTTCGAGCAACCGCGCGCCAGGAGACCGAGAACCTCGAGCTCTCTCTGGGTCAGCTCGTCCACCTGCTCGACGGGAGGTCGCGCGGGTGGCAGTCGCGCGAACTCCTCGATCACGCGGCGCGCGATCGGTCCGGAAAGAAGGCCCTCGCCGCTCGCGAGGGTGGTCACGGCGGCGATCAGCTCCTCCGCCGTCGCGTCCTTCAGGAGGAACCCGCTCGCGCCGGCTCTCAGTGCCTCGAACACGTGCTCGTCGAGATCGAACGTCGTCAGCACGAGTACGCGGGCAGCGCTGCCCGCGTCGACGAGGCGACGTGTGGCCGCGATCCCGTCCAGAACCGGCATCCGGATGTCCATGAGGACGACGTCCGGCCGGTAGCGGAGCACGGCCGCCACCGCCGCTTCGCCGTCCGCCGCCTCGGCGACGACGTCGATGCCGTCGCCTTCGAGGAGCGACCTGAGCCCCGAGCGGACCATCGCCTGATCGTCCGCGAGAACCACCTCGATGCTCACGTGCTCTCCCGAAAGGGGAGTCGCGCGTGGACGCGAAACCCCTTGCCCCCGTCGGCCGGTCCCGCCTCGAGCGTTCCGCCGTAGAGGGCGACGCGCTCGCGCATCCCGATCAGGCCGTGGCCGCCCCCTCCGTAGGCCCGCGCGTGCCCCTGATCCTCCACCGTCACGTCGAGCTCGGACTCGCCGTACGAGAGCACGACGCGCGTCGGCGCCGACCCGGCATGGCGGACGGCGTTGGTCAGCGCCTCCTGGATCACTCGATACGCAGCAAGGTCGACGCCGGGCCCAAGGGTGACCGGCGTCCCGTTCGTCTCCACGTCGAGTGGGAGCCCTGCGGTTCGCAGCTGGGCTGCCAGCCGGTCGAGCTGATCGAGACCGGGCTGCGGCTGCAGGGAGGTCGGAGAGTCGTCGGTGCGCAGAACGCCGAACAACCGCCTCATCTCGACCATCGCCTCGCGGGCTGTCTTCTCGATCCCGAGCAGGTCGTCCGCCTCGCGCGTCAGCTCCCGGGGGAGCCGGCGGCGGACTGCCTGGGACTGGATCGCGATGACGCTGATCGCGTGGGCGACGATATCGTGCAGCTCGCGAGCGATCCTGGCTCTCTCGTCCACGACCGCCTCGCGCTCGCGCGCCTCGGCCTCGCTCTCGAGCAGCACCAACCGCTCCCGCATCGTCTCGGCCTGGTGCGTGCGACCGCGCGCGAGGCGGCCGACCCCCCAGGCTCCGCCGTAGAGGACGACCGGAGCCACGAAGTCGCTCGGCTGCGAGCCCGCGTCGGTGAGGAAGGCCAACCAGGGAGCGCCGATCGCGAGTGCCGGCCCCACGTAGGTCGCAGGCCCCTCGACATGCGCGCCGACGCTGTATGACGCGATCGCCAGCGCCGCGAAGATCGCAAACTGATCCTGGGGATCCACGATGAACACGCTGGCGAGCACGACGCACAGGACGAGGATCGGTGCGACGCGACGCCACGCGAGGGCGGCGACCGCGACCAGAGACACACCGGCGTGGACGACGGGGCTCCGGGCCGTATCCGTCACCACCGCCTCGAGCACCACGATCGCGCCGAGCGCGAGAACGAGGAGTGCGTCGAACCTTCCGGGGCGGCGGGACACCATCACGCATCGCAGACCGTAACGCAGTCGCGCCTCGCACGACATCGGCCGGTCGGCCGATGTCGGACGCGCCGAAGATCGCCCGCGCGGCGGAGTGCAATCGGGCCGCTCGCCCGAGGATCACGAGACCGACAGCGCGGACGATAGTCCGGTCAATCAACCGATCGGAAGGTGGCTGCCTTGGCTCGAATCCAGACGTGGCATCTATGGGGCGCCGTCGCCGGCGTCGGAGGCATCGTCGCGAACCTCGTGACGGACGACAAGAACGGGTTGACAGACGAGCAGGTTCGCTCCGGCGCCGCCGTCGTGCAGCATCTGGATCGCTCGGGCTACCACATCGGCGTCGTGGCCGGTTGGGTCGCGATAGCAGGGCTCATCGTCGTCGCGGCAGGCTGGCAACGGATCGCGCGCCGACGGTCCGACGAAGACCTGGCCTGGCAGATCGTGCCCTTCGGCTTCGTCGCCGCTGCCGGTGCTCTGACCGTCGGGTACGGCTTCAAGGGGGCGCTCGCGGAATATCTCCCCGGTGGCGCCAACGACGATGCCTTCGACGCGCACGGGCTCTACACGATGTTCGTGATCAACGACAACGCGCCCTGGGTCGGCTGGTGGGGTGTCGTCGTGGCGGCAGGCGCAGTTGCCTGGATCGCGCTCGTACGACGGCGTCTCCCGATCGTGCTCGGCATCGTCAGCGCGGCCGCCCTCCTGCTCCCGATCGGCGTCGTCCTCGGGATCGGCGCGGCTGCCACCGCCGGCATCACCGGGCCGGTATGGCTCGTGATGGCGTCGGGATGGCTCGCGCTGCGGGGCCTGGGCAAGGACGGGGTCGAGCGGATACAGGCGTAGTCGCTCGCGGCCGGAGAGCCGGCCGCCCGTTCGACCAGCAATTGCTATACTGATAGCAGTTGTCTGCTAGCACTTCATCTCGCAAAGGCGTGCTCGTCCGCACACCGGCGTCACTGAAGGCGGCGCTCGTGCGCGAGACGGCCCGCCGTGGCGCCAGCCTGAACGACGTCGCCGTCGGCCTGCTCGCCGAGACGTTCGATGTGGACTACACGCCGACGAACCGCAGGAGCCCGTTGCCGGGCTCGAGCCCTGTGGTGCTCCTCCGCATGCCCGAGGAGTTGAAGGACGCCATCCAGGCCGAGGCGTTCCGCATCGGTTCCAACACGAATGACGTCATCCTCGCTGCGCTCTCCGACGAGCTAGGCGTCCCCTTCCAATCGAACCGCAGCAGGTCCGTCCCGTTCGGGGGCGGCCGCGGAAAGGACACACCCATGGCCGCACCCAACGGCTCTGGGAACGGCAAGGCCCGCTCCAAGGACAAGGTACGCGTCGCCATCGTCGGCGTCGGGAATTGCGCGAACTCGCTCCTCCAGGGCGTCGAGTACTACAAGGACGCCGACCCGGAGGGCTTCGTCCCGGGTCTCATGCACGTCGACCTCGGTGGCTACCACATCTCCGACATCGAGTTCACCGCTGCCTTCGACGTCGTCAAAGGCAAGGTCGGCGTCGATCTCGCCGAGGCGATGTGGGCCTTCCCGAACGACACGATCAAGTTCGCGGACGTGCCGAAGACGGGCATCACCGTCTCACGCGGGATGACGCACGACGGCATCGGCAAGTACCTCTCGGAGATCGTCGAGAAGGCGCCGGGCGAGACCGCCGACATCGTCAAGATCCTGAAGGAGACCGGCACCGACGTCGTCGTCAGCTACCTCCCCGTCGGCTCGGAGGCGGCCGCAAAGTGGTACGCCGAGCAGTGCCTCGAGGCCGGCGTCGCTCTCGTCAACTGCATGCCGGTGTTCATCGCCCGCGAGCCGTACTGGCAGAAGCGCTTCGAGCAGGCCGGCGTGCCGATCATCGGCGACGACATCAAGTCGCAGGTCGGCGCGACGATCTCGCACCGCGTCCTCACGAGCCTCTTCCGCGAGCGCGGCGTGCATCTGGACCGGACCATGCAGCTGAACGTCGGTGGCAACTCCGACTTCCGCAACATGCTCGAGCGCGAGCGCCTCGAGTCGAAGAAGATCTCGAAGACGAACGCCGTCACGTCGATGCTGGACTACGACCTGGGTGAGGGGAACGTCCACGTCGGCCCGTCGGACTACGTGCCGTGGCTGACCGACCGCAAGTGGGCGTACATCCGCATGGAGGGCACGTCGTTCGGCGACGTCCCTCTGAACCTGGAGCTCAAGCTCGAGGTCTGGGACTCGCCGAACTCGGCCGGCATCGTCATCGACGCGGTGCGGCTCGCGAAGCTCGCCCTCAACAACGGCATCTCGGGAGCTCTCGAGGCACCCTCGAGCTACCTGATGAAGTCGCCGCCGGTGCAGATCGTCGACGACGAGGCTCACGCGAACACGGAGAAGTTCATCAAGCAGTACGGCCTCAAGGCCGAGAAGAAGGCGAAGGCAGAGGCGAAGGCATAGCCTCGAAGGCATCGGAGTGAGCGGCCACCGCGCGTGGCTGCTCGCTCCGCCTTCGCACTACGACGCGCGCGGCGCGGTGTCGTCGGCCTCGAACCCGATCTCGCGATGGGTCGTGTCGCAGAAGGGCTTGTTCTTGGAGTGACCACACCGACAGAGCACGATGGAGCTCCCCTGCGGCAACTCGAAAGGCACGCCCTCGCCGTCGACGATCGTGATCGGGCCAGTCACCTTCAACGGCCCGTTCGGTCGCACCTGGATCGTGACGTCGGACATACGGCGACTCTACCTACATGACGACCGAGGCTAGAATCGCCAGGCCGTGGCCCTTCGCATCTGCCTCGTGACGCCGTTCTCCTGGTCGCAGCCACACGACGTGAACGAACACGTCGCCGGAGTGGCGGCGGCGCTACGCCGACGGGGGCACACCGTCACGATCGTCGCGCCGTCATCGCGCGCCTCCGACCTGCTCGAGGGTCGCCGCGCGCTCCAGCGAGGCATCATAGGAGACGTCGTCGCCATCGGCGCGGCCGTGCCGACGTCGTTGAGCGAGCGGATGGCAGTTCCCGTGGGTCTGCGCGCGAATCTCGCGACGGCGCTCTCGCTCGGAGGGTTCGACGTCGTGCACGGCTTCGAGCCGGGCACTTCGAGCCTTTCGTCGGCCGCACTCCTCGAGGCGCACACGACGACCGCCGCCACGTTCTTCTCGCGGGAGCGCCTTGCCGTCGCGCCGCGCAAGAACACGCGCGCACAGCTCCTCGCACGCGTGGACGTGCTGCTCGGTACCTCCGAGGAAGCGATCGCGAGGGCCACGGTCCGGTTCCCGGGGGACTACGACGAGGTCTCGATCGGTATCGACTCGTCCTTCTTTGCTCCCGCCTCGAAGCGGAGGATCGTGGTGGTCGAGCTCGCGCCGGGCCAGAGCGCGGTCGCGCGCGAAGTACTCAGGCTCCTGCCCTCCTTGCCGGGCTGGGAGGTCGTCCTCGCACGGACGGCGCCTCTCACCCGACGTCCGGCGATACCCGTCAAGCTCCGTGACCGTGCCCGCGCACGCTCCCTCGTGAGGCCGGAAGCGCGACGCGACGCACTCGCCGAGGCAGCGATCTTCGTCCCCGTGGCGGGGGGCAGCCGCCGCCTGCTCCTCGAAGCGCAATCGAGCGGATGCGCGATCGCCGATCCGGCCGGCCTGGCGGACCAGCCCGAGCTCGCGGGAGCGGCGGTCGCGCGGCTCGCCGAAGACCAGCTGCTCCGCAGCCGAGAGGGCGAGGGAGCACGGGCGCTCGCGGTCGCAGCGGACTTCGACGCGCTCGGCGCGCATCTCGAGAACGTCTACCTCGAGGCCGGCGCGCGCCGGCGGCCCTCGCCACCGGGTCAGGCGACCGAGGTCGACCTCCTCGGCGACCGGGATTGGATCACGGTCGATCTCCACATGCACACGAGCTGGTCGCACGACTGCTCGATCGACCCACGGGCGCTCGTGGAGCATGCCGAGGCCGAGGGGCTCGGGGCGATCGCCGTGACCGACCACAACGTCTTCGGCGGCGCGCTGGAGGTGGTCGAGTACGCAGCACGGGGGAACCTGATCGTGATACCGGGTGAGGAGGTCAAGACCGACAATCAGGGAGAGGTCATCGGCCTGTTCTTGAAGGAGGAGATCCCGCGTGGCATGACGTTCGCGGAGACCATTGCAGCGATCCGGGAGCAGGACGGGATCGTCTACGTCCCCCACCCGTTCGATCGGATGCACGCGATCCCGTCGGCCGCGACACTGCAACGCCACATCGCCGACATCGACGTGCTGGAGGTCTACAACGCCCGGCTTCTCTTCGAGGCCTACAACGACGAGGCGCTTCGCTTCCAGCGCAAGTACGGCCTCCTCGCCGGCGCCGGCTCGGACGCCCACGTCCTCCAGGGCGTCGGCACGGGGGCGCTGCGAATGCGCCGTTTCGAAGGGCCGGAGGAGTTCCTGCTCTCGCTCCGCAGCGCCGAGGTGCTGCGACGCCCGAAATCGCTCGCCTACCTGCAGTCGCTCAAGTGGGCCGCACAGGTCAAGGAGAAGGTCCTCTAGGGCAGAAGGTGATCGGGACACCGTGCCCAGTGCGCCACCCACCGACGAGATCTACGAACGCTATCTCCGTAAGGCGATCAGCGAGATCAACGAGCTGCAGCAGGAGCTCCTCGCGATCGCAGACGAGACCCACGTTCCCGTGCTCGGATCCGGGCACCCGCTGGCCGACGTCTTCCTGCTCAAATACGCCCCTCGGCCGGCGGAGATCGCCGAGGGCGTCGCATTCTTCGGCCGTGCGGGGAACGCCCTGCTGAAGTCGCTGCAGCGCCTCGACGTCGACCCACTTGCGATCTACGGAACGAACTGCCTCAAGTTCGGCACGGAGGACGAGGGCCAGGCGCGGCCGTGGCTGACGCGTGAGCTCCACATCGTCCAGCCCAAGCTCCTGGTCGTGATGGGCGAGGAGTCGGGGCGCTTCCTGGACAGCCTGGAGTTCCCGCTCGCGGACGCGGTCGGCGACACCGAGCCCGGAACGTTGCGCCGCTTCACGCCGACGATCGATGCGATCGTCACCCCGGACATCGACGGGTCACTCGACGACCGGGAGGCCAAGACGGCGTTCTGGAACGCGTTCAAGGCACTCGGGCCGTGGTGGGCGGAGCTGCCACCGTACTGACCGGCCGGCGGGCGGCCGCGCTCGGCGCCGCCGTCGCCCTGCTGGTCGCCTGGGATGCGGGGGCCGGTGCGCTGCCCGACGTCGCGAACCGCTCGGACGTCCTCGTAATCGCGTTGCTCGTGCTTCCTGTCACCTTCGTCGTACCGTGGCTCGCGCTTCCCGCCTCCTCCAGTCGCTTGCTCCCGCACGGCGCTGCCCTGCTCGTCGCGCTCTCGCTCCTGCTCGACCTCGCCGGCCTCGGAGCACTCTTCAACGTGTCGAAGCTGCTCGCACTGACGGCGATCGGCTTCTGGTTCATGGCGGTCTTCGAGGCATTGTCATGGGTCGTGCTCGTCTCGCTGATCATCCCGTGGGTCGACGTCTTCTCGGTGTGGCGCGGGCCGACCGACTACATCGTCTCCGAGCAGCCCAGCCTGTTCGACCGGGTCTCGATCGCGTTTCGGCTCCCGGGGGAGGAGGGGTCGGCCAACATCGGCCCGCCCGACATCCTCTTCTTCGCGCTCTTCCTCGCCGCTGCAGATCGCTTCGGTCTCCGCGTCCGCTGGACGTGGTTCTCGATGGTCGGCCTGCTGTCGCTGACCTTGATCGCGACCGACGCACTCGATCTCACGGGGCTACCGGCGCTACCCGCGATCTGCATCGGCTTCCTGGTGCCGAACGCCGACCGGCTCTGGCGCAGCTGGCGCGAGCGCGGACTCGAGGTGTCGTAGGGCAGGCGAGCGGTCCCGTCTTCGGTCAGGCGGCCGTGCGACGCTCGAGCAGGTTGACGGTCTCGATGTGCGGCGTGTGGGGGAACATGTCGACGGGGCGGCAGCGAACGAGCTCGTAGCCGAAGTCTTCGCGGAGCGCCTTCAGATCGGAGGCGAGCGTCGTCGGGTTGCAGGACACGTAGACGATGCGGGAGGCCTCGAGACGGCCCATTCGCCGGAGCGCCTTGCCCGCTAGACCGGCCCGGGGCGGATCGACGACGACGAGATCGGGAGCGCCGGCGCGCTCCTGGAGCTCCTCGAGCGCGAGTGAGACGTTGCCCGCAAAGAACGCAGCGTTCGTGATTCCGTTGAGCTCGGCATTCTCGATCGCGCAGGCGACCGACTCCTCCGAGATCTCCACGCCCCAGACGGTCAGCGCATCGGGCGCGAGCGTGAGCCCGATCGTCCCCGTGCCGCAGTAGAGGTCGTACACCGTCTCCGTGCCCGTCAGGCTCGCGAACTCGCGGACGGTCGCGTAGAGCGTCTCCGCCATCTCGGTGTTCGTCTGCAGGAAGGCGTTCGGCCGGACGCGGAAGCGGAGGCCGAGAATCTCCTCCTCGATCGCGTCCTCACCCCACAACAGCACAGTCGGGAGGTTCGTCACCTCGGCGGGCGTGTCGTTGATCGCCCAGTGGATCGACCGCACCTCGGGGAACCGTCGCAGCACCTCGACGAGGTAGCCTTCCTCGAACTTCTTCCCCTTCGCCGTCACGAGCTCGACGAGCACCTGACTCGTGTTTCGCCCTTCGCGAAACACGAGGTGGCGGAGGTAGCCCGTCTGGTTCGCCTGGTCGTAGGCGACGAGCTTCTCCTCGCGCGCCCAACCCTGGACAGCGTCCCTGATCGCATTTCCGAGGTCGCTCGTCAGCAGGCACACCTCGAGCGGCAAGACCTCGTCCCAACGGCCCGCCCGGTGGAACCCGAGCGCCGGCCCTTCCGCCGTCTGGGTGAACGAGTACTCGAGCTTGTTGCGGTAGTGGTACTGGGAGGCGGCGGGCACGATCGGCTCGATCGGGGGTTCGTCGACCCCACCCAGGCGAACGAGCGCATCGCGTACCTGAGCCGCCTTCGACTCGAGCTGCCGCGCGTACGCATAGTCCTGGAAGCGGCAGCCGCCGCACGCGCCGAAGTGGGGGCACGGCGCCACGACGCGATCGGGGCCGGGTGTCAGGACCTCGAGCATGGTCGCCTCGGCGAAGCCGCGCTTGACCTTCGTGACGCGCGCCCGGACCGTGTCACCGGGGAGGCCACGTCTGACGAAGACGACGAAACCGTTGAGACGGGCGACACCGTTGCCGCCGAAGGCGAGCGAGTCGACGCGGAGCTCGAGCTCCTCACCGTTCGAGACAGGGGCGGCCATGAGGAAGCCAGCGTAGCGGTGGAGGTGGAAGGTTCCGTAACCTGGTGCGTAGGAACACCGGATGCGACCTCCAACCGCACGAGGAACACTCAACTCCAGATGGATGCGATCGCCGCCGAGCGCCTGACGAAGCAGTATGGGCCGGATCGCGGTGTCATCGACCTGTCGTTCGTCGTCCCGAAGGGCGAGGTTTTCGGTTACCTGGGGCCGAACGGTGCAGGAAAGACGACAACGATCAGGCTCCTCCTCGATCTTGCACGGCCGACGTCCGGGCGGGTTCGGGTGCTCGGCCTCGATCCCCGTCGCGACGGCGCTGCGTTGCGGCGCCGGCTCGGCGTCGTGCCGGGTGACCTGAGGCTCTACGAACGGCTCTCGGGACGCGAGATCCTCCGGTACTTCGCGGGGCTCCGCGAACGCCGTCTCGGCCCGGAGATCGATGCGCTCGCGGACAAGCTGAACGCAGATCTCGACCGACCCGTTCGTTCACTCTCGAAGGGGAACCGCCAGAAGATCGGCCTCATCCAGGCCCTCGCCCACCGCCCCGAGCTACTCGTCCTGGACGAGCCGACGTCCGGGCTCGACCCCCTCGCGCAGGAACAGGTGCTGGATCTCCTGCGCGATGCCGTGGCGGACGGCAGCACCGTGTTTCTGTCCTCCCACGCGCTGTCCGAGGTGCAACGGGTCGCGGACCGGGTTGCGCTCGTACGCGACGGCCGACTCGAGCTCGTCGAAGGGGTCGAGTCGCTCCGCACGCGCGCTCGCGGGCGCGTCGTCGTCTCGTTCACGACGTTGCCGCCCCCGGAGAGCTTCGACGGCCTGCCCGGGGTCCGCGAGCTCGGTCGGCACGGAACTGTCGTCACGCTCGCACTCGACGGTCCGGCCGACCCGCTCGTCAAGGCGCTGGCACGGTTCGAAGTGATCGGCCTCGAGAGCCACGAGGCCGATCTCGAGGACGTGTTCCTCGCCCTCTATCGGGAGCCGCCGCGTGCTGCGTAGCGTCTACGGCCACAGCCTGCGTGAGCTCCGACGGCCGGTCCTGTGGTGGTCGATCGGTCTCATCGGGCTCGTTGCGATGATGACGGCCGTCTACCCGAGCGTTCGGGACAACCCGGCGCTGAACAACCTGATCCAGGATTACCCGGAGGCGTTGAAAGCGTTCATCGCGTTCGGCGGAACCGTCGACTATGTCTCGGGCGCCGGGTACCTGGGCAGCGAGCTCTTCTCGCTGATGGTCCCGCTCCTCTTCGTGATCGCGGCCGTCTCGAGCGGAGCGGGTGCGATCGCGGGCGAGGAGGAACGAGGGACGCTCGAGCTGTTGCTCTCGCAGCCGGTGACGCGCAAGCGAGTCGCTCTCGCGAAACTGCTCTCGACGACGACCGAGGTGACCCTCCTCGCACTCGTGCTCGCCCTCGCCCTCGCGATCGGGGTGAAGATCTTCGGACTCGACGTCTCGACCTGGAACCTCCTCGCAGCATCGATGACGGCGGGGGCGCTCGCTCTGACCTTCGGCGCGATCGCGTTCCTCATCGGCGCGGCGACCGGCCGGAAGGCCGCCGCGATCGGGCTCACAGCGGCAGCGGCTGTTGCCGCGTACCTCGTCAACGCGCTCGCATCACTCGTCAGCGCGCTCGAGCCGCTGCAGAAGATCTCGCCCTTCTATCACTACGCCGCGAGCGACCCCTTGCGCCACGGGCTCGACGCGTCTCGGCTGCTCTTCCTCCTGTCCGTCGCCGTGATTGCAGCAGCTGTCGGAGTCGTGGCGTTCGAACGCCGCGACATCCACTCGGCGTAGCGGCCCTCAGGCGAGGACGGTGACGAACACAGATCTCTCCCGTGGCCCGTCGAACTCGCAGAAGAAGATGCCCTGCCACCGCCCGAGCGCGAGCGTGCCGTCGTTCCGAAGGGGAATGAGCACGCTTGGCCCCATGAAAGCGGCCCGAATGTGCGTGGGAGCGTTCTCCTCCCCCTCCTCGACGTGCTGCCACGGCCAGTCCGAGGGAACGATTCGCTCGAGGGCCACCTCGAAGTCCCGCGCGACGGCCGGGTCGGCATGCTCGTTGATCGTCACGCCCGCCGTCGTATGGGGAACGAAGACGAGCGCTGCCGCGCCTTGCGGCTGCCCGTCGAGCGCCTCACGGACGCGTTGCGTGATGTCGACGAGCTGGCTCTGCCGCTCGGTCTCGACTCTGAGCTCGACCACGCGGGCCGGTTCTAGAGAGCCCCGCCGGCCGCAGGCGGCGCGCCAGCCTCGAGGGGATTGGCTCCACCCGACTCGCGCGCGAGGTAGTCCTCCACGAGCATCACGTTGTCACGCAGCCGCTCGACGACCTGGAGGAGCGCCGACATCGACGAGACCTCCTCTCGCTGCTCCTGCAGGAACCAGTGCATGAACTGCTCGGCGACGAGGTCTCCCTCGTCGCGCGCGGTCACGGCGAGCGCTGAGATCTGCGCGGTGACGCGCTTCTCCTGGTCGAGCGCGAGCGCCACCGGCGCAACCTCGTCGTCAAACGATGTCTGAGGCGCGGCGACGGCCGGGATCACGACCTCGTCGTCCGCGTCGAGGAGGTACTGCACCATCATCATGGCGTGGTTCCGCTCTTCGACGGACTGGCGGTAGAAGTGCGCCGCGAGCTGCGGCAGCGTCTGTGCGTCGTAATGCACTGCGATCGCGATGTACTGCTGCGAGGCCGCGAACTCGTACGCGATCTGCTCGTTGAGTTGCTCCTGAAAGGTTGGCATGTGAGGCAATCTACCGAGCCGGGCTAGCATCCACGCATGGCAGGCATCCCTGACACTCTCAAGGGTCGGAACTACACGCGCGTCTCCGACTGGTCGCGCGACGAGCTCCAGCTCGCACTCGACCTCGCGGACGAGCTGAAGCACGAGCGTCTGATCCGGAAGGAGCTGAGAGTTCTTCCCGGGCGGACCATCGGGATGATCTTCCACAAGCCATCGACGCGCACCCGCGTCGGATTCGAGGTCGGAATCGCCGAGCTCGGCGGGATGGCGCTGTACCTGCCGGCGGGTGACCTGCAACTCGCCCGCGGCGAGAGCTACCGCGACACTGCACTCGTGCTCTCGCGATTCGTCAGCGCGCTGCTGATCCGGACCTTCGAGCAGGAGGAGGTCGACATCTTCGCGGAGCACGCGTCGATCCCGGTGATCAACGGTCTCACGGATCTCGCACATCCACTGCAGGCCCTGGCCGACGCGATGACGATCCGCGAACGGCTCGGCGGTCTCGAAGGGGTGCGCCTCACGTACCTCGGCGACGGAAACAACGTCTGTCATTCGCTGATGCGGCTCGCGGCACGGTTCGGGATGCATTTCACCGCTGCATGTCCCGCCGGATACGAGCCGTCGGAGACCGTCGTCGCGGCCGCCCGGGCAGACGCAGTCTCGAGCGGAGGCTCGGTGCGGACGACGTCCGACCCGCTCGACGCGTCGGACGCCGCCGACGTCCTCTACACCGACGTCTGGACGAGCATGGGACAGGAGCCCGAGCGCGACCAGCGGCTTCTCGACCTCGAGCGGTTCTGCCTCGACGGCGAGCTCCTCTCGGTCGCAAGCCGGGATGCCGTGGCCATGCACTGCCTGCCCGCCCACGTCGGTGAGGAGATCACCGAGGACGTGCTCTACGGCCCGAGGTCGCTCGTGTGGGACCAGGCGGAGAATCGCCTCCACACCCAGAAGGCGATCATGGCCCTCGTGATCCGCTAGCGGCCTCGCCGTGAGCTTCGACGATCACGTCCGCGCCGCACTCGACTCGCTACCCGTCGATCTCGCCGCCGCACTCGAGAACATCGTCGTCCTCGTCGAGGACGAGCATCCCGAGGACCCCGACCTCTTTGGCCTCTACGAGGGGATCCCGCTTCCCGAGAGGGGCGACATGGCCGGCACGCTCCCCGACCAGATCACGATCTTCCGCCTACCGCTCGAAGACGCGTTCCACGACCCGGCCGAGCTCGAGCGTGAGATCAGGATCACCGTCCTCCACGAGCTCGGGCACTACTTCGGGCTCGACGAGGGGCGCCTCGCCGACCTCGGGTACGACTGACGGAGTCGCTTTCGGGCGAGGTTGCGTTTCTGTTGCGTCTCGAGCAGTGGCGGAATGTCGAGGTCGCGTCGAGCGTTGGATCGGGCATGAACACCATCGCGACCATCCATGCAGAGATCGATGAGGTCAGCGAGCGCCGGGCTGAGCTCTGGCACCGGCTCTCCGAGGGCCGCAATCCCGACATCGTCGAGGAGATCAAGGCTCTCGACGAGAAGCTCGCCTCCCTCTGGAACGAGCACCGCGCGCTTCGAGCCCGCATCCGATTCGGAGAGCCCGAGCAGATCGTGAAACGGGCCCGTGCCGAGGAGCGCCTGGAGCGCGCCGCCTGACGACTTTCGGCGGGGGTGCGGCAGGGTTGTTCGCCCCCCCGCCGTACAATCGGGGCAATGCCCTTCAAGCGCCGCGAAGAACCGATCTCGATCGAGGATGAACGCGACGCGCTCCGTGCGCAGCATGCCGCGCTCGACGAGCTGAAACGCCAGCTCGCCGAGCGCATCGACGCCGTGCGCGAACGAGAGCTGGAGCTCCACCACGCCCTGGCCGACCTCGGCCACGCTCCCGCCGAGGTGCGCCCGACGGCTGCGGCGGTCCCCCGACCACCCGCCAGCGCATCGCACCCCGATGAAGATACGGGTGAAGCCACGCTCGAGGCCGCGCGACGCGAAAGAACCGTGGCCGACCGGGAGCAGGCTCTCGCGGCGCGGGAGGCCCGGCTCAACGCCCAGGCCCGGGAGATCGAGGAAGCCGCACGGCGACAGACCACCGCCGCCCCGACCGAGCCCGACGCCGACCGGCTCGCCCAGATCGAAGCCAGGCTGGCGGAGCTTCGCGAGGCGGAGAAGCTATTCCTCCGCACCCGGGACGAGCTCGCCGCGCGAAGCGAGGCCGTTGCGGCCAGGGAGCGCCTCGTCGCACAGAAGGAGCGCGAGCTCGACGAGCGCGAGGACGCTATCGGCGATCACGCGGCCCCGCCTGCGATCTCCGAGATGGAAGCACGTCTGCGCCGACTCGAACAGCAGCAGCAGGATCCCCGCGAACAGACGCTCGGGTTCTCCGGCGGGCTACGCCGGCTCGAGCAGGGCACCCGGCAACGACGCCCGGGCTGAGTGCTGCGACGGGGTCGCCGCGGCCCCGCGCCCGCGATAGGGCTTCACGGGGCCGCGGCAGGTCTATCCCCCGGACGTGCCGCTAGTTGGCGCTCGCCTCGAGATCGACCGGGGCCGATCCGAGAGGAATTCGGCGCGGCTTCTGCTCCGCCGGCTTCGGGACGTGAATCTCGACCACGCCCTCACGGTAGACGGCGGTGATCATCGACTCGTCGGTGCCCTGCGGCAACCCGACCGCCCGGCTGAACGAGCCGAAGCGGCGCTCGAACCGGAAGAAACGGTCGTCCGACCGCTCGTCAACCCGGGTCCGCTCGCCCGAGATCGTCAGTGTCTCATCCGCGACCTCGATCTGGATCGCGTCCTCCGGAACCCCCGGCAGGTCGAAGGCGTAGACGAGCTCGGCGTCCGTCTCCCAGACATCGAGCGCCGGCGCCCACGTGGACTGAGACGCACGTCCCTGCCCTTCGACAATACCGTTCATCAGCCTGCCCATCTCGCTCTGCAGCGAGGCAAGCTCCCGGAACGGCTCCCAACGAACGACGGTGGCCATGGCCTTACCTCCTTTGTTGACCGGTGACATGTACCGCCATTGTACAATCTAAGTCCCTTCACTGCAAATTAATCTTAGTCTATAAGACTAATATTTTGAACACATCGGTACCCACTCGGGCACATGGGCAACGGGTACCCTGTGGACGCTCGGGGCGTTAGCTCAGCTGGGAGAGCGCCGCCTTTGCAAGGCGGAGGTCGCCGGTTCGATCCCGGCACGCTCCACTCGATCGCAGGGTGCGGCCGGCAGCCGCTCCCGAGCGGGTACCCTCGACGCGTGGGCGCTTCCGACCTCAAAGCACCGGCCGACGGCTTCGTGTCGACGCTCCCCGACACGCGGTTCGACGCGCTGCTCGTCGTCTCGTTCGGAGGCCCCGAGGGAATGGACGACGTCATCCCCTTCCTCGAGAACGTCACGCGGGGACGAAACGTGCCCCGCGAACGCCTCGAGGAAGTCGCGCATCACTACGAGCTGTTCGGCGGTGTCAGTCCCATCAACCGCCAGAACCGAGCCCTGATCGCCGCGCTCCGCTCCGAGCTCGACACACACGGGATCTCGCTGCCGATCTACTTCGGAAACCGCAACTGGCACCCGCTCCTCACCGACACGCTGCGGGAGATGGCTGCCGACGGGATCGAACGGGCGCTGGCGTTCCTCACGTCCGCCTACTCGTCGTACTCCGGCTGCCGGCAATACCGGGAGGACATCTTCAACGCCCAGCAGGCGGTCGGGCCGGCGGCACCCGAGGTGCTGCGCACGCGTTCGTTCTTCAACCACCCGGGCTGGATCGATGCGAACGCCGCCCATGTCCGCAACGCGCTCGCGACGTTCGGGGACGACGGCGACGTCCACCTGGCCTTCACGGCGCACTCGATCCCGACGGCGATGGCGCGCGCCTGCCGCTACGAGGATCAGCTCCATGAGTCCGCGCGACTCGTCGCCGACGCAGTGGGCGTGACGGACACGGCCGTCGTGTACCAGAGCAGGAGCGGGTCGCCGCACGTGCCGTGGCTCGAACCGGACATCCTCGACCACCTCGAGGCGCTTGCGGAACGAGACGTGGAGAAGGTCGTAGTCGCTCCGATCGGCTTCGTCTCGGACCACATCGAAGTCCTGTACGACCTCGATGTAGAGGCGCGCGATCGCGCTCAGGAGCTGGGCCTCGAGCTGGTGCGGGCGTCGAGCGCATCGACGCACCCGGCATTCGTCGGGATGATCCGATCGCTGATCGAGGAGCGGCTGGCGCCTGGGACAGACCGGCCGGCCGTCGGGCGCTATGCGGCTGGGCCGGACGTCTGCCCCACCGACTGCTGCCTGCCCGGTACGGGACGCCCGAGCCCATGGGTCGATCCAACGACTACGCCGTCTCCTCCCGTGGCCGCACGCTGAAGGCGAGGCGCCAGTCGTCGTCGCCTTCGCCGTTGATCGAGAGCCGCCACTCGTAGCGGCCGCCCGGCTCGAGCGGCAGCGGGCCCGAGTTGACCGCGAGTGGCAGCTCGAGGGGTGTTCCCGGCTTGAGACCCGCCGGTCTGCCCACCTCGAATTCGACGTCGTCGAGGAACACGATCGGTGACTCGTGGCCATCGTCGGCGTCGGGCGTGGGAGCCATCACCGCTCGGCCGTCTGCGTCGATGAGCTCGAGGCGAAGCGTGTGACGGCGATTCGCGAGGTCCCAGGGAACGTGCACGAGGATCGCGATCCCGAACGGCCCCGGCTCGGGGCCGGTGAGCGACCATCCCCCACCGATCACGGTGAGCTTGCCGTCCGAGACCTGGACGTAGTCGGCGAGAAGCATTGTGACCTTCATGGCCTGCACTTTTGCACAGCCACGGCGCGCGCCCGCGAAGAGTGATCATCGCTGGCGAACGGCGAGGGACTCGAACGACGCACGGTCGGCAGCGGAAACCGGATGGAGCGGGGAGAAGACCACCGCGGCCGCGCCGTCTGCGAGTTCCGCCGCCGCCACCACCGCCGCCCGTAGGTCATCCGTCTCGTGCAGGGTAACGCCCCGGCTGGCGAGCAGTGGCCGGAGCCGACCACCCGCATCCCCGAACAAGACCACCGCTCGCGCGCAGCGCGCGACCTCGTCACATGCGCGTTCGAGGAGCTCCAGCTCCTCGCGTGCTGCGTGAACACGACCACCGCCGGCATCGTCGAGACCTCCGGCGATCAGCACGATCGAGCGATCCCGATAGCGGGCGACAAGGGCGGCGGTCTTTGCCGGGGTCGCTGCCATGCCGTCGTCGATCCAGACGACCCCGGCGATGGCCCCGATCCGGCGCGCGCGATACGGAAGCGCCGTCGCCGCCGCCAGCCCAGCGTCGACGGCGGCCGGAGACGCGCCCGCTGCTGATGCGATTGCTGCAGCCGCCACGAGGTTGCCCGGGTGGGTCGTCTGTCGGGACCGCAACCGGCAGCAGTGCTCGACTCCGTCCTGCCCGACGAGCACGACCGTCCCCTCATCGCGCAGAAACGCGCCGACGGGCACAGGGCGCCGCAGCGAGAAGCTGTGCACTCGCCCGCGCGCAGCGTCAGAGAATGTCCCAGCAGCATCGTCGGCATTGACCACGAGCACATCGTCGCTGCGTTGGTGCCTGGCGATCGTTGCCTTCGCCACGCGATACCTCTCCAGGCTCCCGTGTAACTCCAGGTGGTCGGGCCAGAAGGACACGATCGCGGCGACGGTGGGGCTGTGGGTCATGAAGGCGAGGTGGGAGCTGGTCAGCTCGAGCAGGAGCGTCCTCGCGTTGTGACTTCCTGAGCGCCGGCTCAGCTCTTCCGCCTCGAGGGCTGCAAGGAGGTCGGCGGTCGGCCAGAGGTTCGCAGCGCGCGCGCCGCTACTGACGGCAACGTCGATGCCCTCTCGATCGAGGATCGTCGCCGTGAGCGCCGTCGTCGACGTCTTGCCCGCCGTACCTGTGATGCCTATGCTCGGACCGGGCCAGCGCTCGAGCAGCAGGTCGGCGAGGCATGAGATCCGAGCTCCACGCTCCCGGAGGCGTTGCACGCGAGGCGCCGTCTCGGGCGTCCAGACGTCGAGGTAGGCGACCGAGGCGTACCCCGGATCTGCGTCGAGGTCGGCGTGCGGCTCGACCTGGACTCCGAGCGACCGAAGCACCGCTCGATCGGACGGCGCGTCGCCGCGCCCGGCGAGGCGGACGGTCTCGCCTTCGGCTGCGAGGAGATTCGCGAGGGCAATCGCCTCGGCATCGAACCCCTCCACGAGGACGGTCACGCCGCAGTCATCCCTGTCACATCGTTCGGCTCGCGGACGTAGGCGCGCAGTACGGCTAGGGCGTCGGCGTCCTCCGGAAGCTCCAGCATCCTCCCGAACGGCTTGCACTGCAGGTTCGGGCGCGGCGGCGGATCGAGGCGCGCGACCGTACGAAAGCTACTCCACTCCCAGTCCTCGGCGCGATCGACGAACCCGTGACGGGTCGGGTTGCGCAGGACGTAGCCGCATGCACGATGGAGGTGCTCGGACGTGATGATCGGTCTCGAGTCGTAGGGACGCTTGAACAGGTGGCCACACGTGTGGTGCCGGCGGTGAAACCGCATCGCGTACACGCTCTTCAGACGCTGCATTCCCTGCGCGAGTGGCCCCGGCTCGGCCCGAACGACGAGGTGGAGGTGGTTGCCGAGGAGACACCACGCAAAGAGCTCCCACGCATGCCGCTCCACGACCCCGTCCAGAAGGTCGAGGAACTGCTCACGATCGGCGATGTCGAAAAAGAGCCGGCACCGGCCGTTGCCGCTGGCCGTGATCAGGTGGAGGTTGGTCGGTGGCCAGATACGGGGAGCGTGAGACATCGGCGACACTGTAGCGAGCCGCTCCACGCTCTATTGCCAATGTGGACAACTTGTTCCTGACTATGCACACGAGCTGTCTCCCGTCGGGAGAACCCCGACGGGAGCCAACACACGGGAGTCAGCCAGGGGGAAGGGAGCGGGCGCCGCCCTCGAGCTCGCGCTCGTCGTACGCGAACGGACGGCCCCGCGGGTACTCGGGAGCGTCTACGGGGTCGTGGGCGACGCACGTCCCCCCGAGCGTCAACGCCACGCAACCTGGCGTCGTGCAGAGCCTCAGGATGGACGACGAGACGGCATCGCGTGGACGGGTGACTCCTGCATTCACTGCTCTCCACCTCCGCGCCGCAGCGGTCGGTTACTGGGGTCCCCACAACCGCAGTAGGCGATCCCGTCGGCACCGGGGCGTCGATCCTCGACGCTCGATCGAGGGATTCCTGCGTTTCGTGACGGCAGCCGTGGCGGATCCCTCAGTCGAGCGATCCAAGCCGGAACGTGCCGGCCGATAGCCGGATCGTGGGAGGAGCGCCGCCAACACTCCACCCCGGAAGTTGAGCGACGCAGGCGCTGCGGCACGCGAGCACGACTTCGGGGGACAGGAGGATTCGCAGGACACGCCGGTCGACACGTCGGCCGTACTCGTCGTAGCGGGCGAGCCTGACCCACGCCCGAAACTCGCTCCGTTTCGCCCGCTGGACGAGTCGACGGCCCTTCTTCCCCCGAGGCTACGCGACTCGCTCGTCATTCGCGCGCTCTCCCGCGGGCTCCAGTTCGCCTGCATCCTCTATGCCGTCTTCCTCCTCTACTGGATCTGGATCGCCAAAGACACGGGACTTGCAGCGTTCTTCAACGACCCGTTCTTCTACGCCTATTCGCTCTGCGTCACCTTCTACGTCGCCGCGCGATTCGCGATCGCGCCGTTCTATCGCGCGACACCGGACACGGGACATCGACCGACGTGCTCGATCGTGATCCCGTCGTTCAACGAGGAGGACTGCATCGAGGCGACGATCGACGCGTGCCTGACGAGTGAGTACCCGGCCGACCGCCTCGAGGTGGTCGTTCTCGACGACGGCTCCACCGATGCGACCTGGGAGCGGATGCTCGCTGCACACGCGCGCCACCCCCAGGTCGTGTGCATTCGATTCCCGGAGAACCGTGGCAAGCGCGCAGGAATGGCGGAGGGAATCCGGCGCTCGAGCGGCGAGATCTGCGTGTTCGTCGACTCGGACTCGGTCGTGGAGCCCGACGGGCTCGCTCGACTCGTGGCCGATTTCGCCGACCCGCGCGTAGGCGCCGTCGTCGGCCACGCGGAGGTTCTCAACAAGACGGCGAACTGGTTGACCCGCATGCAGCAAGTGCGGTACTTCGTGGCCTTCAGGGTGATCAAGGGCTGCGAGTCGGTCTACGGGGCGATCACGTGCGCGTCGGGCTGCTTCTCCGCATATCGCCGGACAGCGCTCCTCGAGGTACTCGAGCGCTGGGAGAGCCAGCGATTCCTCGGGCGACCGGCGACGTTCGGAGACGACCGCGCCCTGACGAACTACGTTCTCAGAAACTGGCGAATCACGTACCAGTCCGAGGCGAAGTCGCACACGCTCGTGCCCGAGTCGATTCGCGTCTTCGCCGTGCAGCAGCTTCGGTGGAAGAAGTCCTGGCTCCGCGAGTCACTCCACGTCTCGTCCTTCGCCTGGCGACTCCACCCCGTCGCGAGCGTGCTGACATATCTCGGCTGCCTCTTCCCCTGGATCGCCCCACTCGTCGTCCTTCACTCCGTCTGGTTCCGCGCCATCGGGGCGGGCAGCCCGCTGTTCTACATCGTCGGCGCATACGTCATGGCGGTGCTCTACTCGCTCTACTACGCCATCGTCCGCCGGAGCCCGTTGTGGTGGCATGGCATTACCTTCGTGGCCGTCTACATGACGTTTCTCGTCTGGCAGACCTACTACGCGCTGGCCACCATCCGGAACACGAGCTGGGGGACGCGCGACTCGACCCACACCGAGCACGATCACGGAGAGGTCGAGGTCGTCGGGACGATGCGTGAGGAGCCGGCAGCATGAGAGGGATCTGGCGGCGATCGTCCGACCGGCCGCGATGGATCGCCGAGTCGGCTCTTGGCCTGATCATGCTCCCACTCAGCGTCGTGCCGATCTGGGCGTACATGACGAAGACCGACGATGGGTTCCTGATGTACCTCCGAGGTCGGTACGCGATCGCCGCCCCCGCGACGCCCGGCCTCGACCCGCGCACGGAGTACCTCGCATCGAGTCTCACAGAGCATCGGTTCCGCGGGGTACCGGTCCTCGTCTACCACGGACTTGGCCGCGCGAGCGGCGAACTCGTCGACGATCGCTACATCATCTCGAGGAAGAACTTTGCCCAGCAGATGCGGGCGCTCCAACTCGCCGGCTACACGGCGATAACAACGGGCACCCTCGCCCGCTACCTGAAGACGGGGTCGCTACGGGACATTCCCGAGAAACCGATCCTGATCACGTTCGACGACGGCCGCTCGGACGCGATGATTCAGGCAGACCCGATCCTGCGCGACACCGGCATGAGGGCGACGATGTTCGTCATCGGCGAGGCGGCGGGAGGCTTCAGCTTCTACTACGAGTCGTGGAAGGACCTGCGTTCGTTCGCTCGTGAAGGCGGCAGATGGGAGCTCGCGAATCACACCTACGCACTGCATCACCGCTTCGACGACGTCAAGGGTCGGGCTCCCGTCTCGGCGCTCGTGAACCCCGAGCCGGACGAGTCGATCTCGCAGTTCGAAGAGCGGATCAAGGCGGACATCCTACGGGCGCAGGTAATGCTGCTCTCGCGGGGCAACTCGACAACCTCGGCATTCGCGTATCCCTACGGTGACTGGGGTCAGAACGCGCGCCGACCCGGCGTCGTCGACGCCGTCCGGCGGGCTCTGCGGCGACACGTCTCGATCGCGTTCGACCAGGACGGCCAGTCCGGGTGGCGCTTCGCGCTTCCCGGAGACGACCCCTACCACGTTCATCGGCTCGAAGTACCGAATCAATCCGCGGCCGAGCTAATCGCACGATTGCGCGAAGCCGAGAAGGCAACTCGAGCCGCGTTCCTCGAACGCGGACTCGACGTCCCGTACCGACCCGGGTCACTCGCGGCGGCGGCCCGCGTACCGTGTCCTCCAGCGCTCGCGTCACCGCTCTCTGCCGGCTCCGGACGGCGCAAAGTCGTCGCGCTCACGTTCGACGGCGGCCCCTCCGTGTACACGCCGCAGATTCTGGACGTCCTCGCCAAGCACGGGGCCAGAGGCACGTTCTTCGTCACCGGATCGGAGATCGAAGGTCGCGAACGCGTGCTGTGGAAGATGGTGCTCGGCGGCAGCGAGATCGGGAACGGGACGTGGTCGCTGCCGCACGGCGCGAGGGCGAGCACCGCCACGCTACGCCGTGAGCTGACGTCGACGAGCGCTGCCGTGACCGCGGCGGCGCGGGTACGGCCGTGCGTGACGCGACCTCCGTACCGAGAGAACGTCGGCCGACACGCTGCGATCGCCCGAGAACTCGGAATGACCACTGCCCTGTGGTCATTCGACCCACGGGACTACGCGGCGACGAGCCCGGCGTCGGTCGCCTCGCGCCTCCTCGCAGGCGTGAAACCGGGTGCGGTGATCGTGCTGCACGATGGCGGAAGCAATCGCTCGGTCACGGTCCAGGCACTCGGCGCGGTCCTGAGCGGCCTCGAGCGGCGCGGCTACGAGACCGTGACACTCTCGCAACTCCGGAGCGAGGCATGATCAGAGCGCTCGCACTGCTCATCGTCACGTGCGCGGCCGCGACCGCCGTCGGATCGGACCGTGGAATCGCGAGCTCCGAGGCCGCCGCCTGTCCAAAGCCGCTCCGCCTTCAGTTCGTCCGCAAGACGGGCGCCGTGGCCGGCGTACTCCGCTGGCGTGCTCCTCGCGCGAGCTTGAGCGGCGCGGGCTACCGCGTGTACAGAAACGGTGTCGTCGTCGGGCAGACCCGAAACCTTCGGCTTCGCGTCAAGGTCACGCCCGGCAAGAGGGTGACGCTGAGCGTGCGTGTCGCGCTGAGCTCGGGACACACGGTCCCTTGTCGAGCGGCGATCGTTCGCCGCCTTGCCTGGAAGCCACCCACACGCCCGCAGAACGTCACCGTCGAGGAGATCGAGAGCGGCATCCGCATCGGATGGTCGCGATCGCGACGCGGCGAGGGCCGACTCGTCGGCTATCGGGTGTTCCGCGATGGTGCGGCCGTGCGCCAGGTGAAGGGCGTCAGCCTGGTCGTGGCACTGCCGCCACTGCGGACAGCGAGCTTCTGGGTCCGGGCTGTCGACAGTCGCGGCAAGCTGAGCCCATCCTCCGCGCGGGTCAAGGTCGTCCGGGGCCACACCGCGCCGTCCGTGCCGCCGCAGGTGCTCGCCTCGGCTCTCTCCGATCGCGAAGTCGCTCTCAGCTGGTCTCCGAGCATCGGGAGTGGTGGTGTGCGTCTCTCCTACCAGGTTCGGCGGAACGGGCAACTCGTGACGCAGACCCCCGGTACGGAGGTGCGCGTCGGGAATCTCTTCCCCTCCACGACCTATGCGTTCGCGATCACCGCTGTCGATTCCCTCGGCTACCGGAGCGCCGAGACGGCGCCTGTCGAAGTCACGACACGAGCTCCTGCTCAGAGCACGGGCGGCGCATTTGCGTTCGTCCTCGCCAGCACGAGTCGGAGCTTTCACGACCTCCAGGCCCACTACCAGCAGATCGGGACGGTCATCCCCACGTACTTCGACTGTCGATCGGACGGCGTCTTCGAGGGGAAGGACGACCCGCTGGTCACGACGTGGTCGAAAGCGAGAGGCATCCGTGTCCACGCGAGGTGGAACTGCCAGCGAACAGCAACGCTCAACCGCATTCTCCGGGATCCCGGGGCTCGCGAGTCCACCCTGGGCGGCATCGTCGCCACTGTCGTCGGCAACGGTTACGACGGTGCGAACATCGACTTCGAGGCGGGAGCTGCTGCCGACCGCGATGCCTTTTCGAGCTTCATCAACGACCTCGCGGGGCGGCTCCACGCCGCCGGGAAGACGCTTTCGGTCGACGTCTCGGCGAAGGTGAAGGACGTCAAGAACCATCCGCGGTCGACGTTCTACGACTATGACGCCCTGTCGGCGTCGGCGGACGTCATCCTCGTGATGTCCTGGGGTATCCACTGGTCGACATCGAAACCCGGTGCGATCGACGAACTCACGTGGGCAACCCAGGTGGCCGACTACGTTGCCTCGCGCCCGCGTCGCGAGAAGTTCGTGCTCGGGTACGGCCTGTACGGCTTCGATTGGCCGAACGGCGGCGGAAGTGCGCACCCCGGGACACCACTCGAGCACGAGGACATCATGGCGCTCGTCGCCAGGGTCGGCGCAACTCCGGGGCTCGATCCGGTCGCCAAGGCCCCGACCTTTACCTACACAGGCGGAGACGGCCCCCACGAGGTGTGGTACGGGGACGCGTCGTCGTTGAACCTCCGTTTCGAGCTCGCGCGAGCCCGGGGGCTCAGGATCGCCCTCTGGCGCCTCGGCCGGGAAGATCAGGCGATCTGGTCGCTGCCTGCGCTCCAGCCTTGATCGCAGCTTCCGCCGACGCCGCTATCGCGTCTGGGGGAAGCCCAGGTCGACCTTGCTCGTGGCGGGATCGGGCCAGCGGCTCGTGACGACCTTCCCTCGGGTGTAGAAGTGGATGCCGTCCGGGCCGTAGATGTGGCTGTCGCCGAAGAGGGATGCCTTCCACCCTCCGAAGGAGTAGTAGGCGACGGGCACAGGTATGGGAACGTTGATGCCGACCATGCCGACGTTGACGTCGAACTGGAACTGGCGGGCGACACCGCCATCGCGCGTGAAGATCGCGGTGCCGTTGCCGTACGGGTTGTCGTTGATCAGGGTCAGCGCCTCGTCATAGGTGGCCACCCGGACGATCGAGAGGACCGGCCCGAAGATCTCGTCGCGGTATGCGTCCATCTCGGGCGTGACGCCGTCGAGGAGCGAGACGCCGAGGAAGAAACCGTCGCCCTCGGGAGCGGACTCGCGCCCATCGGCGAGAACCGTCGCCCCCTGCTCGGCGCCCGAGTCGAGGTAGCTCGCGACCTTGTCGCGGTGCGCCCGTGTGACGAGCGGCCCCATCTCCGAGGTCGGGTCCATCCCGTCCCCGACCGTGATCCTCGGGAGCCGCTGCTTGATCGCGTCCACGAGTGGGTCGGCGGCATCACCCACGGCGAGGACGACGGACACCGCCATGCAGCGCTCACCCGCGGAGCCGTACGCGGCGCTGACGGCGGCATCAGCGGCCATCTCGATGTCTGCGTCCGGAAGAACGATCATGTGGTTCTTCGCCCCGCCGAGTGCCTGCACGCGCTTGCCGAACCGGGTGCCGGTCTCGTAGATGTACCGCGCGATCGGGGTCGAGCCGACGAAGCTGAGCGCGGCGACATCCGGGTGCTCGAGCAAGGCATCGACTGCGATCTTGTCGCCGTGGATCACATTGAAGACACCGTCCGGGAGGCCCGCTTCCTTCAGCAGCTCGGCCGTGAACAACGACGCCGACGGATCCTTTTCGGACGGCTTCAAGACGAACGTGTTCCCGCACGCGATCGCGGGCGCCCACATCCACATCGGGACCATCGCGGGGAAGTTGAACGGCGTGATGCCCGCGACGACTCCGACCGGCTGCCGAATGGAGTAGACGTCCACCCCGCTCGACGCCTGCTCCGAGAACTCGCCCTTCAAGAGCGTCGGGATCCCGCAGGCGAACTCGATCACCTCGAGCCCGCGCGTAACCTCCCCCATCGCATCCGACAGCACCTTGCCGTGCTCGGCCACGAGCAGTCTTGCGATCTCCTCCTTCCGCGCGTGCACGAGCTCACGAACGTTGAACATCAACTCCGCGCGCTTCGCGAGCGACACCGACCGCCACGACCCGAACGCCTCCCGCGCCACCTCGACCGCACCGTCCACCTCGTCGACCGAAGCGAGGTCGACCGCACCGCTCCGTCGGCCGGTCGCGGGATTGAACACCGGCGCCGTCCGACCCGAGGAACCCTCGACGACCCGACCTCCGACCCAGTGATGGATCGCAACGACCTCGTCCGTCGCCCCTGCCGCACTCTCGCCCGCCGCCAGCTCCGTCATTTCCGCCTCCTGAGGATTTCCGCGATGTTCTCCAGGGTATATCGATCGTGCGATCGGCCGCGATCCTCAGGCGTACGCCTCCTTGAGCCGCAGGATGCGTTCGTAGCTCGCGTTCAGCTCCTCCGGGCCGATTCGCCCACGCGCCGCCGCCCGCACGATGCGCTCGTATGCGACGGCGCTCGCTGCCTCGCTGCCGGTCAGGAGGAGGAGATCGATGCCTGCCCGCGCGGCTGCGCTGGCGACGACGGGGACGGGGCGTCCCCGGGGGGTCGCGGCACCCTCGAGCGCGTCGGTGATCGTGACGCCACGAAAGCCCAGATCCGTGCGAAGAAGAGCCTCGATCCGTGACGACCAGGGTGCGGGCGCCGAGTCGAGTGCGGGATAAGACGCATTGGAGACCATCACGATGGGGGCGCCAGCGGCAATCAGCCGACGGAAGGGCACGAGATCGCTTGCTGCGAGCGTTCGGGCGGACGTCCGGATAGAGACCGCTGTACGATCCGTGTTGGAGGTTGCGCGACCGATGCCCGGGAAGTGCTTCGCGACCGCCGCGACGCCGGCGGCCCGTAGACCGCGAGCGAACGCGACCGCCGATGTGGAGACACCTGTAGCGCTCGCTGCGAAGGTGCGCTGCTCCAACGCCATGAACGAGCCCTCGGCGGGGAGGTCGGCGACCGGTGCGAGATCGACGTTGACGCCGGCGGCGCGAAGCGCGCGTCCGGCCGCGAGCCCCTCGGCCCGGACGCGAGCGGGCGCCAGTCGGCCGAGGTCCGTCGTCGAGGCCACCGGACCCGCCCACGGCAGCCTGCGGATCCGGCCACCCTCTTGATCGGTTGCGACGAGGAGCGGCGGCCGACCCGCATCGCGAGCAGCCTGCTGCAGGAGGAAGATCGTCCTCGCGAGCTGCGTGCGACTCTCGATGTTGCGGCCGAAGAGGATCACGCCGCCGATCTCCCCCTTCCGGATCCGCGCGATGAGCCCCACCGACGGCATCGTCCCCGCCATCGCCACGACGAGCCTCTGCCCGACGAGCTCGCGAATCGTCGGGCGACGGGTGACGGCGGACGTCGGAGCGGCAGCACGACCCGCCTGGGAGATCGAGGCGGCCGCCTTCTCCGAGCGCAGCGGGGCGTGCGTCGATGGCGTCACCTGGGCAAGCGCGGCGGCCGGAAGCACGACCACCAGAAGCCCGCCGCCAACCAGCCTCTGCGATCGCGTGAGGAGCTTTGAGCGAGGATGCGGGAGGGACGGTCGGTTCACAGCCCCAACCTCCGCCAGCCCTCCACGCGGAAGGGCCCCGAGGGGTCGAGCGTCCCTGTTCGAACGGTAGCGACGGACACGTGACACCACTGTGCCGAAAGCGTGCCTGTTTCGGATCGCGCTCAGAACGTGAGCAGGCCGGCTTCGGCGAGCGGTCGCCGTGCCCAGGCGAACGTCTTCGTGTACCACCCCTCGAGAGGCTGCAAGGTCACCCCGGCACTCGACGAGTGCACGAACCAGCCGTTGCCGACGTAAATCCCCATATGGCCGACGTCGGCCGGCTTCGACCGGGCACCCTTGCTGCCGAAGAAGAGAACGTCTCCCGGCTGGATCGCGCCCAGGGCTATCCGCGCAGGGGTCTCCACCTCGGCGCTCATGGCGTAGGTCGTCCGCCCCTTGAGCATGTCCCCGAGCAGAGGTGCGTCCGGGAACGGCTTGGTCTTGTACACGCGCCAGACGAAGCCGGAGCAGTCGAAGCCGCCGGGCACGGTGACCGTCCCTTCGGAGGCGATCGCACTCCACCGTCTCTGCGTCTTCTCCGACGTGCCGGCCCAAACGTACGGGTAGCCGACGAAGCGGAGCGCTCTCGAGAGGATTGCGCCCTGCCACTCACCGAGGTCCGGAGGCGTGAAGGTCTGGCTGAGCTGGTCGAGCCATGCGATCTGCCCCGCTGAGAGCGCCATCGCGCGCGCGAACGAGTACGCGGCTTCTGCGCGCGTCGCCGGCTGGGTCGGTAGAAGCTCGAGCTCGTCTTGCTCCTGAGGATGGTTCAGGCGCAGGCCCAGGAGTCGCGCGACCGTCTCGGTACCCAGCATCGCCGTGGGCGCCAATCCGGCGACCAGCGCGGTCGTCCGGATCCGGCGAGATGCCTCGCTCAAACCGAGTGCCGCGACCAGGTGCGCGTCGAGCTCCCGCATCGTCACGGGACGGGACGGGTCCACGGGCGTGGACGTCCTCTTGCCCCAGGCACCGAGTGCAGCCGCGAGCTCGCCGCGCGTCAGTGGGTCATCCGCCCTGAACGTCGTGGGATCCGTCCCGAGGATCCCGTGGCCCGTCACGATCTCGATCTGCGGCTTTGCCCACGATGGGTCGACCGGCACGGGCGCACGCAACGCGGCTGTCGCCAGCGACACGACGGGCGGCGAGACGGACAGGGTCCCGATTCCGCCGATCGCACAGAGGGTGGTTGCCGTGAGCGCGAGAATGCGCCGCATTCCCTCTCTATCGGCCGTTCCACCAGCTGCTTGAAGGCCTGCGCCGCCGTTCTTAACAGATTCGAACGCGTCGCATCGAGCGGCTACCGTGGCATCGTGTCGAGACGCGTCGCCATCGGTTTGTCTCTCCTCGCCGCCGTCTTCTGCGTCGCGCACCTGGGGATCGCAGCCGCGGGGGAGGCGGCCCGGACGCCTGCTCCTGCCACGTCCGGGCAGACGGTCACGGGCGGCAAAGCGTCCCTCGCCGCCTTGCGCGGCAAGCCCGTCTTCATCAACGTCTGGTCGTCATGGTGAAGCACCTGCCAGGGCGAGGCAGTTGCCTACGCGCGTTGGGTGCAGAAACAGGGGAAGGCATTCCGGTTTCTCGGCCTCAACACCGACGACACGAACGCCGACGCACGGGTGTTCTTGAAGCGCTACGGGTGGACATGGCCGTCGATTGCGGATCCGAGGAGGACGCTGTCGCGTCGTTTCGGCGCCACCTATCAACCGGCCGTCATCCTGGTCGACGCCAGGGGCCGTGTCGTGGGCGGATTCCAGGGACGAGGCACCCCCGCGCGATGGGACGCGCTGAAGCGGCAGTTGCGCTCGCCGTGAGCTCCTCCTCGTCCGGCCGGCCCGAGATGCCCACCGACGGTTGGGACATCCGCGTGCTCGAGCACGCGGAGAACGCGCCGGAAGCCGATCGACTCGTTCTCCTGTGCCTGGCCGCAGGGCGTCATGTCGTTCTCGACCCGCGGGAGAGCAATGCCGCCCTCCGTCGCGCGTACCTGCTCCTCGCAGCGGGCGGAGACCCACGCCGCCCGCTCGAGCTCCACGGACGGGCCGTGACTGCCCTCGCCGACGACCTCGACACCCCGAATAACCGCGCACAGCTCGCTACGGGCCTTTCTTCGCTCCACGAGGCGGCCACGGGGCTCCGCCTGACGACGGCGGCCCTGAACGCCCTTTGCCTCGACAGCGAGCTCGCCTGGCAGTGCTTCTCGATGGCCCTTCTCGCGAGGGCCCTCGCGGACGAGGAGTGACCGCCCGCTCAGACGGCCACGGGTGAGCCACGGACGATCTGAAGATCGCCGCTCACGGTGCGGACGCGCAAGTCGAAAACCGGCCCTTCCGCCTCCAGGGAGGAATCCTCGCCCAGGTCGAGCTCCGACCGCATCTTTCCACTGATCGAGCTCGCGTCGACGAAGAGCCGCTGCCCCGGCGCCACCGCGACGTGGACGTCACCCGAGACCGATTGAACCTTCATGCCGCCTCCGCCCGCGGTGTCGAATCGAACATCGCCGGAGACCGTCGTGACGGCGAAACCACCGTTCGCGACACCGACGGACAGGTCGCCGGAGACGAGATTCGCGCTCAGGGCGCCGCCGCTCCGTCGGATCCGGACATCGCCGGAGGCGGTACGACAGTCGATCTGACCCATTACCTCATCGACCCTGACATCGCCGCTCGCCGTGGCGACGCGCAACCGTTCAGCCCGGTCGACCGACACGTCGCCAGACGAGGTCTTGACGTCGACGACGCCGAGCTCGCCCTTCGCATCGAGGTCGGCCGAGCCGGACCGGAGATCGAGGTCGCTGCCTCGTGGGCAGCGCACCCGAACACCGACCTTGGCCCCCCAGGCGCCCAAGAAGCCGGATTTCTTCTGGAGATGGACGACGATCTCGTGGCCGTCACCCCTCTCCGTCATCTCGACGCGCGCGTCGGCGATCGCTTGCCGGGTGGCGTCGTTGTCGCGCAGTGGGATCAGATCGACCTCGGTCCCGCCGTCGCCCCTCGCATCGACGGAGACCTCTCCGCCGCCGAGGCCGACGGTGAGCAGCACGTGGCCGGTCGTGACGAACGAGGTCACGACCGGCCTCCGGGCCGGGGATGGGGTGGCCGCCGGACAACGCGAACCCCGTCGGGGCGGTGCCGGGGTGGGCGCCCTTCGTCGAACGCCGGAAGATCGACGTTCCCGAAGAGGGATCGATAGAGCGTCATGTGGCGAACTCCTCTCATGAGAATCTGGGCGATATGCCCTGCTAACTCCTGGCGAAGCCCCGTAGTCGATTGTCGCTCTGCCCGGGGCTCCTTCGGGGCTCGAGGCTCCGTGCGAGTGCACGCACGATCCAGGCGTTCGCGGAAACGCCCTCGCTGCTCGCGAGGACCTCGACCTGAACCTTCAGCGCTTCGGGGAGGCGAAGCGTGATGCGTGCGCTGAGGTCGTCCCCCGGTGTCGGGGGCGACTCGGGCTCGGGTTCGCGATCCTCGACGAAGATCAGCTCCGGATCGCGACCGGCGAGTCGAACCTCGACGTGACCCGTCGAGAGCTGGTCGTTGAGTGCGAGGGATGCCTCGGTGAGGACGTCGAGCAGTCTCAGCTGGAGCGCGGCGCCGACAGCGGCGAGCAGCCGCTCGCCCGCTGCGACCGATGATTCGTCGCCGAGAGCGGCCGCCGCGGCGAGGTCGGACTGGATTGCCTGCACGTGCCGTTCGATGTCCATGTGACCAGTATATGACATCATAATGATGTCTGTCAAGGTCATGATGGAGTCGCGACACTGTCACGACCGCCAAGGCTGATAGAGTGCGCCGTCCGACCGCCTCGGAGCCCCGCTCCGGCCGGTTCGTCGCTCGCCGTCGACCATCGAAGCGACAGATCGTGTTCCACGACCGATGCGTGTCGCAGCGGCACGCAATGAGGAGTCCCGCGCGTGCAAGAAGTCGACCCAGCCGACCTGACCCTGTGGCCCACCTTGCGCCACCTCTTTCCCCTGTGGCGGGAGCAATGGCGTCTCGTCACGCTCGGTCTCTCGTGCGCGCTCGCTTTCACCGGGCTGTCGCTCGCGATCCCGATCCTCATTCAACGGACGATCGACAATGCGATCGACGGCGACGAGAGCGCTCTGCTCCTTCCCTATCTGGGCCTGATCCTGCTCCTCGCGATGCTGCGCTTCGGATTCAACTTCGTCCGCCGTTACTCGACTGCCAGAGTGGGGATCGCCGTCGAAGCGCGACTGCGCGGGATGATGTACGACGCCTACCTCCGGTTCCCGCGGGCTTTCTACGACCGTCACGCAACGGGCGAGGTGATCTCCCGGGCGACCAACGACATCTATCCGGTGCGGTACTTCATCGGCTGGGGCGTCGTGCAGGCGCTCCAGAGCATGATGATGCTGGTGGGGGCCGCCATCGTCCTGCTCTCGGTCAACGCACGGCTGACCCTGTTCGCGGCGCTCGCGATGCCCCCGATTGCCGCCCTCACGTATCTGTTCGCCCACCGGGTCTTCCCGATTTCGCGGGTGGTCCAGGCCCGGAAGGGGAACCTCACCGAGGCCACCGACGAGGCCGTCATCGGGATCGAGATGGTGCAGGCGTTCGGCCGCGAGGACGATGTTCGTGCCCGATTCGGCGTTCGAGCGGAGGCCGTCCGACACGAGACGATGCGGCAGGCGGGCGTCGAGGCCCACTTCCTTCCCGGCCTGATCTTCCTTCCGTCGCTCGGGATCGCCGCCGTCCTCTACTTCGGCGGGAAGGAGGCGATCGACGGGACGCTGACGATCGGCCAGTTCACGCTGTTCATCACGTTGCTCTTGCAGCTGGTCTGGCCACTCGAGGCGCTTGGCTGGATCATCAACCTCGGACAGCGGGCGACGGCCGCCGCCGCCCGCTCGTTCGCATGGCTCGGTTCCATCAAGGCGTTGCCCGAGTCCGATCATCCCGTGCCCCTCCCCGACGGACCGCTGACGATCCGGCTCGAAGGTGTCCACTTCAGCTACGGCGTTGGAAGCGAGGTCTTGTCGGGAGTCGACCTCGACGTCGCGCCGGGAGAGATCGTGGCCGTCTGCGGCGCGACGGGAGCAGGAAAGACATCGCTCCTCAACCTGCTGCCACGGTTCTACGATCCAACCGACGGTCGCGTCCTCATAGGGGGAGTCGACAGCCGCGACATCGCCTTGGCGCAGTTGCGCGACTCCGTCGCGCTCGTGACACAGAAGCCCGTCCTCTTCTCGGTTCCGCTGCGCGACAACCTGCTCGCCGGTCGGCCGGATGCCGACTGGACCGACGTTCTCGCAGCATGCGAGGCGGCTGGAGTGGCGGCCTTCGTCGACGGACTACCGCAGGGGTACGACACGCTGATCGGCGAGCGGGGGGTCAACCTCTCCGGAGGGCAGCGACAGCGCGTCGCGCTCGCGCGAGCGCTCGTCGCGCGCGCACGGGTGATCGTGCTGGACGACCCGATGTCCGCCGTCGACACCGAGACCGAGCGTCATCTCGTCGCCACCCTGCGGCCGGCCGTCGCCGGCCGTACCGTGCTCATCGCCGGCCAGCGGCTCTCGACGATCCTCGTCGCCGATCGAGCCGTCGTCCTCATGGACGGACGCATCGTCGAGAGCGGGCTGCCGCAGGATCTGATCCGCCTCGGTGGAGCGTTCACCGATCTCTTCGGAGACGAGGCTCTTGCCGCATAACCCCCGTACCGGACTATCGCGTCTCGGGCGCTACACGATCGGCCGCCGCCGGAAGCTGACAGGCGTGATGCTGATCGCTGCCGTCTCGGCGGCAGCGCCTGTCGCGGGCTGGGCCATCGTCGGCGACGCGATCGACAACGGCATCAAGGCCGACGACCCGACCCGGCTGACCGCCGACGTGCTTCTCTACGTCGGCGTCGGGCTGACCGCCTGGATCCTGGGAACGACCACCTGGCTGATGCTGGCAGGCATCGGCCAGCAGATGGTCCTGGATCTCCGTCGCGACCTGTTCCAGCACCTCACGTCTCTGTCGCTGCGGTACTTCTCGCAGCAGAAGGCCGGCTGGATCATCGCGCGGCTGACGAGCGACGTCGACGCGCTCTCGGACGTCCTGAACCAGGGCTTGACGACGCTCGTCGTCAATTCGATGACGCTGGTCGCAGCGATCGTCGGCCTGTTCGTGCTGGACTGGCGCCTCGGCGTCGTCGCATTGATCATCCTTCCGCCCGGAATCGTCGTCACGCGCTGGTTCCAGACCACCTCGCATGTGGCGTTCGCCGACGTCCGGACGCGCATCGCGGCGGTCACTGCGCAGCTCGCCGAGTCGGTGTCGGGCATGGCGGTCGTTCAGGCCTTCGGGCGCGAGCGTGCCTTCCAGTCCGAGTTCGCCGACCTGAACGAGGCGAACCGGGTCTCGAACGTCTACGCACAGAAGCTGTCGTCGTTCTTCTTTCCGGCGATCGAGTTTCTCGGCGCAGTCGCAACGGTCGGTGTCCTCTTCGCCGGGGCGAAGATGATCGACGCCGGCTCGCTCGAGATCGGAACCCTGATCGCGGCCATGGGGATGCTGCAGCTCATCTTCCAGCCGCTACAGGAGCTTTCCGAGCTCTACGGACAGGTGCAGGCAGCGAGCGCGGCGATGACGAAGATCTCGACCGTCCTCGACGCCGAGCAGGACATCACGGATCGCGACGGCGCGCCCGAGATCGGCCGGATCGCGGGACACCTGCAACTCGAGAACGTCGTCTTCGCCTACGGCGACGAGCCGGTCATCCACGGCATCTCCATCGACGTGCCGGAGGGCGGCTGCGTGGCGCTCGTCGGCGAGTCGGGAGGCGGCAAATCGACGACCGCCAAGCTGATCGCGCGCTTCTACGATCCCCTCGAGGGCTCGGTCAAGATCGATGGAATCGACCTCAGGGAGATCCAGTTGCGGTCGCTGCGACGCCAGCTGGGCGTCGTCCTGCAGGATCCATTCCTCTTCAGCGGCACGATCGCGGACAACATCCGCTTCGGACGCCCCGAGGCGACGGATGACGAGGTCGTCGCTGCCGCACACGCGATCGGCGTCGACCGTGTCACGGCGCGGTTCGACGGCGGTCTCGACCACGTCGTGCGCGAAGGCGGCTCGGGGCTCTCGGCCGGCGAGCGGCAGCTGATCTCGATCGCACGGGCGCTGCTCGCGGATCCGCGGATCCTGATTCTCGACGAGGCGACGTCGAACATCGACCGGCCGAGCGAGATCCTGATCGAGCGAGCGTTCGACACGCTCCTGCGCGGGAGAACCTCGGTGATCATCGCGCACCGCCTCGCCACGGTCCGGCGGGCCGACGAGATCCTCGTCATCGAGAAGGGCACCATCACCCAGCGCGGCACGGAGGCGACGCTCCTGGCCGAAGATGGGCCGTTCCGGCGGCTCGCCGAGACGATGCACGGCATGCCGTCACGCGACCTCGCCTAGCGCACGGGACTAGAGAACGAAGACGTCGTCGCGCATGATCGGCGTCGCGTTCCCGTCGCGGTCGAGGCCGTCGACGTCGACCTCCGGCCCGCCGATCATGAAGTCGGTGTGCGTCCTCGAGACGTTGACACCCATCGCGATCAGCTCCTCGGAGGAGAGCCCGTCGGTCCCGTCCACGGCCATCGGCAGGCCCGCGCCATAGGCAATGTGGCAGGCGGCGTTCTCGTCGAACAGCGTGTCGAAGAAGACGAGCCCTGTTTGCTTGACCGCCGAGGCGCCGTCGACGAGCGCCACTTCGCCGAGGAACGGCGACTCCGGGTCGGCTTCGAGCTGTCCACGGACGATGTCTGCCCCATGCGACGCACGAACGTCCACCACCCGCCCGCCCTCGAAGCGCAACTCGAGGTCGCGTATGATCGAGCCGGCGACGGCGAGCGGATAGGTCGACCGCACGGTGCCCTCGGTTCGGCGCAGGTCGGGGGAGGTGAAGACTTCCTCCGTCGGAAGGTTCGGGATGTGCTCGATCCCGTCCTGCGTGGTGAACGCCGCGCACATCCAGCGAGACTCCGCGAGAAGCCCCACGGTGAGGTCGGTACCCGGACCGCGGAAGCGAACCGCGTCGAAGCCGCGTTCGTTGAGAGCTGCGGCGCGACGCTTGAGCGTCGCGTCGTGCTCACGCCATGCGAGCACCGGGTCGTCCGCGTCGAGACGCGTCGCGGTTGCGACAGCGCGCCAGAGCGCCTCGATGTCCGGCTCGCCGAAGACGGTGTTCGCCCAGCCCTCGTTGGGAGCAGACACGATCACCCAGTTGGAGAGACGCTCCGCGACGACCGGAAGGTACACCGCGCGCAGATCGGAAGGCTCGGACCGGGCCACGAGCGACGGATCGAGATCGGCGAAGAGCTCGGGGCTTGCGTCGCCGCTCAGCTGGATGATCGCCGGCCGTTCGGTGCGCCAGGCAGCTGTCGCGTCGAGAAGGAACTGCGGCGTCTTTCCGAGCATCTCGGCGGGGCCAAGCTCGATCGCGGCCCGCCGGAAGTGCTGGTCGGAATAGCGCGATGTGACCCGCGTCGCACCCGCGCGGTACGCCTCGCGGGCGACGGCGCGGGCAATGGGAGCGTGTTCGATCTGACAGATCACGACTGCCTCCTGCCCGGCCTGGACATTCGCCCCGACGCGGACGGCAAGCTCTGCGTAGCGCCGTAGCCGCTCGCCGGGATCGATGAGCCGGCCTGATTCGGTACTCATCGCATCGGCCCTTGCCGACCGATTGGGCGACCGGCGGGAATCCTCGGTCGGCCGCGCACGAACGGGGCTACTCGCCCCAGTCGAAATCGCGCGAGCGTCCCCAGAGGTCCTCGTCGATCGTCTGCTCACTGGGCACGGGTGAATTCTCTGCCGTGTCCTCGCCCGGCCACGGCAGGGCGAGAGAATGAAGCTCGGCCGCCGGCTCCCCGTCGAGCGTCTCCTCGATGCGAGCCTGTTCCTCGGACTTGAAAAGTGGGTGATTCTCGAACGGGTCGTCGATCTGATACCGGTCGAGCGGCATCTCACCGTCGAGCTCCGCGTTCTGCCTCTTCAGCTCGAGATGATCCTGGATCACGCTTGCGAACGGTGATTCGACAACGTTTGTCTCGGAGTCAACGGGCATGGAACCTCCCGGTTCGGGGACAGGAATGGGAACCACGACGCATCGGCTCCACCCATGATCGTAGCCGACCCGCACAGAGCGGGAAAGGCCCAACGAGCAGTTGGGCAGGGACCACGGCCGTCTGGCACGATGTCGAGATGCGCCCGCTCCTACCGCGGAACCCGGTGGCCGCAGGTCTCGTCGCCTACGACCTGTGGCGCAGGCTGCCACCCGCACAGCGCCGCATGGTGCTGGATGCCGCTCGCGCCCACGGCCCACGGGTCGCTGCCGCCGCACTCGCAGCCGCGAAGGCGCGCAGGCGGCCCTAGCGGGCACGGGGCGGGACCAAGCCCTGGAAAGCCGACGGTTCGCCGCCGCACTCAGCCGCCACGGACGCCGAGCGCCGCCCGGACGATCCGATCCTGCTCGTGCTGATGGGCGGTCGGGTACCCCTCGCTCGGGGAGGCCTTCCACGAACGGCCCACGTACGTGACAGTCGCACCGGACGAGCATGACTTCGCCGCCTCGTCGAGCCGATGCCGAATCGAGCGCCAGGCGCCCATATTCTGTGGCTCCTCTTGCGCCCAGATGATCTCCTGGAGATTCGGCATTCCCGCGATCAGATCGGCCACGCCCTCGAGTGGGAACGGGTACAGCTGCTCGATACGCGCGACGGAGACGGCGGCAGCGTTTGCGCGCTCGTCATGGCCCACGATGTCGTAGTAGATCTTCCCGCTGCAGAGGATGAGCCTGCCCGAGTCGCGGCGAGCATCGTCGTCGGGAAGGATCGGCTGGAACGAGCCGGTGGCGAGGTCGTCCAACGTCGATCCCGCCTGCCGGAGCCTCAGCAGCCCTTTCGGGGTCATGACGATCAGCGGACGGGCCGTTGCGTCGAGTGCCTGCCGGCGGAGCAGGTGGAAGAACTGCGCCGCGGTCGTGCAGTTCGCAATACGGATGTTGTCCTGTGCTCCCTGTTGCAGGAACCGTTCCAGCCGGGCGCTCGAGTGCTCTGGCCCATTCCCCTCGTACCCGTGCGGCAGGAGCAGCGTGAGGCGCGACGTCTGGCCCCACTTCGACCGCCCGGCCACGAGAAACTGGTCGATCACGATCTGCGCGCCATTGACGAAGTCGCCGTACTGCGCCTCCCAGAGCACGAGCGCGTCCGGCGCCGCGACGGAATAGCCATACTCGAACCCGAGCGCCGCGTACTCGGAGAGCGGCGAGTTGTACACCTCGAACGATGCGGCCGAGCCCGGGAGGTTCTGGATCGGCGCGTACGTCTCGCCCGTGTACGGATCGTGGAATACGAGATGACGATGCGCGAACGTCCCCCGCTCGGCGTCCTGGCCGGACAGGCGAACCGGGATCCCGTCCTCGAGAAGCGTCGCGTACGCGAGCGCCTCGCTCTGCCCCCAGTCGATGCCGCCGTGCTCGATCCTCTCGTAGCGCCGATCGAGCTGCTTGGAGAGCTTGGCGTTGATCGTGAATCCGTCCGGGACGGCGAGCAACTGCTCGTTCAGGGCGCGGAGGCGGTCGGCCGCAACCGCCGTTACGACTGCGTCGCCCGTCGTCACGACGGGAACGAAGTCGGCAGGTGGAGGGACGTGCTTCGTGGCAGCGATCGCCGTCTCGAGCTGCTCGTGGGCGCGACGGAGCGTTGCAGTGACATCCGCGACGTACTGCTCGGCCTCCTCCTGCGTCACGACGCCCTCGGCCACGAGTCGCTCCGCGTACAGGGCCCGCACCGTCGGTTGCCGGAGGATCCGCTCCACCATGAGCGGCTGCGTGTACGACGCGTCATCCTGCTCGTTATGGCCGAACCGCCGGTAGCCGACGAGGTCGATCACGAAATCGTGGCCGAACTCCGCCCGGTATGCGAGAGCCAGGCGCACCGCCGACACCGCCGCCTCGGGATCGTCCGCGTTGACGTGGACGATCGGGACGTCGAAGCCCTTCGCAAGGTCGCTCGAATACCGCGTCGACCGGCTCTCGGTCGGATCGGTCGTGTAGCCGATCTGATTGTTCGTAATCAGGTGCAGAGTCCCGCCGGTCGAATATCCCTCGAGGGACTGGAGATTCAGCGTCTCGGCGACGACACCCTGCCCGGGGAACGCGGCATCGCCGTGTATGAGCACCGGTAGCGCAACCGCCGGGTCGTGAATGCCCGCGCCACTCGACCGGTCGGTCTGCTCCGCCCGTGCACGCCCCTCGACGACCGGGTCTGCGGCCTCGAGGTGACTCGGGTTCGGCACGATGACGACGTCGATCTCTCCGAACTCGGTCAGGCGTGTCCCGGACGCGGGCAAGTGATACTTCACATCCCCCGACCCACCTTCGGGATCCACGACGAGCGCGTCGGCCGAACGCTCTCCCTCGAACTCGCGGAGGATCTCCTGATAGGAGCGACCGACGGTGTGCACCAGAGCATTCAGCCGGCCCCGGTGTGCCATCCCGATCACGACCTCGTGCGCCCCGCCGGCGGCGGCGAGCGCGACCGCGGCGTCGAGCATCGGCACGAGGGACTCGAGCCCTTCGAGCGAGAACTGCTTCTGACCGAGAAACGACCGGCGCAGGTACTGCTCGAATCCCTCCGCCTCGGAGAGCCGGCGCAGGAGCGAGCGCCGTTCCTCGGGGTCGAGCGGCTGCCGGAACCGTCCGGATTCGATCGCCTGTCGCAGCCAGACGCGTTCTGCGTGGTCCGAGATGTACTCGATCTCGTACGCCATCGACCCCGTGTACACGTCCCGAAGCCGCGGGAGCGCCTCGAGCAGGGTGTCTCCGTCGACGTAGAGACGAAGGAGCGAAGCCGGAATCCCGGCCTGCAGCTCCGGCGTCAGCGCAGGCACGAGACGCGACTCGTCGAGCGCAGGGTCGCCGATCGGCTCGGATCCGAGCGGGTCGAGACGCGCCGCGAGGTGCCCGTGCATCCTGTATGCCTTCACGAGGGCCATCGCCGCAGCGACCCCGCCGAGGAGTGACTCGTCGACGCGCACGGGAGCAGCGGCCGGTGCGGCGTCAGCGGGCCGGATGCCGGCATTCCCGACCGGTGTCGTTGCTGCGGGCGCGGCTTCGGCGCGCGGGACACTGTCGAGCACTGCCGGTACCGGTGCGACGACGCTCTGCCGACCGGGAGGCGCCGGCCCACCGCCGGAACCGTTCGGGGCACCGGAAAGGAGATCCTCCTGACCGGCGAGCACAGCCGAGACGATCGACGGGTCGCGCTCGAAGAGCGCGCGCCACTCGTCAGGGACGCTCGCCGGGGCGTCGAGGTAGAGCTCGAGCATCTCGGCGACGTACCCGGCGTTGGGGCTGCTCAGATCGTCGCGACTCATCTGACGCGTCGAACCGGTCCCGGACTCGGGGCCACCTAGATCAGGGGGTTCTCGGTGATCACGGCGATCGTCATACCGACGACCCAGGCGAGCATGGCGAAGAGAGTGGCCTTGAGCGCGAGCGACTGGTAGCGCTCGCTCAGCCGCGCGGCGACCAGCGCGAGCACAATCGCCACGAACGCGGTTCGGCCGGGGCGCGCATCGAGCTCGAGGAGGAGCCCGAATCCCATTGCGATTCCGGACAGGATGATCGAGGCCACGGCGAACAGGCCGCCGACGACATCGGCCGCCGAGTGGCGGTCACTCGGTGTTTCGAGGGTGCTCATGAGCGAACCGTACCCCTTTGTACGGCCGGGGCGGCGCCGGAACCGCGTCCGGGCCTGTGCGGCCGAACCGGTCGTCGTGCACCCGGCCTCCTGCGCCGCGGGGAGCTGCCGGGCGGCGGGGTGTCGGAGAGCACGGAGACCCCATCGACCTCACCCGGGTCGGGCTCGGCCTTGATCGCCCACCAAATCACGACCGCTATGTAGACGATCGGGATCTTCAGGATCACCAGCATGAAGATGATCTCCCACGCCATGGGCTTTCAGTCTACGTCACGGGAGCGACCCTCTGCGCTCCGGCGGACGAGACGTGCCGCGACGACGTTCAGCGCACCACCTGCGAGCCCGGCGACGAGCAGGCCCGCGCCAAAGGTCGTGGACGAGGTCGATGCGTCGGTCTCGACGGAGACGAGGACGAACGGTCCGACGCCCACCCGCAGGTCGCCACCAGCGGCCTGCGTGGCGACGGCGAAGGCGGCCGCGGCGGCGTATACGAGTATCGCGGCAACGCCGACACCGAGAAGGAACGCCTTCAGATCCCGCATGCCGACCTTCCGTCACCCCCGAGGACGGAGAGCGAGACAGCGTGCGCAATGAGCGGGAGTCCGAGAATCACGAGCGCCGGTGACACGAGCAGACTCCCGGCCGCGATCAGGGCGAGCCCGAGCACGACCGTGATCGCGGGACCGGCGAGCGCGACGAGGGATCGGCGAGCGTCCCCGAGGGGCGCGTGGAGCACGAACGTCCTGCGACCGCGAAGCACGAGGGCACTCGGAATACCGCGCAGCGTCACGGCGTGCCCCGCTTCGTGAAGGCCGACCCCGACGCCGGTACCAGCACCGAGGCCGAGCGCGACGAACACGGCGGAGCCCGCACCGAGCCCGACAGAGAGCGGAAGCAGGGCGACCAGCGCGGCACACGAGATCGTGAGCACGCGGGGCCCCGCCGCCAGAAACGCGCTTGCGGCTGCGCGGGGCACGGTTCGCGTGTCGAGCGCCCGGCGCCTCGTCAGGGGCACAGGAAGTGTGGCCGCGGGAATCAGCCGCCCCGCGAGGAGGAGCCACTCTTTCCCCCGGCCCAGGCGGGAGCCGCGGTGGGCGATGTTGATCACGGCAAGGGCGTTCAACGTCCAGACGAACTGGAGGACGTCACGCCTGGCGACGTCGGGCGTGATGCCGTACCGCTCCGCGAGCTCCCGGACGACCTCGTCGAGTTGCGCCCCGGCCCGCAGGAGGACGAATCCGCCCGTGTCGTTCAGGGGCCAGCGGCAGCCCCGGACGGTGTCCTCGACCTGCCCCGCATGAACCGACACGCCGTCGGGAAGCACGACACGATCGCTGCCGGCGATCATCGCGCTCCTCGTTCGATGCGATACGAGAGAGTGGCGACAGCGAGCCCTGAGGCAATCCAGCAGAGCGAGCCTGCGATCACCGGGTCCGGAAGCCCTGCGGCAGTCAACCACGGAGCAACGAGGCCGACCGCGAGAGATGCCCCGATCGCCACGGCAGCAAAGGCCGAGAGTGCGCCGATCTGATCACCGAGGCCCTCCCCGTCCCAGGGCACGAGTGAGCCCGCGATCGTGGCAGCTCCGGTGCCGGTCGTCACCAGCACCGTCACGACTCCGACCGACTGTAGGTCGGCCCCTGACCACACGGCTGCGAACGCCGCGACGAAGCCGACCGGCGTCGCCACGCCCAAGAGCCCTGCGAGCCACGTGGACGCTGCACACGACCGACGCGCGCGCGGACCGCCGTGCCAGAGCCATAGGCCGGGGCGGACTCCACCCCAGCCCACGAGAGCGGCCACCAGCGATCCCAGCAGAGTCGTAGTCGTGGCGAGCAGGAACGGTCCCGGTGGCGCTGCGTCCGCTGCGAACGCCACCACCACGGCCGCCGTCCCGAGGCAGGCCGACGCGGCGACGCTGCGCCGTACGTCGACGCGCCGCCAGACGATGGCCATAGCACCGGCGAACACCGGTCGCCGCCACAGGACGTCGACATGCCGAACCCGACGCGAGTGGGCCCGCGGCTCTCTCGGCTCTCCCGCGAGCTGGATCCACCCGCCGGCGAGGACGATCGTCGCGACCCCCGAGACGACGAGCGCCGTCCAGACCGACCTCGTGCCTCGCAGGGCGCCTGCCGCGAGCGCAAGCGGCCCGAGCACCTCCGCGCCCTCGACACGGCCGACGAGGAGCCAGGTGGAGGCTGCGAGCACGACCGTAAGCCGACGGCGCGCGGAGCCACCGATCGCCGTCCGCACTCCTTCGGCCGCGACGGCGCCGGCGGGCACCGCGCAGAGCATTGCGACCACCAGCGCGATCCCGGAGGCACGCCCACCCGGAAACGCGCCGGCCGTGGGCACCGCGAACGAGACGAGCGACGGGAGGATGACCACCGTCGCCAGCACCGCAGGCAGCATCAGGCTCGAAAGGAGCGCGACACGTGGATCCACCGGTCCGGCCGTGAGCTGCTGCCCGAGCCCGAACCCGATCGGAACCGAGACGGCGATGAGAGCTCCGGCAGCTGCACCGGCAAGGCACGGGCCGAGCACGAGCGCATTCGCGACCTCGGGCGACGTGATGCTCGCCGACAGCTCCTCACCCATGGCCCGCCCGGCACGCGCCAGGACGAACGGCGCGGTAGCAACCGCGCAGAGCAGGACGACGCTGGGGAGAGGTGCGTTCGCAGCCGCGCCACGCAACCGACGGGCCTGGCAGCGGGCCAGTGACCTAGAGAGCGCGAAACGCATCTCTCGTCCTCGCTCGAAGCGACCGGTCGCCGAGAGCCGCGAGCAAGACGTCTTCGAGCGAATCGGCGCCGTGTCGCGCCTGCAGAGCCGCCGGCGTGCCGCGATCGAGCACCTCCCCACGGTGGAGCAGGACGATGTCGTCGCATGCCGTCCCGGCGAAGTGGATGTCCTGCGTCGCGAGCAGGACTGCAGCCCCACGGCCCGCGAGCGCTCGCAACGCCTCACGGAGAACGACGACCGCCTCCGGGTCGAGCGTCGCGGTGGCCTCGTCGACGAGCACCACGGGCGTGCCGAGCGACAGTGCTGCGACCGCGCTCACCTGTCGACGAAGCCCACGCGAGAGTGTTCCGACGCGCTGCTCCATACGGCCGCCGAGCTCGAAGCCGGTCGCGAGGACGTCGGCCCGTAGCTCGGCCTCGGGTCCGGCACCCCAGAGCGCGTGGGTCAGAGCGACCAGCTCGATGCCGCTCAGCTCGTCGAAGCCGGCAGGCTCGTCCGGGACGAGAGCGATCGACGCCCGAGCACCGTACGATCCTGCCGGCGCCCCGCCGACGAGGATGTGACCCTCGTCGATCGAGCCGAGCCCGGCTACCGAGCGGAGAACCGTCGTCTTTCCCGACCCGTTCGGCCCGACGAGCCCGACGATCGACCCGGTGCCGACCGCGATATCGACTCCGGCGAGCGCGACGGTCTCGCCGTAGCGCTTGGTTGCACCCAGCACGGAGAGAGCCGGTCTGGACGAGTCCGGGAGGGGAGGCCGGACTCCCACCGGCCTCCCCTCCGAACCGAGACGGGAGCCCGTCCTACTTGCTACGACAGACAACCTTGAACCCCGTCCAGCCGAACGAGATCTCGGCGCTGCCACCACCGTGACGGCACCACGTCGCCCACGCGAGGGCGACGGCGTAGGCGAACCCGACGACGACCGCCCACCAGATCACGTCCTCCTGCTGGGCGGGATCGCCGGCGAACGCCAGGGCCGGCGCCGAGTATGCGCCCGCGAGCGCAACTGGTGTGTCCATGCTGCCTCCTCTTCGATGCGTTGTGGATGCCGTCCACGCTAGGGAGGAAGCCCACGCAGGTGTGTGCCAGTTGTGTGTCGAAAGCGTGATGGCGAGGGCTTTTCTTACAGATGCCTCACAGCCCCTCGCTAGGTTCTCCGACAGACCCCGCTCACCAAGGAGGAAGCCCGTGCGTCACATCCCAATCATCGCTGCCGTCCTCGCCGCAGCCATACTCGCGCCGATCGCGGCATCCGCTGACCGGATGTGGGTCGGCTTCCACGACGATCCGATCCTGCGCTACGACACCGACCGGCAGAACGCCATGGAGGCCGCGACGGTCACGAACAACGCATCGGTCGTCCGGTCGCTCGTCACCTGGGCCAGCATCGCGCCGACGAAGCCACAGAACGCCGTGAATCCGTTCGACAGCGCGTACCGGTTCGACGACCTGGACGATCTCGTCCGCTCGGCGCAGAAGAACAATGCCGAGGTGCTGCTGACCCTCTGGGGCACGCCAGGGTGGGCAAACGGCAACAAGGGCACGAAGTTCCTCCCGACGAAGATGGCCGACTTCCAGAACTTCGCACGGGCGGTCGCGACACGGTACTCGGGGCGTTTCGCCGGGTATCCCTTCGTACGGTTCTACGGCATCTGGAACGAATCGAACCTCGGGCAGTTCCTGAGCCCGCAGTTCAACGCGAAGGGCAAGATCGTCAGCGCAGCCGCGTACGCGAAACTTGCCGCAGCCGGGTACAAGGGGATCAAGTCCGGGAATTCGAAGGCTCTCGTCGCGATCGGAGAGACATCGTCTGCCGGGCGCGACAAGAAGGTGGCCGGGGCCAGCGACGCGGTCCGGCCCGGGACGTTTGCGATGCTCGTCGCGAAGGCGAACAAGCGGCTCAAGTTCGATGCGTGGGCCCAACATCCGTACCCGGTGCCCGTGAATCAGAAGCCGACGCAGAAGGTCAAGTGGCCGAACGTGTCGCTCAAGTCCCTGCCGCAGTTCGAGAAGTCGCTCGACGCGTGGTTCGGACGCAAGAACATCCCGATCTGGATCAGCGAGTACGGCAACGAGACGAAGCCGGGCGAGCCGAAGGGCGTGACGGAAGCTCAGCAGGCCGCGTACATCCCCCAGGCGATCGCGATCGCGAAGAAGGATCCCCGTGTGGAGATGTTCATCTGGTTCGTGTTGAGGGACTCGCCGGGCAGCCCGTGGCAGAGCGGGATCTACCGTAGCGACGGTGGCGCAAAGCCGGCCCAGCGGAGGTGGGCCGCCGCGACCACGTCCCTCAGCCCCATCAACGGGAAGGTCAAGGTCAAGGGCGGGACGAAGAATCCGCTGCTGACGATCTACCTGCGTTCGTTCTGTACGAACAACCCGATCGGCTCGACGATCGGCGTCACGGCGAAGGCGACGCTCGGAGGCCGCCTGGCGTCGGTGTCCCAATCCGAGGGGTCGCTCAGAGCCGACTGCACGACGGCGATCCGCGTGGGCGGACTGACGGTCGCGAAGGGCAAAACGTATTCGGTGTCGGTCGAGGCGAACACGAAGAACGGCGACGCCGCCCAGCGCACGATCACGCTCACAGGCGTCTGATCCACCGCTCGGCCCCCGGGGGGTGAGACTGCGGTCTCACCCCCTCGCGGCCGGTCTCGAAACGTCGTCGGCGCGCGGCTACCGAAGCTGCTCGACCCGAACGCGCCAGCTGACGCTTCCGTGCGGATGCAGGCTCAGGCTGTAGGTTCCGGCTCCACTCAGCGGTGCAACCGATTCGGAGCCGACTCGCTCGAGGTCTATCCGGCCGGAGCCCGTGCCTTGCCAGGCGAGCGTCGCCGACCCGGAGCCGAAGATGAGGTAGCGCGGGCGCAACTCGACGACGATACGCCATCTGCCCTCGGGAGCGGCGACCTGCACGGGGCCCGAGTCGAAGTCGCCCGATCCGCTCTCCGACCAGGTCGCCGACCATTCGGGGGCTCTCGCGACGGTGAGCGTCACCGTCGCGCCGAGAATCGCGCGTGTCCCCGGCTCAGGCGACTGTCGGAGCACCGTGCCCGCGGCCATCGTCTCCGAGCCCTCACTCTGGACGTCAGTCTCGAATGTCCCGTCGAGTCGGGCGGTGGCATCGTCGGCGGACACGCCGCGCACGTCGGGCACCGGCGCCCTTGGAGGCCCGCTCGATACGACGAGACCGATCGGGCCGGGCCTCCGAGCCTCGTCTCCGGCAGCGACGTCGCTCGAGATCACGCGCCCCTCGGGGACATCCCAGGACTCCTCCGATCGAACCTCTACGCCGAAGCCGACTGCCCGAAGCGCCGCCGTCGCATCCCGCCGCTCCGCACCATCGACATCCGGAACCTCGGCGAATGGCGTGCCCCGGCTGACCCGAACGACGAGGTCGAAACCGGTGCGCTCGACGCTCACCGCAGGCGGCGGCACCTGGGAGACGATCCGCCCTTCGGCGACGGACTCCGAGTACACCCTCCCCCCGACGACGAGTGGTGCGTCGGCCGCATCGACGTGAACCGCCGCAGCCGTCGCGGCCCGGGCCTCGGACACGGTCAATCCCGTCACGCGCGGCACGTCGACGACGTGGTCGGCATTCGCGATCGTCGCTCCGACGAAAGCGAGGGCGCCCGCGGCGGCAATGCTCAGGACGGCCGCGACCATCCTCCTACCACGCCGTCGCCGGCGCCCGGCGTGGCGGTTCGCCGGAGTGATGGCAACCGTCACCGGATCGTCCGGAAAGAGCGCCGTGACCTCGTCGGACCGCGCGACCGACTCCGCGGCTACCGCTGCGATCGAACGACGCGACACTCCGAGCGACTCCAGCACGTCCACGGCCGTGGGACGTGCGTCGGGGTCGGTCGCGAGGAGCGCGGCGATCATCTCGACTGCGGCGGCCGGCGCGCTCGGGACGACCGTCGCGAGAGACGGCGCCGCCTCGTGCGCGCGCCGGAGGCCGACCGCGAGTCGATCGTCGCCTTCGAACGGCGTGCGCCCCGCGAACAGCCAGAACATCAGGCAGCCAAGGGCGTACATGTCGGTTGCCGTTTCGCTGTCGACGCCGCGAGCCTGCTCCGGTGACCAGTACTCGGGCGTTCCGAGCAACATGCCTTGCGTCGTGACGCTCGTGGCCGAACGAGCGATGCGGGCGAGCCCGAAGTCCGAGACGACGACGCGGCCGGTCGCGCTCTCGATCAACACGTTGCCGGGCGTCAGGTCACGGTGGACGAGGCCGCTCGAGTGCGCGTACGCGAGAGCCGAGGCGATGGGAACCGCGAGCTCCGATACCTCGCTCCACTCCCATCGTCGACCACGGGCGACGTCGCCGAGGCTCGCTCCGTCGACGTACTCCATGACCAGGTACGGCGTCTCGCCGTCCTCGCCGTAGTCGTAGAGCCGAACGATGTGCTCGTGTGCGAGAGGCGCGAGCACCTCGGCTTCACGTGCGAACCGCCTCCGCAGCTCCGCGTCGTCGGCGATCCACGGGTGAAGGAGCTTGACCGCCACCTCCCGCCGCAGGTGCCTGTCGTACGCGCGCCAGACGGTTCCCATCCCGCCTTTGCTGATGCGGGCTCGAAGCTCGTAGCGGCCGGCGAGGAGGTCTGGCATGCGGGGGAAATCGCGCGTTCCGGGAGGGAAGCAGCCGCGCGAGAGCGTTGGACTGTAGCTGTCGATCCGCTGGCCCGAGTTGTAAGGAGAAGGAAAAGTCCACCTTCGAGGGAATTACAACGACCGGGAAACGTTATACACTGTGACGACATCGTTCCCCGCGGGAACGCGTTTGACGGGGCCGCGCGCTGCGGGCACCGAAGCGGACGATGCCAACGTGACTTACCGATTGATCGAAGCGCTCCACGCACGCGCGCGCACGACGACTACAGAGCGAAAGGATTCACCCTGACCACCACGATCGATATCCCCGTAATTGATGCGTTCCTGGCCGACGCCCAGGAGCGTGGCCGCGTCGAGACGTCCGAGCTCGAAGCGCTTGCCCTCGAGCTGGACCTGAGTGAGCCGGCCCTCGACGAGGTCCGCGCCGCACTCGCCGACCGGGCTATTCCGATCGACGTCGCCGACGACGCCGACGAGACCGACGCCGTGACGGCGGCGGAGGAAGCCGCCTGGGCTGCCGACACCTCACAGGTGCTCACCGACTCGCTGCAGCTCTTCCTGCAGGATGTCGGCAAGCACAAGCTGCTCACCGCGGCCGAGGAGGTCGCGCTGGCAAAGCGCGTCGAGCGCGGCGACAAGACCGCCAAGGAGCGCATGATCAACGCGAACCTGCGGCTCGTCGTCTCGATCGCGAAGAAGTATCGCGGCCACGGTGTGCCGTTCCTCGACCTGATCCAGGACGGCGTCATCGGCCTCAACCGGGCCGTCGAGAAGTTCGATTGGCGCAAGGGCTACAAGTTCTCCACGTACGCCACGTGGTGGATTCGTCAGGCCTGCCAGCGGGCGATCTCCAACCAGGGCGCCACGATCCGCGTGCCGGTGCACGTGCAGGAGCGGCAGCAGAAGCTCGCCCGGGCGCGTCAGCGCCTCGAGGTGAAGCTCGAGCGGGAGCCGACGATCGAGGAGCTCGCCAAGGAGACCGGCCTGAAGGAGTCCCACATCGAGGAGGCACTCTCGACGGCGGACGCGTCCGTCTCGCTCAATCAGTCCGTCGGCTCCGACGGCGACGGCGAGCTCGGCGACCTGTTCGCCGACCGTAGTGCCGTCGACCCTGCCGACGAGGCCGACGAGACGCTCCAGCGCCTCGAGGTGCGCCGCGCAGTCGAGGCGCTCCAGGAACCCGACCGGCGGGTGCTCGAGCTCCGGTTCGGCTTCACGGGCGAGCAGTGGACGCTCGAGGCGATCGGCAAGGAGCTCGGCCTCACGCGCGAGCGCGTACGCCAGATCGAGTCCCGCGCGCTGACGCGCCTCCAGCACCAGCTGAAGGACGTGGTTCGCGTCGAGGGTGGAGAGGTCGTCCTCGCCGCCTAGGCAGGATTCGCCCGTCCAGGGCCGGCTCGCCGAGAGTCGTACAGAATGCCGACGAGGGGCCCGCGATTGCGGGCCCTTCGTCGTTCTAGCCGGTGTTCCTGAGAGCTGCCGCAATGCCGGCTATCGAGCGAAGCAGCGGCCGGCGGGCCTCCTCGTCGCCGGCGCGCCAGGCCCGCAGGAGCTCGACCTGGATCGCGTTCATGGGGTCGACGTACGGATTCCGGAGCCTGATCGATCGCTGCACGACCGGGTGCCGGTCGAGCAACTCGTCGGCCTCGACGATCGTGAGAACGGCATCGATCGTCCGGCGGTGCTCGGCAGCGAGCGCCTGCCAGAATCGCTCGGGGTCGGCCGCTCGTGGGACGAGCGACACGTACGCCTCCGCGATCTCGAAGCTCGACTTCGAGAGCGTCATCTCGAGGTTCTCGACGAGAGCCCGGAAGAACGGCCATTCGGCGTACAGACGGCGGAGCCAGGCGAGACGATCGCCCTCGAGGCCGTACGCGTGGAACGCGGTGCCGCAGCCGTACCAGGCAGGGAGCAGGCAGCGGTTCTGCGTCCAGGCGAACACCCACGGGATCGCACGGAGCGCCTCGAGCTCTCCCGTCGCCGCGGCCTCCGGACGTGACGCGGGACGCGAGCCGATCTCGAGCAGCGCCAGCTCGTCGACCGGCGTGATGCTCCGGAAGAAGGCCGGGAAGAGCTGGTCCTCCCAGACCAGTCCCCTGTAGGCAGCCTGCGCAACGGTCGCGAGCTCGTCCATCGTGTCCCGGGCGCCAGCATTCGGCGGCTCCAGCCCGACGACGTCGGGGAACGAGGTGAGCAGGGTGGCGGCGACGGCGGCCTCGACGTTTCGCTCGGCGAGGCCCGGCAGCCCGTACTTGAACGAGATCGTCTCCCCCTGCTCGGTCAGCTTCAGGCGGCCGTCGACTGCGCCGCGCGGCTGAGCGAGGATGCCGGCGTGCGTCGGGCCGCCGCCGCGCCCGGCGGAGCCGCCGCGGCCGTGAAACACGGTCAGCGCGACACCGCGCGCCGAACCGATGCGCGTGAGCTCCTCCTGGGCACGGTAGATCTCCCACTGCGCGGTCAGATAGCCCCCGTCCTTGCCGGAGTCGGAGTACCCGACCATGACCTCGAGGCTGCTGCGGGGGCTCCGCTCGAGAAGCTCCTCCACGAGACCGCCCGCCCCGCGGAGGTCTGCGATCGTCTCGAGTAGAGGCACCCCGACGAGATCGGCACCCGCCCGGCGCGCGAGCTCCTCGGCGTCGAGGACGTCGTCGGCCGTCTTCGTCATCGAGACGATCAGGCGATCGACGGCGCCCCTCCCGTGCCGCTCCTGCGCCGAGGCGGCCGCCCTGAGTGTCCGGTGGAGGCGTTCGTCGGGTGCGCGAACCGCGGCCGCGTGCACGCGGACGTCGAGCTTCGCCACGTGGAGGCCGAACGTTCGCGCCCGCGCGCGGAGATCGGCGAACCGACCGTCGGCGACACGTTCGCCGCGGTGCGCCCGCAGGAGCCCGTCGAGCTCGTCCAGGTCGGCGAGCAGCGCAGCACCGTCCGCGTACCCGTCTGCACCGAGCCGGTCGAAGATCGCGACGAGCGCAGCGCGAAACGGCTCGTCGGCATCGCCGAGTTCCGGGACGGCGCCGATCACGGTCGTCGACATCCCCCAGGCCGCCCCGAGCGCGGTGAGCTCCGTTCGATACAGCTGCCGCGCCAGCTGCCGCGCGCGCTCGAGCGCGTCCTCGATCGTCTCGGCGCCGACGTTCGGATTTCCGTCCAGGTCGCCGCCGATCCAGCTTCCGAAGCGCAACGCTCCGTCCGCGCGGGCAAGGCGGGCTCCGAGCTCCCGCTCGAGATCCGGGGCGGCGTTCCAGAACGACTGCTCGAAGAACCACAGACCCTGGCGGATCTCGTCGACGACCCGAGGGCGCTTGGAGCGGATCTCGTCGGTCTGCCAGAGCAGCGTGATCTCCTCCGCGAGACCGTCCTCGACGCGCTGCCGCTCGGACGCGGGAATGCCGTCGTCGTCGAGGCGCGCCAGATGGGCTGCGACGCGTCGATGCGCCTCCAGGACGGTGCGACGGGTCGCCTCGGTCGGGTGGGCGGTGAGGACGAGCTCGACGCGAAGCCTCGCCCCCGCCTCCTGCAACGCCTCGTCGTCGACACCGGCATCGTCGAGCAACGCGAAGGCCTCCGCGAGCGACTCGCGCGGGACCCTGCCCTCCGCCTCGTACTCCCGCCGACGGCGGATGCGATGGTGCTGCTCCGCGATGTTGACGAGCTGGAAGAAGAGCGCGAAGGCGCGGAGGACGGCAGCCTGTCGATCGTGGTCGAGCCCCGCCACGGCCTGCCCGAGCTGCTCGCGGCTTCCGCCGGAGCGCGCCTCGCGGGCGAGCGCCCGGACCCGCTCCTCGTCGTCGAGGAGGCCCTGCCCGCCCTGCTCGACGAGCACGCGGCCGAGCAGGTCGCCGAGGAGTCGGACGTTCGCGCGGAGGGCCGAGTCGGCAGACATGCGCCCAGCCTAGAGAAGAGCGCGCGCACGTCGGCGCTCCGAGCAGCGGGCGCTAAGGATCCGTCAAGGCTTCCCCCGCCGGCGTATGGAGATCGCCAGGAGCGGCGGCCCGTGACCGGTACCTGCGCTATCACGGAGTCATGACGACTCAGACGATCGGCGTCGGCGGACGACGACCGCACGTGCGGAGGCACTGATGAGAGATCTCCTCTTCGTGGTCGTCGCGATCGCCTTCTTCCTCCTTGCGGCGCTGTTCGTCCGGATCTGCGAGGCGATCGTCGGACCGCAGACCGAGCAGGTCGACGAATGAGCGCCGAGGACGCCGCCGGTCTCGTGCTCGCGGTTCTCGTGCTCGGCTACCTGATCTTCGCGCTCGTCTACCCCGAGCGGCTCGGATGAGCTCGTCCAGCTGGTTGCAGCTCGGCGTGCTCGTCGCACTCCTGCTCGTCACGACGCGGGTCCTCGGCACCTACATCGCGGGCGTCTTCGGCGGCGACGTCACGCGCTGGGACAGGTTTTTCGCCCCGCCCGAGCGCGTGATCTACCGCATCTGCGGCGTCGACCCGACCCGCGAGCAGACGTGGCCCGTGTACGCGCTCGCGCTGATCTCGTTCAGCCTCGTCTCCGTCCTGGGGCTGTACGCCCTCCAGCGACTCCAGGGAGTGCTGCCGCTCGACCCGACGGACGCCGAGGGCGTGCCGCCGGCGCTGGCCTTCAACACCGCCGTGTCGTTCGTCACGAACACGAACTGGCAGAACTACGGCGGCGAGCTGACGATGAGCCACCTGACCCAGATGGCCGGCCTCACGGTGCAGAACTTCGTCTCGGCCGCAGTCGGTCTCGCAGTCGCGGTGGCGCTGATCCGCGGCCTCGTGCGCCGCCGCTGCTCGACGATCGGCAACTTCTGGGTCGACCTGACGCGCGGCACCGTCCGCGTCCTCGTGCCTCTCGCGATCGTCGTCGCGCTCGTCCTCGCGAGCCAGGGGACCGTCCAGAACCTGCACGGGTTCACCGAGGTGACGACGGTCCAGGGCCTCACGCAGTCGATTCCCGGCGGCCCGATCGCGAGCCAGGAGGCGATCAAGGACCTGGGCGAGAACGGTGGTGGCCCCTACAACGCGAACTCGTCGCATCCGTTCGAGAACCCGAACGGGTTCACCAACCTGTTCGAGATCCTGATCCTGCTGATGATCCCGTTCGCGCTCACGTACACCTACGGACGGCTGGTCAGGGATCAGCGCCAGGGCTGGGTGCTGTTCGCAGTCATGTTCTCGATCTGGCTCGGAGCGGCCGTGCTCGCGATGCACTTCGAGAACGCCGGCAACCCGAAGCTCGAGGCGGTCGGGGCAGTCGGGGGCAACACCGAAGGCAAGGAGGTCCGCTTCGGCACGGCGATGTCGGGTCTCTTCGCGGCCTCGACGACGGGGACGTCGACAGGATCGGTCAACTCGTCCCACGACAGCTTCACGCCGCTCGGGGGGGCCGTGCCGCTCGTGCACATGATGCTCGGAGAGGTGAGCCCCGGCGGCACAGGCGCCGGGCTGTACGCGATCCTGGTCTTCGCCCTGCTCGCTGTGTTCATCGCCGGCCTGATGGTCGGGAGAACGCCGGAGTACGTCGGGAAGAAGATCCAGGCGACGGAGATGAAGCTCGTGGTCGTCTACCTGATCGTGATGCCGCTCCTGATTCTCGGGCTCTCGTCTCTCTCGCTCGTGCTCTCGAACCCGAAGACGTCGATTCTCAACCCCGGCCCCCACGGGCTCTCGGAGGTCGTCTACGCCTTCACGTCGGCGGCCAACAACAACGGCTCGGCCTTCGGCGGCCTGACGGGCGACACCGACTGGTACAACACGACGCTCGGGCTGACGATGCTCTGCGGGCGCTTCCTCCTGATCGTGCCGGTGCTCGCGATCGCCGGCTCGCTGGCGGCCAAGCAACCGCTGCCGCCGACCGCCGGAACGTTTCCGACGAACACGCCCCTGTTCTTCGTGTTGCTCCTCGTGGTGATCCTCGCCGTCGTCGGGCTCACGTACTTCCCGGTCGTCTCACTCGGCCCGGTCCTGGAGCACCTGACCCTGTGACCACCCGGTCGTCGTCGCTCTTCGATCACCGGATCGCCGGGCCTGCAGTCCTCGACAGCTTCCGCAAGCTCGAGCCGCGCCGGATGTCCCGCAATCCGGTCATGTTCGTGACCGAGGTCGGCGCCGCGTTCGCCACGATCCTCTTCTGCAAGGACCTCGGCGACGCGACCACGAAGGCGAACGTCTTCGGGGGCAGCGTTGCAGCGTGGCTCTGGTTCACGGTCCTCTTCGCCAACTTCGCCGAGGCGATGGCGGAGGGGCGCGGCAAGGCACAGGCCGCCACCCTGCGCCGGACGCGTGCCGAGACGATGGCGAGGAAGCGGCTCGACGACGGAACGATCGAGGAGCTCCCGAGCTCCCGGCTCGCGATCGGGGACCGGGTCGTCGTCGCGGCCGGCGAGATCATCCCGGCCGACGGCGACGTCGTCGAGGGGATCGCCAGCGTCGACGAGTCGGCGATCACCGGCGAGTCCGCCCCCGTGATCCGCGAATCCGGCGGCGACCGCTGTGCGGTCACGGGCGGCACGCGCGTCCTCTCCGACAAGATCGTCGTCCGTGTGACGACGCGCGCGGGCGAGAGCTTCCTCGACCGCATGATCGCGCTCGTCGAGGGTGCGAGCAGGCAGAAGACCCCGAACGAGATCGCGCTCGACATCCTCCTCGCCGGCCTCACGATCGTGTTGCTCCTCGCCACCGTGTCGCTGCAGCCCTACGCCGTCTATTCCGGCGCCGAACAGCCGGTGATCGTCCTGATCGCACTACTCGTCTGCCTGATCCCCACGACCATCGGCGCCCTGCTCTCGGCGATCGGGATCGCCGGCATGGATCGCCTCGTCCAGCGCAACGTGCTCGCGATGAGCGGCCGCGCAGTCGAGGCAGCCGGCGACTGCTCGACGCTGCTGCTCGACAAGACCGGCACGATCACGCTCGGCAACCGCGAGGCCACGGACTTCCTCCCGGCTCCCGGTGTCTCCGAAGAGGAGCTCGCCGACGCGGCGCAGCTCTCGAGCCTCGCCGACGAGACGCCCGAGGGACGCTCCATCGTCGTCCTCGCCGAGGAGCGCTACGGCCTCCGCGGCCGCGAGCTGCACGGTGCCGAGCTCGTCCCGTTCACCGCGCAGACGCGGATGAGCGGCGTCGAGGCCGACGGCCGCAGCATCCGCAAGGGCGCCGCGGACGCGATCCGCCGCTGGGTCGAGGACCACGGCGGCGAGATCCCACCCGAGCTCGGAGCCACGATCGACGGGATCGCATCCTCCGGCGGAACGCCGCTCGTCGTCGCCGAGAACGGGCGCCCGCTCGGGGTCGTCCACCTCAAGGACGTCGTCAAGGAAGGGATCAGCGAGCGCTTCGCGGAGCTGCGCGCGATGGGGATCCGCACGGTGATGATCACCGGCGACAATCCCCTCACGGCGAAGGCGATCGCCGACGAGGCCGGCGTCGACGACTTCCTCGCCGAGGCGACGCCCGAGGACAAGATGGCCCTGATCAAGCGCGAGCAGGAGGGAGGTGCGCTCGTTGCGATGACCGGTGACGGCACGAACGACGCCCCGGCGCTGGCACAGGCCGACGTGGGCGTCGCGATGAACACGGGCACGCAGGCGGCCAAGGAGGCGGGGAACATGGTCGACCTCGACTCGAATCCGACGAAGCTGATCGAGATCGTCGAGATCGGCAAGCAGATGCTGATCACCCGCGGCTCGCTGACCACCTTCTCGATCGCCAACGACATCGCCAAGTACTTCGCGATCATCCCCGCCATGTTCGCCGGGGCGATCCCTGCCCTCGACAGCCTCGACGTCATGCAGCTCGACAGCCCGCGCAGCGCCATCCTCTCGGCGGTCATCTTCAACGCGCTCGTGATCGTGGCGCTGATCCCCCTCGCACTCCGGGGTGTGCGATTCAGGCCCGCCTCGGCCGCGGCGATGCTGCGCCGCAACCTCCTCGTCTACGGCCTCGGCGGGATGGTCGCTCCGTTCGTCGGGATCAAGTTGATCGATCTCGTGATCGGCACGAGCGGGCTCGTCTGATGCGTCGGCAGCTCCTCCCCGCGCTGCTCGCATTCGCGACGTTCACGGTTCTCGTCGGCGTCGTCTATCCGCTCGCGATCACCGGTGTCTCGCAGCTCGCGTTCTCGTCGCAGGCCAACGGCTCGCTCGTGGAGCGAGACGGCGTCGCCGTCGGCTCTCGCCTGATCGGCCAGAGCTTCAGCGCACCGACGTACTTCCATCCACGCCCGTCGGCGGCCGGGGACGGCTACGACGGGACCTCGAGCGGCCCTTCGAACCTCGGGCCTACGAACCCCGAGCTCATCGACGACGTCCGGATGCGCATCGCTGTGTACCGCCGTGCGAACGGGCTCGGGCCGGGCGCACGCGTGCCGGTCGAGGCCGTGACGTCGTCGGCGTCCGGGCTCGATCCGCATATCTCCCCCGCCGACGCGAGGATCCAGGCGGCACGAGTCGCGAGGGCACGCGGGCTCTCGCCGGCCCATGTGCTCGATCTCGTCGCCGAGCACACCGACGATCGGGTGCTCGGCCTCTTCGGCGAGCCCGGCGTGAACGTGCTCGAGCTGAACCTGGCCCTCGACCGCTCGAAATAGGTCACTCTTCGTCCATGGCCCGCGGGACGCTACGCATCTACCTCGGCGCGGCGCCTGGCGTCGGCAAGACGTTCGCGATGCTCGGCGAGGGACGACGGCGGGCCGAGCGAGGTACCGACGTCGTCGTCGGCTACGTCGAGACACACGGCCGACCGAAGACGGCCGAGCAGATCGGCGGCCTCGAGATCGTGCAGCGCCGCAGGATCGAGTACCGGGGCAGCACGTTCGAGGAGATGGACCTCGACGCGATCCTCGCCCGCCGCCCCGAGGTGGCACTCGTCGACGAGCTGGCCCACACGAACGTGGCCGGGTCGCGTCACACGAAGCGCTGGGAGGACGTCGAAGCGCTGCTCGAGGCCGGCATCACGGTGATCTCGACGCTGAACGTCCAGCACCTCGAGTCGGTCAACGACGTCGTCGAGCAGATCACCGGGATCAAGCAGCAGGAGACGATCCCGGACGCGGTCGTGCGCCGGGCGGAGCAGATCGAGCTCGTGGACATGGCGCCGGAGGCGATCCGGCGCCGCATGGCGCACGGGAACATCTATCCCGCCGAGCGCATCGATGCCTCGCTCGGGAACTACTTTCGCGCCGGGAACCTCGGAGCGCTCCGCGAGCTCGCGCTGCTCTGGGTCGCGGATCGCGTCGACGACGCACTGCAGGACTATCGCGAGAGCCACGGCATCGACCGCCCCTGGGAGACACGCGAACGCGTCGTCGTCGCGCTGACGGGCTCCGCGGACGGCGAGCGGCTCGTGCGCCGGGCGGCCCGGATGGCAGCACGGTCGAAGGGCGACCTCTACGCCGTCCACGTGCGCCCCCAGGACGGGCTGGCAGGCGGAGCAGCGGACCGACTGGACCGGCAACGAGAGCTCGTCGGAGAGCTGGGCGGCACCTACCGGGAGGTCGTCGGAGCGGATATCGGCGAGGCGCTCGTGGCCGCGGCGCACACGCTCAACGCGACCCAGATCGTGCTCGGAGCGACGCGCCGCTCCCGCTTTGCCGAGCTCACGCGCGGCTCGGTGATCAACCGGGTCATCCGCGACTCGGGGGTCGGCCTCGATGTCCACGTGATCAGTCGCGCAAACGACGGAACCGGCGCCACGGCGTCGAGCACGCGGCGCCCCGGCTCGCTGCCACGACGACGGCTCTTCCTCGGTTTCGCGCTCGCGGCCGTCGCGCTCCCGCTCCTGACCTGGGCGCTGACGAACCTCCGCACGCACTTCGGGCTACCGAGCATTCTCTTGCTGTTCCTCCTCCTCGTGGTGGCGATCTCCGCCGTCGGCGGCGTCTGGCCTGCGCTCGCGGCCGCGCTGGCCGGGTTCCTGATCGTCAACTGGTACTTCACGCCGCCGTTCCACACGTTCACGATCTCGGAAGGCGAGAACCTGCTGGCGCTCTCGGTCTTCCTCGCCGTCGCTGCGATCGTGAGCACGTTCGTCTCGCTCGCGTCCCGGCGCGCGGCCGACGGCGCCCGCGCGCGCGCCGAGGCCGAGGCGCTCGCTGGTCTCGCCGGGGCGGCGCCGGTGCCGACGCTGCTCGAGGGCCTCCGGAGGATCCTCGGGCTCGACGCCGTCGTCGTCTTCCATAGCGGCGAGGACGGGTGGACGGCCGACCACGGAGTCGGTGTGCCCTTGCCCCGCGCACCCGAAGGGCGCCAGATCACCCTGGACGACGTCCACGTCCTCGTCGTCGTGGGGAGAGAGGTCGAGTCCGAGGCGGACAACCGGATCCTCGACGCGTTCGCGCGCGAGATCGCCTCGTCACTCGCGCTCGAGGAGCTCGAGGCAGAGGCCTCCGAGGCCGGCGCGCTCGCCGCTGCCGGCGATCTGCGCACGGCGATCCTGTCTGCCGTCTCGCACGATCTGCGAACACCGCTGTCCGGGATCAAGGCATCGGTGACGAGCCTCCTGCAGGACGATGTGCAGTGGACTCCCACCGAGACCAAGGAGTTCCTCGCCACGATCGACGAGGAGGCCGACCGCCTCAACTCCCTCGTCGGCAATCTCCTCGACATGAGTCGGCTACAGACCGGTGCGCTCGACGTCAGCCTCACCGCGGTCGGCCTCGACGAGGTGATTCCCGGCGCGCTCGCAAGCGTCGGCCCACGTGCGGCCGCCGTCGACGTCGACCTCGACGAGACGCACCCGCTCGTACTCGCGGACGCCGGCCTGCTCGAGCGCGCGCTCGCGAACGTGATCGTCAACGCCCTCAACCACAGCCCGAGCGGCGCGCGAGTGCGCGTCGTGGCCGGGGTGGCCGGCGAGGCGGTCGACGTCCGGATCGTCGATCGCGGGCCTGGCGTTCGGCCCGAGGATCGCGACCGGGTGTTTCGCCCGTTTCAGCGCCTCGGCGACACCGGCAACCGAGAAGGGGTGGGACTCGGCCTCGCCGTGGCGAAAGGATTCGTGGAGGCGATCGGAGGCGAGGTGGAGTTGGAGGAGACGCCCGGCGGCGGGCTGACGTTCGTGTTTCGCCTCAGGGCGGCGCGATGACACGCATCCTCGTCGTCGACGACGAGCCCCAGATCCTCCGTGCCCTCGGCACGAACCTGAAGGCGCGCGGCTACGACGTCGACCTCGCGCCGACGGGCGAGGCCGCGCTGACCCTCGCCGCTCGCCACCATCCCGATCTCGTGGTCCTCGACCTGGGCCTCCCCGGGATCGACGGAATCGACGTGATTCACGGGCTGCGCGGCTGGACGCAGGTCCCGATCGTCGTTCTCTCGGTCCGCGAAGGCGAGCGCGACAAGGTCGCGGCGCTCGACGCCGGCGCAGACGACTACGTGACGAAGCCGTTCGGCATGGACGAGCTGCTCGCGCGCCTCCGCGCGGCACTGCGACGTGCGGCGCCGGCGGAGGAGAGCGCCGTGGTCGTCACCCCGGACTTCACCGTCGATCTCGCCCGCAAGCGTGTCACGAACGCGGCCGGTGACGTGCGCCTGACGCCGACTGAGTGGGAGATCGTCGAGATCCTCGTCCGCAATCCCGGCAAGCTGATCACGCAGCGTCAGCTCCTGCGCGACGTCTGGGGGCCGCAGTACTCGACGGAGACGAACTACCTGCGCGTCTACATGGCCCAGATCCGACGGAAGCTCGAGCCGGACCCCTCGCGGCCGCGCTCGTTTCACACCGAGGCCAGGATGGGGTACCGCTTCGACCCACCGGGGTGACGGCTCGACGCGGCCCCGGGCTGCCCTGCAGGACGGTCCCTGCAAGGCAGCCTCGTTGCGCCGATGGAGCCGAGGGGGCTCGAACCCCTGACCTTCTGGCTGCCAGCCAGACGCTCTCCCAGCTGAGCTACGGCCCCGCGAAGGACGGATTGTAGATGGAGTTCACGCCGAAGCGGCGGCCTCGAGCTTCGGCACGTCGCTCCAGAGATCCTCGAGGCGGTAGAACGCACGCGTCTCCTCGGTGAAGACGTGCAGAACCGCGTCCGTGTAGTCCGCGATGATCCACGTTCCCTCGCGCTCGCCGGCGACCGCACGCGGGAGCAGCCCGTGATCGCGCTTCAGGACGAAATGCACCTCGTCGCTGATCGCCTTCGTCTGACGTGGATTGGCCCCCGTGGCGATGACGAAGAAGTCGGTGTAGTCGCACACCGACCGCATGTCGAGGACCGTGATGTCGGTCGCGAGCTTCTCCGCGGCGATGGCGGCGATTCGGCGAGCTTGCTCGAGCGATGTCAGGTCGGTCAGCTTCCTCGGTCGGATGTGAGCCCCGGTCGACGTCACCGGCTTCGTGGCGCGGATTGTACCGTCGTTCGACGCCTCTCAGGGCGTCCGGTAGAGATCCAGTCGCTCGATCTCGGCCGCCACCGCAGGCGGCACGAGATCGACGATCGACCTGCCGACGGCAACCCGGTCGCGGATGTCGGTCGACGAGATCGCGAGCGGTGTGATCGGGAACAGCTCCACCCGGTCCGGGCGCGGAAGCCGCGCGATCACGGTCTCGAGCTCCGTCAGGTCGATGCCGGGACGGGTCGCCGCCCCGATCCGGGCGAGCTCGAGCACGCGCTCCGGCCGCGACCACTCGCCGAAGGCGACGAGCTCGTCGGCGCCGATCAGGAACACCGGGTCGACGAATCCCATCTCCTCGAGCGAGTCGACGGTCCGCGCGTAGCGATCGAGCGAGACGTCGGCCTCCTCGACGGACGCGAACGCGAGCTCCGCGAGCTGCAGCCTGATCTGGGGTGCCGTCTCGACATCCTTGTGACCGGGCTCGGCGACGACGCGCACGAGCAGGCGGGAGAGGCCGAAATACGAGATCGCCTCCCGTGCCAGCTCGACATGGCCGTTGTGAGGAGGGTCGAAGGCGCCTCCGAAGATCCCGACGCCGCCGATCACTCCCATACGACGACCTCGTCGCCGATCTCGACCTCCGAGCCGCGCCGGACGCCGGCGTCGCGAAGCGCGGCCTCGAGCTCCTCGCCCTCGGGCGCGACGCCGACGACGCGGAACCCCTGTCCGGTTCGCAGGACGCGGAACTGGCGGCGCTCGGGCGGTCGCGGCCGGTAGTCGAGGAAGGCCGGGAGCTCCTCCGCCACTGGTGCCTCCTCGGCGATCTGCTGCGGGCAGAGCGCGAACAGGAGCGCCTTGAGCTCGGCGATCCCCGCGCCCGTCGCGCACGAGATGCGGTGCACCCCGACGATGCGCTCGTCGGCTACCGCGAACGGCGCCGGGTCCGGATCGAGGTCCAGACTTGTTCAGGACGACGAGCTGCGGCCGCTCGCCGAGGCCCTCGCCATACGCGGCGAGCTCGCGGTCGATCACGTGCCAGCGGTCATCTGCATCTCCCGCGGACGCGTCGATGACGTGGAGCAGGAGTCGTGCCCGCTCCAGGTGAGCGAGGAATTCGTGCCCGAGCCCGGTTCCCTCGCTCGCGCCCGCGATCAGGCCCGGAACGTCGGCGACGGTGAGCTGCCGACCGTCGGGCCCGTCGACCGTGCCGAGCATCGGGGCGAGTGTCGTGAACGGGTAGTCGGCAACCTTCGGCTTCGCGTTCGAGACGCGCCGTAGGAGTGACGACTTGCCGGCGTTCGGGAGCCCGGCGCATGCGGCATCCGCCATCAGCTTGAGATGCAGCTCCAGCTCCAGAGCCTCGCCGGGCATGCCCGTCTCCGCGAACCGCGGCGTTTGCCGGGTCGGGGTGGCGAAGTTCATGTTCCCACGGCCGCCCGACCCCCCACGCGCGAGGACGAGCCGTCCGCGGTGATCGCGCAGATCGGCGACCGGTGAGTCGTCTGCGGCGTTCTTGACCTGCGTACCGACGGGCACCGTCAGGATCACGTCGGCCCCGTCGGCTCCGTGCTTGCGTTGCCCCATTCCGTTGCCTCCACGCCTCGCTGTGAAGACGGTCTTGGAGCGGAAGAACGAGAGATCCCGGAGATCCTTGTCGGCGACGATGATCACGTCGCCACCGCGTCCGCCGTCGCCGCCGTCGGGCCCACCCTTCGGCACGAACTTCTCCCGCCGGAAGCTGAGACCGCCGTCGCCACCGCGACCGGCCTTGACACGAATGTGCGCCCGATCGTGGAACATCGCCACTACCCCACCTCCCCACGCGCGCCGCGACGGCGCGCCGGGTCAGCTCGCGAGCTCGTTGACGGAGATGAAGCGCTTGTCGCCGGAGCGGCGGAACTCGACGACGCCCTCGCGCTTCGCGAAGATCGTGTGGTCGCGACCGAGGCCGACACCGTCGCCCGGGCGAAATCGCGTTCCGCGCTGACGGACGATGATCATTCCGGCCTTCACTTCCTGGCCGGCGAAGATCTTGACGCCGAGGCGCTTGCTCTCGGAGTCGCGGCCGTTCCTGGAGGAGCCGAGCCCCTTCTTGTGTGCCATCTAGCTCTCATCCTCCTTCACGTTCTCGGCCGCTGCAGGCTCCGCCTTCGGCTTTGCTGCAGCCCGCGGCCTGGCGGGCGCCTTCGGCTTCGCGGCCGTCTTGGCCTTGGTCGTCGTTTCGGCGGCCGCCGTGGCGTCGGTTGCCTCGACCTTCGGCTTCGCGGCGGCCCGCTTCTTCGTGCCGATCGACTCGACCTCGATCTGCGTCAGCGCCGAGCGGAAGCCCGTGTGGCGCTTGTAGCCGGTGCGCTTCTTGTACTTGCCGATCCGGATCTTCGGGCCGCGCTGCTGGCCGAGGACCTTCACGGTCACGGTGACGTCCTTCGGGGCGAGAGCCGGTGCTCCGTCCCCGCCCACGAGGAGAACGTCGGGCGCAAAGGTCTTGCCCTCCTCGGTCGGGAGGCGATCGACGAGCAGCCGCTGCCCTTCGCTGACGCGATACTGCTTGCCACCGAGGGAAATGATTGCGTAGCTCATGAAGTCCGGGTCTCCGACGTGGAAAACGCGGGCAGGTGCCCGCGAGCCGAAGGAGTGTAGCGAACGGACGGCATCATCGGCGGTCGAAGTCCTCGAGCCACTCTGACATCGGCACGTATCCCTCGTCCCCGGCGGAGGGCGTCTCCGGCGCGTCGGGTCGGCTCTCGACGGCGGGCTCCGCCGCCTGCTCGGGGACTGTTGCACCCACAACCGCCACCTGCTCGGGTAGGCGATCGTCGTTCTCGAGCACAACCGCGCCGTTCGGCTCGGCGTCGTCAGCGGCGCCCTCGGCGGCGGCGGATTTCTTCCGATGGTTCTTCCCCCCTCGGCTGCCTCGACGGGTCTTGCGCTTGACCGCTGGTGGAGTCGCGCCCTCTGCACTTCCGTCCGCGCGGCCCTCTTCCGGGCCATCCTCGGCTTGCGCTCCTTGGTCGGCGCCGTTCGGAGCAGCAGCAGCGGCACTCGACGGCTCGGTGCGCTCGAGGTCCTCGTCCGGCCGAGCGCGCTCTGCCGCCTGGCCGTCGGGAACATGGATCCGCGGGGAACGGCGCCGGTTCTTCGGTCCGACCGGTGCAGGATCGACCGCATCCTCCGGCACAGCCGCGCCCTGATCAGCGGCAGCTATGTCCTCCGCGACCGAGTCGGGATCACTCTCCGAAACGCTCTCGTTGCCGGAGTCCGGAGCCGTGTTCGCGCCGGCCGGCTTGCGGCGGCGGCGCCCGCCGCGTGAGCCACGACGTGTCCGCTTCTTTGCCGGAGTGGCCTCACCGCTCGCCTCCTCGGCTCGCCCGCCGGCGGCATCGTCCGCGCCATCCACCGTCGCATCATCGCCCGAAGGCACGTCGGCGTCCGACTCGACCTCGATCTCCACGACGGCAGAAGGAACGGATTCCGGGAGGTCATCGCCCACGTCGGCGGCCTCGCCCGGGACAGCGGCGTCGGCCGACCCGTCGGCGGCAGCCGCCCGCCGTCTCGCCGGGGCCCTGGTCGGCTTCTCGGCCTCGCTCTCGAACGTGATCGGCCCGGCGCCGGATCCGTCCGACGGAACGAGCGTGGCGAATGCCAACCCGTCGAGAACGCGGCCGATCGTCACGGTCGCCTTCTTTCCGACGAGCTTCGCCGCGTCGGCGACGAGAACGTCGAGGCCATCCAGCTTCCCGGCGGCCGCAGTCGCGTCGTAGCGGCCGACCTCGCCGAGCTTGATCTCGACCGTCGTCCCCTCGACGGCGTGGACGGGGGGCTGAAGATCGACGAGCTTTCCCTCCGCGAGGACGGAGAAGTGATCGGTGTGCACGTGCCCTTCCGCCGTCACGAGGAAGAAGCGGCGTCTGGTCGCATCCTCGATCGCCGCGAGCCTGGTGCCACCCGGGCCGGCCACGAGCTCGAGGACACGCGGATGGAGGGCGACCTGATAGGCCTGGACGCGGCTTCCCGGCGAGGCCAGGGCGCGCAGCTTGCGCTCGACCTGCATCGCGACCGTGTGGTCCGAGACCACGATCCCGTCACCCGCACACGTCGGGCATTTGCGGGTGAGGATCTCCCGCGGCCCGTCCGTGACGTTCTGGCGCGTCATCTCGACGAGACCGAGCGGGGAGATCTCGACGACGTAGGTCTTCGTCCGATCGCGCTCGAGCTCGTCACGCAACGCGTCCTCGACGGAGGCACGGTTCTTCGGGTTCGCCATGTCGATGAAGTCGATCACGATGATGCCCCCGATATCGCGCAGTCGGAGCTGACGCACGACCTCCTTCACGGCTTCGAGGTTGTTCTTCGTGATGGTGTCTTCGAGCCGCTGATTCGAGTTCTTGGAACGTGAGCCGACGAACCGGCCGGTGTTGACGTCGACGACGGTGAACGCCTCGGCGTAGTCGAAGATCAGGTAACCGCCCGACGGGAGGTCGACGCGGCGGTCGAGCGTCGAGGCGATCTCCTTCTCGACCCCGGAAGTCTCGAAGAGAGACTCTTTCTCCTTGTACCGATGGACGCGCTCGATCATGTGCGGTGACGTCTTCTTGAGGTAGCTCACGATCCGCTTGTGCGTACGCTCGTTGTCGACCTGCGCCGAGACGAAGTCGCCCGCGAAGAGATCGCGCACGATCCGGAGGGGCAGCTCGGCCTCCTGGTAGACGAGCGTGGGTGCGGATGCCCCTTTCGCGCGGGACTGAATCGTCTTCCACAGGCGCTGCAGGAACACGAGGTCTCGCTCGACGTCCTCTGCCGAAGCACCCTCGGCCGCCGTTCGAACGATGACGCCGCCCTCCTTGACGTCGAGGCTCTTGATGATGTCCTTGAGCCTCGCGCGCTCGGCATCCTCGAGCCTGCGGGAGACACCGAGGCCCTCGCCGTTCGGGACATAGACGAGGAAGCGTCCGGGGAGCGAGATCTCCGTCGTCAGCCTGGCGCCCTTCGTCTTCATGGGATCCTTCACTGCCTGCACGAGCAGCTGCTCGCCGCGTGAGATCAGATCCTGGATCTTCTTCCCGTGGCGCTTGCCCTCGAGCTCGGGCACGACGATCTCGTCGACGTAGAGGAATCCGTTCTTCTCGAGCCCGATCTCGACGAACGCCGCTTCCATGCCCGGGAGGACGTTGTCGACGGTGCCGAGGTAGATGTTTCCGGCAATCGACCGGCGCTCAGGCCGCTCCAGGTAGACCTCCGCGACGCGGTCGTCTTCGATCACCGCGACGCGCTGTTCGCCGATGTCGACCGAGATCAACAACTCACGCTTTGCGGCGGGCAGCGGCGCCCGGCGCGGGGGCTGACGCCGCCGCTGTCCAGAGCCGGGTCCGGCCTGCCCGCCCGTGCGTCGGCGATCGGCGTTCCGTTCGGCGCGCTGGCTGCGCTCAGGCTTCTCTCTCGCGGGCTCTTTCGCCTGCTTCCCAGCCGCGGCCGTCCCGCCGGCAGTCGGGTCGGAGGCCGTGCCCTCACCTGCCGGCCGTTTGCGGCCCCGTCCACCGCGGCTCCCCCGGCGACGCTTGCTGCGCTGCGCCTCCGTCTCGGATCCGGCGCCCGTGGCGTCGGGAACGGATGCGGCTGCCGCCGAAGCGTTCTCCGGCTCAGCCGGGGCGGTGGTGACCTCTGTTGTCGCGCCGTCCGGCGCGGTCTGCTCGTTCTTCTTGTTCTTCCATCGAAACCAGGGCAAGGGTTGCCTCTCTCTGTTGTAGCGCGCGCGGGCGCACAGAACCCCACCGGGGTGCCGGCCTCGCGCAGCGGATGTCAAAAACCGTGGCCATATTCAGTTGGGCCTCGCGACCCAGCGTACCAGTGCGGGTCGGTCACGGCCCCGGGACGCGCGCCGGGCCCTGCTCAGGCAGCTGCAGGGCGGAGCCGCGTGCGACGAGCAGAGACGGCGCGCAGCCGCTGGTTCAGGCGCGCCCACGCCCATGGCTCGACCTCGGCATAGCGCTTTTCCGACTGGGCGCGCGTCGCCTCCAGGTATTCGAACCACGCATCGGCCTCTTCGATCTGGAGCAGTTCTTCTGCGAGCTCGACGTCCGGCACCGGCACTCCCTTCGGATCTTCGGTTGCATCCTCAGTGTCGATGCGATCCTAGGACCCGGTCCGGACGGACAACCCTCCCTTGCGGCGGAGCGCCACCGTGCCGAGGAATCGCGTCGCCCCGTAGGCGACCGCCGCCCGCACGACCGGCCCTCCCAGCGGGAGTCGGCGGACGACGGTGCGCGAGCCGAGGCCGGTCCCGATCGCCGCGACGAACGCGGGGCCGGCCGCGAGCGCGAGCGCCTGCGGGTCGCGCGGAAGGGTGTCGCCACGGGCGACGCCGAGCAGAAGCAGCATGCGAGCCTGGGCCAGCGCGAGGAGCGGGAGCTGCGGCTTCGCACCGCGAGACGACGCGGCAAGAGCCGCGTTCGCGACCGAGGTCATCGCGATCACGCGGCGGGACACCGCGGGCCGCAGGACCGGAAGCCGCGCGGCGAGCGCCGGGCCGTCGCCGGCCGCAGCGCGCGCGACTGCAGAGGAGATTGCCTCGAGATCGAGCTCGTCACACTGGACGACCCCGTCGGCGAGCACGTACGGGAGGCGCGAGGAGCCGCCCCTCCGAACGACGACGACGGGTGCCTGGTCCCGTGCGAGCCGCCGCAGGAATCCGCTCTCGTCCGGCGAGGCGTCGCCCTCCACGACCCGGACGATCACGGCGTGGCCGATCGTCCCCTCGGTCACGACGACGGCCGCAGGGTCGCCGCCCGCCACGAGGGCGTTTGCCAGCTCGGCACTCCCCGGGCCGGAGATCGCGACGCGCGGCGACACGCTCTCACTCCCGCGCACCTCGCGAACGAGCCCGACGAGCTGCCCGACCCCGATGCCGGCGGGCATCAGCGGAGCCTTCCCGCGACACCGCGCGCGTGGATCGACTGCAGAACGCCGATCGCCAGGAGGTTCGCGACCATCGACGAGCCACCGACCGTCACGAACGGGAGCGGGATGCCCGTGACGGGGGCAATACCCATCGTCATCCCGACGTTGACGAACACCTGAAAGAGGAATGCGGTCACGATGCCGCCTGCGACCACGGCTCCGTAGAGGTCCCCGGCGACCGTGACGACGCGTAGCCCCCGCCAGACGACCAGTAGGTAGAGCAGGAGCAGGATCGACGTCCCTACGAACCCGCGCTGCTCGGCAAAGGACGCGAACACGAAGTCGGTGGCGTGCTCGGGCAGGTAGTCGAGCCGCGTCTGGCTGGCGCCCTCGACGCCCCGGCCGGAGAGACCGCCGGCGCCAACCGCAGTGCGCGACTGCGTCACGTTGTACGTCAGGTCGCCCGGGTCACTGTCCGGGTTCGTGAATCCGGTCAGGCGGGCCGTCTGATACGGCTTGAGCACCTGGACGCCCGCAGCGGGCAGGAACCAGAGCACGCTCGCGACGACGAAGAGCGCGGCGCACCCGAGCACGGCGAGGTGGAGCCACCGCACGCCGGAGAGGAACAGGACTCCGGCGAGTGCTGCGACGTAGACGAGGGCGCTTCCGAGATCGGGCTGCAGGAACACGAGCACCATCGGCATGAGCCCCAACCCGATCGCCGTCAGCACCGTCGAGATCTCGCCGACCCGGCGGCCGCGCTCCACCATGAAGCCGGCGATCGCGAGCACGAACAGCAGCTTGCCGAACTCGGACGGCTGGAACTGGAACGGCCCGAGCTCGATCCACCGCTTCGAGCCACGTACTGCCTCGGCGAACACGAACACGAACACCATCGCCCCGATCGTCCCGCCGTAGAGGAGCCGCCAGTGCCGCTGGTAGACCGAGGGCGGGATCGCGATGGCGCAGAGCATCCCCGCCACGCCGAGAGCTGCGGCGGTTGCCTGCCTGACGACGTAGTAGTCCGGGTTCCCCTGAACGTCGAACCGGGTGATGCCGGCGATCGCCCAGAGCCCGTACGCGACGAGCGTGGCGGCGGCTGCGAGCAACAGCCAGTCGAGTCGGCGCAGGATCGAACCCACGTCGAGGACGCCGAGCGACGACGACCGGAACGACGAGGGACGTGGACGCGTATCGACGATCAATCGACGTTCACCACCGTCGGCGGCGGGCCCTTGCGGCCGAAGTACTTCTCGAACACCCGGAGCGCGGCGGGTGCCGCGGCGGACGACCCGTGGCCACCGTTCTCGATCACGGCGCACACGACGAGACGGGCGTCGTCGGACGGCCCGTACCCGCACCACCAGGACTGGTCCTCGAGATGCCCGATCGGGTAGCCCGGGAGGTTCACGACCTTCTCGGCCGTTCCCGTCTTGCCGGAGATGGAGATCGGGAAGCCGGAGAAGACCGAAGCCGACGTTCCGTTCGTCGAGTGGGTGGCCGCCCACAACCCTTCCTGCACGGCCTGCAGGGCCGCCGGGTCGACTCCGGCATCACGCGGCGGCGCCGGAGGGAACTGCTGCAACGTCAGTGACTGCTCCCCTGTCGTGCCGCGTTGCTCGGCGCCGGAGACGAGATAGGGTGTCACGAGCTTGCCCCCGTTTGCGATCATCGCGTAGAAGCGCGCCATCTGAAGCGGCGTCACGGTGACATCCTTCTGACCGATCGCGAGCTGGATCGAGTCGCCCGGGTTCCAGGCCTTGTCCCAGTCGGTCTTGAACGTCCGCTTGCGCCACGCCGGTGTCGGCACGACGGTCTGCCAGGAGGGCGCCTCGTTGCCGATGTCGAGCCCGGTCGGGGCACCGAAACCGAACTTGCGGGCCCATTGCTGCATGCGGCTCCGCTCGGCGGTGCCCCCCTCGTAGAAGCGGTTGCCGACGGTGTAGAAGTACGTGTCACACGATGTCGCGAGCGCTTCCGGCAGGTTCATCGGCCGGTTGACGTACGGGTCCCAGTTCTTGAACTTCTGCTTGTCGATCCCGTACTCGGCGGTCGGGGTGCACTGGATCGACGCGTAGGGCGAGAGGAGGTGCTCCTGCATCGCGGCGAGCGCCGTGACAGGCTTCCAGACCGATCCGGGCGGATAGGCGACCTGGGTGACACGGTTCAGGCCGGGGAAGTCGGCCGCCTTGGCTGCGTCGTCGTCGACGAGGGGCGCGAGCTTGTCGGGGTCGATCCGGCCGACATAGACGGACGGCTTGTAGGTCGGGAAGGAGGCCATCGCCCGCACGGCGCCGTCCCGCGGATCGAGCGCGATGATCGCTCCGCCCGCCACGTTGTACTGCTTGTTGGCCCGCGCGAGCGCAACGCCCTCGCGGAGCGCTCGCTCCGCCGCTCGCTGCACGTCGATGTCGATCGTCAGGCGAACGGCCGTTCCGGGCTCGGCATCGCGGCGCAACTCGACCGGGCTTTGCTGCCGACCGCGGGAGTCGACCCGAATCTGCGCAGCGCCCGAGACACCGCGGAGGTACTCGTCGAACTTCGCCTCGACCCCGGACTTCCCGATCTTGTCCCCGCCGCGGTAGTCCTTCCTCCCTGCCTGCTTGCGTTTCAGCTCCTCCGGCGAGACCTCGCCGATGTACCCGAGGAACTGCGCGCCGAGCGACTGGTACGGGTAGTTGCGGAGATACGTCTGCTGGATCTGAACGCCCGGGAACTCGGAGGCGTGCTCCTGGAGATAGAAGACCTGATCGTCGTGCACCGCGGTCTTCACCGTGATCGGCGTCAAGGGATCGCCGCCGCGGGCATCGACCTCGCGCGCGAGGCGTTGGGTCGGCACCCCGAGGACGGCTGCGAGCCTCTGGATCATCCGGTAGCGCCCTTCCTTCTTGGGCATGTCGCCGACCCAGAGCTTGACCGCGGTTCCCGGCACGTTCCCGACGAGCACGCGCCCCTTGCGGTCGAGGATCGGACCGCGCGGCGCCTCGACGCGGATCGTGCGGAGCTGGTTGTTCTGAGCGGCGTCGAGGTATTTCGCGCCGGACAGGACCTGCAACGACCACAGACGGAAGAACAGGACGGCGAAGACGGCGAGGGCGACGACGCCGAGCACGCCGACGCGGAGGGCGAGGCCGGGGGTGAGCCGGTACGGCGCGCTGACCGACGGGTCGGGAGGGAGGAAGCGCGGGGACGTCGTGCGGCGCTCGCCGTAGGGAGCGTCAGACAAGGAGCTCCACCTCCCGGGCACGCTGGCCGCGCTCGGGGGTGCCGATCACCCTGCGTGCGACCCCGAAGATCGGGTACGTGAGGGCAGCGTTCCAGATCAGGGCGGCGGGGAGCGCCACGAGCGCGCCGCGCGCCGAGATCGCCTCGCCGAGCATGACCTGCAGGCCGTAGCCGCCCAGGCCGACGAAGATCGTCGCCACCGCGGTCGCAGCGATCGGCGCATGCGGCCGTCCGCGGCCGGTCGTCTCGCCGTATCGGCCGGCCCAGTACCCGACGAGCGTGAGCAGCAGGGCCGTCAGGCCGAGTGTGCCGAGCGTCGTGATGTCGACGATCAGGCCCGCGCAGAATCCCGAGATCGCGCCCGTCACCGATCCACGGAGCAACGCTATCGCGACGAGCGTCACGAGGAGCACATCCGGCCCGCCACCGCCGAGCGAGATCGAGGAAAAAGCCGACACCTGCAGGATCGTGACCGGGAAGAGGATGAGCGCGACGCGGAGGCCGGTTGCCGGACTCACTTCCCGTCGTCCTTCTGTACGAGCACGAGAACCGCATCGACCCGGTCGAAGTCGGCGAACGGCTCGACCTGGATCTGCTTCCACAGATCCGTGTCGGCCTGGCCGACGCTCGTCACGCGACCGATCGGGATCCCCTTGGGGTAGAGCGACGAGAGCCGACTCGACCGCCACCCGGCGGTCACGATCGTGTCTCCGACGGAGACCTTCGCTTTCTTCGGAACGCGATCGAAGATCAGGGTCGAGGCCGAGCCACGCCCGTGCTTGACGATCCCCGCCGCACCAGACTTGACGTCGAGAGCGGAGACCGCGAGTTGCTCGTCGCTCAGCAACGTGACGCGAGAAGAGCGGGTGTAGACGCGCGTCACGCGGCCGAGGAAGCCGTCAGCCGTGACGACCGGAGCGTCGACGGAGACCCCGTCGTTCGATCCTGCTGCGACGACCACTTCCTGCGCGAAGCTCCCGATCGGCCGTGCGATCACGGCTGCCGCGAGACCGGTGTAGTCGTCGGGAAAGCGTGGCCCGTCGCGGAAGGCGAGGAGCGCCTTCAACCGGGCGTTCTCGTTCGCCGCGAACTGGTTCTGGATGACCTGTTGGCGCAGGGCCTCGGTTTCCTCCCGTAGACGCTTCGCGTCCGACCGCGCCGTCAGGAGTGAGTCGGCCCAGGCGTACGCGTCACGGAAGGGCTGCGCAACCCTCTCCCCCGCGATCGTGAACGGCCGGAGCGCCGAGGCGGCGCCGCTCTCGAGGGAGGAGACAGGGCCGCTGTCGGGCTGGCGGAACGAGAACGTGATGAGCACGAGCGCGAGCACGATGAGGAGCCCCACCACGATCCGCCGCCTGAGGGCGGATGTCGATCGGGAGGGGTGCTGGCCGGTGGCGGGACGCCGGACGCTGACGCCCAGCACCGCCGTGCGTGCGGTGCGATGACGGGGCACAGATGCCGATTGTACCGGCCCTCACGGCCCTCCGGGCCTACCGGGAGCGGCCGCTGCCGATCCCCCGAGCACGCGTGTCCCGCGCGCACCGGACGGCCCGACCCGCCCCGCAGGCGAGTACGCCCGGGTCAGCGGCGGTGGCTGTTGCGACGCTTCCGCGATCGCTCGGAGCGCACGATCGTGTCGAACTCCTCGAGGGAGCGACCCGAGCCGACGGCGACGCACGTCAGCGGGCTCTCCGCAAGGTGGACGGGCATCTGTGTCTCGTGCCGCAGGCGCTCGTCGAGCCCCTGGAGCAGCGCTCCACCGCCCGCGAGCACGATCCCGCGGTCCATGATGTCGGCCGCGAGCTCCGGCGGAGTCTTGTCGAGCGTCGACTTGATCGCATCGATGATCTGGGAGACCGGCTCGTCGAGCGCCCGCCTCACCTCCTCCGAGGAGATGACGACGGTCTTCGGTAGACCGGTCAACATGTCCCGCCCCCTGACCTCGGCCTGGACCTCCTCGCTCAGGCGGTAACCGGAGCCGACCTCGAGCTTGATCTCCTCGGCCGTCTGCTGGCCGACGAGCAGCTTGTACTCCTTCTTGATGTGGTTGACGATCGCGTCGTCCATCTCGTCCCCGCCGACCCGCAAGGACTGCGAGACGACGATGCCCCCGAGCGAGATCACGGCGACCTCGGTGGTGCCGCCGCCGATGTCGACGATCATGTTCCCCGTCGGCTCCCCGACCGGGAGCCCGGCGCCGATCGCCGCGGCCATGGGCTCCTCGATCAGGTATGCCTGTCGCGCGCCGGCGGCGAGCGTGGCGTCCTCGACAGCGCGCTTCTCGACGCCCGTGACCCCCGAGGGAACGCAGACGATCACGCGCGGATGCGCGAAGCGGTGCTGGTGAACCTTCTGGATGAAATGCCGCAGCATCTGCTCCGTGACGTCGAAGTCGGCGATCACGCCGTCCTTGAGCGGCCGAATGGCCGAGATCGTCCCGGGGGTGCGCCCGAGCATGCGCTTCGCCTCGACGCCGACGGCGTGGACGTCGCCGGTTCGCTGGTCGATCGCGACGACGGACGGTTCCGAGAGCACGATGCCGCGACCCCGCACGTAGACGAGAGTGTTGGCGGTGCCGAGGTCGACCGCCATGTCGCGGCCGCCGAAGCCCGTTAGAGCGTTGAACCAGCTCATGGACGGAGCAGTCTAGCCTGGATCAGCCTGTCGTCCCGATGTGCAGGGCAACCGGGTAGGTGGCGGAGAGCACGTCGACCAGCAGCGCGCCCGGCAGCCCGACGACGTTGAGGTAGTCGCCGTCGATTCGGGCGACGAGTCTTCCGCCGAGCCCCTGGATGGCGTACCCGCCGGCGCGTCCACGCCATTCCTCCGCGGAGACGTAGTCGTCGATCTCGGCGCCCGAGAGAGCGCGGAGCGATACGTGGGTCACCGCATGCTCCACCACCGAGAAGTCGGGACCCAGCAGGCACAGCCCGGAGACGACGCGGTGCGTGCCGCCGGCCAGCTCGCCGAGCATCGCTCGTGCCTCGGCGGCGTCGGTGGGCTTGCCGTAGAGGCGGCCCCCGAGATGGACGGTCGTGTCGATTCCGAGGGTGACGGTGCCGTCGACGTGGACACTCCGGGCCTTGCCCTCGGCGTGTGCCCGGGCGAGCTCGACGGGGTCTGCGTCCGGCGGGTCGTGCTCGACGTACGTGGGAGTCACGACCTCGAACGGAATCCGGAGTTGTTCGAGGATCGTCCGTCGCTGCGGCGACGTCGAGGCGAGGACGAGTCTCATCCGCGCTTTCGCGCCACCCAGATCTCCTCGACGGGCCACTTCCGCGACCACTCGGCCGAAAACGCGTCGTAGAACTCGTGGTCGACGGCGTCGTCGGGGGCGTAGAGCTCGACGAGATCGATCACGTCGAACCCGGTATGCCGGAGGAGTCGGAAGAGATCCCCGTGCGGCAGTTGCCACTCGACACCGATCTCGCCGGGGAACTCGAGTCGAGCCAGGTCGCGCTGCGGCCGCAGGAGCGCTTCCGTCGGGACCCCTTCGTCAGGTGCGCAGAGGATCGAGATCGTGCTGTTGCGGAGGAACCAGAGGCGCCCCCCGGGACGGAGGAGACGATGCGCCTCGGGAATCCAGCGGTGCGGGTCGCACCAGATCACGGCACCGTACTCGGATATCGCGAGATCGAAGCTCGCGTCCTCGAGCGGGACGGCCTCTGCACTCGCCTCGACGAGCGGGAACTCGATCCCGAACTCGACCTGGCAGCGGCGCGCCGTCGCAAGCTGCGCCGGCGTCACGTCGACACCGACCGGGCGGGCACCGCGCCGCGCGAGCCAGGCGGAGACATACGCCGTTCCGCAGCCGAGCTCGACGACGTCGAGGCCGGCGACCGGACCGAGCGTGGCGAGCGGCTCCTCCGGGACCCCGAAGACGCCCCAGGTGATCTCGTCGGCTCCCCAGCTGGCTGCCGCAGCTGCGTCGGTGTACTCGGCGTTCGCCTTCGTCCAGCTCTCGCGGTTGCGCCGCGCATCCTCGGAGATCTCGGTCATCCGCGACAGGGTAGTGCTCCCCCGGTGGCTCGTGCTCCGGGGGAACGAGCTCAGAGCAGCCCGTCCGGGAAGAACAGCGAGAGCTCGCGCTTGGCGCTCGCCTTCGAGTCGGAGCCGTGCACGATGTTCTCCGCGAGCAACGTCGCGAAGTCCCCTCGGATCGTTCCCGGTGCCGAGTCGGCCGGGTTGGTCGCGCCCATCATCCCGCGCACGCCGAGAATCGCGTTCTCTCCGCGAACGGCGAGCGCGAGCACCGGCCCCGAGGTGATGAAGGAGACGAGCTCGCCGAAGAACGGCTTGCCCTTGTGCTCGGCGTAGTGCTGCTGCGCGAGCGCCTTCGAGATCTTCAACAGGCGGGCGCCGCGAAGCTCGTAGCCGCGGCGCTCGATGCGGGAGACGATCTCGCCGCAGAGTGCGCGACGGACGCCGTCCGGCTTGACGAGGACGAGTGTGGTTTCGGTAGCCATAGGCGCGGAAGCGTACCGGACTCACGGTCGCCGCCCCGTCGGAAACGACTCAGCCCGAGCGGCGCACGCGGATCGGCTGCAGCGGCTCCTCACCGAGCGCGGCCGAAGGTGGCACCGGCTCGGCGCAATAGGGGCATGCCTGCCAGATCGCCTCGAGCGGGGCTCCACAGGAAGCGCATGCCTGCTTCAGCCGTGTCGTGCACACCGGGCAGACGAGATACGACGCGTCGACCGGGCCGCGACAGACGGGACAGCGGAGATCGCGTTCGGCGAGACGCTCCTCGAGCGCGCGATTGTCGAGCTCCCGGTCACGGCGCTCCTCGATCGAATCCGGCGGGCGCAGGAAGAGGTAGACGATCGGGCCGATGAACGGCGGGATGAGACCGAGCACCGCGGCCATGCCGACGAGCCAGGGATCGTCGATGCGGCGACGTGCGTCCTTGAAGACCCAGAAGGCCGTCGTCAGCCAGAACACGACGACGAGGAACCCGCTCAGGTTGCGGGCCAGAATCCAGCTATTCGAGTCGAAGAAGGTCTCGGCGATCATCGGCAGCGTGCGGGCTAGAGAAGAACCTTGCCGAGGATATACCCGAACGCGAACGCCGCACCGACGATGATCGCGACGACGAGGAGCGCCACGGTCAGGGCGGTCATGCGCTCGCGCATGCGTGAGCGCCTCCTCATGCTCCTCCGGCCTGCTCGAGATCGGCGAGGAGGTAGAGGGAGCCCGTCACGAGCACGGGCTCGCCGAGGGCGTGTGCGCGCGCGAGCGCGGCCGTCGGGTCGTCGACCCGTTCGACGACGTCGAACAGGGGCCGGGCGCGCGCGGCGAGATCCGCGGCCGGCAGCGAGCGTTCGTTCGACGACGACGTCGCGACGAAGCGCGTCCCCAGCGTTCGGAGCCGCTGGAGCATCCGGTCGACGTCCTTGTCCATCAGGATCGAGGCGCAGAGCGTGTAGTTGGCGCGAGGGAGTCGCTCGACGAGCCAGTCGACTCCGTCCGGGTTGTGTGCCCCGTCCCTCACTTCGCCGGGCCGCCGCTCGAGCCGGCCGGGCAGCGCCACCGGAGCGGGGACGGGCATCGCGTGCCCGACGAACGCGGCGGCAGCCTCGCGGGCGCCACCGAGGCGGACCTCTCCCCGGGGTACGAGGCTCCTGAACGTGTCGTCCGGCAGGACGACTACTGTGTCGTCAGTATGGACAACAGCAAGCTTCTCCGTAGCAATGGCTTCGACAGTTCCACCGAGGACATCGGTGTGTTCAAGCCCGACGCTCGTCAGCAGGACGACGCGCGAGCGGAGCACGTTCGACGCGTCGAGGCGCCCTCCGAGCCCCGCCTCGACGACGGCGACATCGACCCGTGCGTCGGCGAAGGCCCACAACGCCGCAGCAGTGATCGTCTCGAACTGCGTTGCTCCGGCCCTGGTCGCTTCGGTGCGAACCCGACGAAGGACGGCTTCGAGATCACCTGGCGCGCCACCGATTCGCAGGCGCTCGGCCCAGTCGCGGACGTGCGGCGAGATCGTCGACCCGACGGAGAGTCCCTCCGCCAGCAGCAGCTGCTCGATCGTGACCGTCGCGGTCGACTTCCCGTTCGTGCCGACGACATGCACGGCGGGGAACTCGCTCTCGGGATTTCCGAGCGCGTCAAGCAGCCCACGCATCCGCTCGAGCCCGAAGCCGTCCTCGGGCCACGGGCTCAGGCTCGCGAGCCAGGCGACGGGGTCGCTCACCACAGCTCACGCTCCGACGTCGGAGAGCGCCTCGAGCTCGCGCCTGAAGCGATCGAGCTTCAGCCGCTCGCCGTCCACGATCTCGGGCGGTGCGCTTGCCACGAAGCGATCGTTCGCGAGCATCTTCTCGGCACGGGCGATCTCCTTCCGCAGGCGCGCCATCTCTGCGCCGACGTCGCCTGCCACTTTCTGACGCTCGGGTCGCACGACGGCCGAGAAGATGCGGCGCTCGTCTTCGCTTGCGAGCGACACCTGGACGCGACTGCGCCGAAAGGTGACGGCGGCGTCCTGCACGAGATCGAGCGCCCCGACCTCACCGCGGAACCGGTCGTCGGGCTCGAGCCACGGGGAGACGATCAACCGTGGCCGCGGCCCCGGGAGGTACGACCAGATCTCCTCGGTCACGTGGGGCAGCATGGGGTGAAGCAACGTGACCAGGCGTTCGAGCGAAGCGACTGCGGTCGCTGCAACCGTCGGCTCGTGGTCGTAGAGGCGCGGCTTCACGGCCTCCGCATACCAGTCGCAGAAGTCGTCGAAGGTGAGGTGGTAGAGCGCGTTCGCAGCGCCGGCGAAGTCGAACCCCGCCCACGCCTGCTCCACCTGTTCGCGGGCCGCGTCGATCCGCGCGAGAATCCAACGCTCCTCGAGCGACGTCGGCTCGACTGCCGGCGCCGCGCCCTCCGCGTTCTGCAGGATCAGGCGCGCAACGTTCCAGAGCTTGTTCGCCAGCTTGCGGCCCTCTTCGATCGCGCCCGGAGAGAACCGCACGTCCTGCGTCGACGAGATCTTGAGCAGCCCGTACCGCGTCGCGTCGGCCCCGTGGGCATCGATCATCTCGATCGGGTCGACGCCGGTTCCCAGGCTCTTGGACATCCGCCGCCCGTCGGCAGCGAGGACCGTCGAATGGACGATCACGTCGGTGTACGGAACGTCGTCCATCACCTCGAGGCCCGCCCAGATCATCCTGTTCTCCCAGAGTCTGATGATCTCGCGCGCCGTCGAGCTGACGTTGCCCGGGTAGTAGATACCGAGCTCCGGTGTCTCGTCGGGCCAGCCGAGCGTCGCGAACGGCCAGAGCGCGGACGAGAACCAGGTGTCGAGGACGTCGGGGTCGCGAGTCAGCGGAACGCCCGGCCCGGCACGCTCCTGCGCTTCCTCTTCGGTCGTGGCGCAGATCGTCTCCCCGGTCGGCGTCGTCCAGATCGGCAGCTGATGCCCCCACCAGAGCTGGCGCGAGAGGCACCAATCGGGGATGTCCTCCAGCGACGCGATCGCATACCGATGCTGGGACTCGGGGTGATACCGCACGCGACGCTCCCGGAGTGCCGCGATCGCCGGGCCGGCCGGTTCCTCCATCTTGCACCACCATTGGAGGGAGATGAGGGGCTCGACCCTCGTGTGGCAGCGCTCGCACGTCCCCACGGTGTGCCGGTGGTTCTCCCGCCTCTCGAGCCGCCCGGCTTCCTTCAGCCACGCGAGCACGGCGGCGTCGGCCTCGGCCTGGGTCAGCCCTTGGAGGTCGCCGGCATGCTCGTTCATCCTCCCGTCGAGCCCGATCACCATCGGCTCCGGAAGGCCGTGGTCGCGGCCGATCGCAAAGTCGGTCGGGTCGTGCCCCGGGGTGATCTTGAGCGCGCCCGTCCCGAACGCCGGATCGACGCGCTCGTCCGCGATCACGGGCACCGAACGCTCGACGTAGGGGACCACGACGCGGCGCCCGACGGCGCCGGCATACCTCTCGTCGTCGGGGTGAACGGCAACCGCAACGTCCCCGAGGATCGTCGCCGGGCGGACGGTGGCGATGACGATGCCCTCGCTCCCGTCACCGTCCTCGAACGGATAGCGCGCGAACGTCAGCACGTCGTCCATCTCCTCGTGGGTGACCTCGAGGTCGGAGATGGCCGTCTGGTGAAACGGGCACCAGTTCACGATCCGGTTGGCGCGGTAGATCCATCCCCTGTCCCAGAGACGCACGAAGAACGTCATGACCGCACGCGAGTAGTCGTCGTCGAGCGTGAACCGCTCACGGTCGTAGTCGAGCGACGCTCCAAGTCGCCTGTACTGCCCGATGATCCGCCGGCCGGTCAGCTCGAGCCACTCCCAGGTTCGGGCAACGAAGGCCTCGCGCCCGAGGTCGTGACGTGTCAGGCCTTCCGCGGCGAGCTGCTTCTCGACGACGTTCTGCGTCGAGATCCCGGCGTGGTCGTACCCCGGTTGCCACAGGGTGCGGAAGCCTCGCATCCGATGCCAGCGGACGAGAACGTCCTGAATCGAGCCGTTGAGCGCATGTCCAAGGTGGAGGTCGCCCGTGACGTTTGGCGGCGGAACGCAGATGACGTAGCTCTCATCGCGCGTCGCACCGACACCGGCCGCGTACAACCCCTCACCTTCCCAGGTGCGCTGCCAGCGGGCCTCGACACCGTCGGGCCTGTAGAGGGACTCCATCGAGCTGAGGGATGCCATCGGATCTGGCGACTCTATCGACAGGCGGGCGCGGTCGGCGCGACCCGCGACCGGGCACTCAGGAGCGACGAGGCCCCCTCAGCGCCCGAGGATGAGGAGCGTGCTCGTCCCGTGTGCGTAGAGCTTCCCGTCACCGTCGACGACTCGGCCCTCGGCAGTCGCAACCGTCCTGCCGCCGTGAACAAGCGTTCCGGTGCACCTGATCACGCCCGTGGACGATGTCAACGGCCGCACGAAATTCGCCTTGACTTCAAGCGTCGTATACCCGACCCCCGCCGCCAGCGCAGAGTGCACTGCGCAGCCCATCGCGGAGTCGAGAAGCGCCAGCGCGAGCCCCCCGTGCACGACGCCGATCGGGTTGTAGTGGAACTCGGAGGGCTCCACCGTGAACGTCGCCCGCCCCTCCTCCACCTCGATCAGGCCGAACCCGAGCGTCTCCGCGATCGGAGGCGGCGGAAGCTCGCCGGTGGCGATGAGCCGGAGCGCCTCGAGACCCGACATTCCGGCGGCGCTCGCGACGACGTCCTCGGGAGGGGCCCACGAATAGGTTCGCGTGCGCCTACCCATGGGTGTCCCCGCCGAGAAGCGCTGCCACGAGACCCGACGGATCGTCGACGGAAACCCGCAGCCGCCGGACACGCACCGGCACCATCAGCACCCTTCCCACGAGCGGCGGAGCGAACATCACCTCGACGAGGCCATCGCCGGCGCCGTTCACGAGCCAGTCACCGCGCCATCCGTGGACTCCACGACTCACGACCCGTCCGGTCAGCACCCGGGCCGACCGAACGGCGGACCGCGGACCGTGACCGTGGAAGCTCATTCCCATCGAGACCGTGACGGCCGCCTCGTCGACCGAGACGCCGGAGCGACGCGGCCCCGAAGCGAGCACGGTCATCAGGAGTCGCGAGAACCTACCGTAGCGAAGCGGAAACCGCATCTCCCCAGGTCGCGAGCCGTCAGGAGGCGGCGTTACCCGCCGCGGCGCCGAAGTCGTCGCCTGCGTCACCCGCGCTCGCCGCGCCGCTCGTCACGAGCGTGGGGCTGAGCCCCTTCGAGATCGTCTCCTTGGTGATGACGCACTTGGAGACGTCCTTTCGAGACGGCAGCTCGAACATGACGTCGAGCAGCGCTGCCTCGATGATCGAGCGGAGCCCCCGGGCACCCGTCTCCCGCTTCAGCGCCTTTTCGGCGATCTCGAAGAGCGCATCGTCCGTGAAGACGAGCTCGATCGTGTCGTACCCGAAGAACCGCTGGTACTGACGCGTCAACGCGTTCTTCGGCTCGGTGAGAATCTGGACCAGGTCGTCGCGCCGGAGCTGATGGACCGCCGAGACGACGGGTAGCCGTCCGATGAACTCGGGGATGAGACCGAAGTTGACGAGATCCTCGGGCATCACCGCCGACAGCAGCTCGGCGCCTTCGCCCGAGTGCTTCGAGCGGACGTTCGCCCCGAAGCCGACGGAGTTCGCACCGATCCTGCGCTCGACGATCCGGTCGAGCCCCGCGAAGGCGCCTCCGCAGATGAAGAGGATGTTCGTGGTGTCGATCGACAGGAACTCCTGGTGGGGGTGCTTCCGGCCGCCCTGCGGCGGTACCGAGGCGACGGTTCCCTCGAGGATCTTGAGGAGCGCCTGCTGGACGCCCTCACCCGAGACGTCACGCGTGATCGAAGGGTTGTCCGCCTTGCGGGCGATCTTGTCGACCTCGTCGATGTAGATGATCCCGGTCTCCGCCTTCTTGATGTCGAAGTCGGCCGCCTGGATGAGCTTGAGGAGGATGTTCTCGACGTCCTCCCCGACGTATCCCGCCTCGGTCAGAGCGGTCGCGTCGGCGATCGCGAACGGGACGTTGAGAATCCGTGCCAGCGTCTGCGCCAGCAGCGTCTTCCCGCATCCGGTTGGGCCGAGCAGCAGGATGTTCGACTTCTGGAGTTCGACCTCGCCCTCCTCGACCTGCCCCATGCGCACGCGCTTGTAATGGTTGTAGACCGCGACCGAGAGCGTCCGCTTCGCCTCCTCCTGGGAGACGACGTAATCGTTCAGGACCGCGTAGATGTCCTTCGGCCGAGGGAGGTTGTCGAGATCCAGTGAGACGGGAGCGGTCAGCTCCTCGTCGATGATCTCGTTGCAGAGATCGATGCACTCGTCGCAGATGTACACGCCGGGACCGGCGATCAACTTCTTCACCTGCCGCTGGCTCTTGCCGCAGAAGCTGCAGAGCAGCTGCTCGTTTCCGTCGCTCGCTCGGGCCACGTCTCTCCTTTTACTCCGAAATCGCCTGTCTGGCTATCCCCGTCAGGTCTAGCGGTGCGCGATCACGCGATCGATGAGACCGTACTCGACTGCCTCGGTCGAGGTCATGAAGTAGTCGCGGTCCATGTCCTGCTTGACCTTCTCGACATCCTGTCCCGTGTGGTGGGCCATGATCTCCTCGAGCTTGCGCTTGAGCGCAATCGTCTCCTTGGCGTGGATTTCGATGTCGGACGCCTGTCCCTGATAGCCACCCCAGACCTGATGGATCAGGATTCTCGAATTCGGCAACGCCATCCGCTTCCCTTTCGCGCCGCCGGTCAGGAGAAGGGCCCCCATGCTCATCGCGATGCCGACGCAGATCGTCGAGACGTCCGGCTTGATGAACTGCATCGTGTCGTAGATCGAGAGCCCGTCGTACACCGATCCGCCCGGCGAGTTGATGTAGAGCGAGATGTCCTTGTCGGGGTCCTCCGACTCGAGGTGAAGCAACTGGGCGTTGATCAGGTTCGCGATCTGCGAGTCGACTTGCGTTCCGAGAAAGATGATCCGCTCGTTCAGCAATCGTGAGTAGATGTCGAACGAGCGCTCGCCACGCGAGGTCTGCTCGATCACCATGGGAATCAACGGGCTCATTCGGGCTCCTTGCTGCCGGGTGTCCACAACTTCTTCTCTGGCTCGGTGTTTTCCTTGTCGGGCGTCCACATCTTGTCCCGCGCCTCCGCGAGCTCGGGCGCGATCGGCTTGACATCGGCGACGAGGCGGTCGAGTGCCTTGCGCAGCCGGAGATCCTCACGCAGCGACTCCTGGTGCCCGTGCTCCCAGATGCCTTCGATCACCTCGTCGGCATCGTCGCCGGATTCCCCGGCCTGCTCGCGAATGAGCGTCTTGACGTCATCGTCCGAGACCTCGATGCCGACCCGATCGGCGAGCGCTTCGAGCGCGAGCTCCCGCGCGACGGACTGTGCCGCCTCGCCGTGCATCTGCGCGACGAGCACCTCGGGCGACTGGCCGGTCACCTCGAAGTACGTCTCGGGCGTGATACCTCGTCGACCGAGTGAGCGGACGAACCCGTCGAGCAATTCGCGGGCTCGGGTCTCCACCAGCGGGCCGGCGGCCTTCACGTCCGACGCCGTCACGAGCGCGTCGACGGCCGCGGCCCTGAACGCCGAGTCGATCTCCGCCTGGACAGCGGAACGGACGCGATCCTCGATCTCGGCCCGCAACTCGACCAGCGTGTCGAACTCGCTCGCGGAGCGGGCGAGATCGTCGTCGATCTCGGGCAGAACCTTCTCGTTGATGTGCTTCACCGTGATCGACACGGTCGCCCGGGACTCATCACCGAGCTCGTACTCGACGCTCTTCGTCTCCCCCACGCTCGCACCGACCAGGGCTGCCTCGATCTCCTCCATCAGTCGGCCGGACCCGAGCTCGACGACGGTGTCCGACTGCGTCTCGCCCGACTCACCCACGAGATCGACGACGAGTGTGTCGCCTGTCCCCGCAGGGCGGTCGTCGGCCGGGATGAGCTCGGCGACGGTCTGGCGCAGCGCCTCGAGCTCCTGCTCGACGAGCTCCTGTGGCACCTCCGGCTCCGGGCGCGGCACCTCGAGCGCCGTCCAATCGACGATCTCGGGGGTCGGCTGCACTTCGATCGTCGCCGCGAACGACCACGTTTCCTTGTCGGTCGTCGGGAGCTCGAACTCGTACTCGGGGGCAGAGATCGGGCGCAGCCGCGTTCGCGCCGCCGCCGCCCAGAACCAGCCGCCGATGTGCGACTCGACCGCCTCGACCCAGATCCGGTCGCGGCCGATCTTCGAGACGAGCACCGGCGTCGGGACCTTGCCCTTACGGAAACCCGGGATCTTGACGGACTCGGAGAGGTCGTTGGTCGCGTGCTCGACCGCGTGCTCGAGCTCGTGCACCGAGACGTCGACCGTCAGGCGGACGCGGTTCTCGCCAAGCTCCTCCACCTGCGACGACATCAGACGGCCATTCAAGCAGAGACGGTACGGCCCTCCGTCGGGTTGACCGTCGGTCCGGTCCGTCCGACCCGGGTCCTACCCTCGGTCCATGGTGATCGGAATCGTCGTCTTCGGCGCCGTCTTCCTCGTGGGGCTCGCACTCGGGACCATGACTCGGAGACCGCTCACGACCGCGTCGTTCGTCGTCGCGGCCTTCGTCAGCCTCCTCGTTGTCCAGACGCACGAGCCGCTGGCGGGGTTCGCGGCGTTCGCGCTGATCGCGCTCGCCGGCCTCGTGGTCGACTCGGTCCGCGAGACGGTCGGACTGCTGCTCGGCCGCTAGATTTCGCACCACCACGCGGGCGTGGCGGAATTGGTAGACGCGGCGGGTTTAGGTCCCGTTGGGCTTCGGCTCTTGGAGGTTCAAGTCCTCTCGCCCGCACCTGGCGACCCAGCTCGAGTCAGACACTCGTGATGATCCGCGTGAGCTCCTCGAGCGAGGTGAGCCCCGCAGCAGCCTTTGCGATCCCGTCGTCCCAGAGCGACCGCATTCCACCCGCGGCGGCTGCACGCTCGATCTCGTCCCGGGGGGCGTTCTGCGCGACGAGCGATTCGAGCTCGTCGTTCATGATGAGCAGCTGGAACACGCCGATCCGCCCCTTGTACCCGGTCCGGCCGCACCGTGGGCACCCCGCCTTGCGGTAGAGCACCATGCCTTCGCGCGCCGCGGCCTGGTCGGGCGAGATCCGGGCCGCGGTGAGCTCCTCGGGCGTCGGTGAGTACATCTCGCAGCAGTTCGTGCAGAGCTTGCGCGCAAGGCGTTGTGCGAGGACGGCGGAGACGGCAGAGCCCGTCAGGAAGGGCTCGACGCCCATCTCGTTCAGGCGCGTCATCGCACCCGCCGCGTCGTTCGTGTGGAGCGTCGAGAACACCATGTGGCCCGTGAGGGCCGATTCGATGGCCATCTTCGCCGTCTCGGCATCTCTGATCTCGCCGACCATGATCGCGTCGGGGTCCGAGCGGAGAATCGGACCTCAGGGCAGACGCGAAGGTCATGTCGGCCTTCACGTTGATCTGGACCTGGTTGATTCCCGCCAGGCGATACTCGACGGGATCCTCGACGGTGATGATGTTGATCTCCGGCTTGTTGATCTCGGCCAGCGCCGCGTAGAGCGTCGTCGACTTGCCGGAGCCGGTCGGCCCCGTGACGAGCAGTGCTCCGGTGGGTCGGCGAATGATCGTCGCAAGCTTCTCCCGCATCGAGTCCGACATCCCGAGCGACTCGAGCGACGGCGCCTTGCGCGACTTGTCGATCAGTCGCATCACGACCTGCTCGCCTTCGACCGTCGGCAGGACGGCGACGCGAACGTCGAGCGTTCGGCCGACCGTCCTCGCATTCAATGCGATGCGGCCGTCCTGCGGCTTGCGCCGCTCGGCGATGTCGAGCTTTGCGAGCACCTTGAGACGGGTCGTGACGCCATTCGCCATCCGCTTCGGAATGCGCTGCGTCTCGCTCAGGACACCGTCGACACGAACCCGAACGAGCAGCGAGTCGTCCTGGGGCTCGAAGTGGATATCGCTGGCCCCGTCGGCTGCCGCCTGCATCACGATCGAGTTCACGAGCCGCACGAGTGGCGCATCCGAGACACCGTCGTCGACCTCGAGATCGTCCTCGTCCTCGAGCACCTCGACGTCGTCCAGCGCCGACTGCGTCTCCATCGCCTCGGACTGGCGCGCGAGCCGCTCGAGCTCGATCAGGATGTCCTCGCGCCCCGCGACGACGATATCGACGGTATCGCGGCTCGCGAGGCGAAGCTCGTCGATCCCGTGGATGTTCGCGGGGTCGGCGATCGCGACGACGAGCCTGTCGTCGGTGCGTGAGACCGGAACGGCGACGACGCGTTGCAGCGTCTTCAACGGGATCAGCTCGGCGGCGCTCGGTGAAGCTCTCTCCTCGGCGAGGTCGTGGAACGGAAGGCCGAAGCGACGGGCGAGCGAGCGCGCGACCCCGGTGAGGTCGACGAGGCCTTCGTCCTGCAGCGCCTGCGCCAGACCGACGAGGCCGGCCCGGCCCCGCGCGGCGGCCAGCCGGTCGGGAGGGACGATCTTGGTCGTCTCGACGAGATCGGCCACGAGATCGGCAATCGTGGCGAAGTCCTCTCCGGGCCAACCGGCACCCGCCGCATCGCTGCCGACGGTTCCGAGCCCGCGTTCGGCGAGACTGGTCGACGTGCGGAGCGGACCGGTGGGCTCGAAGTTCACGACACCCTCGGGAGACCGGGGCCCCCACGCACGAGATCGGAGGTCACGTCGCTATCCCGTCAGCCCGAGATACCAATCGAGGACTCCCTCGCCGGCGAAGAGGGCGACGACGGCGCCGAGTGCGAGGAACGGCACGAGAGGGATCGCCATCTTCCGGGCACGGGATCCGTGCCGGACGAAGAGGACCGCGGAAGGGACGAGAGCAGCGACGAACCCGATCATGAGAGCCAGGCCGACGTCGCGGCCGAGCATCGCCCCGAGCAGCAGCGCGAGCTTGACATCGCCCATGCCGAGGCCGCGTGGGTGAATCAGAGCCGCGACGAGGAGAAAGCTCGCTGCCCCGAGGCCGCCGAGGAGCCATTCCGCGCTCGGATCGATTGCGGTGTTCGCGACGAGGACGATGCCGGCGGCCGGAAGCACGATCCTGTTGGGCACGAGTCGATACCGGAGGTCGGCGGCGGAAAGCGTCACCAGGACGATCACGAAGAAGCAGGCGAGAGCAGCGTAGGCAGTGGCCCCGAATGCGAGCACGCAGCATGCGACAAGCGTTGCCGTGATCGCCTCGACGGCGGGATAGAGCGGGGAGATCCTCGTGTCACAGTCACGGCAACGCCCGCGGAGCGCGATGTAGGAGACGATCGGGATGTTGTCCCGCGCCCTGATCTCGGTTCCGCATTCCGTGCAGCTCGACCTGGGCTTCGAGACGGAAATGCGCAACGGCACGCGCGCGGCGACGACGTTGACGAAGCTGCCGAACGCGAGCGCCGGAGGGACGACGAATGCTGCGAGCGCGAGGTTCACCCCGGTTGTATCGGCAGTTCCGCCGCCTCGGTTGAATGGAGGCGCTGCCAGCGGGTCGCGAGGATACCCACCCGGCTGCGGACGGCTCTGCGAGCCGCGACGTGCGACCCTCTACGGCTTGACCTCGCGGAAGAACGTCGTCGTGTAGGTGTCGTCGATCGCGGGGAACCACGGCGGCGGCAGGAACTGGAGGTTCGGATCGTACGAGTAGATGCGGTTGTCGTAGGCGAAGCTACCGCCGTTCTTCGTCGCCGAGGAGCCCGTGAACGTCATCAGGCTGCCGCTCGGGTGGCTCGCGCCGGCCGTGTGCCAGGTGTTCGTCTGGACGAGCACGCCGGCCGTCCACGTGAGCTGGTTCGGTGCATACTCGGCAACCCAGAGGTCGCTGTAGGCGACGAGCCCGATCACGTCGTCACCGGGGACGACAGGGCCGATGTTGTTGGCCACGATGATGTTCTGTCCCGCACCCACGGTGACGCGACCGTTGACCTGACCCGAGACGATCGCCGTCACGTCGGTGTAGATGGCGCCGTTCGTCGGGACGCTGTACGTCTGAGCGGGAGTGCACGTCGGGGCGGGAGACAGCTCGAGGCTCGCCCCGGTACACGGTGCAGCGGTGAACGTTCCGTTCGAGAGGAAGGTGATCCGCCATCCCGTCTTGCCCGCCTGGTTCAGGTAGACACCGCCCGTCTGAGCTGCCCGCTTGATGTCGACGAGCGAGACGAGGAACCTCGAGAAGTCGATCGGGTGGTTCTTGATCTTGCTCGGCGGGAACGCACCGTTCGCGTATTTCTGCGCCCCGTCGAGCATCGTCGGGCTGCCGGTGATCGATCCCTCGGCGAAGATGTCGTTGTGTGCGGTTCCCGTGTGGTTGACGGTGCCGTTGGAATAGATCTTGCCGAACGTCTCGGCACCGATGCTCACGTCACCGTCCGAGAATCGGTAGAAGTCGGTCAGGTTCGACGGGCGGACGTACGTCTCGATCGCCCGCATGTCGGCGGTCGACGTCATCGAGCGCCGGCCCGTGGCGATGATCCGAACGGATGTCGTCGGATTCGTCGACGTGCCGGGCGGGAACACCTGCAGGTTGTAGTAGTAGCCGTTCGGCAGCAGACACCAGTTGTCCTTTCCGTTCGGATACGTCCACTGCGTTCCGTACGACCATGCCACTCCGGTCGTCGACTTCGCGCCGTACGAGCTTGCGGCGGTGCAGTCCGCGCTGTGCGGGGCAAGGCCTGCGGAGGGCGGCTTCCTCGTCGACTCCGCCGGGTGCACGTAGTGGATGTAGAAGCCGTGGTCGTCGACGAGCTTCGCCGTGTAGTCGTCGAGGCCGGCCTCCGCCGCCTGGTATGCGGTACTGCTCCAGTTCGCGTGTGCGCCTCGATCCGACTCGGCCCTGACCGTGTCGATCAGGACGACGGCGAGAAGCGACATGAAGGCGGTGATGATGACGACGAGGATCATCGCGATGCCCTCGTCGTTCGCCAACCGAACCCGAATACGATGTCTCATCAGGGCTCCCATCGGAGAGACGCGCTCGTGGAGTAGGTGTACTGGCGCGTCGAGGCGGCCTTCGTCGCGACGGTGACCCTGATCACGACGCGGTACACCGACGACGGCGTGATCGTTCCGCTCAGGAGCGTCCCGCTCTTGTTGTAGTACGTGAAGACCGCCGCATTGGTCACGGAGCCAACGCGGGGCACCCAGGACGCTGACGGGATCGAGCCGAAGGACGTCCATGCGAAACCGGTCCACGGTGGGCCGTTGGTGTTGGTGCTCGCCGTCTGGGCGCGGCTGAGAGTCCCGCTCGCGAGCCGATAGGCGATTCGCCTGTCGTGGTAGGGCAGTGCTCGATCCGGCGAGAGGAACTGGAGTGTCGTGGAGGTCGCGGTCTCGATCGGGTAGCTCGTGTCGCCCGTGTACGCCTGCCGGATCTCGCTCGCCATCGTGTCGATCGCCGCGCGCACCTCGGTCTGGAGGGTGCTCTGCTCCTGGATCTGGCTGCTCTGCTTGATGCTCATCGAGAGCACGCCGACGAGCGCGGCCAGGATCACGCCCATGATGGCGAGGACGACGAGCAGCTCGGAGAGCGTCAGGCCATCCTCCTCGCGGAGGCGGCGCTTCACGGCGCGCATCACGGCGGGCACGTGTTGCTGTTGTATTTCAGGGAGACGCTCTGAGTGCCCGTCCCTGCCGTGATCACCAGTGCGTTGTCCGTGATGCTCTTGCGGTTCGACGTCGACGACGAGCAATCCCACGCCTTCGCCACATAGGTGTCGGATGAGGCAGGGACGTTCGTGAACGTCACCTGGCTGCTCGAGTTCGTCGTTCCGCTATAGACGAGGCCCTCGGCGCCGCCGCTGATCGTGACGCTCTTCCCGGCCCCGACGAGGCCGTTGTTCTTGTTCGTGACCGTTATGACGACGGTCGAGCGGACGGGAAGCGTGACGGTGACGTTGGCGACCGCGCCGCTCGACCCGATCGAGAACGAGGACGACGTGGCCGAGGCGGCGCCCTGACTGACCTGCGCCGCATAGCTGCCCGAACCAGCCGGTAGGGAGCCGTAGCTGAAGAGACCGCTCGCATTCGTGACGCCAGTCGTCGTGCCGGCGTTCGGCCCACCGCTGACGGCGACGGCTGCGCCGTTCGCAAACGGGCCGGCAGTGCCCCACCGCGCGGTGACGTTGACGGTGCCGACCGGAAGGTTGATCGTGACGTTTGCGACGGAGCCGTTCGCCGGCAGGGTGAACGTCTGGGCCGCGGAGGTCTGGCCGGCCTTCGACGCGGTGATCGTGTACGTCGTCGCATTCCCGGCGGGAAGCACGCCCGAGAGCACGCCGCCACTGTTGGTGTTGCTCGAGGCAGCCGGGAGCGCGTTCGGACCGCCGCTGATCGTGACGCTCGCCGTATCGGCCGCCAGCACGCCGCCGTACTTCACCGTCACGTTGACGGTCCCTGTGGGCAGGTCGACGGTCTTGCTCGTCGTCGTCCCGGTCGTGATGGTGGCGGCCACGGCCGCGCTGACCGCGTTCTTCGTCGCCGTGACGGTGTACCCCGATCCGGTGGGGACGTTCGAGAACGTCACCTGGCCTGCGCTCGAGGTCGAGCCCGTGACCGAGATCGAATTGGGGCCGCCGGACAGCGTGACGCAGTTGGTGCAGGCGCCGATCGGGCTCCCCCAGTTGACCGTCACGAGCAGGTTGCCGACCGGGGGCGGCGGCAACGTCACCGTCGCGTTCGTGGTCGCACCCTGTGTGACAGACGCCGTGGTGCTCGCGCTCTGTGCGGACTTCGTCGCCGTGATCGTGTACCCGCTACCCGCCGGGACAGTGAACGAGACGTTGCCGCTGGCGTTGGTGACGCCGGAGAAGCTCATGTTGTTCGGTCCGCCCGTGACGTCGACGGTAGCGCCGCTCACATTGGCCGACGACTGCTGGACATTGACGGAGAGCGTCCCCGTCGGGCAGGGCGTGAACTGCAGCGTGAACGTCCCCGACGTGTTCGTCGGGTAGCCGGAGGTCGGCACGGGGGTCGCGGTCGGTGTCGCGCAGAGGCCGGTCGTCGTCCTGCCCACGACGGTGTACGTCGCGCCGGGGATGATCTTCTTGCCGCCGAGCGTGGTGATCGTCTTGCTGCTCGCGCCCGCTGCAACGCTGTCCGTCGTCGTCGCGCCCGTATACGAGGACGTGATGCTGAGTGCGGCACCACCGGTGTACGGATTGTTGCTCGCGTCGAGCAGGACGACATTGATCGTGGCCGGCTTGTAGATCTGAATCGTGGTGTTCGACGTCTGGCTGGGGGCGAGCTGGATGTGGGAGGCCGTCGCTGGAGGCGTCGGGGACCCGGACGGTAGGTCGGCCGGAAGCGTCTCGTACCCGGCGGCGGCCGCGACGGTGAGGTTGTAGTAGGCCTGCGGCCCCGTCGTCGGGTTCGGTGTGAGAGCGGCGAACGAGACCGACCCGGTCAGGTCGGTCGTGTCGCTTCGCGTCGGACTCGGCCCGTCGGCGAGCGTGACGGTCGCAGCGCCCGTGTAGGCCAGATTGGTGCCGAGATCGTAAACGGTCGCGTTGATGATGGCGTTGTTGATGCCGCCGTAGGGTGCGCGCGACTCCGGCGAGACGAAGGTGACCATCCGTGCCAGCTGCTTGCCGTCGCGGTCGCGCGTCACGGTCACGGTCACCTTCTTGTAGTTGGCGGCGGTCGCGTAGCTCGTCGCGGTCGGATCGTTCACGTACGTGATAGCCACGGTGGCGGTCGCGGGCAGGCCCGTGCCGCATGCGCTCGACTGCGGTACGGTCCCGGGTGGGTTGCCGAGGACGATGCCGACCGAGTCGTAGTCCTTCCTTCGGATCTGCTCGATGACGTCGTTCGCGCACTGCTCGGCGTTCGTCCGCTCGCGCGCAACGGTATTCGCCGAGATCGAGGACGTGAGGACGCCTGCGATGCCGGTCGCGACGATCAGGAGGATGACACCCGCGAGCAGCGTCTCGACGAGCGTGAAGCCCTGGTCGGGCGCGAGTGCGCGATGCGACGCTCGCCCGAGGCGCATCGCACGGTGCCGCATCAGATTCGGGTTCACGGATAGAGCATCGGGACGAAGGGTGGGGCCGGATACCCCCGAAAGGGGGACGCACATCCGAGACGCCTAACGCAGCCCGGCGGCAATGGGCTCGAAGCCCGGCGGAGACTTCGAGTCGCCGCTCTCGCGCTCACGCGCGATCGCGCGCTGCGTCTTCTCGGCCTGCTCGAGGGCGACGAGGAAGTCGTGCCGGTTCGTCGATGCATTCGCCGCAACGTCTCGATCCACTTCGCCGCTGAGCACGAGCTCGATCAGCGACTGGGAGAACGACTGCATCTGGAAGAACTCGCCGGCGGTGATCGCGTCGGTGATCTCGTCCGGCCGGTCCTCGCGGATCAGATCCTGAATTCGCGCATTCGTCACCATCACCTCGACCGCGGGAACACGGCCGCCCCCGGCACGAGGCAGGAGCCGCTGGCTGACGATGCCACGGAGCGTTCCGGCGAGCACCGAGCGAATCTGCTGCTGCTTGGACGGAGGGAAGAACTCGATCATGCGGCCGATCGACTCGGCGGCGTCGATCGTGTGAAGCGTCGAGAACACGAGGTGACCGGACTCGGCCGCCTGCAGCGCCGTGTGCGCGGTTTCCATATCGCGAAGCTCGCCGATCAGGATCACGTCCGGGTCCTGCCGCAGCACCCGCCGGAGAGCCTGCTCGAAGCTCGCCGTGTCGAGGCCGACCTCGCGCTGGTTCACGATGCAGCCACGGTCCGCGTGGAGAATCTCGATCGGGTCTTCGATCGTCACGATGTGCTGCCGCCGCGTCCGGTTGATGTGATCGAGCATCGACGCCAGCGATGTCGTCTTTCCCGAGCCGGTCGCGCCGGTCACGAGAACGAGGCCGCGTCGCTCCTCGGCGAGCCTCGCCACACCAGGCGGAAGCCCGAGTGTCTCCATGGTGGGAATCTCGCTCGGGATAACACGGAATGCAAAGGATGTCGATCCCCGCTGGCGGAACCCGTTGACACGGAAACGCGGAAGTGTCGGGTGCGAGAACGCGATGTCGAGATCACCGGTGTCCTCGAACATGTCGCGGCGCCCCGGAGAGATCTGGGTCACGACATCGAGGACGGCTTCCAGATCCGCCTCTGTAAGCGGTCGAGCACCATCGAGCTGGTCGAGATCCCCGTCGAGTCGCAAGACGGGCGGCTGCCCGATCTTGAGATGAAGGTCGCTCGCGCCGCTCTCGACGGCCCGGGTGAGAAGGGCGATCAGGTCCATCACGCTGGAACCATCGGCACCAGAGGGCTCGACCTTTACCTCTTTCTGCGCTGCTGCTCGAAGCGCGGCTCAGGCGCGCCGTGCGACGCGCGCGATCAGTCGCAGTGGCGGGCGGGCGAGACCACGCGCCTCGTCGGGGTGCCCTGCGTCCCCGCGGAGAAGGGCAGCGACGACGCCGAACACACCGGGTGAGCGCGCCGCCCAGAAGCAGACGGCGGGGTGCCGGTCGAGCGCGCGCTTGGCCGACCAGGAGGCGGCGGCGTGCCGGTCGAGCCGTTGCGACAGCACGCCGGGATAGGTTTGTGGCTCGCCTGCGAGGATCGCATCGGACGCGAGCCGCGCCGAGGTGAACGCCTCGTACATCCCGTCGCCCGACAGGGGATCGACGAGGCCGGCGGCGTCGCCGACGAGCACGACACGAGCGCCGGCCGGCGTGGAGGCTCCGAGGCGCCGCATCGGAAGGCGATGTCCTCTGACGTCCGTGATCCCGTTGGGGCCGATGCCGTGAGCACCGGCGAGCCGTGCCAGGTGCTGTCGTAGTCGTGGCCCTTCGCTCGCCCAGCCGCCCACGCCGAGGTTCGCATGATCGCCCTTCGGGAAGAGCCAGCCATAGCCGCCGGATGGCGCACCGACCTCGACGACGGCGGTCGACGCGTACACCCGCTCGTCGAGGAGCTCCCACGGGACGTTGCCCTCGAGCGCCACGCCGCGCACGATCCCGTCGTCGAGCCCGGCAGCCTTCGCGACGACACCGTTCGCGCCGTCGGCGCCCACGATCGTCCCCGCCGCGACCGGCTCGCCGCCCACGCGGGCAACCACCCTGCTCTCCTCGATCTCGAGCTGCTCGACCCGAGTCCCGTCACGGAGCTCCGCGCCTGCCGCCACCGCCTGCTCGACGAGGAACGCGTCGAGCCGCCGCCGCTGGGTCATGAGGATCAGCGGCTCGGGGCTCGTGCGACGGAAGCGGCGACGGTGATGCAGCCGGAGCTCGAAGGTGTCGACGACGCGCTCGACGACGGGTGTGATGTCGCATGGCGCCTGCCGGAGCGCCCGCCCCGTGACGCCGCCGCCGCAGGGCTTGTCGCGGGGAAAGCGGGCGCGATCGGCGAGCATGACGCTCGCACCGCCGCGCGCGAGGTGGATCGCGGTCGCCGATCCGGCCGGTCCGGCGCCGACGATCAGGACGTCGACCCGCCTCACGGCCGACCCGGGCTACACCCGTCGGATCCGGCGCAGCTGCGAAGAACGGTGGCTCGAGGGGCCCCCGTCAGCGCGTCCGGAGCGGAAATCCTGAGCACGACCGACGCGGCGTTGTTCGAGTAGCGGAGCTCACGAATGCGCCGCTCCGGATTCGCACGGTGGACGAGGACGTAGATGCCGGCCGGAAGCCCCGTGATGTCGATGTCCTGGCCGTGGAAGAATCCCGGGTAGCGGTCCGTGTAGCCGACGGACGATCCCTCGTCGACGCGTCGTGCGTCGCGCCGAAGCGCCGCGCAGTCGCCGACGAACCGCGGCGGCCCGGGCTCGACTCCCGGCCGGCGGGCCGCATGTCCCCAGCGATCGAGCAGGCAGAAACCACTCTTTCCGTCGCGGCGCACGACCGTTCCATCGGACAACGGATGGAGCTCGTAGTCTTCGTACGGCTCGAGATGCCAGTGATAGTGAGGCGGGTGCGGCTCGTAGGCGAGTCGCCCGATGCCGGTAACGACGCTGACGTCCCCGTCACGTCGATGGATGATCTGGTCTGCGCGCATCGTCCGCTGGCTGCCGAACCGCGTACCTCGGATATGAATCGGGCCGTCGCCGACGTTGTCGACCGCGGACGTGAAGCCGAGCAGCATCTTCCCGGCAGATCTCATGACGAGGATACCGCTCGGCGCCTGCTGGTCGAGGTCGGGTAACAGTGACGAGGGGTCGGGGCTGATCTCTTCCTGGACGAGACTCCACCGTGGGTTGTCGTCACCCGCCTCTGACCGCTCGACGAGCTGCTGGCGGCTCCCGTCCGCCCGCATCAGCCAGAGCCGCTGCGAGCCCCGCCGCGTGCTCACGAAGACGATCCTCCGGCCGTCGGGGGACCAGGCCGGACGCCCGTCGAACCCCGAGGCCGTCGTGAGTCGTACGGGTGGCTGCCCGCCCACGCCTGCCTTCCAGACGTCGGCGTTGCCGTTGCTCGACCCGGAGTACGCCAACGCGCGCCCCGAAGGGCTCCATGCCGGCGAGCGCATCCGGCCGGGGGCGTCGACGATCGAGGTCGGTTCGCCGCCGCGCGCGCCGACGACCCACAACCGGTAGCGCCCTCCACGATTCGAGGCGAACGCGATCGACGTGCCGTCCGGCGACCAGTCGGGCTCGACGTCGTTCGCGGGGTCGGCGACCACGCGGCGCTTGTCGGCTCCGTCGGCCCGCATGACGAAGAGGTCACGGGAGCCTTCGGGGCCGCTCGACCAGACCAGCTTCTGGCCCACGGGCGCCCACGCCGGCTCGACGTCGTCAGCGGCCGGGTTGGTGGTCAGACGCCGTAGTGAACCGGTCTTCGTGTCGGCGACGTAGATCTCGCTACTGCCGCTGCGGGCGCTCGAGAAGGCGAGCATCCGACCATCCGGCGAAACCCTGGCTCCGGTGTCGCCCGGCAGCAACCAGGGCAGCTCGACGCGACTACGCCCGTCGGCTCGCGTCGCCGTCGCGGCTACGGCGCGGACCGCCACGATCGCCGGAGACCTGCGCTCCCCGGCCGATGCGGCCGCCGGAACGAGGGACCAGGCGGCAACGAACGAGAGCGCCGCGGGCACCGAGAGACCGGCCAAGATCCAAGCAGCCCGCATGCGGGTACTTCTACCACGGGCACGCTCGGACGACTCGCGGTTACAATGGCCCGCGCGCAGGGGTTCCCGAGTGGCCAAAGGGGGCGGGCTGTAAACCCGCTGGCTCAGCCTTCAGAGGTTCGAATCCTCTCCCCTGCATCGCTTCGATTCACGTTCATGTGAGGGCGCACGAGGAGCGGCTAGACTGCGGCCCTTGCCCTCTTAGCTCAGTTGGTAGAGCACCTCCATGGTAAGGAGGGGGTCGGCGGTTCGAGTCCGCCAGAGGGCTTCACGGATCAGGCTTGGGACGCTGGCCCGATTGCAGGGAGACGGTGCGACACTCGGTGGCCCGGGAATCGATCTCAGCCAGAGGAGGACGGCATGGAAACGACGACGGTGGCCACGGTCGAGGAGCGACTTCAGCGGCTCGAGGCGGCGGACGCGATACGGACCCTGATCGCCCGGTACTGCTACGCCATGGACAACCGCGACCTGGCAGCGGTCGTGGACCTGTTCACGCCCGACGTGGTCGTACGCTCGCACGACGGCGTGATGGACTCGCGGGGCCGTGACGCCGTGATGGCGATGTTCCAGGAACGGTGGAGCGTGCTCGGGCCGAGCTTTCACTGGACGCACGATGTCATCGTGGACGTCGCGGATGGCAGCCGTGATGCGACCGGGCTCGTCAGCTGCCACGCCGAGGTGACGAGAAGCGGCCGGGCGCAGCTGTCGGCCATCCGTTACTCGGATCGGTACCGCCGTGAGGACGACGGCCGCTGGCGCTTCTCGGAGCGCACTCTGTCGTTCTTCTACTACCTCGACCCACGAGAGTATGCGGAGGTGCTCGAGCACCCGCTCCGGATTCGCACCTACGGGGATCCCGCCGTGGCAGGTTTTCCGGAGCAGGTCGAGTCGTACCGGCGGTACTACGAGGAACACCCCCGCTAGCGACAGTCGGTTTGCCCGCCGACCCGACCCGCCGGGGCCGGAGACGCGGATCGCTGGTCAACCGCCGATGCGCGCAGGCCGAGCGGGCGGCCGACGTGAGCGCAACGGTGAGCTTTGGCAAAGACTTTGCCGCAGCCAGGGATTCCCTTGGGGTAGGCGCTACTACCGTGAGCCCATGCAGTCGCTCAAGCGAGACCTGCGTGGAGGTCGCAACGTTCGGCGGACTCCTCCCCACGCACGACCGGCGCTCGGCCGGGCTCCGCGGCAGGGCGACCGGACGTCGACCTCGATCAGCCGGTCGCGCACCGTCCCGGCTGTCGTCCTCGGTGGGGGGTGCACCGCGCTCGGAGTCATGAGGGCGCTCGAAGCCTCGCGCATACCGACGTACCTCGGGGCGCCCGACCGTGACATCGCAACCCGTTCGCGTCTCGCCACGCGGTTTCCCGCAGCGCTCGCCGCCGGCGATCCCTCCGGTCTCCTGGATGCCTTCGAACGGGTCGGGGTGACGGACGCGGTGCTGTACCCGTGCAACGACCACTGGCTTGCGACGGTCGCCGGGCTTCCGCGCTCGAGCGGTCGAGGGCCTGTTGCTCCGATGGCGAACGAGGCGGTCATCGGGCTCCTACTGGACAAGCTCGAGCTCGCTCGTACCCTCGCCCACCTCGACGTTCCGCACCCGGTGACGATCGAGCTCGCCGGCCCCGAGGATCTCGACGGTGTCGACGACGACGTCGTGGTGGGGGGATTCATCAAGCCGTGCGATTCCCAGGGGTTCGCCGCGACGTTCGGGACGAAGGGCTTCGTCGTGGCGTCGCGAGACGAGGCGAAGCGACGGGTCGGGGACGCGACGCGTGCCGGCCACTCGGTCGTCCTCCAGGAGCTCATCCGGTGCCGGCCGACCGGCCATGTGTTCCTCGACGGATTCGTGGGGCGCGCAGGCGATTTTTCCGGCCTGTACGCCCGCCGCCGATTGCGCATGCATCCTGCCGTGATCGGCAACAGCACTGCGTCGGTGACGATCCCGCTCGAGGAGGTTGCTCCAGCCGTCGAGTCGCTCCGACGGCTGTTCGAGGGCATCGGGTACCACGGGCTCTTCGACGCGGAGTTCGCCCTCGACAGCAGAGACGGGGTCTTCCGGCTGATCGAGGTGAACGCGCGTGCCTGGTGGCAGATCGGCCTCGCGCGCCGTTGCGGGGTCGATGTGGTTCGGATGGCCTACGACGATGCTCTCGAGCTCCCGGTCGTGCCGGTCGACGACTATCGCACAGGCGTCCGCTGGATCCACACGATCCCGGACGCGCGAGCGCGCTGGGCCGACCGGCACACGCCGGGTCGGGCCCGTGGCGGATGGTACGACGCCGAGCACCCGGTCGTGAGGCTCTCGGATCCCGGCCCGGCCGTCGCCGAGCTCATCCAACGCTCCGAAGCCGCCATTCGTCGTCGGCTGAGGCATCGACGAGCCTGATCGCGGTACGTCGATGTCGCCCGACGGGATGCCGCTGGCTCGGGAGCTCGGCTGTGCGATTCGACATCGCCCGCGCTTCCGGCACGGTCGTTCATGAGAAGCACGGCGACGCGATCGCCGTCCTCGCTCACGAGAACGTCCGTCCTGTATCCCGAGCCGGCCCCGCTGTGCCCGTACGCGTACCCGCAGGGGCCTCGTTCGGGTGCCGCCCAGAAGAGGCCGCTCTTCATTCGTGCGATCGAGCGGGCATCGACCACGGCTCCTCGCATCAGGCTGCTGAGGAACCGCCCTGTGTCGCTCGCGTTCGCGACGATGCCGCCCTCGGCTCCGATGCCGCCATGCCAGCTCGTCGCGTCCGTGAGCGCTCCGGTGGACGGCGTGACCCGGTATCCCCGCGCGTGAGAGCCGCCGATCGGCCCCTGCGGATCGTAGGCGACGCTTTCCAGTCTCAACGGAGAGGTGATGAAGTCGTGGTAGCGAGACGCGAGGTCACGACCGGAAGCGCGGACGACGATCAGGCCGAGGATCTCGAAGCCGATGTTGGAGTAGTGATAGGTCGTCCCCGGCTCGGAGCGAAGCGGCTGCCACGCTGCGAGCTCGATCCAGAGCTCCGGCGGATACTCGATCGCCGGCTCGGTTCGGGCGCGGTCTGCGACACGCATCAGCTCTGCGCGTGCGACGGGATCCGCTGACTCGCGCGATGAACGAGGCGACGCGAGCGGCCATGTCGTTGTTGTCGACGAGCCCGCTCGTGTGCGTCAGGAGCTGGGCGATCGTGATCCGGTCACCGTACGGTAAGAGCCCGGGCAGCCAGCGCTCGACCGTGTCGGTCGTCCTGAGCCGGTGCTCCTGCGCCAGTCGAAGCACGACCGCCCCGGTCCAGATCTTGCTCACGCTCTCGAGCCGCATTCGCGCGTCCGGGGTCATCGGCGCGCCCGTGGCGACGTCGGCGAGCCCGGCGGCGCCAACCCACGACCCTCTGCCGCTGCCCACGTACGCCGTGGCTCCGGGCGCGATCCGCTCGGAGCCTGTGGTCAGCCTGTCGAGAATCAGGCGTCCGACGACCGGGAGGTCTGCGGGCCGGCGGCAGTGCCGGAGACGGGAAGAGGTTGCGGGGGACGCACGCGGCTCGAGCAAATCCGCTCGCCCCCGTCCTGCGTAGGAGCACGTGATCTGTCCAACGCTCCGAAAGGTGGTTCGCAATGCGACGACCGTCCGTCGACCTACGAGTGCTGATTGGTGCGGGCGCACTGGCCCTGATGACGTGTGCCGCGGCCGCACCGGCGTCAGCGCCGCCCGCAGTGAAGGTCGGATCGGGTGGCGCGCTGGGTGCGAAGATCGTCGTCGACGGCGCGGGCCGCACGCTGTACCGATTCACGCTCGACCGGAAGACGTCCGTCCGTTGCACGGGCTCGTGTGCGCGGACATGGCCTCCCGTCATCGTCAGCCGGGGGACGACGCCGGCCGCGGGAAAGGGGATACTCCGTGCCCGCCTCGGTACGATCGCGAGGCCCGACGGACGCCTGCAGCTCACCTATGCCGGGTTTCCCGTGTACCGGTTCGCGCAGGACCGGAAAGCGGGCGACACCAAGGGCCAGGCTCTCGGCGGGACATGGTTCGCGGTCGCTCCGACGGGTCGGCTCGTGAAGCAGGCGCCGGTCGGCTCCGACCCGGGGGGACGACGCCGACCCCGACGACCCCCGATCCGACCGAGCCTGAGCCCTACGGCTACGAGGGAGGGCGGACCGCGGATCACGCGGTCGCGCGCCTCAGCAGATCACGGACACGGTGAGGCCTGAGGTGTTGTTCGCCTCGTTCGACTCGGTGACCTCGTTGCTCGAGTCCGCCTTCGCGGTGAACGAGGTGAGGTTGCAGTTCCCGGTCGTGTAGCTCACGGTCTTCGAGGCGCCGGCGGCGAGGCTTGTGATGCGCACGACGCCGCCCCCGGGAACGGAGACGTTGAACGCTCCCGCCGCCTTGGTGCCCTGGTTCTTGACCGTCACCTGATTGAGGCTGAGCATCGTGATGACGAGGTCGGGCGCCCCGGAGGACGGCGGAGGCGGCGCGGGTGCCGGGGGCGGCGGCGGGTTCGGCGTCGGGTCGGGTGGAGGCGGGAGCGGCGTCGGCCGCACCGTGATCGTCGTGATCCGGTAGCTCAGGCGTGCGCGGTCGCCGTTCTCCATCGCGAGCCGTCCCTTGAGCAGGTCGCCGCCGTGGACGGTCCGGGTCACTGTCGTCCCAGGCCGGTACGCGACGACGTGGGTCGTCACACGGTCGTACGGATTGATGTCCCCGGTGTCGTTCGAGCCGAAGTCGTCGTCGCGGATCTGGAGCCAGATCGGCACGACGTCGGAGGTGCGGTGGTCGCGCGCGAGCCCGGACGCTGTCCACGTGCGCCTGTTGTCCTCGAGCCACCGGTCGATCCTGCGGTTGCTCACGAGCGTCTGGCCGTTCACGACGAGCGTCACCCCGTGCAGGAACCAGCCACCGGCGAGGCGGTCCGGGCTCTTTTCGATCGTCACCTGGGTGATGTCCCCGATCGTCAGGCCGTTCCGGAGCGCCGAGTCGATCGGCACGCTGTAGGTGTCGTCGTCGCCCCGCTCGAAGTCGTTGTACGCCCGTTTCTCGAGCGGGAATCGGAGGCGGTTGTTGATCCGCAGGTAGACATCGTCGTCCGTCCCTGCGTAGCGCCGGTCACCGGTCTCGAGACGTACCGTCATCGATGTCACCGGCATGCCGGCACGGTTCGTCGTCGGCACGGAGCGGATCCAGGTGGCGGGCGCGTAGGGGCGTGGGAAGCTGAACGAATCGGCGCCGTTGATGACCGTCGACGTGTACGACTGGGGGCCGATTCTCGCGTTGATGTAGTCATCTGCGCCGCCGACGAGGTCGCCGAGGCCCGGGCCGCCGTACGCCGTGATCTCCGTCTTCACGAAGCGCGTCGTCAACTGGTAGGGCCGGCTCGACGGCAGGTCGCCGATCCCGGTCGCCTCGGGCGGATAGAGCGCGAACGCGCCGATCAACTCGTTGAACGCGCGGCGGTAGGCGGACGGCCCGCGGTCGTGGAAGGCGCCGATCGCAAGCCGCAGGCTGACGACGCTGCCGGCCTTGCCGGTGCGCTCGCCGCAGCTGAAGGGGACGCACGGCTCCCCCCCACCCTGCCAGTGGCCGCTGTGCTTCGAGATCTGCTCCGCACCGACGACGTCGTGCCGGAGCGCCGCCGTGTTCGCGAGCGCCTGCGCGCGCTGCCAGAGCGGCTCGTTGCCGAGCCAGTCATGGATGGCGCGAATCCACTGTCGGGAGGCGAAGTATGCGGTCACGTACGCCTCCTGGTATTTCGGGCGGCCCGGCCAGTCCTTGTTGAGCCCACCGGCCAGCGACCGGTTGTCGTTGGAGCGCCAGTTCCCGTGAGCCCTGGGCGGGTTCTTGCCGACGTGCGGTGCACCCTTCACGCCCGTGTAGATACCGAGCTTCTCACGATCCTTCGCCGGCACGTCGAACCACGTCGGCGCGTCTCCGTACTGGTCCGGCGAGAGCCCTGGACCGCCGCGCCCGAGCTCGCCTCGATCCTCGACCCAGTTGCTGTGCGAGTAGAAATCCTGCACGGCGTGCAGGGAGATGCCCATGACGGCCATGAGGCGCAGCGGGTCGTTGTTCTGCCCCGCATAGCGCGCCCACTTGCGGGTCAGGTACATGAGTCGTTGCCATTCCTTCTCGATCCCGGCGGTGGTGCCCAGGTTCGGATGGCCCGTGTCGTGGATCTCGGAGTCGAAGTGCATGTGCCGTGCCCCGGAGACCCACTGCTGCAGCCAGTCCTCGCGCGCGAGGCCGAGGCGCGTGACGCCGATCAGCGCGCTCGCATGCCCGGAGTACGGGTTCTTGTCGGGTTCGTGTAGTAGTCGACGAACCAGTTGTCGACCATGCCGACGTCCGCGGCGGCCGGGCCGAAGCCCTCGGACGTCAGCGCGTCACGCGTGAGGTCAGCGTGAGGACCGGTGTCGAAGGCACCCGCGGTGGAGGGCAGGGCGCAAAACGCGACTGCGAAGGCGATCCCCACGGTGCGCCACCTCGGCAGGGTGGGCATCGGTCGAGTATGCCCCTCCGGGCCGAGCCCCACAAGGGTGATCTTTCTCAGGTGCCGAAGCCCAGGCAGCTCGTCGGCTTCGTGAGGGAGTTGTTCGACTCGTTCGACTCGGCGACCCGATTCCCCGGGTCGACGACCGCCGTCAGCGTTCCCGCCTTGCAGACCCACGTGAACGACACCGACTGGCCGGGCGCGAGCCCCGACAGGGTGAACGTGGTCGCGCCCGAGCCGCTCACGACCAGGGTCGTCTGGCCCGACGGGGCGTTACCGGCGTTCTTCACCGTGACGCCCTTGCTCCCGAGCGCGGACACGACGAGGTCGGGAAGCGGCGGAGCGGCGATCGACCAGGCATGGGACGCCTCGCCGACGTTCCCGGCCGGGTCCACCGCTCGCACCAGGAAGACGTGGCTCCCCACGGAGAGATCGCTGTGCGTCGACGGCGAGGTGCAGACCGCGAACGCGTCACCGTCGAGCGCGCAGGCGAACGACAGGCCCGGCTCACCGCCCGCGAACCCGAACGACGCCGTCGTGGCCGTCGCGCCGTCGGTGGGCGTGCTCGTGAATGACACGGTCGGTGGGGTCGTGTCGGGCGGGGCGGCGACCTTCCAAATCGCGCTCGCCGAGCCGACGTTGCCCGCCTTGTCCTTCGCCCGCACGGTGAACGAATGGGGCGCGACGGTGAGGCCACCGACGGACGTGGGGCTGGCGCACGCCTTCCACGCTCCCGCGTCGAGCCTGCACGTGAACGTCGTCCCCTGCTCGGACGAGGAGAAGGCGAACGCGCCGCTCGTCGAGGTCGTCGTCGGCGACGGCTTCTTCGCGAAGGTCACGACAGGTGCGGTCACGTCCTCGGCGAGCGCCGGTGCCGTCGTCGCGGCAGGCTTCGGCGCGGCCGCCTCGGAACGGCCGGCTCGAGCGCGGCCGCCTTGGCGGTGGTGCCTGCCGTCGTGATCGGGCTCGTGGCGGAGGACGGTGGTCACCTTCTCCGTGGTCGTCGCTGCCGTGGCGGTGGCCGTCGTCGCGGGCGCGGTCGTGGTGGTCGGGGCGGCCGGGACCGTCGCCTGCGTCGTCGGGAACGTCGGCGGAGACGCTGCCGGGATCGTGGCAC
>CAVWPE010000004.1:0-311225 GCA_963756835.1 uncultured Thermoleophilia bacterium
GACGGCGAAGGCGCGGGGGAAGCCGTCGTCGATCAGCGCGATTCGAGGTGGCGGGATTCCCAGCTGTGCCGCAACGCGATCCGCCGACGATCGAAGGAGCGGATCCTCGGCGAGCGCGAAGGGTCGCGCGCCGAGCATCCCGAGGAGTGAGCGGTCGCCGAGCCAGTACACGGCGATCGCGGCACTCAGCCCGCAGAATGCGAAGAGGGCGGCACTCCGCTCGCCGCCGATCAACCACCCGACGCCCGCGCCCATCGCGACGAGGAACGCGACGAGCGCGAAGCACTTACAGAGGTTCGCCGTGACCCGGCGGCGCACTACCCGTCGTCGTCGCGTTCGTCACGGTCGTCGCTGTCGGTCTCGAGACCGCGCGGCGGCCAGTCGGGCTCCGGCGCATCGCACCGGCTGGAGCAATGCACCGAGGCGACGTTCTGGAGCGGCACGAGGATGTGCCCGTTGAGCTCCACGTGGGGAACGTCCTCGATCGAGCAGTACGCCGTCAGCACCCCTTCCTGGTACTCGCCGCCGAAGAGCGCCAGCTCGACCTGCTCGCCCTTGTACTTGTTCGTGTAGTCCTCCACGGCCCGGCCAGTCTAGCGCGCCTGCGGCGCGCGACGGTGGCGCTGGAGGTGTGCGGCATGCGGGGTGGTGCGCATCGTGTGACCGGCTCGACCGACCGCTCAGTAGGAGGCCCGGAACACCTCGCAGTTGCCGATCCGGCCGTGCTCGACGCCGAGATGGTCGAGGATCGCCCGCAGCGTGCCACCGTGCGAGACGACGAGCACCGTGCCGGTCGGATGCCGTGCCCGGATGCGATCGACCGCCCGGATGGCGCGCGTCGCGACCTCCTCGGTGGTCTCGCCGTCGCCGAAGCGGCGGCGGGCGGCGGCGGGGAACCGCTCTTCGATCTCCCCGGCGGTCAGGCCCTCCCACGTGCCGAAGTTCTTCTCTCGCAGGTCGACGTCCGTCTCCACGACCAGGCCGTGGAGTGCGGCGACCGTATCGGCGGTCACACGTGCCCGCGCGAGGTCGCTCGCGTAGACCGCGACGAGCGGCGTGGACGAGAGGTCGGCTGCGAGCAGATGTGCCTGCGCGCGTCCGGCGGCGTTCAGCGGCGTGTCGGTCTGCCCCTGCACGCGGCCGTCGCGATTCCAGTCGGTCTCGCCGTGGCGCACGAGCAGGAGGTCCGGCATGTCACTAACGTATCCGCATGCCGATCGTGCAGGTCACGGCACTCCGTCAGCGAGTCGGCGTCGACCTCGCGACTGTCTCCCGCGCGGTCGTGCTCGCCGTCAGCAGGGAGCTCGACGAGGACCCTTCCGGTACCTGGGTCACGTGGCAAGCGGTCGCTCCAGGCAGCTATCTGGAGGGCGAGCACGACGCTCCGTCCGAGCAGCCGCTCGACACGCATCCGCCGATCGTTCGGATCAGCGCGTTCGAGGGGCGTGACGAGGACGTGATCGCCCGCGTTCTCTCGGCCGTCGCCGGCACGATCGTCCGTGAGCTGGGTCTCGGGCCCGGCAACGTCTTCGTCGTCTGGGACGAGGTTGCGCGCCGGACGGCTCCACACCGGCGGGGGAATGCCCGGCACGTAGAGTTGACCGGACATGGACCTCGGGCTCTCCGGAAAGGTCGCGCTCGTCACGGGCTCCAGCCGAGGAATCGGTCGAGGCATCGCGACCCGTCTCGTCGAGGAGGGCGCGGATGTCGTCTTCTGTGCGCGGGGCGAGGCCGATCTCGAGAGCGCGGTCTCGAGCGCCGACGGGAGGGGGCGGGCGATCGGGATCGTCGCCGACGTCACCGTGGCCGACGGCGCCGTGGCGGTCGTCACGGCTGCCGTCGAGCGACTCGGCGGCCTGGACATCGTCGTCAACAGCGTCGGCGGCTCGGGAGCGCGTTCCTTCGACGCGATGGACGAGGCCGACCTTCGCGACGTTCTCGGCCGGAACGTCGTTCCCGCATTGAACGTCTCGCAGGCGGCTGTTCCGATTCTGCGCGCGCGCGGCGGCGGCGTGATCGGGATGGTCGCCTCCATCTGGGGTCGCGAGGGTGGCGGAGGGCCGAGCTACAACGTCGCCAAGGCGGCGGAGATCAGCCTCGCGAAGGCGATGGCGAGCGACCTCGCACGTGACGGCATCCGCGTCTTCAGCGTCGCCCCGGGCTCGACACTCTTTTCCGGCGGGAGCTGGGAGCGACGGATGCGGGAGGACCCGGAGGGGATGGCAGCATTCATCGCTCGTGAGCTGCCGTGGGGCCGGCTGGGGACCGTCGACGAGGTCGCCGACGTGATGGCGTTCCTCGTCTCGCCCCGTGCCTCGTGGGTCGTCGGAACCTGCGTCACCGTCGACGGTGGCCAGTCGCGGTCGTTCTGAGGTCGGAGAGGCGCGAGCGGCGACCGCTGGTGCGCGCACGTCGTCAGCCGCTCGGCCTGCGGGCGACTACCCTGCAGTCGTGGAGAGCATCGACCGGATCGGTTCCAGCTTCGAGGAACGCATCCGCGAGCACGAGCGCTCCCTCTCGCCCTTGGCCGTGCGCTCGTTCGAGACGCGCGGCGCGGGTCGAGCCGGAGGAGTCGTGCGGCGTGCGGACGGCGTTCCAGCGCGACCGCGATCGCCTGGTGCACTCCAAGCCGTTTCGGCGCCTGAAGGGGAAGACGCAGGTGTTCATCGATCCCAAGGGGGATCACTACCGGACGCGCATGACGCATACGCTCGAGACGACGGCGATCTCGCGGGTCGTCGCCCGCGCCCTGCGCCTCAATGAGGATCTCGTCGAGGCGATCGGTCTGGGGCACGACACCGGGCACACACCGTTCGGACACGCGGGCGAACAGGCACTCGATGCCGCGCTGGACGCGGAGTTCGGCCGCCGCTTCCGGCACAACGAGCAGTCGTGGCGGATCGCACGCGGGCTCAACCTGACCCACGAGGTCTGCGACGGCATCCTGAATCACACGGGGGACGACGAGCCCGAGACACTCGAGGGGAAGATCGTGAGGATCGTCGATCGTGTGGCGTACATCAACCACGACATCGACGACGCCATCCGCTACGGCATCCTTGTAGAGTTGGACCTCCCGCAGGGCGAGATCGAGCTTCTCGGATCGAGCGGCAGCGAGCGAATCGACCGTCTCGTGCACGATCTCGTCGACACCTCCGAGCGGGCAGGCACGATCCGACAGAGCCCGGAGATCGGGGAGGCGATGCTGTCGCTGAGGGAATTCATGTTCGAGAACGTCTATCTCGGGCCGCACGTCGTGCCGGAGCACCGGCGGGCGCACGAGGTCATCCGCGAGATCTTCGGCCGACTGGTCGAGGATCCGGGGCTCCTTCCGGCCGGGGAGGGGGACGTAGCCGACCGCATCACGGACTACGTCTCGGGCATGACGGATCGGTTCGCACTCGGCTACGCCGGCGGCCGGTGATGGCCCGGATCAAGGATCAGAGCGTTCGCGACGTCGTCGCCGCATCGAACATCGTCGACGTCGTCGGCCTGCGCACGTCGCTTCGTAAGGCGTCGGGGACCCGCTACATGGGCCGCTGCCCCTTCCACGAGGAACGCTCGCCGAGCTTCTCGGTCAACTCCGACCTGAACCTCTACCACTGCTTCGGGTGCGGCAAGGGAGGGGACGTCGTCACGTTCGTTCGCGAGACCGAGGGCCTCGACTTCGTCGGGGCGATCGAATGGCTCGCCGAGCGTTTCAGGGTAACGGTCGAGTACGAGGAGAGCTCACCGCAGGCGGACGATGCTCGGCGCCGCCGTGAGCGTCTGTACGCGGTCCTCGATCAGGCCGCCTCCTTCTTCGAGCGTCACCTCTGGGAGGGCACCGACGGCGAGCCGGTTCGGGCATATCTCGCGGGCCGCAACCTCGGGGAGGCGATCGCCAAGGAGTTCCGGCTCGGGCTGTCGCCGGGGGACGGCCTCGCCGGAAAGGCGCGGGAGAAGGGATTCACCGCCGAGGAACTTCGCGCCGCCGGACTGACGAACCAGCGCGGCAGGGACTACTTCCCGAGGAGGCTGATGTTTCCGCTGGCGGATGCCCGTGGCCGCATCATCGGCTTCCAGGCGCGAAAGCTGCACGAGGACGACCCACTGAAGGGGAAGTACGTCAACTCGCCGGAGAGCGACCTCTTCAAGAAGAGCAACGTCCTCTACGGCTTGCACCTCGCCCGGCCCTCGATCGCGAAACAGGACAGGGCCGTGGTCGTCGAGGGGAACACCGACGTCATCGCGCTGCGACAGGACGGGTTCGAGCCGGTGGTCGCGTCGATGGGAACCGCGTTGACGGAGCAGCACCTCAGGGAGCTAGCGCGCCTGACGCGACGCCTGTACCTCTGCTTCGACGCCGACGCTGCCGGAGAGGATGCGACGTTGCGCGGCATGGAGCGAGCGCACGACCAGGGCTTCGAGATTCGCGTGGTGACGCTGCCCTCCGGTCAGGACCCCGCCGATGCGCCGGCAGGCTTCGAGCAGCGCCTCGGCCAGGCAGAGAGCTACCTCCACTATCGCGTTCGTCTCGAACTCGATCGCGCATCGGACAGGCAGGAGGGGTTCGTTCGCGCGCGCGAGATCCTCGCCCGGGCCGAAGACTCGCCGGAGCGTCAAGAGGCGCTCCGCCTCGTCGCCGACCGGCTCGACCTGCCTCGTGAGACGCTCTCGGGGATCGCGCCCGCCCGGGGAAGCGCGACGCCCACATCCTCGCCCCAGCCGCAGAAGCTCCTCGACGCGGGCGTCCGGCTCGAGCGGGAGGCGCTTGCCGCCGTCGTCGCGCACCCGGAGCTCGTCGACGCGCTCGCCGGGCTCGCAGAGGAGCATTTCGAGATCGAGGAGCACCGGCGGATGCGCGCCTCGCTCGTCAGGCGTACTCCTCCCGGGGACGACCTCGTGCCCCTCCTCGCGGAGCTCGACGCGACCGCCGCGACGGAGGGAATCACACGGCAGACCGGGACCGAGATGCTGTTGCGGTTGCGTGAGAAGAAGCTGCGCCGTGACCTCCAGGGCGAGACCGACCTCGCGCGGGCCACCGAGCTGCAGGCCCACCTTGCAAAGGTCAGGCAGGCACTGACCGAGCTTTCGTGAACAGAACCGTCACCGCGGGTCGGTCGGCACTCTAGGCCGCTCGGCGCGCTGCTCCGGCGGCTCCTGATGCACGAACAGCCCGAGCACGACACGCCGGACCTGGCGTGAGAGAGGCTCGTCCGTGGCCTCCCACGGTCGCGACCACGCGGCGGCTACCTCCGCGCCGAGCAGCAGCGCCGACGCCGCCAGGTAGACGGAATAGAGGAAGACGAGGGCCGACGTCAGCGACGCGTAGACGACGCTCACGCTGAGGCTCTTGACCCGGTCGAAGATGAGGCCCGAGACCAGCGAGATCGAGAGGAGAAGGAGCGCCGTGATGATCGCGCCCGCGAGCGCGTCGCCCACCCGGAGTCGCCTCGCCGGCACGAACCGGTAGAGAAGGAGCACGACGACGACCGTCACGAGGAATGGCGCACCCGACCGGACGCCCTGCTCGAGAAGGCCGCCGTCGAGCCCGATGGCATCGAGCGGCCGGTCGATCCAACCGAAGACGACCGCCTGTGCGAGGTTCAGGAACACGACGATGAGGACGAGCGCCGCTGCGCCGACGATCAGGATCACGTCGACGAGCTTGCCGCGGACGGGTGGGCGACCGCGGGGAACGCGCATCGCGACCTCGAGGCCGGCGCGTAGCGCCGCCATCATCCCGGTCGCAGCCCACGCGAAGACCAGGAGGCTGACGAGGCCGAGCGCCGTCGCGGGCGAGGCGAGCTTCTCGATCTGCCGGGTGACGTCCACGCTGCCGCTCTCCGAGAGGGGGAAGGCGTCGACGATCTCAGCGATCACCTGGTTCTTCAGTCCGTCGTTGCGAAGCACGATCCCGAAGATCGCGACGAGGATAATCGAGAGCGGCACGAGCGAGAACAGCACGCGGTATGCGATCCCGGCAGCGTGCTGACCGCACCTGTCCGCGAAGTAGCCGTCGATCGCCTGGGGAATCACGCGGACGAGCGTGTGGACGAGCTGGAACGGCCACCGCGCCGCCCTGAGCAGGAGCGAGCCCTGGTCCTGCACGGTATCGGCCTCCTCCATCACAGCAAGTCTAGGCAGGCACCCGGGACAGCGGCATCCGCTCGGGGTACACTTCCGGCCGCCTCTTTCCCCGGTAGCTCAATTGGCAGAGCATTCGGCTGTTAACCGAAGGGTTGTTGGTTCGAGTCCAACCCGGGGAGCTTCCAACACCGCTGTTCATGCGGGAAACGCGAAGGGCGCCCTCTCGGACGCCCTTTTCTTGGTACCGAACTTGGTACCGGACGGGGTTAAGTGACTGCCCCGACCAGCACGTAGATCGAGCCGTAGATCAGGAGGAAGAGCACCGCGGCTACGGCCCACCAGCGAACGTTGTAGCGCGCCCTGGGGCCGCGGCGTCTTGTGACCGGCGTGAGCACGCTGCGAGGGATCTGGATTGGATCAGCCATGCTTCTCCGTTCGTGTTGCTCGGGATGCATCCTCCCTCCGGTCAGGGGCATCGTCGGAGTCGCGCGCGACACCATCGCCGAGGGAGACGAGATCTTCCTCCACGAAGGTGTCACCGCCGAGATCATCGAGATCTGCTCACTACCCGTGGCCAGAACGCCATTCAACGTGCACGTTGGCTTCCTTGTCTGGCTGTTCACCGGCAGGCTCCGGCTCCCGTCGTGGCGAACCCCGGACAGGGGGCGTAACTGCTCACGGCCGTGACCAGGTTCCTCGGAAGGAAACAGCTCCGGCGGCGTCCTCGCGCGCGACCACCGAGATCGCAGTTGATTCAGAAGGGCCGCCGCGCGGGTAGACACTGGTATGCCGAACGTGTGGTTCAAGTCGCGACCGCTGAGGATCAGTATTCGCGAGATGTCGGTCTGGGTTCAGCCTGTCGGAAACGGCTACGCGGACATCAACCGGGACGGACGCAGATTCAAGTTCACCCACGAGACGACCACGCGCGACGAAACCGGGACCGTCACAACATGGCTTGTGTTCGAGGACGCCGGAGCGATCTAGCAGCCCGCGCACGGCAAACTCTCCGAGTCGTCCGGGATGAACCGCTCGTCCGCCTCGTCGTCGTAATCGACCCGTCCCTCGACGAGACGCGCGAGATCCAGCGCGCGGACCAACTGCTCGTCACCGTCGTCGACCACAAGAGATGCACATCGGGACAGCCGGAAGATCGTCGAAGGGCACCGCACTACGACGCCTATCACCGACCGCTGGCAAGGCCCCGGAGTTTCACGTCGGCGCACCCCGGGAACACTCCGGAACAATGGGTCCCCAGACCACCATCTTCGTGATAGCGATGGCGATCGTCGTCGTCCTCGCCCTCTCGTGGGGCGTGAAGCGTCGCCGCTGAAAAGACCAGCCGTAGCGCTCGACGTCGCCCGCGACCGATGGGGTGTTGGTTCGAGTCCAACCCGGGGAGCTTCCATCGCAGGAATCCATGCGGGAACGCGAAGGGTGCCCCTCGCCCCGGCGGGTTGCATGAGCGCCGAATGTTCTTAGGGTGAGACGCGTGAGGGAAATCGAAGGGGTCAGCATCACCAACCAGGACGGCCGGTGGATCGTCGAACGGCTGCGGGAGATAGGCCGGGCCGACGACGTCACCGCCGCCGCGTCGATCGAGTACGGCGTCGACAACGACATCCCGGTCGACTGGCTCAACAACGCCGAGAAGCTGTCCGTCATGATGATCCTCCTTGACGCGCCGGCGTCGTTGGCCCGACTCCGCGACACCCTCGCGCGCGACCACCGCGACAGGCAGCAGTAGGCGCGCCGGACGAACATCGGTCGAGCCGGCACATCTCCGCCGGCACTCCCTGGCCGGCTCGCGGTGTTGGAGTCGGGGTGCTTGGCCGCCGCACCGCCAAGCACCACCAGCCACTCCGAGTGTCGATTGTCCCCTGGTCGACACACTGAACATAGGTCGTCGGAGGGGTGATCGCCATTCCCCGAACGAGGGATCACACATCACCGCACGGGGGTATGCTCGATCGGCGGTGACGATGGGCGGTCCCGCCCGTCGTCCGACCACCAGGACGGACTCGGAGGGGATGGCTGCCCCGTTCGTCGAGAGTTGTAAAGCTTGCGTTCGGACCCGTTCAGGCACGAGCGGTTGCTGCCGAGAGTAGAGTCATGCGTCGCTTCCTGATCGTCATGGTGGCCTGTCTCGCAGCGACCATGTTCGCCGGGCCTGCTGCGGCGGCGTCGAGATCGAGCGTCGCCGCACTGCAGGTCGCTCTGCGTGCGAAGGGCCATTACCCGGCTCCGGTCGACGGCATCGACGGTCCGTTGACGCGCGGTGGGCTCGCCGCGTTTCAACGGTCGATAGGCCTTCCGCCGACCGGCAAGCCCGGGCCGAGGACGCGGGCGGCGCTCGGCGCACTCGGTCGCCCGCTTCTCGGTCGGCGTGAGCTCGGCGTCGGAGCCGTAGGGTGGGACGTCTCGTCGCTCGAGTTCACGTTGGTCGCCTTCGGGTTGAGCCCGAGCGCGGTCGACGGGCGCTTCACCGCAGCGACGGCGAAGTCGCTCGCCCGACTCCAGGCAGCCAAGGGGTTGCGCGCCGACGGCATCGCGGGCAAGCAGACCTACCGCACCCTCGCAAGCCATGCGAGGCACGCGCTCGACCCTCCCGCCGTGGCGACGTACACCGTCCGAGCGGGTGACAGCTTCTACTCGATCGCCGCGTCGCTCGGCATCAGCCCACTCGTCCTCGCAGCGGGAAACCGCCTCAAGCTCACCGCGATCATCGTCCCCGGCCAGAAGCTCTCCCTGCCCGCGGGTGCGACCGCGAAGAGCGGCCCTCCATCGGCCGGTGTTGGCGGCGCGGTGACGCCGGACGCTGTGAAGGCGGCGCTCGATCGGTGGTCGGCGGCCTACGGCGTCGACCCCAAGCTCGCTCGCGCGACAGCCTGGATGGAGTCCGGTTTTCGGCCAGACGTCGTCTCGAGCGTCGGCGCGGTGGGCGTGATGCAGCTGCTTCCTCCGACGTGGAAGTGGATCGACGAGGCGCTCCTCCGGACGACGACACCGCGGACGTATGACGGCAACGTTCGCGTCGGGGTGCGTTATCTCCGGTGGCTCCTGGACGAGTTCGACGGTGACGTGCGCCTCGCGCTAGCCGGCTATTACCAGGGCGCGCAGGCCGTGCGCGACCGCGGCCTGTTCGAGGACACGAAGAAGTACGTCGCGATCATCCTGAAGCTGTACGGGACCGTCTAGCGACTCCGCACACATCTTCCGCAGTGCCTCGATCTCCGGGCGACAGCTACACGAGCGTGGAGATCGCCGCGTGAGCGCGGCGGGCGGCCTCGTCGACCGGCAGACCCCAGAAGAGCTCCGGGGTCGAGAAGATCTCGACATCGAGCGCGCCGTCCCAGCCAGCAGCGACGAGTGCGGCCACGATCACCCCCGTCCGGGAGATCCCCTCGCCCGGGAGCACGCGGTCGGTGCGATCGCGTGAGGGCCAGTCGCAGACGTGAACGCCTGCGATGCGCTCGGTGTTCTGGGCGATCCAGGACAAGAGGGCCGGGTCGTCCCAGACGTGATACGTGTCGAGCAGCACTCCGACCTCGTCCGCGCCGACGGCGTCGAGCAACGCGTCCGTGTCCGCCATCGAGTTCACGAAGCCGACGGTGTCCCGCTGGGTGACGTGGATGGGCTCGAATCCGATGCGCACCTCCGCTTCACCCGCTGCCTCGGCGAGGCGGCGAAGGCCGTCTTCGACGATCACGAGCCCGTCCTCGAGCGAACGCCCGCCGAGCGGCCCCGTCAGGCACGCGACACACTCCGGTCCGTACGCGGCGAGGCGCCCGATCGACGCGTGCAGGGCGGCGAGGCGCTCGTCCGGGTCAGCGGGCCCCTCCATCCCCGGTATCGCGAGCTGCAGGAGCGACGGAACGGCCGGAACGCACACCGCGACCTGCAGGCCGTGCCGTGCGAGGAGCTCGATGTTGGCCGCGTCGTCGTCCGGCAGCTTGAACTCCCAGATCCCGATCGCGTCGAAGCCGGCCGCGGCATAGGCCTCGACATCCTCCGCAAAGGTCGCATCGACCGTGGAGATCTCGGACAGCGAGAGGTTCACGGCCGCCCCGGCAGGCGCGCGAGCAGCCGCCGCGCAATCGGCGGCCGTGTCAGCTCCTTCGCCACCAGATACCCCGAACCGGCGCCAAGCCCCGGCCCGGGATGCGTGCTCGCGCCGATGTGCCAGAGCCCGGCGACCGCCGTCTCGTGGCCGGGAGCCTCGGCGAGCGGGCGCCACAGGAGGTTCTGGTCGAGGGCGCACGAGCCGCCGTAGATGTCGCCGCCGACGAGATTGACGTTCATCCTCTCGATGTCTGCCGGCGAGCACACGACGCGGTCGAGGATCGCGCTCTCGAGGTTGACGATCGACGTGCTCAGCCTGGAGACGATCCGGTCGGCGTATCCCTCGCGGAGCTCCTCCGTCCACGACCCGTCGCCGACGTCGATCGTCCCGGCGGCATCCCCCTTGACTCTGCCGGCCGGCAGCTCCTGCAGCTGGAGCCAGAGGATCGATTTCCCCTCCGGGGCTCGCGAGGGATCGAGCGCGACCGGTTGCCCGCAGACGATCGTCGCCTCGACGGGCAGCAGTCCACGCTCCGCCTCGTTGACGGCGCGCGAGACGCCGTCGAGCCCGGGCGTGACGTGCACGATCGGGCAGCGGCCGAGCCGCTCCGCGTCCGGGCCGGCCCACTGCGGTGGCTCGTCGAGCGCGAGGTGGATCTGCATCTCGGCCCGGCCGTAGCGAAACCGCTCCGCGGCCGACCTGACCGACGCTGGCGCCTCGCCGGTCCCGAGCAGCGAGCCGTAGAGCTGTGTCGGCGTCACGTTCGCGACGACCGCCCGCGTCGCAGCGATGACCTCGCCGTCGGCGAGCCGCACGCCGGTCGCACTGCCGTTCGAGACGAGAATCCGGCGGACGTCGGCTCCGAGCCGGACGTCGCCGCCCGCGTCGGTGACGATCGCCACGAGCGCATCGACGAGGCGGGCGCCACCACCCTCCGGCACCGGCATGCCCCCGAGCTGGAGCGCAGCACCGATCACCTGCGTCATGAACCCCGAAGTCGCCTGATCCGGCCCGAGGCCGGTGTGCAGCACCCACGGCGCGAGGACACCGTGCGCCGCCTCCGACTCGAAGGTTGCAGTGACCCAGTCGCGGCAGCTGACGAGCGTCTTGCCCGAGTATTCGAGCAGCCCGCGCCGGCCGAAGCGGCGGAAGGCCTTCCGGCCGAGGGAGAGCCCAGCACCGGACCAGAGCTCCGTCGAGAGGAGGCCGAACGCGAGGTCGGCGTTCTCCATGAAGCCGGTGAACTGCCGCTCCCAGGCATCGCCGTCGCCGGGCGCGAGGCGCCCGAACTCGGCCACGTTCCCCTCGAGCGACCCGGTGATGAACGCGGCAGAGCCGTCCGGGAACGCCGTGCCGGTCGGGAGATCGGTGTTCAGGTACTTCACCCCCCGCTCGTCGAGGTCGTCCTTGAGCTCGGCATACGCCGCCGAGCCGGTGAAGAGCGGATGCCAGGAGGCCAGCACCTCGTGGGTGAACCCGGGCAAGGTCAGATCCGCCGAGGTGCGGATGCAGCCACCGGCGACGTCGTTCCGCTCGACCACGCAGACGTCCCAGCCGTCGCGGGCGAGAAGCGCCGCGCCGACGAGCGAGTTGATCCCGGAACCGACGAAAATCGCATCGTGGGTTGCCATCGCGGCGATGCTACAGAATCACCTCTTTCTTGACATGTCAGTGGTCTGTGTGCGACCAATAGGGGCATGCTTCTACGAGAAGTCGAGTACGCGCGTCCGGCTACCGTCGAGGAGGCGATCGGTCTCCTCTCCGAGCACGACGGGGCACGTGCCCTCGCAGGGGGCCAGACGCTCGTCAACGTGATGAAAGCCCGGGCCGCCTCGCCCGATGTGCTCGTCGATCTCGCGGACCTCGACGAGCTCCGCGCGATCTCGTTCTCGGCCGATCAGAGCAGTCTGCAGATCGGCGCCATGGTCACCAACACCGCAGTGATCGCATCGTCCGAGGTCGAGGTCGCCCGACCCGTCCTGGCCGAGGTCGCGGCGACGATTGCCGACGTCCAGATTCGCAACCGCGGCACGATCGGCGGCAACGTCTGCGTCAACGACCCAACCAACCACTATCCACCGCTCCTCGCAGCGCTCGGAGCGACGTTCACCATTCGCGGCACAGCCGGCGAGCGCACCGTCTCGGCCGACGACTTCTTCCTCGGCGTCTACGTGACGGCCGTGTCGGAGGGCGAGCTCCTGACGGCGATCTCCGTTCCCACTCGCAAGCCGGGCACCGGGGACGCCATGGCGGGAGTGACGCTCGGCGTCCACGGGACGTATATCGCGAGTGCTGCGGCGACGGTCGGGCCGGACGGCGTCCGGATCGCACTCGGGTGCGTCTCGTCCGTCCCCGTCAGGGCGACGGCGATGGAGCAGGCGCTCGGGAGCGGAGACCTCTCGGAAGCCGCGGTCCGCGCGGCGGCCGCGGGCCTCGCGGCGAGCCTCGATCCACCGTCGGACGTTCATGCAAACGGCGACTACCGCGGCCATCTCGCGGAGGTCTCCGCGATCCGGGCCGTTCTGCAGGCCGCCGAGAGAGCGAAAGGGTAAGCGTGTCGACAACATCGACGACCAGGACGATTTCCGTCGAGATCAACGGAACGACGTACGAGCGCGAGGTCCCCGCCTCGCTCCTGCTCGTCCACTTCCTCCGTGACGACCTCGACCTGACCGGGACGCACGTGGGCTGCGACACCGGTAGTTGCGGCGCCTGCACCGTGCAACTGGGAGAGGACGCGATCAAGAGCTGCTGCATGCTGGCGATCCAGGCCGACGGCGCCTCGATCACCACGGTCGAGGGCCTCGCCGGCGACGAGGGCGAGTTGACCCCCTTGCAGCGCGCGTTCCACGACCATCACGCACTCCAGTGCGGCTACTGCACGCCCGGCATGCTGATGAGCGCCACGGCGCTGCTCGCACAGAACCCGCGGCCGAGCGAGCACGAGGTCAAGGTCGCCCTCCAGGGGAACATCTGCCGCTGCACGGGGTACTGGAACATCGTCGAGGCGGTCGTCGCCGCCGGCGAAGGGGGTGCGCATTGACCGCGATCGAGACGGAAGCGGGCACGTTGCAGAAGGGCACAGCGGTGGGTCAGAGCATTCCGCGCAAGGAGGACCGACGGCTCGTCGAGGGCCAAGGTGTCTTCTTCGACGACATCAAGCGAAAGGGAATGGGGTATCTCCATTTCGTACGCTCCCCGTACGCTCACGCCACGATCGAGTCGATCGACGTCTCGGCCGCGCTCGAGCTTCCGGGCGTGTTCGGGACGCTGACGGGTGACGAGGTCGCGATCCTCACGGATCCGTTCTTCCAGATCGCCGCGCCCCCCGGCGGCCACGTCAAGGACTACGCGCTCGCCGTCGGGAAGGTGCGCTATCTGGGCGAGCCCGTGGTGGCGGTCGTCGCCGAGACGCGGGAGCTCGCACGCACGGCCGCGGAGTTCGTGATCGTCGAGTACGAGCCGCTCGAGGTCGTCGTCGACGCGCGGGCCGCGCTCGCGGAGGGCGCGCCGGTGCTCCACGAGGAGTGCGGCGGCAATCTCTCCTACTCGGGCACGTGGGAGTGGGGGGACGTCGAGGCAGCCTTCGCAGAAGCCGATCACATCGTCTCGATCTCCGAGCTGCACTTCGACCGCTTCAACTCGACGCCGCTCGAGTGTGACGGCGCGCTCGTCGAGTACAACCGGGGCACCGGCCAGTGGACGATGTACACGAACAACCAGTTCCCCGGGTTCGCGGCGATCATGATGGGGCCGGCGATGCGCGTCGGGCTCGACAAGCTCCGCATCGTGACGCAGGACATCGGCGGCGGCTTCGGCAACAAGATCACGTCGCACCCGCAGCTCGTCGTCTGCTGTCTCCTCGCCCGCAAGCTCAAGCGCGCGATCCAGTGGACCGAGTGGCGGACCGAGTTCCACCAGTCGATGTCGCACGGGAACGAGCGCTGGTTCGAGGACACCGAGGTCGCGGTGAAGGCGGACGGCACCCTGCTCGGCTTCCGGACGAAGGCCGTGGACGACGCGGGCGCGTATCTCCGCTACGAGCCGCTCGGTGGCGTGATCTGGTCGCAGGTCGCCGCCGGGATGTACAAGTGGCGCAACATCAAGCTCGAGTTCACGCAGGCGATGACGAACAAGGCGCCCGTCTCGCCGAACCGCGGCTACTCGCGCATGCAGCAGCTCTGGTTCACCGAGCGGGTGATCGACATCGTCGCGCAGACGCTGGGCTTCGATCCGGTCGAGATTCGGCGGCTCAACTTCGTCCAGCCCGAGGACATGCCCTACGAGACGCCGAACGGCTGCGTCTACGACTCGGGCGACTACCCGAGGGCCATGGACATGGCCCTCGAGCTCATCGGTGCCGCCGACATCGAGGCTCGGCGCGCCGAGGCGGCCGCACGCGGCAAGCTCCTCGGCCTCGGGATCGGCTCGACGCTCGACTCGGGGACGAACAACTTCGGGCAGTCGCAGCTGATCAACCCCGAGCTGCAGTTCTCGGGCAACAACGAGGTGGCGACGGTCAAGCTCGACATCTTCGGCGAGATCGTCGTCACGCTCGGGACGACGCCGCAGGGGCAGGGCCACGAGACGACGGCCGCCCAGGTCGTGGCCGACATCCTCCATTGCGACGTCGACATCGTGAACGTGCGCTCGGGCCACGACAGCTACTGGAACTCCCACGCGGGCTTCTCGGGCACGTACGCGAGCCAGTTCGCGGTCACCGGCCTCAGCGCCGTGAAGGGCGCGGCGGACATGCTCGCGGGCCAGATGGTCAAGCTCGCGTCGATGGTCTTCCAGTGCCCCGAGGAGGCGATCGAGCTCGCCGACGGCTTCGCGCGCATCAAGGACAACCACGAGGCGGCGCTGCCGTTCATGGCCCTCGGCGCGATCCCGAACGCGAACAACGCGGGCTTCCCCGAGGATCCGCCGACGATGAACTGCCGCTACGTCTACCGGCCGCCGTTCGACGTCCCGGACAAGGAGCGGAAGTTCGGCAACCTGACGCTGACATACGCGACGCAGATCCATGCCTGCGTCGTCGAGATCGACCCCGAGACCGGCGCCACCGAGGTCGTCGACTATGCCGCCGTCGACGACTGCGGCGTGCGGATCAACCCGCAGATCGTCGAGGGCCAGGTGATGGGTGCGACGGCGCACGCGATCGGGGCCGCGCTCTGGGAGTCGTTCGTCTACGACGAGGACGGCAACCTTCTGACACCGAACTTCTACGACTACCACGTCCCCCATGCGCTCGACATGCCACCGCTCAAGACGGGGGCGTTCGAGTCTCCGTCGCCCTTCACGCCGCTCGGGACGAAGGGCATGGGGGAGGGCGGCGGCGGCGGCATCCACTGCATCTGCTCCGGCATCCAGGATGCGCTGCGTGCGGCCGGCGGCGCCATCGTGACCGATAGCCACAACCCCTACCACCGCGTCTGGGAGCTGCTCGCGCACCCGGAGCGGTCGAGAGAGACGATCGAGGTGACATCCAGGTGAATGTGAACGGAACGAAGGAGCTGGACGCGTCGCGGGAGGTGGTCTGGAGCGTCATCAACGATCCCGCCCAGATGGCGGGCCTGATGCCCGGCGTCGAAGGGTTCGAGATCAAGGACGACCGGCACTGGCAGGCCAAGGTCAAGGTGCCGCTCGGCCTCGGCGGGCTGAAGATGACGATCGACTTCGAGAAGCTGGAGGAGCGGCCACCCGAGTTCGCCTCGATGAACGCGAAGGGCAAGGGGGTCGGAGCGATGATGAACATGACGACGTCGTTCACCCTCTCCGGCGAAGGTGACCACACCTCGATGGACGTGGTCGGCCGACGTCAAGATCGCCGGTCCGGTCGGCTCGATGGGACAGCGCGTCCTGCAACCGATCATCAACCAGCAGGTCGGCAACGTCCTCACCGCACTCGAGGCGAAGGTGGCAGAGGCGAAGGCTGCGGCTACGCCGTCGTGAGCTGTGACATGTCACGGAGGCGCAGACGTGCTAGCCTTCGGTGACATGTCACCGACAGGTGGAGAGGGAGGCTGACGATGGCGGTTCCGTTCCGTATCGGTGTCATGCAGCTCACGATGGAGCCGCTCGACGAGATGCTCGCTGCCGCGCGCGCCATGGACGGGGCGGGGATGGACACCGTCTGGCTCGCCGAGGCGTATCCCTGGTGGCGCAAGCACCAGATGGAGGCCCGCGGCTCCACGGTCGTCTCGGCGCTGATGGCCCGCGAGACGACGAACCTGACGATCGCCTGGGGCATCATCTCGCCCTACACCCGGCATCCGGTGCAGGTCGCGATGGATGCGCGCGTCGTGCAGGAAGCCGCCGGCCCGGGCCGCTTCATCGTCGGCTTCGGCACGTCCAAGATCTTCCTCAACAATACGAAGCAGGGTGGCCCACCGAAGGTGACGAAGCCACTCGCACACATGCGTGACTCGGTCGAGATCGTGCGCGGCATCCTCGGCGGCGAGCGGTTCGAGTACGAGGGCAAGGTGTTCTCGGCGGACATTCCCGCGCTCTCCGCCGACGCTCATTCGCCGCGATGGGATGTACCGGTCTACGTCGCCGGGACTGCGCCGATGATGCAGCAGATCGGCGGTGAGATCGGCGACGGGCTCCTGACACCCTCGATCACCACGCCCGATTACGTCCGGTACACCGCGGGGAACATCCGCGAGGGTGCAGCGAAGTCCGGCCGCCCGGCCGAGGACGTCGATCTCGGTTGCACGATCCTCGCGTCGATCCATGCCACCGACCGCGACGCCGGCCGCGACGGCGCGCGCGAGATCGGCGGCATGTACCTCGCGAACAAGGTGCAGAACATCCAGGGCTCGGCCGACGTCCTCCTCGAGTCGGCCGGCATCGAGCAGGAGGAGATCATCCCCGTCGCCGAGGCGATGGAGCGCGGCGGGCGTCTCGCGGCCAAGGCGATGGTGACCGACTCGCTCCTCGACAAGTGCAAGCCGATCGCGGGAACGCCGAGCGACTGCATCGAGGCGATCGAGGAGTACCGCGATGCAGGCTGCACGCACATCATGCTCGAGCTCTGGGGCGAAGACCGGCTGGAGCAGATTCGTCTCTTCGGCGAGAAGGTCCTGCCACATTTCCGGAACGTCTGAGGGTGTCGGCCGTGCCCGTCCCGGTACCCGTCGACCGCGACCGACTGGTAGAGACGGCCGGCAGGATGATCGACGTCTGGAGCTTCACCGGCGACGAGCAGGGCATGGCCGAGCTGATGGTCCAGCTCTACCGTGCGCTCGGCTTGCAGGTCCAGTGGCAACAGGTCGAAGACGGTCGCGCGAACGCGCTCGGCATCTGGAACGGCGCCGGCGGCGGGAAATCGCTGATGTTCAACGGGCACATGGACACGTCGTACTCGGGGCGGGAGGAGTGGCTGCGCACCGTCCCCGGCTTCCAGCCGAAGCACTTCGTCGAAGGCGGCAGGCTCTATGGCCTCGGGATCTCGAACATGAAAGGGGCGCTCGCCTGCTACGTCGAGGCGGTGAACGCACTCCAGGATGCCGACGTTCGGCTCCGCGGCGACATCCTGATCGCAGCGGTGTCGGGTGAAATCGAGAAGACCCAGTACGGCGACGCGATCGGCTCGCAGTACCGTGGCTACGCAGCAGGCTCCCGCTACCTCGTCTCGCACGGCGGCGTTGCCGACATGTGCCTCCTCGGCGAGCCGACGGAGGGAAAGGTCGTGCTCGGGCACTTCGGCGCCCTGTGGCTGCGGATCCGCGTGCACGGCAACTTCATCCACACGGCGTTCAGCGAAGGCAAGCGGGACCTCAACGCGATCCTGCGTATGCACCAGGTGCTCGCTGCTGTCCAGGAGTGGATTCCGACCTGGGAGGACGATCCCGCGAACGGCTACCGCGGTGCGAAGGCGATCGTCAATGTCGGCGCGATCGAGGGCGGCTTCGGCTGGCGGGTCTCCCGCACACCCCATCACGCCGATCTCTTCCTCGACGTCAGGGTGCCGCCCACGAAGGAGATGGGTGTCGCCCGCCGCGAGGTGCTCGACATGGTGCGCGATCTCGCGCGGCGGTATCCCGCCTACGGGGTCGAGGGCGAGGTCTACGTGACCGCGCCCGGCGCCGAGATCGACGAGAGCCACGAGCTCGTTGCCGCGATCGACGCCTCGCATGAGGAGGTGTTCGGCGAGATCCCGGGCCGGGACGTGACGAGGTGGTTCTCCGACGCCTCGGCGTTGACGCGTTACGGGATCCCGACGGTCAACTACGGCACCTCGACGGGCTTGATGGACGTCGAGAAGGGCGAGAACCTCGAGATCGAAGGGCTCGTGCGCACTGCCGAGACGTACGCACGAGTCGCGATGCGGGTCTGTGGTGTCGCGTGAGGCGAACAACGTGTTGAATCACAACGAACAATCGAGAGAGAGGGCGGAAATCGCGTGAAGCTGGTGACGTTCGGTGAAGGGGAGGGTCGGGTCGGCGTGCTCGACGGCACGGAGATCGCGGTCCTCGACGTCCCCACGATGCGTGCCTACTTCGAGCGCGGTGGCGCGGACGAGACGGGTGAACGGGTCGCGCTCGCGGACACGCGGCTGCGGGCGCCGATCGTCCCGAAGAAGTTCTTCCACACGGCCGGGAACTTCCGCGAGCACAAGACCGAGTCGGAGAACGTCAACTGGTCGCACGACATCGCGCCGTGGATCAACTTCTTCCAGAACGTCGACGCCATCGTCGGGCCCGACGAACCGGTCATCTACCCCGAGCATCTGACCGAGGAGCTCGACTACGAGCTCGAGCTCGCCGTCGTCCTGAAGAAGGCCGGCAAGTGGTTCACGCCCGAGGAGGCGGCGGACTACATCGGCGGCTACGTGATCTTCAACGACCTCACTGCCCGGGACATTCAGCGCGGCGAGATGCGCTCCGGCGTCTTCTCGTTCTGCAAGGCGATCGACACCTTCTGCCCGCTCGGCCCGTGGATCGTGACGCCGGACGAGGTGCCGGACCCGGCGCGACCTGAGAATGGAGCTCCGCGTCAACGGGGAGGTGCGACAGCAGTCGCACTCCGGCAACATGTCCGTCACGATCCCCGAGATCCTCTCCAACTTCTCGGGGCTCGGGTACTCGGCGGGCGACGTGCTCTCGACCGGAACGGTCGCGGGCGTCGCCGGATTCAAGTCACCGGAGGAGCGGGCACTCCTCTATCTGAAGCCCGGTGACTGGTCGAGGCCGAGATCGAGCGCATCGGCGTGCTCCGCACCCCGATCATCTCCTGGGAGGAGGGGCACGGGACACCGCCGTTGCCGCGGGTTCGACCCTGGGGCGAAGGTGTCTGAGCGAGGACGACCGCTAGCGTGCAGTGGCCGCGGGACGACGCGAAGCTCGATCGCGTCCGTACGCTGATGCGCGATCGCGGGCGTCGAGGCGCTCGTCGTGCGCGCACCCGACAACGTCCTCTACCTGACCAACTTCTGGGGGATGAAGGGGTACGACGCCGTCGTCTTCCCGGCCGAAGGCGAGCCGGTGCTCATCTGCCTCGAGCCGTCGCGGGCCGATGCGGCGCACATGGCGTGGACGGAAGAGCTCCGGTTCTTCGCCGGTTACGACGAGCGCGATCCTCGACCTCCGTCGTTGCGGGCGCTCGAGGTCGCGGCGGCGCTCGCCGAGGAGTACGGGGCGGTCGGGATCGAGCTTTCGCTCGGAACACAGGCCACCGACCGCATGGTGGGTGAGCCTACGACCTTCCCCAAGGCATGGTTCGACGCGTTCCCGCACGCCCAGGACGCGACGCCGCTCCTCAACGAGGCACGGACGGTGAAGACGGCGCAGGAGATCGAGCGCATGCGGCTTGCCAACGAGATCGCTGCCGCGGCGATGGAGCACGTCCAGGGGGTCCTGCGTCCCGGGATGACCGAGGCGCAGGCGGCATCCGAGTGGCTGTCGTTCGTCCACGGAGAGGGAACCGGATGGGGAGGGAAGGTCGACCTCGCGCTCGGCTTCTCACTCGTCTGGTCGGGGGACGGGATCCGCACCTTCACGGCCACCACCGACCGCGTCGTCGTCGAGGGCGAGCCGACTCTGTTCGAGATCTGGGTCTGTGCCGACGGCTACTGGTGCCGATCACACGAAGAACCTCGTTCCAGGAGACCTGACCGACCGCTACCGCGAGCTCGAAGCCGGCCTCCTCGGCGTCTACGACGACGCTGTCGCGTTCTGCGTTCCCGGTGCCAGCCTGCCCGAGCTCGACCGGCGGATCCGTGACGGAATCGCGGCTCTCGGGTTTCCGGGCCAGCCGACGCATCCGATCTGTCACGGTGTCGGCGCGCGGGCGCACGAGCCGCCCGTACGCGCACCAGGCGGGAGGCGGAGAGGTCAGCGAGGGGATGGTGCTTGCAATCGAACCAGGATGCTACTGGGAGGAAGGTGGGGGGTTGCGGGTCGAGGACAACTTCCTGATCACCGCGGGCGGGGCAGAGAAGCTGTCGAGCTTTCCGGACGGGATCGCGCAGGCATGATCGACCGGAGCAAGATCTGGACCGGGGATCTCAACGAGAAGGCGCTCGAGCCCCAGCCGCACGGGACGATCGGTCTCTACGACACGACGCTGCGCGACGGTGAGCAGTCGGTCGGAGTCGTGCTCACGCCCGAGGACAAGCTCGACATCGCGATCGCCCTCGATGCCGCCGGGATCGACAGGATCGAGGCCGGATTTCCTCGCGTCTCCGACGACGACTGGCGCGCCGTCGAGCTCGTCATCGCAGCCGGGCTACGCGCCGAGATCTGGGGATTCTCGCGCGCGGTTCGGGCCGACGTCGAGGCGCTCGTCGAGCTCGGCGTGAAGGCATCTGTCATCGAGAGCCCGATCTCCGACGGCAAGCTGGCAGCGCTCGGCGTGTCGCGGGAGAAGATGCTGGAACGCATCGCGAGCGCCGTCTCGTTCGCCGCCGGAGCCGGGATCGAGGTCGCATTCTTCGGCGTGGACTCCTCGCGCGCCGACCTCGACTTCTACCGGCGGGCGTACGAGACGGCGGTGGAGGCGGGCGCACAGGAGGTGGTCGTCGTCGACACGATCGGGGTCGCGACGCCCGAGGCGGCCGCATTCCTCGTCGGCCAGACCGTCGACTGGCTCGGAGGCGAGATCCCGGTGCACTGGCACGGCCACGACGATTTCGGCCTCGGCACGGCGGCGGCGATCGCGGCCGTCCAGGCGGGTGCGACCTGGGTCCAGGGAACGATCAACGGCATGGGGGAGAGAGCCGGGAACGCCGACCTGATGGAGGTCGCGCTCGCGCTGGAGGCCCTGTACGGCATCCCCACGCGGCTCGACCTCACGCAGGCGCGAGCCCTGTCACAGCTCGTCCAGGGCCGTGCCGGAACGCCGCTGCCGTCGTGGAAGGCGGTTACCGGTGACGCGTTGTTCACCCGCGAGTCCGGGGCGGTCGCCGCGCAGTTCCACGACCCGCCCGCGATCGAGCCGTACAGCTCCGAGCTCGTCGGTGCGACGCGCGGAGTCGTGCTCGGGAAGAAGAGCGGGCTCGATTCAGTACGGATCGCCGCCGAGCGGCTCGGCCTCGAGCTGCCCGAGGCGCGTCGTGCAGCCGTGCTCGCGGCCGTCAAGGCCCTCGGCACGCAAAAGGCAGGGCTCGTGACCGACGAGGAGTTCGCCGAGATCGTCGGAGCGTGGAACCGTGCCCTCCCGCACGCTGATCATCCTGTCGCAGCCCATGACAACCGTGGTTGACTGTCATGTCACGCGGAGGGATACTGGCAGCACGTGCCCATGACATGTCACAGAATCGAGGCCGGTTGATCGACCGCGTGTGCGTGATCGGCGGCGGTGTGATCGGCAGCCTCTTCGCGGGCCACCTCGCACAGGTCGCCGAGGTCAGCGTGCTGACCCGACGGCGCGAGCACGCGGACGCTCTCAACGCCGAGGGGCTTCGTGTCAGCGGCCGAAGCAACGTCCATGCCGCGGTCTTCGCATCGTGCGATGCGGCCGAGATTCCGCCCTTCGATCTCGGGATTCTCGCCACGAAAGGGCCGGGGCTCGAGTCCGCTGCCGCGACGCTCGAGGGCCACTTCCCCGGGGCGACGATGATGACGACGCTCAACGGCCTCGGAGCCGAGGGCATCGTGCGGCGATACGGCGACTGGCCGATCGTCTCCGCGGTGACGTTCATGAGCGGTACCAGGCACGACGACACACACGTCGAGTACATCCTCGACACCGAGACATGGCTCGGGCCCTACGAGGAGACGCCCTACGAGATCGTGGAGGAGATCGCTGCGCTGATCCGGGCCGCGGGGCTCCAGGTGGAAGCGCTGCCCGACCTCCGCCCGGCGCAATGGTCGAAGCTCATCTTCAACGCCACCGTCAACTCCGTGGCGGCACTCACCGGCCTCCCCCACGATCCCCACTTCGCGGCCGAGGCCGATCCGACGGACCTCGGCCACCTGGTGCACGATCTCATCGACGAAGGGAAGGCCGTCGCCGCGGCCGCGGGGATAGCGCTGCACGACGACCCGTGGGCGATGAACGTCCATGCCACCCAGCGAGGCTCCGCCCACTATCCATCGATGCTCGAAGACGTCGAAGCACATAGGCCCACCGAGATCGATCTCATCACCGGATCGTTGGTACGCGAGGCGGGGCGTCACGGGGTCGACGTCCCGCTTCACACCGCGCTCTATCGGCTCGTGAAGGCCAAAGAGGAATCATGGTCGTGACCCCTGTACCAGCCAGCGATGATCCGTCAACCCGTACCCAGGAGGACGAAGTGACAGCTACACGAAAGACGGCAGGTGCGGTCGCCGCCCTGCTCACGGTGGTCGTTGCGGCCGCCGCCATGCTCGCCTCGTCGGCATCCGCCGCCGCAAGCCCGATCGTGATCGGTTGGGCGTTCGACTCGAAGGGCGCGATGGCCCCGTTCGACGGCCCCGCGCTCGCCGCAGCCCAGATCCGCGTCGGCCAGGTGAACGCACGCGGCGGCGTGAAGGGCCGCAAGCTCAAGATCGTCACGTGCGACACGCAGGGCAACAAGCCGACGATCGCGAAGTCGTGCGCCGCAAAGCTCATCGGCGCCAAGGCCGACGTCATCTTCACGACGTGTGACGTCGACTTCGCAGCTCCCGTCGTCCAGGAGGCGATCAACGCCGGCAAGCTGACGGTCGCGCCGTGTATCGGCACCGATCAGATGGGGCCGAAGCGGTTCGGTGCCAAGGGTCGCCTCGCCTTCTCGTTCGGCAACGTCGCTCAGGACGAAGGCTCCGCCATGGCGCAGTACGCCTACGCGAAGGGCTGGAGAACGGCGGCGCTCGCCACGGACACGGTGATCGTCTACTTCAAGGACGTCGTCAAGGCGTTCAAGGCACGGTTCACGCAGCTCGGCGGCAAGATCGTCGCGGAGGAGAGCTACCAGTCGCTCGGAAGCACGAGCCAGCAGAACGTGATCACGCGGCTGAACAGCAAGCAGGCCGACGTCATCGTGACCGCGACGGCAGGTGCGTTCGGCGCCTTGCCGCAGATCCTCGCGGGGCTCCGGTCGCTCGACAACGACACGCCGATGCTCAACTCGTGGGCCGGCGACGGCACGTACTGGGTCACGAAGGACCCGGCGGTGACGAACTACTACTTCGTCACGTATGCCTCGATCTTCGGTGACGATCCGAACAAGGCCGTCACGGCGCTCGCCAAGAAGGTCAAGGCCGGAACGGGCGGGTTCGTGACGGGCTCGGCCGCGATCGACGGTGTCGTCGTCGCGATCAATCGCGCCGGTGGCTCGACGAACGGAGCCAAGCTGGCGGCGCAGCTCGAGAAGTTCAAGAAAGTGCCGACCCTCTCGGGCCGCGTCAGCTTCTCGAAGTCGCTCCACTCGGTGTTCGGACGTCAGTACCGCGTGATCAAGATCCAGAACAACAACGCGAAGGTCGTCGGCTCGGTCACGGCGAAGGTCGTCCCGAAGATCTAGCCGGATTGAGCGAAGCTCGTCGACATCCCGAAGGCGATCGGCGGCCCGGAGCAGTGCTCCGGGCCGCCGACGTCTCGCGCTCCTTCGAGGGTGTGCACGCCCTCCAGGGCGTCTCGCTCGAGATTCACCGCCACGAGGTCGTCGGCCTCATCGGACCGAACGGCGCCGGCAAGTCCACCCTCGTCAACGTGCTCACCGGGTTCGACCGACCGACGTCCGGGCGGGTCGAGCTCGACGACCGCACGATCACATCGTGGAGTGCCCACAGGCGGGGTCGGAACGGCCTCGCACGGACGTTTCAGCACTCACATGCATTCCGGCAGCTCAGTGTCCGCGAGAACGTCGAGGTCGCGGCGCTCGGCGTCGGCTCGTCGCCGCGACGCGCGCGAGAGACCGCCACCGGGATCCTCGGCCTCCTCGGGCTCGACCGGTACGCGGACGCTCCTGCAGGCGCGCTGCCCCACGGAGACGAGCGCAGGCTCGGCGTCGCCCGCGCGCTCGCCACGGCACCTGTCTTCGTGCTCATGGACGAGCCCGCCGCCGGCCTGCCGGAGGCGGAGGTGCCGGAGTTCGCCGCCGTCGTCCGCTCGGTTCGGGACGACCACGATGCAGGCGTGCTCCTGATCGATCACAACATGGCGCTGATCATGGAGGTGTGCGATCGGCTCGTCGTCCTCGACCAGGGGCGCACCCTCGCAGAGGGCACGCCCGTCGAGATCCGCGAGAACCTCGACGTCGTCGCCGCGTACCTCGGCGAGAGCGCGGTGCACGAGGAGGCGGACGCATGAGCGAGGCGATGTTGTCGGTCATCGGCCTCGACGTCGCCTACGGCGGGATCGCGGCTGTGCGCAACCTCTCGTTCGAGGTCGGCAGGGGCGAGATCGTCGGGTTGATCGGGCCGAACGGTGCCGGAAAGTCGACGACGCTGAACGCGATCATGGGGCTCGTCGCGCCCTCGGGCCGGAAGCATCGAGCTCGCCGGCACGGTCGCTGCTCGGCCGCAAGCCCGAGGATGTCGCGCGCAGCGGGATCGCCCTCGTGCCAGAAGGCCGGAGGATCTTCGCCGAGCTGACGGTCGAGGAGAACCTGCGGCTCGGGTACGCCGCCCGCCGCCGGGGGAGGGGGTCGATGCCGACACGGACGCGGTCTTCGAGCTCTTCCCGATCGTGAAGGAGTTCCGCTCGCGCCACGCCGGCGCGCTGTCCGGGGGCCAGCAGCAGCAGCTCGCGATCGCACGGGCGCTCGTCGCCCGCCCCGATGTCCTCCTGCTCGACGAGCCCTCACTCGGTCTTTCGCCGACGGTCGTCGACGTCGTCTTCTCGGCTTTGGCCCGCGTGCGGGAACAGGGCCTCACGGTCCTCCTCGTCGAGCAGCGCGCCCAGAGGACGGTGTCGCTCGCCGACCGCACGTATGTCATCGCGAACGGAGAGCTCCGCCTCACGATGACGCCGGCCGACGCCGGCGACACCGACAAGATGGTGGCCGCCTACCTCTCATGACCCTCGCGTTTCTCAGCATCAGCTGGCAGGTGGTCGTCGATGCGGTCGGCCTCGGGGCCGTGTACGCCTTGATGGCGGTGGGGATCGGGCTCGTTTTCGGAGTCCTGCGACTCGTCAACTTCGCGTACGGACAGCTCGTGATGGCCGGTGCCTACGCCCTCGCCTTCGCGTCGGAGTGGGACCTGCCTCTCGTCGTCGGGTATCGCGTTCTGCTTCGGGGTCGTGATCGCGCTCTCGATCGTGATGGATCTCGTCGTCTTCCGGCCGCTCAGGGCCCAGTCACCGGCGGTGATGCTCGTCGCGACCTTCGCGGTTGCGTTCCTGCTCCAGAGCATCGCGCTGCTCGCGTTCGGCCCTCTCGGGAAAGCGGCGTCGTCGCTCGGGTACCTCAACCGGCCCGTCACCGTCGGCGACGTCGACATCCGGAAGATCACGATCGTCGCGATCGTCGTTGCGGGCGTGTGCCTTCTGTCGCTCGTCGTCCTGCTCGAGCGCACGACCTTGGGGCTCCACATGCGGGCGGCTGCCATGGACTTCCGCACGTCGCGCCTCCTCGGCGTCCGCGCCGATCGCGTCATCGGGTCGGCAGTGCTGATCTCGGCGCTGCTCGCCGCGACCGTGAGCGTCATCCTCACTGTCCAGAACCCGCTCGTCACACCCGACTTCGCGCTCCGGGACACGATCGTCGTGCTCGCGGGCGTCGTCGTCGGCGGGATGAACCGCCTGCTGAGCGCGACACTCGGCGGGTTCGCAATCGGGTTCGTCTCGGGGATCCTCGGCGGCGCTCTGCCCTCGGACCAGAGCCAGTACCTGCCGTCGTTCCTGTTCGGTCTCGTGATCCTCGTGTTGCTCGTGCGACCGAACGGGCTGTTCTCGCGCGGTCACGGACCGGTGGAGCGCGTATGAGCGGACGGACGTGTCACCCAGCTCGCGGGGCCCGTCGGGCTCGTGGTCATCGCCGCGCTGCTCGGGAGCGTCGCGTCGAACTCGACCGAGATCTACTTCATCAACGCCCTCGTCGCTGTGGCGATCGTGGTCTCGATCTACGCGTTCGTGGGGAACTCGGGCGTCGTCTCGTTCGGGCACATCAGCTTCGTCGCCGTCGGCGCGTGGACGGCCGGTGTGCTCTCCGTGCCCGTTTCCGAGAAGCCAGCGATCATGCAATACCTGTTCCCGGTTCTTCGCGACCACACGGTCGGGAACATTCCGTCCCTTGCGGCTGCGGCGGCGGTCGGCGGGGTCTACGCGCTGCTCGTCGGGCTTCCCCTCATGAGGCTCAACGGCCTGGCGGCCGGCATCGCGACCTTCGGCGTTCTCGAGATCACCCACAACCTCCTGCGCTACTACGAGAAGATCGGGCCGGGCACGAACACGTTCTCGTCCGTGCCGGAGACGACCGATCTCCTCCAGGCGGCGATCGGTGCGCTCCTCGTCATCGGGGTTGCGTTCGGCTATCAGTCGAGCCGCTTCGGGCGACTCCTGCGCGCGTCACGCGAGGATCCGGCGGCTGCCCGCGCCGTCGGCGTCTCGGTCTACCAGCAGCGACTCGTCGCATTCACGCTCTCCGGTGTTCTCGCAGGCTTCGCAGGCGGCCTCTACGTCCACCTTCTCCCGATCAACTCCGAGACCGTCTACCTCGATCTCACGTTCATCACCCTCGCAATGCTCGTGATCGGCGGCATGACGAGCCTCTGGGGAGCCGTCGTCGGCGCGCTCGCGGTCAGCGGGCTCGACTCGATCCTGGCGGAGGCGGAGAACGGGCTCACGGTCGGCGGCCTCACCATCGATCTCCCCGCCGGGACACGCCTCGTGATCGTCGGCGCCCTGATGGCGCTCGTCCTCATCCTCCGGCCCGGCGGCATCACCGGCGGCCGGGAGTTCCGGCTCCCGCGCCTCCGTCGTCCGGCTCCACCGACTCCGAAAGAGACCCCCTCATGAGAATTTGCATCGTCGGTTGCGGTGCCGTCGGCTCGCTGTTCGCCGCGAACCTCGCCACGCTGGACGACGTCGAGGTCTGGGCGTTCGACCTGAACCAGGCCCACGTCGACGCGATCGAGGCGGACGGCCTCACGCTCTCGGGAGCCGGTGCCGTGCACGCGCGCCTCCGCGCGACGAGCGACCCGGAGGCGCTGCCGGCCTGCGACTTCGGGATCGTCGCCACGAAGGCCATGCACGCCGACTCGGCGCTCCGGGCAACCGCGCACGCGTTCGCCCGAGGTGCGGTCGCATCGGTCATGAACGGCGTCGGCAACGAGGAGACACTCGCGCGTCACGTCCAGCGGGTCATCCGGGGAACGACATTCCCCGCCGGGAAGGTTCTCGAGCCGGGGCACGTGCAGTGGGACGTGAAGGGTGAGACGACGCTCTCGCCCTTCGAGCCGGCGCCCGCCTCCGACGAGGAGGTGGCGACGCTCGCTGACGCCTGCACACGCGGCGGCATGCCGACGACGGCCGTCCCCGATGCACGCCCGGCGCAGTGGCGAAAGGTCATCTTCAACGCCGCGTCGAACCCGATCGGGGCACTGACGGGGCTCACCCACGGGCGCGTCTGCGAGCGCCCCGATCTCAGGGCGCTCGTGTCCGGGCTCATCGACGAGGGCAAGGCCGTTGCCAGCGCGCAGGGAATCACCCTCGACGCCGATCCGGAGGAGCTGATCGATCACGCGGCGAGGCCGGACGTTGCGTACGGGCACAAGGCGTCGATGCTCCAGGATGTCGAGGCGCGACGCCCGACGGAGATCGATTACCTCAACGGAGGTATTGCCCGCTTCGGAAGGGAGCTCGGCGTTCCCACACCCTTGCAGGACACCATCACCACGCTGATCAAAGGAGTTGAGGCATCATGGACCTAGCGGTCGAGCTCGAGCGCCGGCACGCGAACATGCGAGCTGCCATGGAAGAGCACGGGCTCGACGCCCTGATCGTCTCCGGCAACGAGTACAGCGGGTTCGAGGGCGCGGTCACCTACATGTCGGGCTTTCAGATCGTGCATCGCTACGCGTACGTCGTGCTGCCGCGCGACGGAGACCCGTACGTCGTCTTCCCGACCGAGGCGCGCTACGTCGGCGAGCACGGGATGACGCCGCTCGAGCAGGTCTTCCACTCCTGCCCGGGAGAGCTGATCGCCGGTCGCGCGGCGGACGGCGCCTGGAAGCGGGTCGGCGTGTACGGCCTCGACTTCATCATGACCGTGCGCGACTACCAGGCGCTCGCCGGCGTCGACCTCGTCTCCTTCGACGTCGAGTTCGATCTCGCCCGGGCCGTCAAGAGCGAGGCCGAGCTCGAGTCCGTGCGCGACTCCGTCCGGATCAACACCCGCGGCTTCGAGATCTGGGCAGGGGCGTACGCGCCGGGGAAGACGGCGGCCGAGGTGATGGCCGCCGCCGAGGAATGGTTCGTCGCGGAGGGGTGTGGCCGCCTGACGATGAACATGGTGCTCACCGGCACCGACACGTTCGCACGACCCGAGTTCAAGATCGCACGGTCGACCGAGGTGCTCGGAAAGTTCGTGCTGCCGTCGCTCGAGGTCGCCGGTCCGGGCATGCACTGGGTCGAGGTCTCGCGTGCCGTCCGCGCTGCCGACACGACACCGTCGGACGAGACGGAGCGCATGATGGAGGGGTACCTCGAGTACTTCGACGCGGCGAGGACAGCGATGCGGGCCGGTGCCACGTGCCACGACGTCCACGTCGCCGTCTCGCGCGGGTTCGCGGACCGCGGCTACCACCTCGGTCACGTCACCGGCCACTCGATCGGCATGACGATGATCGAGTTCCCGAAGATCGGAGAGGGCTCGGACGTCGAGCTGAAGGAGAACATGGTGCTCTCCATGCACCCGCATGCGATCGCCGCGAACGGCGAGGACTGCCTCTACATGCAGGACACGTGGCTCGTGACCCGTGAGGGCGGAGTGCCGCTCGCAGGGCTTCCGATGGAGATCTGGGTCGGAGGCGGGTAGGAGGCGGCTGACGGCGGTACAATGGATCCTGTGACCTGGCCCTGGATCGTGCTACTCGCGATCGGCATCGGTGTCGTTGTCGCCGCGGAGTGGCCGAGGTTCGAGCGTCTCGCCGGCGCGGACGCGCGGCGCCTGCGAGCACGCGAGAAGCGCAAGGCGAAGCTCACGGTGATCACGAGCGACGACGACGAGTTCGTCCGAAGTGTCCACGCCGACCTCGACGCGCTGCCGACGACCGAGGAGCGCGAGACCCCCCGCTGACGCGAGCGCCCAGCGCGCCGCGATCGCGCCGCTCACCGAACGACGATCGTCGCGTCGACCACGCGCGTGTTCGGCAGGATCGGAGGCACGTTCTCCGTGTTCCGGGATTCCTGGTAGTCGGAGATCTGTACGTGCAGCCTGTGGCTGCCGGGGTAGAGTCCTTCCGTCGAGATACGGAGTGTGCCTCGCGCCCAGGTCGTACGCTGCTCCTTTCCGTCGACGGTCGCCGAGGCCGTGTGCGGGTCGACGCCCGCTCCGGCGTCCGTCACCCGTACCAGGATCGGAGCGCCGCGACGTACGCGCGACCCCACCAGCTTCGCGACCGGCGGCCGCGTGTCGTCGACCCAGAAGCGGAATGCGAACGCTCCGGCCCCGGCCGCGCTGCGGCTGTCGAAGACGACGTCGTAGGTGCCGGGCTGCGGTCGGAGCGCACCTGCAGCAAGCACGGGCTGCCCGAACGACGTCAGATACGGATTCAGGTAGAGCGGCAGGGCGGCGTAGCCCGTGAGGCGGCTCTCGTCACCGGCGGCCACGACCCTGGGCTCGACGCGGACGCGCTTGCCGCGCCGCGTGATGACCACACCGAAGTTCGCAACGGGCCGGGTGAGGGTAAACCGGAACACCTGCTCCGGCCCGAGCAGAACAGAGCTGACAGGGCCGCTCGCGGGCACGTCGGGATAGCGGTAGCGCGCCACGCGCGAGGGCTTGCCACTGGTGTTGCCGGACGTGATCCCCGGCCGACGGAGGCGCGCGGGCTTCGCGTCCGACAGCGCCGGCCTCGAGACGTGGAGCCAGAACGGGATGCGCCGCACCTCCAGGCCCCGTGTGAGACGGATGAACCCCGAGAAATCGGCATCGGCCGCTCCGGGATCGACGGATGCAGTGACCCGGAGCGTGCCGGGAACCAGAACGGTCGTTGGAAGGGCGAGCGATGCTCCCTGGGCCGCGTCGACCGTCTCCATCGCGACCTCCCACTGTCCGCTCCCGGAGCCTGCGTCGGCCACGGTCACCTCGACGGGGACGCTCGCGCCGGGTCGGACGAGGCCGAACGAGAGCGAGGCGGGCTGCGGAGCGATCAGGGGAGAGTCGGCGCGCGTCGGAGCGATCAGGCCGCCCCCGCCACGGGTCGGTGGAGCCTGCCCGCCGTCCACGAAGCACAGGGCTTCCCGAGCCGATCAGGGCGGCTTTGAGGAGGGCGACCGGCCAATCGGGATGTCGCTCGCGGAGCAGGGCGGCCGCACCTGCCACCTGGGGGCTCGCCATCGACGTTCCCGACCAGGCACTGTATCGACCTCCGGGAAGGGAGGAGAGAATCGAGACGCCGGGAGCGCTCACGTCCGGCTTGAGGCGGAGCGACAGGGCGGACGGGCCGGCGCCGCTGAAATCGGCCAGCGTGCTGCGGCCCTTCGTGTCCGGCAAGGTGACGGCGGCCACGGTGATCGCGAGCGCCGAGGTGCCGGGCGAGGAAAGGGATCCCTTACCGAACTCGTCGAAGTCGTTTCCTGCCGCGACGACCGGAACGACGCCGGCCCGCGCGGCGCCATCGAGCGCCAGCGCGACGAGATCGCGTGTCGGCTCGACCTCCGGCTCGCCGAGCGAGAGGTTGATCACGTCCATGCCGTCGGCGACGGCGGCCTCTATCGCAGCGACGATCTCCGCAGCGTTCCCGTCGAGGCCGACGTCAGCGTCGGTCGGGACGGAGAGCGCCTTGTAGTTTCCGATGTACGCCCGCGGCGCGACCCCTGCAATCGTCGTCGAGCCCGCGTCCGTGCCCGCGTTCCCCGCGGCGATGCCGGCGACGTGGGTTCCGTGCTGCGACTGCTCCGGGTCGAAGGGTGAATGCGCGAACCGCCAGGTCGTGGACGCGGGCGCGAACGCACGTGCCACGATCACCTTCGCCGTCGTGTACGACGCCTGCCCCTTGGGAAAGCCGGGCGGCATCGTGTAGCCCGCCGGCGACAGGTACGGGTGACGCTGATCGACGCCGTCGTCGATGATCGCGATCTTCACCCCGTCGCCACCGTTCGGCAGGCCGGCCTGCCAGCGGCGCGCCGCGTCGGCTGCGGCGGTCGTCGAGACGGAAGCGACGGCATACGAGGTTCCGGCGTCGACGGTCTCGACGCCGGGAATCCGCTCGAGCACCGGGAGCGATCGCTCCGGCACGACGACAGCGGCGCCGTTGAGTACCACGCGATAGCGCCAGTGGATGCTGGCACCGGGAATTGCCTCGTGAAGGTCGTCTGGCAAAGGTCGCTTGCTCGCGATCGACGAGAGCACGGTGCGCGCTGCCGTCGTCACCGGCGAGTGGAGGAGAGGTGAGCGTGACGACGACCTCCCGCAGGTCCCCGGGCTCGTGAGCGGCCTGCAGCGTTCCACCCGTGGTCGGGAGGACGGCTAGCGCGCAGGCTGAGAGGGCTCCGAGAAGGCGGATCATGTTGATTGTGACGTCGTTCGTGCGTCGTGGTTTCCGTGCAGCATGCCCGAACCGACACGGGCGGCTAGAATCGACCAGCGCGGATGTGGCGGAATTGGTAGACGCGCACGGTTCAGGTCCGTGTGTCCGTAAGGACGTGGAGGTTCAAGTCCTCTCATCCGCATGCACGACAGAGGCCCGGGTCGGCCTCTGCATGCGTCGGCCTCGGCGTCTGGCCGGTTACCCCGCGAGGGCCGCGAGAACGTCGTCCGCGTGCGCTGTGGGATCGACGGCGCGCATCGCGGCGATCACGAGCCCGTCGCCGCCGATCACGAAGGTCGACCGCTCGATGCCCAGGTAGGTCCGGTCGCCGTACGCTCTTCTCACCCCACACCCCGTAGGCGTCAGCGACGGCGTGCTCCGTGTCGGCGAGCAGGGTGAACGGTAGGTCGTACTTCTTCCTGAAGGCCGCGTGCGACTCGGCGCTGTCTGTGCTCACGCCGAGGACCACCGCGCCCGCTCGCTCGAACTGCCCCCACGCGTCGCGGATGCCGCACGCCTGAACGGTACAGCCGGGCGTGTCGTCCCTGGGGTAGAAGTAGAGCACGACGGGCACGCCGCGGAACGAGCTGAGCGAGATCTGCTCGCCCGCGTCCGAGGTGAGTGTGAAGTCGGGAGCGGTGGATCCTGGGTCGGGCACGGGTCGGTACCTCCGGAAGACGGGTGCTCTGCGAGGGCCGCTTCAGGGCCGAGGGTACCGGACGTCGGCGATCGTCGCCCCATGCCGCTCGCCGCTCCAGGGCCGTGACGGCCGCCGTGGTCGGCCGGAAGCGCGTAGGCTCGTGACGTGGTCGAGGCCCATCGCTATCTCGCATATGCCGTCATCGCAGGGTGCCTGGTCGCCGGCGTCTACGGGCTCGTCGCCTACCGCCGCGGCGCCCTTCTCAGCGGCGCCGCCATTCACCTCCTGGCGCTGCCGCAGACGTTGCTCGTCGCCCAGGCCGCACTCGGATTGCTGCTGCTCTCCGGGAACTACCGGGCGAGCGATGACCTGCATTACGTCTACGGGGCCGTAGCCCTCGGCGTCGTTCTCTCCCCGTGGTTCTACGCGCCCGCCGATCCCCGCAGACGACTGCTGTGGTTCGCCGTCTCCGCCCTCGTCGCCGCAGCGCTCGGTGTTCGTGGCACCATGACGGGAACATGAGGCAGCTGTTCGAGAATCGAACCGTCCGTGGGCTCGCGCTCGTCGCGCTCGTCGCACTGGTCATCGTCGTGCTGTCACTCGAGCCCGTCCTTGCGGCGGCAGGCGGCCTGCTACGGATCGGGTTCTTCCTCGCGATCGCGTTCTTCCTCTTCCTCGTCTGGCGCGAGCGGCGCGGCGACCTCGAGGCATGGTCGGAGCGGTCGCGCCGCGTGTTCTACACGGCGATCGGGCTCGCGGTCGTCGACATCGGCGCCGCCGTGGGGCTTTCGCCGATGGGTGGGGACGCCATCGCGTTCTTCGTCGTGCTCGGCTGCTGCGCATGGGCGGTCGTCCGCACCTGGCGCGGCGAGCACAGCTACGCCTGAGTCAGCCTGCGGCGACGTGTGCGGCGGTCCCGTCGAGCGCGGCGAGGACGGCTCGCACCGGCGCCAGCGCCCCGACGAAGATCGGCGTGTCCTGCTCCGTCCAGCGTGATGCCTCCGTCTCGCGGAGCGTCATCATGAGGTGCATGAAGTCGGCTGGCTCCTCGCACTCGAAGGCCGGCATGAACTCCTGGTCGTCGATCCCGAACGAGTAGGTCGTGTGGTTCGTGACCGTGACGAACTTGCCGCCGACGACGGCGTGCTGTCGCATCGCGTCGGCGCGCTCCTCGAACGAGAGGAAGTACCACGGGCGCTTCTTGACGAACGGGTAGACGACGAGGTACGGCGCCTCACGCGGGATGACCCGGCCCTGGCGGATTCGCTTCTTGTCGGTATAGACCGATGGCTTCGTGGTTGCGAGGTACGAGTACGGCGTCGTCAGCCATCCCGCGAGTGGCGTGCCGTTGAGGGCGGCGCCGAGCTCGAGGAGGTCCTCGTAGCGCTCCGTGATCTGCCAGAGGAAGAAGTCGGCCTCCGGCCGGATCCCGGAGACGTTGTAGGCGCGCAGGCCTTCCATGCGGCCGCTCCATTCCTCGACGACCTCGGCGAAGGCATCCTTGCCGGCGTCGCGCTCGTCGGCCGGCAGCCGGCGCCAGGCGGGATCGACCTTGAAGAAGCGATAGGAGACGTACTGGCCGACCTGGACGCTCTCGATCCGCTCGTATGCCTGCTCCTTCTCGCTCATGTGCACATCGTACTCAGGGGAGCCGTAGCGGCGGGCTTTCTCGCGTCCGTGGTTGGCCGGGATTGACGGGGTGGGTCGTCGTCAAAGAGAGGACGATGGTTCCCCGGCCCAGCTTGCGGCCCTTGAGCGACGCCACGAGCGGGCTGCCGGCGCGGCCGTACCCCGTGATCCGCGCCCTGAGATCGCGCTTCCCGACACCGGTCGCACGCAGCTCCCAGGCGCAGTCGAGCGAGCAGCGGAACCTCACCGTGCGCGATCCGCGACGGAGGTCGGTCCCGGTCGGGAATCGAACCGACTTCGAGGTGACGGTCAGGCCCAGTCCCTCGCAGCGCGCGATCGAGCCCCCGCGCGCCCGCGCCAGTGCGTCCTGCACGGCGTAGAGGCTGGTCTTCGGCGTGCCGTCCGCGTAGTAGACGCCCGATTGCCAGCTCGCGAGCGCGGTCTCGTCCTGGGAGTGGAAGAGGAGGACGCCGACGACGTTGGGCTGACAGAAGGCGAGCTGCAGCGCGCGGCCGTAGAACTGACCCTGGGTCGATTCGTCGACGGGATGGGTGGTCGTCGGCTCCGTACCGGTGTAAGCCTTCGCCTTGCCTGCGGGGATCTTCGATTCGACGCCGAACTCGTCGTAGAGGATCGGCAGCGACGACCCTGCCTGCGCCGTGCCGTCGAACGCCGCCGCAAGCGTCTGGATCAGGCGGTCGTAGTCGCCGAGTCCGATCGTGTTCGACTTCGGATGCGGCGTCCCGGGATCCTGGCCCGACGAATCGGCGTAGGGATGGAACGCGAGCCCGTCCATGACCGGAAGCGTGCGGCCGCTCGCGCGGTAGGCAGCGCCCATGTCCCTGAGGAACACGACCGGGGAGTGCGTATCGCGAATCGTTCCGGCACGGTCGTTCCCGCGTGGTGCGAGCGCGCCACCCCAGACGCGGGTGCTCGGGTCGACGGCCTTGATCGCATCGTAGGCGCGCGCGAGGAGCGCCAGGTACGCCGGCGACGCGGCGTTCGTCCCATCAGGGTTGAACTGCGGCAGCCAGAACCGGTTGAGGTTGGGCTCATTCCCGATGATCACGTCGTGGATCGAGGGAAGCTGTCCGACGAGCACGGTGAGGTAGGCGGCGAACTCCTCCCGCGCCTCGGGCGTGAGGGGCGTGGAGCGCGAGCCCGGTGGATACACGGTGAGATAGATGTCGATCCCGGACAGCTGTGCGGCGGCAACGACGTTGCGCAGGATCGTCAACTCGCTCTCGGTCGGCGCGACCTGGCCCGGCAGCCACTGGGACGTGACACGGATGGATGAGAAGCCCGCAAGGCGAAACAGCGTCATCCTCGACTTCGCCGACACGAGATCCGGCGCGCGGACGACGTCCTCGGCGGCCCCGAACGCCATCGTCGGGCCACCCGCACGAGCGACGGAGGCCGAGACGACGCCGAGAGCGAGGAGGACGGCGAGCACGAGGAGGCGACGGAACATGCGATGGATACGCTAGCCAACGTGCCCGAATCCGTTCGCGAGCAGCTCGAGGCCCTTCCCCGTGGCTCGGGGGTCTACCTCTTCCGTGACGCCGGAGACGAGATCCTCTACATCGGCAAGGCGAAGTCACTGCGGGCGCGCGTGCGGAGCTATTTCAACCGCGGCGACGGTCGGCTCGGGATCGAGCGAATGGTCGATCGCATAGCTCGCATCGAAGTGATCGTGACCTCCACGGAGGCCGAGGCGTTACACCTCGAGCAGAACCTCGTCAAGCGCCACCGGCCACCGTTCAACGTCCGCCTCCGCGACGACAAGTCGTTTCCGTACATCGCGGTCACGGTTGCGGACGAGTATCCCCGGGTCATGTTCACACGAGAGCGTCACCGACGCGGAACCGTGTACTTCGGTCCGTTCGCGAACGCGAAGAAGGTGCGCGAGACGCTCGATGTCCTGAACCGCGTGTTCCAGTTCCGGCCCTGCGAAGGGCCGAAGCCGGGCCGGCACAGTGGTATCCCGTGTCTCGACTTCCATATCGAGCGGTGCACGGCCCCGTGCATCGGGGCGATCTCCAAAGAGGCCTACCGCGAGCAAATCGATGCGGTGATCGCGTTCCTCTCCGGCGACACCCGGTCGATCGTTCGCTCACTGGAGGAAAGGATGCGCGACGCCTCGGCAGACGAGCGATTCGAGGACGCGACGCGGTACCGAAACCGCCTCTTCGCGATCAGGAGCCTGGCCGAGCGGCAGGGGGCCGACCGCCGCGAAGTCGGCACGATCGACGTGATCGGTCTCGCAGTGGAGGGCGACCGTGCCGCGGTCCAGCTGTTCCCGCTGCGTGACGGCAAGCTCATCGACCGGTACGCCTTCCACCTGGAGAACGTCGACGGCCAGGACCGGGAGACGATCCTGGAAGGGTTCTGCCTCGAGTACTACACGGCGGCGCCGAGCGTCCCCCCGCAGCTGATCGTCCCGACGGACCTGACGGACACCGAGGCGCTCGCCGGATTCCTGTCCGAGCTGCGAGGCTCCACGGTCGAGGTCCGCGCGCCCGTGCGTGGCGAGAAGCGACGCCTCGCCGAGCTCGCCGCCGAGAACGCGCAGCTCGCGCTCGCGCACGAGACGACGGCGGCCGAGCAGAAGCGGCTGCGCCGGATCGAGGCGCTCGAGAGCCTGCGCGAGAACCTCAACCTCGAGAGCCTTCCGGTGCGAATCGAGTGCTTCGACATCTCGAATCTGCAGGGACGGGACATCGTCGCGTCGCTCGCCGTCTTCGTCGACGCGCAGCCGAAGAAGGCGCACTACCGATCGTTCGCGGTACGGGGCCTGGAGGGTCAGGACGATTTCGCCTCGATGGGCCAGGTCGTGGCGCGGCGGTTTGCACGGTTGCGCGACGGCGCGGACGCGAACCGATTCGACGAGAGCTTCTCGTCGGTCCCGAATCTCGTCGTGATCGACGGTGGCAAGGGTCAGCTGGCCGCGGCGCTCGAGGCGATCCAGGCGACGTCCGGGCTACCTCGGGTCGCCGTCATCGCACTCGCGAAGCGCGAGGAAGAGGTGTTCGTCCCGGACCGGAGCGACCCGATCGTCCTCGACCGGCACGACCCGGGCCTGCAGCTGCTTCAGCGCATCCGTGACGAGGCGCATCGTTTCGCCGTCACGTTCCATCGGCGGAAGCGGGACACGCGCGCGTTCGCCTCGATCTTCGACACACTCGACGGGATCGGGCCGTCGCGGCGTCGGTCGATCCTTCGTCATTTCGGCTCCGCCGATCGCTTCCTTGCCGCCTCGCAGGAGGAGCTCGAAGCGGTACCCGGGCTTCCGGCCAAGACGGCGCGCGCCGTTCACGCCCAGCTGCACCGTACGGCCGGCCCGGGCGCCTAGGTCGGGGCGCCCGCGTCGGAGGCGCGGCGAAACCGGAGCGTCCGCATCGTGAGAAGGATCGCGGCGAAGCCGATGACGACGTTCACCGCGGTCAGCGTGAGCTTCATGCCGACGCTGAAGGCGAGCAGAGCCGAGCGTGGGTGCGCTTCCACGCAGGGTGTAGACGAGTAGTGCCTGCTGGGTGCCGACACCGCCCGGGCTGACGGGGACGAGTGTCGAGAGGCTCTCGGCGGCCTGGACGAGGAAGACGTTGCGGAGCGACTGGTCGATCTGGAACGCCCCGAGCATGAACCAGATCGTCGCGAGGCGCAACGCCCATTCGCCGACCTGCCAGAGGACGACCGTGCGAAACCAGCGAACGGGCGTCCGCACGACCGTGAACGCCTGCCGGACGCGCTCGCGAAACTCGCTCACGTGTCCTCGGATCCAGACGGCCAGCACGATCGCGCCGAAGACGATGACGAGGAGCAGGATCTGAGAGAACGACTCGTGGCGCAAGAACCAGGCGAAGTCGAAGCTCGGGAGTGAGGGGAGCACGTCGAGGCTCGGTAGCACGCCCTGCGTCAGCGCCCAGGCGAAGAGCGAGATCGCGAACGCCATGTCGACGATCGCGAGCACGAGGCTCGAGCCGACCAGGGTCGTGTACGTCGAGCCTGGAATCGCGCGATGGGCGAGCGTGAGCCGGACGACGTCGCCCGCCCTGGCCGGGAAGATGGCGTTCACCCCGACTCCGGCGACATAGGCGAGGTAGAGCGGAAGCCACCGCACTCTCGCGTCCGGATAGGCGGCTGCGAGCACGTTGCGCCACGCACGGCTCGTGCACATCGTCTTCGCGATGTGGCAGCAGATGGCGACTCCGAGCGGGAGCGGCTCGACCGACGCCAGATAATCCCAGAAGACCTCTACCGCATCGAGGACTGTTCTCACGGGTTCACGGTAGCCCTCGACTGTGACGGCAGGAGCCGCCGGTTCCGGTCACCGACCCGTCATCCCCAGGCGAGCCGCACTCCCGCATACGCGACGACAGCGATGAGAAGCCAGGAGCCGAGGCCGAGCACGAGCGGGCGAGCGCCGATCCGGCACATCCGGCCGACGTCGACGCGGCTCCCGAGCGCGAACAGAGCCATCCCGAGCAGGATGGTGCGCAGGTCGTCGATGCGCACGAGGAGGCGATCGGGCACGACACCCACGCTCGCGATCACGACCATACCGACGAAGGCAACGATGAACGGAGGGACGATCGGCGGCCGTGGGCCGTCGTCGACGCCTCCGCGTCGGTGGCTGACCGCGATCCCCGCGATCAGCGGCGCAAGCAGCATGACGCGGGTCAGCTTCACGACGATCGCCGTCGCTAGGGCGACGCTGCCGGCCGTCGACGACGTTGCGACGACCTGCGCGACATCGTGGACGCTCGCACCGACCCAGGCGCCGAACTGCTCGTCGTCGAGCCCGAGCGCGCTCTGCAGCGGAGGGAGCGTGACGATCGCGAGCGTTCCACACAGTGTCACGAGGGCGACCGAGAACGCGACCTCGTCCTCGTCCGCATCGACGACGCCGTTGGCCGCCGCGATCGCGGAGACGCCACAGATCGAAAACCCGGTTGCGACGAGGAGCGAGAGGTTGTCGGAGATGCCGAGCAGCCTGCCCGCCCACCGCGTCCCGAAGAACGTGACGGCGACGACGGCGACGACCACCAGGAAGGCACGGAGCCCGAGCGCGAGCACGTCGGGGAAGACGAGGTCGAGCCCGAGCAGAACGACTCCGAGCTTGAGCACGGGGCCACCGGCGACCCGAAGGCCGGCTACGGCGGAGGCGGGCACGCGAGCAACGTTCGCGAGGAGGATGCCCAACCCGACGCAGAGCACGAGCGGGGGGAGCTCGGGTATCGCCCGGTGGGCGCCGAGCGAGAGTGCGACGCCGATCCCCGCAAGCGCGAGACCGGGCGCGACCCGTGTCATTCGTCCGGCTGCAGGAACGGGTAGCGGTAGTCGACCGGTGAGACGAGGGTCTCCTTGATCGTCCGCGGGCTCACCCAGCGGATCAGATTCCACATCGAGCCCGCCTTGTCGTTCGTGCCCGACGCGCGCGCGCCGCCGAACGGTTGCTGTCCGACGACAGCGCCGGTGGGCTTGTCGTTGACGTAGAAGTTTCCGGCGGCGTAGCGGAGGGACTCGTGCGCCTCGTCGATCGCGTACCGGTCGTTGGAGAAGACCGCACCGGTGAGCGCGTAGGCACTCGTCGAGTCGACGAGGCCGAGCGTCTCTCGCCACTTCGACTCGTCGTACACGAATGCCGTGACCACCGGGCCGAAGAGCTCGTCCCGCAGCAGGCGGAATCCCGGGTCGTCCGTCTTGATCACGGTCGGCTCGACGAACCATCCCTCGCTGTCGTCGGTTCCGCCGCCCGTCACGATCTCTGCGCCCGCTGCCCTTGCCTCGGCGATCGCGTCTCGCTGGGTCTCGAACGCGGACCCGTCGATCACCGCACCCATGAAGTTCGTGAAGTCGCTGACGTCGCCGACCCCGATCGTGGGAACCTCGCGCTCCAGGATGTCCCGGACTCCGCCCCAGAGGTTCGAGGGGATGTAGAGGCGCGACGATGCGGAGCACTTCTGGCCCTGATACTCGAAGGACCCGCGGACGATGGCTGCGGCGACGGCGCTCGGGTCGGCGGACGGATGCGCGAGAATGAAGTCCTTCCCGCCGGTCTCTCCGACGATCCGCGGATAGTTGCGGTAGCCGCCGATGTTGCCGCCGATCGTGTTCCAGATCGAGTGGAAGACACCGGTCGAACCGGTGAAGTGGACACCCGCGAGCTCGGGGCTCGCGAGGGCCGCGGCACCCATCTCGGCGCCCGGGCCGAAGACGAGGTTGATCACGCCGGGCGGCAGGCCGGCCTCCTCGAGGACGCGCATCGTGATCCAGGCCGAGAGCGCCTGCGTCGACGCAGGCTTCCAGACGACGGTGTTTCCCATGAGCGCGGGGGAGGTGGTCAGGTTGGCGCCGATCGCGGTGAAGTTGAACGGGCTGATGGCGAACACGAACCCCTCGAGGGCGCGGTACTCCATCCGGTTCCAGACTCCTTGGGAGGAGACCGGCTGCTCCTCGTAGATCCGGACGAGGTACTCGGCGTTGAACCGGAGGAAGTCGATCGACTCGCACGCCGCGTCGATCTCCGCCTGAAAAGCCGTCTTCGACTGGTTGAGCATCGTGGCCGCGTTGATCGTCGAGCGCCACGGGCCTGCGAGCAGCTCGGCCGCCCGGAGAAAGACGGCTACGCGCTCGTGCCACGGTGTGCGCGACCAGGCAGGGTGCGCGGCACGGGCCGCTGCAATCGCTCGCTCGATCTCCGCAGCGCTGCCGCGCTCGACGTCCGCGAGGACGTGGGTGCGACGATGTGGCATCACGGCCTCGAACGTCGTGCCCGTCTCGACTCGCTCCCCTCCGATCACCATCGGAATGTGCACGCGCTCCTCGGCCATGGAGGCGAGGCGCGCCTGCAGCGTCGGCCCGCTCGGGCGACCCCGGTGCGTACGCGAGGATCGGCTCGTTGACGGCGGACGGGGGGCGGAAGATGCCGGGGGCGCTCATCGGCCGATTGTATTCTCGAAAGCGTGCACGTGATGCGTTACCCCTACGACGTGGCCGGTTGGGGGGTCGGCGAGATCTGGGTGCGCGACGGCGTGATCGTGCAGCACGAGCTCGCCTCGGAGGCGCTCCGGGCCGCCTCTGGGAAGGCGGTGGGGACACGAGCAGCACGAGCCATGGCCTCCGTGGCGCCCCCCGACGGGGGAGCGGGCCTCCCAGCACGAACGATACCCCCGGGTCCGTCGCGGGTCGGCGCCGTGCTCGTGCCGGATCTGTGCCGACGGATCGCCGGGCACCTCGCGGGCGTGCCGACGGCCTACGACGGGATCCCCATCGACCTCGACTGGGCGACCCCCCTCCAGCGGGAGCTCGCGCTCGCGGCGCGGTCGATCCCCTGGGGGGAGGTCGTCTCCTACGGCGAGCTGGCGGCGCTCGCAGGCCGACCGCGGGCGCCACGGGCGGCGGGGTCGTTCTGCGCAGAGAACCGGTTCTCGCTCATCATCCCGTGCCACCGGGTCGTGGCGGCGGACGGGATCGGAGGCTACGGCGCAGCAGGTCCGGCTCTCAAGCGAAGGCTGCTGGCGCTCGAGGGCGTCACTCTGTGAGCTCCGGCTCGCTTGCCGCGGACGTGCGCGCCGAGCTCGCGGCGATCGCTCCCACCCGGCGGTGCGACCGGCTCGCGGAGCTGTCGGCGCTCTTCCACACGGCTGGCGTCGTTCACCTCATGGGTCGTGGGGCGATCGGTCTCCATCTCGATCTCGGCTCGTCGGCCGCGGCGCGTCGCGCGTTCGCGATGCTCGCCGAGTTGCGCATCGCCTCGGAGATCCGCACGTATGCAACGCGTTCGTTCACCCGTGCCACGCGCTACCAGCTCCACGTCGAGGGCACTCCACGAACACTCCAGACGCTTGCGGAAGCCGGCGTGCTGGACAGCGGGCACAGGCCGCTCGAACGCCCCCCTGGGCGCCTGGTCGCCCGTTCGTGTTGCCGTGGCGCGTACCTGCGCGGCGCTTTCCTGGGTGGCGGCTCTCTCACGGGACCCCGGTCGCCGCACCTCGAGATCCGCACCCCGACGGTGGCGGGAGCATCGTTCGTCCGCAGCGTGTGCTCCTCCGAGGAGGTGCGCGTCAGGGTCGAGGAGCGCGCCTCGCACGCCCGCGCGTACGCGAAGGGGTGGGAGGAGATCGAGGGCTACCTTCTCGCGGCGGGGGTCGTCGACGCGGTCCTCGGGCTGGAAGAGCGGAGCGTCGTCGCAGAGATGCGATCCGAGGCGAACCGGCTCACGAATGCCGACCACGCGAACCTCGTGCGTACTGCACGCGCGGCGCAGAGGCAGCTCGACGCTGCCCGGCGGCTCGAGTCGGCGGGCGCGTTGGAGGGATTGCCCGAGCCACTCCGCGAAGCTGCGCGGCTGCGGCTCGGGCATCCGGCCCTGTCCCTCCGCGAGCTCGCTGCGCTCACGAGCCCTCCTGCGACGAAGGCGGCGATGCAGCGACGCCTGGCGAGGCTCGTCGAGCTGGCCGACGGGTGACGGCGCAGCAGAAAGCGGCGACGTCGTGGCGGGCTTGGGGGAGGAGCTCCGAGGACGACCTCCTCCCCCAACGAGCGCGCTCCGGACTGGACGGCGAACGGGGTCTGGATTCACCGACCGGGAGCGCGGACCCACCGCATCCGAGTATGCAGCGCAGCGGCTGATTCCTCAACCCGGATCGCAGGCGCAACGGTCGGTTAACAGGTGAGTGTGATGGGAGCCGGGGTTAGACTCGCCCTACACGATCATCTTTTCGAGGAGAGCGAGGAAACATGGCGGTTCGCGTCGGCATCAACGGCTTCGGGCGCATCGGACGGAACTTCTTCCGGGCTCAGGACGCGCTCGGATCCGAGATCGAGATCGTCGCGGTCAACGACCTCGGCGACGCAGCGACCATGGCGCATCTGCTCGCATACGACTCGCTGCTCGGCCCGTTCCCCGGCGAGGTGTCGCTCGAGGACGGGGTCATCAGCGCTGGTGGGCACCGGATGCAGGTGCATTCCGAGCGGGACCCCGCATCGCTCCCATGGGGTGACCTCGGCGTCGACGTCGTGCTCGAGTCGACCGGGTTCTTCACGTCGCGCGACGGCGCGCAGAAGCACCTCGATGCCGGCGCCCGCAAGGTGCTGATCTCGGCGCCTGCGACCGACCCCGACTTCACGGTCGTCCTCGGCGTCAACGACGCCGGCTACGACAGGGAGAAGCATCGCATCGTCTCGAACGCGTCCTGCACGACGAACTGCGTGGCGCCGCTCGCGAAGGTGATCGACGATCTCGCAGGGATCGAGAGCGGGTTCATGACGACGATCCACGCCTATACGTCCGATCAGAGCCTGCAGGACATGCCCCACCGGGATCTTCGCCGTGCGCGGGCGGCGGCGATCAACCTCATCCCGACCTCGACGGGCGCCGCAAAGGCGATCGGAATCGTCCTGCCGCACCTGAACGGCAAGCTCGACGGTATCTCGGTGCGCGCCCCGGTCGCGACGGGCTCGCTGACAGACCTCGTCGTCTCGCTCGGCCGCGAGGTCTCCAGGGATGAGATCAACGCCGCCTATGCGACCGCCGCCGCCGGTCCGCTCGCGGGGATCCTCCGCTTCTCCGACGACCCGCTCGTCTCCAGCGACATCGTTCACTCGCCGTTCTCCTGCATCTTCGACAGTCAGCTGACGATGGTGCACGGCACGACGGCGAAGCTCTTCGGCTGGTACGACAACGAGTGGGGATACAGCTGTCGCCTCGTCGATCTCGTCGGGAGACTTGTGGCGTGAGAAGGCCTCGCTCGGTCGAGACGGCCGACGTCGCCGGTCGGCGCGTTCTCGTCCGGGCGGACTTCAACGTTCCGCTCGCGGACGGCGCGATCGCCGACGATACGCGCATCCGGGCGGCACTGCCCACGCTGCGGTGGCTGCTCGACCACGGGGCAGCGGACATCGCGGTCTGCTCGCATCTCGGGCGGCCGAAGGGAGAGAGCGACCGCGAGCGCTTCTCGATGGCACCGGTCGCGGCGCATCTCCGAGAGCTGCTGCCCGACGCACGGCTGCACGTGCTCGAGAACACCCGCTTTCACGAGGGCGAAACGCGGAACGACCCCGAGGTCGCGGCGGAGCTCGCGAGAGGGCGGGATCTGTTCGTCAACGACGCGTTCGGGTCGGCTCACCGCGCCCACGCTTCAACCGAAGGGGTCGCCCGCCTCCTGCCGGCGTACGCAGGCTTCCTCCTCCTCGCGGAGATAGAGCACCTCGGACGCCTTCTCGGGGATGTACGCCGTCCGTTCGTCATCGTGGCCGGGGGCGCGAAGGTCGAGGACAAGCTCGCGGTGCTCGAGCATCTCGGCGGTCGTGCCGACCGCGTCCTGATCGGAGGGAAGATGGCCGAGCAGGTTCGCAACGACAATCCACTCACGTTCCCGGTCGAGTTGCCGACCGACGTCCTCGCGGCCTCCGCGTTCTCGGCGGACGCCGATGCGCGCCCGGCGCGCGTCGACGAGGTTCCCGACGGATGGCTCGGGCTCGACATCGGCCCTGAGACGGCGGCAACGTTCCGCGGGATCATTCGCGATGCAGCGACGATCTTCTGGAACGGGCCCATGGGTGTCTTCGAGTGGGAGCGATTCGCTTCAGGCACGCGCGCGGTTGCGGAAGCCGTCGCGGACGCCGACGCGTACGCGGTCGTCGGGGGCGGCGACTCGGTGCGCGCGATCACCGAGCTCGGCCTTGCCGACCGCGTCTCCTGGGTGTCGACGGGCGGCGGCGCATCGCTCGAGTTCCTCGAAGGCCGGGACGCTGCCCGGCATCGCAGCCATCCCGGAGGCGGACCGATGACGAAGCTGATCGCGGGCAACTGGAAGATGTTCAAAGGGCCGGCCGACACGCTCTCCTTCTTCGACGTGTTCGAGGCGCCCGACGGGGTGGACGTCGTGCTCTGCCCACCGTTCGTCTCGCTCGAAGCGGCAGTGGGCGAGGAATGGCCGATCTACGCGCAGAACGTCCACTGGGCGGAGGAGGGTGCCTTCACCGGCGAGATCTCGGCCGGCCATGCTCCTCGAGCTCGGCGTGCAGGGAACCCTGGTGGGGCACTCGGAGCGGCGCCTCTACTTCGGCGAGACCGACGCGACCGTCAGGCAGCGAGCCGAAGCTGCGCTGGCCGTCGGGCTGGACGTGATCGCGTGCGTCGGGGAGACCGAGGCAGAGCGCGAGGCGGGGGAGACGGAGCGTGTCCTGCAGCGACAGGTCGAGGTCCTTCCGGTCGACCGGTCGCTCGTGATCGCCTATGAGCCCGTCTGGGCGATCGGAACGGGGCGAACCGCGACGCCCGAGATGGCCGACGAGGCGCATGCCTTCATCAAGTCGCTCCACCCGACGCGCGTCCTCTACGGCGGCTCCGTGAAGCCGGAGAATGCAGCCGAGCTCCTGTCCCGACCCTCGATCGACGGAGCCCTCGTCGGCGGCGCCTCACTCGATCCCGCGTCCTTCTCGAACCTGTGTCGGATCGCCGCTTCCCTCTCGTAACGCTCGTCGTCCTCGACGGCTGGGGAATCGCCCCTGCCGGGCCCGGCAACGCCGTCGAGCTCGCCGACACGCCGGTCTTCGACGACCTGTGGGAACGGTTCCCACGCACGACCCTTGCCGCCTCCGGGAGCGCCGTCGGGCTTCCCGACGGGCAGATGGGCAACTCGGAGGTCGGCCACCTCACCATCGGCTCGGGTCGTGTCCTGTTCCAGGACCTCATGCGCGTCAATCTGGCCGTCGCGGACGGCTCGCTCTACGAGAACGCCTCGCTTCGCGGCGCCTTCGAGCGCGCGCGGGAACGAGGGGGAGACGTTCACCTCCTCGGACTCGTATCGCACGGCGGCGTCCACTCGCACATCGAGTCACCTGCTCGCGCTCCTCGAGCTCGCGCGGCGGGAGAGCATGGGCGACCGTGTCTGGATCCATGCCTTCGGGGACGGGAGGGATGTCTCGCCGCACGCCGCGGTCGCCGACCTGTCGTCGCTCCCCGCCGCGAGGCTCGCGACCGTCGTCGGGCGCTACTACGCGATGGATCGTGACAACAGAGCAGACCGCACCGAGCGCGCCGTCGCGGCGATCCTCGACGGGGTCGGCGAGCACGTTCCCGACGCCGTGCCCGCTGTCGAGGCGAGCTACGAACGCGGGATCACGGACGAGTTCCTCGAGCCGATCGTCGTGGACGGTCGCCCGAGGCTCCGCGCCGGCCGCGACGCGGCCATCTTCTTCAACTTTCGGCCCGACCGTGGGAGGCAGCTCACACGGCGGCTCCTCGAGCGCGGCGTCGACCTGACGACGATGACGCGCTACGCCGACGACATCGCCGCGCCGGTCGCGTTCGCCGAGCAGGACGTCGCCGACACGCTCGCCGAGACGCTGAGCCGCGGCGGGATCCGCCAGCTTCACGCCGCCGAGACGGAGAAGTACGCCCACGTGACGTACTTCTTCAACGGCGGCGTGGAATCGGAGTGGGAGGGCGAGACACGTGTGCTGATCCCGTCTCCGCGTGACGTCGCGAGCTACGACAAGAAGCCCGAGATGGCGGCGGCGCTCGTGGCCGAGGCGGTGACCACCGCACTGCCGAACGGCTTCGGGTTCTGCGTCGTCAACTTCGCGAACCCCGACATGGTCGGCCATACGGGCGTGATCCCGGCGGTCGTCACAGCGGTCGAGACAGCGGATGCAGCGCTCGGCCGCGTGGTCGCCACGACGCACGCTCTCGGTGGCGCCTGCCTCGTCACGGCGGACCACGGCAACGCCGAGAAGATGCTCGCGGCCGACGGAACGAGCCCTCACACCGCCCACACGACCAATCCCGTGCCCCTCGTTCTCACCTCCGCGGGCAGCGTTCTGCGTGAGGGTGGCGGCCTTGCCGATCTCGCCCCGACCGTCCTTCGGCTCCTCGGTCTCGACGTCCCGGCATCGATGACCGGAGACGACCTCGTCGTCCGGTCCGCGGACAACAATCGGTGACATTTCAGCGACTCGTAAATAGTTGGTGAAGTCCTTGCTATCGGCTGTAAGCTCCGCCGCGACTTGGCCCTCGAGCAGCCCGACCTCGCGATTCTCCGCAAAGCCCAACGAGGCGACGAGCGGGCGTTCTCGATCATCGTCCGCGCCTACGAGCGGCCCGTCTACAACTACGTTCTCCGGCTCGTCGGAGACCGCGCGCTCGCAGAAGATCTGACCCAGGAGTCGTTCCTCCGGATCTACCAGGGGTTGCCAGGCTTCTCGCTCCGGTCGCGCTTCACGACGTGGATGTTCCAGGTGACGAAGAACCGCGTGCTCGACGAGCTTCGCGCGCTCGAGCGTCGCCCCCGCAGCTCGGTCAACATCGACGACATCGCACCGCTCGAGTCTCTCGACGCACCGTTCGAGCGAGCCGAGACGATCAGCGCCCTCTGGCGCGCCGTCGAGTCGCTCAACGTCGATCTGAAGATGGCGCTGCTCCTGCGCGACGTCGTCGGTCTCTCGTACACCGAGATCGCCGATTCGCTCGAGATCACGCTCGCGACCGTGAAGTGGCGGATCTACAAGGCGCGCGAGGAAGTCCAGGCCATGCTCGTCCGTGATGGGGTCGGCGTCACGACGTCGGCCGCCGGAGCCCTCAGCACCATCACCGAGTAGCCGCGCCGACGGCCGCACGATGTCGAGGTGCAGCGATCGGGATCGAGCCGGTCGTGGAGAGTGGCGTGTGAGCGTTCATTGATAGCGTCTCCGGCGCGTGGCCCGGATTGACGGCAGGCTTGCAGTTCACTCGCCGACGTGGAGGGCGTGGGTCGAGGCGGTCGCCGGCGCAGCGCGCGACCTTGCGCCGCTCGTCCTCGTCGTCGCGTTCTTCCAGGTGGCCGTACTCCGCCAGCCGTTCCCGGACCTGGCCGGGACACTGCTCGGTCTCGGGGCCGTTCTCCTCGGCCTGACGCTCTTCATCGAGGGTCTCAAGATGGCGCTCTTCCCGATCGGGGAAGGGCTTGCAGTGGAATTCGCACGGCGGGGGAGCGTTCCGCTTCTGCTCGGGTTCGCCTTCGCGCTCGGGTTCGGAACGACGATCGCGGAGCCTGCGCTGCTCGCCGTGGCCGACGAAGCAGCGCGTGTCCGAGCCGAGTCACGCGGTGCCGACGTGGCCGCAGCATCGGACTACGCGGTCGCCCTCCGGTACACCGTCGCCGTCTCCGTCGGGCTCGCGATCGCGGTCGGCGTCGTGCGCATCATCCGTGGCTGGCCGCTCCACCGGATCATCATCGGCGGATACCTGGTCGTCCTGGCCCTCACGCCGTTCGCTCCCGAGGGAATCGTCGGGATCGCGTACGACTCCGGCGGGGTGACGACGTCGACGATCACGGTACCCCTCGTCACGGCACTCGGCGTGGGTCTCTCGATGTCCGTCAGGGGCCGGAACCCGATGGTCGACGGGTTCGGGTTGATCGCGCTTGCGAGCCTCATGCCGATCATGTTCGTCCTCGTCTTCGGGATGGTCGCGAGATGAGCGCTCCGCTGGGCCTCGGTCTCGTCACGGGTCTCGTCGACACCGCCCGGGACGTCCTGCCGATCGTCGCGATCCTCGGCGTCTTCCAGTTCGCCGTCCTCCGACGGCCGCTCGCGCGCCCGGCGCGCACGGCGGTCGGGCTCGTGCTCGTCCTCGTCGGGCTCACGTTCTTCGTCATCGGCCTGGAGGAAGCTCTCTTCCCGCTCGGGCGCAGCATGGCAGCGCAGCTCACCGATCCGTCGTTCGTCGCCGGGTCACCGCACGCAGAGGCTGCTCCGTGGTGGCGCTACTACTGGGTCTACGCCTTCGCGGCCTCTGTCGGTTTCGCCACGACGATCGCAGAGCCGTCGCTGATCGCCGTCGCCCTGAAGGCGGAGGATGTCTCGGGTGGCGCCGTCAGCGCGTGGCCGCTGCGCCTCGCTGTCGCGATCGGCGTGGCGGCCGCCGTGGCGCTCGGTGCCCTGAGGATCGTGATCGGGATCCCACTGTTCGCTCTCGTGATCGCCGGCTATGCGATCGTGATCGTGCAGACCGCGTTCGCGCCGAGGGCGATCGTCCCCCTCGCGTACGATTCCGGTGGCGTGACGACTTCCACCGTGACCGTACCTCTCGTGGCAGCCCTCGGGCTCGGGCTCGCCTCGTCGGTGCCGGGACGGAGCGAGCTCGTCGACGGCTTCGGCCTGATCGCCCTTGCGAGCCTCGTCCCGGTGATCACCGTCATGGGGTACGCGCAGGTGTCGGAGCTGAGAGCGCAGCGTGCACAACAGCGGCGCCGCACGGGTGTGGCCCGGTGAAGTTCAAGATGATCATCGCTCTCGTCACGGAGGAGAAGACGGACACGATCATCGACGTCGCACGTCGCGAGGGCGCAACCGGGTGCACGGTGATCACGACCGCCCGCGGCGAAGGGCTCACGCCGCCGAAGACCTTCTTCGGCCTGGGCCTCGAAACCCAGCGCGATGTGCTTCTGTTCGTCGTGGAGGAGCACTTGAGCCGCCACATCCTCGAGGCGATCGCCTCTGAGGGGCGCTTCGACGAGGAGCTCGGGACCGGGATCGCCATCCAGGTCGACGTCGAGGACGCCGTCGGCCTCGTCTCGCAGCTTCCCGTGATCAAGCGTGAGATCGAGGATCAGATATGAGCGGGACCTCGACCTTGACCGTCCGTGACGTCATGTCTCCGTCGCTGCAGATCGTCGATGGGCTCTCGACCGTCCGCGAGGCGATCGATCGTATGCGCGAGTTCGGTATCAGCTCCGTCGTCGTCGACCGTCGCGACGCCGACGACGAGTACGGCATCGTCGTCATCCACGACGTGGCGGAGCACATCATCGGGCGCAACCGGTCGGCCGATCGGACGAACGTGTACGAGATCATGTCCAAGCCGGTCGTCTCGCTCGACGTGGGGATGAACATCAGGTACGCAGCCCGGCTGCTCTTCCAGCTCGGGTTGTCACGGGCGATCGTCACGGAGAACGGCGATCTCGTCGGCGTTGTCACCCTGCGCGAGCTGGTGCTCCGCTTCATCCCCGACGCGTCCCCATGAGACCGATCCCCGCCCGTCAGGTGCCGTAGCGGTGGGCGATGTCGTAGCGCGCCTGACAGAGGCTCTGTCCGCTGCCGTCGAGGCGCCCGTCCAGCTCGAGCGGCCCTCGGAGGCGAGCCATGGAGACTACGCGACGAACGTCGCGCTCCGCCTCGCCGGCGAGCAGAAGCGCCAACCGCGCGACGTTGCGCAGGACGTTGTCGCCCACGCTGCGGCGTTGCCGGGAGTCGAGCGGGCCGAGGTCGCGGGGCCGGGGTTCGTCAACCTGTTCCTTACGGACGGGTGGCTCACGGACGCACTCGCTGACGTCCTTCGAGACCCCGACGGCTTCGGAGGCGGGTCGGCAAAGGCACCGGAGCGGGTGCAGGTGGAGATGGTCTCCGCGAACCCCACGGGGCCGATCACGGTGGCCTCGGCACGCAACGGCGCGTACGGCGACTGCGTGGCGCGCCTGCTCGCGTTCGCCGGGCACACGGTCGAGCGGGAGTACTACTACAACGACGCGGGCGGCCAGATGGAGAGGTTCCGCGAGTCGGTCGAAGCCGTCCGGCGCGGCGCGGAGCCCCCGGAGGACGGATATCACGGCGACTACGTCGCCGCATTGGCGGCGACGGACGGCGATCCCGTCCCGCGGATGCTCCAGAGCATCGAGGCGAGCCTCGAACGGTTCCGGATCCGCTTCGACTCGTTCGAGCGGCAGAGCGTCGTCGAGCACGAGATCCCGGAGGCGATCGCTCTGCTGGAGACCTTCGAGGAAGACGGAGCCCTGTGGGCGCGCACGTCGGCCCATGGCGACGAGAAGGACAGGGTGCTGGTGCGCTCGGACGGAACGCCGACCTACTTCGCCGCCGACGCGGCGTACGTGCGCCGCAAGTACGCAAAGGGGTTCGACCGGCTCGTGTACGTCCTCGGCGCCGACCACCACGGTTATGTCGGCCGCCTCCAGGCTCTTGCCGAGATGCTCGGCCGTCCGCGCGAGTCACTCGAGGTGCTGATCTATCAGCTCGTCCACCTGACGAGGGGTGGAGAAGCGACGAAGATGTCCAAGCGGCGCGGGGACGTGGTCTTTCTCGACGACTTCGTGGACGAGATCGGCGTCGACGCGGCGCGCTGGTATCTCGTCTCGCGCGGGCACGACCAGACGATCGAGATCGACGTCGACCTGGCAGCCGAGAAGACTGCGAAGAATCCCGTCTACTACGTGCAGTACGCCCATGCCCGGATCGCCGGGATCCTGCGCAACGCGCCCGCCGGTTCCGGTACCTGGGAGTCGACGAGCGCCGCGGTCGGTCCGCTCGCGGTCGAGGAGCGCGATCTCGTCAAGCGCATCGTGGAGTTCCCGGGCATCGCGGCGGAGGCGGCAACGCGTCGGGCACCGCATGCGATCCCGACGTACGCGATCCGCCTCGCGGACGACTATCACCGCTTCTATCACCACCACAAGGTGCTCGGTTCGTCCGAGCAGGAGCTCCGGCTCGCCCTCTGCGCTGCCACGAAGACCGTCGTCGCGCGCTGCCTCGACCTGATCGGGGTCGACGCGCCGGACACCATGTGACCCCCGCCGTCGCCCGGAAGGCCGCCTGAACCGATGCGCTGGAACCTCGCCCTGGCCGCCCTTGCCGTCTCGTGGGGCTTCGTCGCCGTGCTCGCGGGCGCGATCGACGTCGAGCCGGTGCCGCTCGCGTTCTTCCGGCTCGTGATCGCCGCTGCCACTCTCGCCGTCGTGGCGCTCGTGTCAGGTCGAGCACGGGCGCTGCGCCCGGGCGGTCACCTGCTCACGCTCGCTGCGCTCGGATGCGTCCAGGCCGTCCACTGGGTTCTCTTCTTCGAGGCCGTCAAGCGCGGCTCCGTCGCATTGGCGGTGATCACATTCGCGTCCGCGCCCGTGTTCCTCGCATTCCTCGCACCCGTGTTCCTCCCGGAGCGGCTGTCCGGTGTCGCCGTGGCCGCGCTCGTGCCCGGCCTGGTCGGGGTGTCGCTCGTTGCGCTCGCCGGCGGTGACGGCGGATCGTTCGGGTGGGCCGCCGTCGCGAGTGGCATGGGATCGGCGCTCACGTTCGCTGTGCTCCTCGTCATCTCGAAGTCGCTGCTGCATGCCGGCGCGCAGCCGCTCACGGTGGCGTTCTGGGACTGCCTCGGCGGCGGCGTCCTGCTCGCACCGGCGCTCGTCTTTCTCTCCTGGTCTCCACCCGGCGACGGCGGCGACTGGGCGGCGCTGATCGTGCTCGGCGTCCTGCTCACGGGCATCGCAACGCTCACATACGCCGCGTTGCTGCGTCACGTGACAGCGCAGACGGCCGGCGTGCTCACGTTCCTCGAGCCCGTCTCGGCCGTCGGGCTCGCGTGGTGGCTCCTCGGCGAAAGCCTCTCGGTGCAGGCGGTCGTGGGCGGCGCTCTCGTGCTCTTCGCCGGAATCCTGGTCGTCGTGCGCGCTCCGACCGATGTCGGCGTCACCGAGGCCGTGGCCGGGATAGGATCAACCGAGCCGTGACCATAGCCCACGATCCGACCGTCCCGGACAGGAACCTCGCCCTCGAGCTCGTTCGCGTCACCGAGGCGGCTGCCATGGGCGCCGCCGAATGGATCGGCCGGGGGGACAAGAACGCCGCGGACGCAGCCGCCGTCGATCTCATGCGGCGAATGATCAACACCGTATCGATGCAGGGTGTCGTCGTGATCGGCGAGGGGGAGAAAGACGAGGCGCCGATGCTCTTCAACAACGAGCGCGTCGGCGCCGGGTTCGGCCCGGAGGTGGACGTCGCCGTCGATCCGCTGGAGGGCACCCGCCTGACTGCGCTCGGGATTCCCGGAGCGATCACCGTCATCGCCGTCGCGGAGCGTGGGACGATGCTCTCGCCGGGTGCTGCTCTCTACATGGAGAAGATCGCCGTCGGACCGGAGGCGGCCGGTGCGATCGACCTGAACCTCTCGCCGACCGAGAACGTGCGGGCGGTCGCAGCGGCGAAGGGGATGAAGGTGAGTGAGCTCACGATCGTCGTGCTGGAGCGTGAGCGCCACGACGGGCTGATCGCCGAGCTCCGCGCGTCCGGCGCGCGCGTCAACCTGATTCGCGACGGTGACGTCGCCCCGTCGATCGCGGCGTGCAGGCCGTGGACCGGCGTCGACATGCTGATGGGAATCGGTGGGACGCCTGAGGGAGTGATCTCCGCAGCCGCGATCAAGTGCATGGGCGGTGCGATCCAGGGTCGTCTCTGGCCCCGCAACGACGGCGAGCGTGCGGCACTCGTCGACGCAGGGTTCGATCTCGACCGCGTGCTGTCGGCCGACGACCTCGTCTCGGGTGACGACATCTTCGTGGCCGCCACCGGTGTCACGGGGGGCTCCTTGCTCACCGGCGTGCGCGCCAGCGCGGCCGGTGTCGAGACCGAGTCGCTCGTGATGCGCTCCCGCTCGGGAACGATCCGGCGGATCGCGGCGTATCATCCTTCCCGCAAAGCGAACAGATTGCGTCTCGGCGAGGAGGACTGATGGCCTGGGATGAGCTCTATCGGACGGCGGCCGCGATCGTCTCCGGAAACAAAGGCGTACTCGCTGCCGACGAGTCGACCGGCACGATCGAGAAGCGGTTCGATGCGATAGGGGTCGAGTCGACCGAGGAGACACGACGCGCGTTTCGCAACCTTCTCTTCACGACGGAGGGCATGGAGGACTATGTCGGGGGCGTGATCCTGTTCGACGAGACGATCCGCCAGCGCTCCGACGACGGTACGCCGTTCGCCGATCTCCTCGCCTCCAAGGGCGTCGTTCCCGGGATCAAGGTCGACACGGGGGCGAAGCCATTCGCGCTCCACGCGGGCGAAACGGTCACCGAGGGTCTCGACGGTCTGCGCGAGCGCCTGATCGAGTACTACGAGCTGGGCGCGCGCTTCGCCAAGTGGCGTGCGGTGATCACGATCGGGGACGGCATTCCGACGGACGCCTGCATCGAAGCGAACGCGCATGCGCTTGCCCGGTACGCAGCGCTCTGCCAGGAGGCCGGGCTCGTTCCCATCGTCGAGCCGGAGGTGTTGATGGACGGCGACAACTCGATCGAGGTGTGCGACGAGGTGACCGGACGCACGCTGATCGCCGTCTACGCCGCGCTGTACGCCTTCGACGTCCACCTCCGGGGCACGCTCCTGAAGCCCAACATGGTCATTGCCGGCAAGGGTCATCCGTCGCCCGATACCTCCGCACGGATAGCCGAGCTGACCGTGCACAACCTGCTCCGTCACGTGCCGGCACTCGTGCCCGGCGTCGTCTTTCTCTCCGGCGGCCAGAGCGAGGTGCAGGCAACGGAGAATCTCAACGCGATCAACCGGATCGGTGGGCCCTGGCCGCTGTCGTTCTCGTACGGCCGGGCGCTCCAGGCCTCGACGCTCCGGGCATGGCAGGGGCTCGAGGCGAACGTCGAGGCGGCCCAGGCCGTGTTTCTCCATCGCGCACGCTGCAACGCCGCGGCGGCCGCCGGTCGGTACGACGCGGAGCTCGAGGCGCTCGACCCTGGATCCTGAGCACCTCACGCCGGTTCCCCACGCGAGCATCCGCTAGGTTCTCGGCATGACCGTCGGCCCCGTCGAGATCTTCGTCATCGCGTTCGACGACCCGGAGTTCCACGGAGAGATCCGCGCCGAGCTCGAGCGTCTCCGGGACGGAGACATCATTCGCCTCGTCGACCTGCTCGCCGTGCGCAAGACCGAGGACGGGGTGATCGAGTCGATCCAACGCAGCGATCTCGAAGCCGACGAGGCGCTCGCGTTCGGGGCCGCCGTCGGTGCGCTGATCGGCTTCGGCGCCGCGGGTGAGGACGGGATGGAGCTCGGGGCTGTCTGGGGCCTGCGCGAGCTCTCGGACGGCCACGTCTTCGACGACGAGGACAAGTGGCGTGTCGCGGACGCGATCGAGCCGGGTCAGGGTGCGCTCGTCGCGCTCGTCGAGCACCGGTGGGCGATCCCCGTCCGCGAGGCGGTGCGCCGCTCCGGCGGCCGGGCCGTGGCCGGGCGCTGGATTGCCGACTCCGACCTGATCAAGCTCGGCCAGAGCTCGACGCGCATCGCGCTCGAGCTCGACGGTCTCTAAAGCTTCGTCGGGCCCATGCCGATGCCACGGCCGTGGCTCCTGCGGCAGCATCGGTACCGGTCGTTCGCGCACGCGTCGAGCGTCCCGCTCCCGATGTCGTCCTCGAGTGGCGATTCGACGAGCTGGAGAGAGCGGGTGTCGATTCCATCGACGCGATACGGCTGGCGCTCGACGTGACCTTCGACGTGGGCCGCCTGCGCGAGCTCGTCGCGCGCGGGTGTGACGCGATGCTCGCAGTTGCAATCCTCCGCTGATCTGTCACGTTCTGGCTCCGGGCGAGACGGAAGCGTTCGAAACCAACCTCGGAGGAGATCATGCCGCTCAGCGATTTTCAGAGAGACCTGTGCTCGACGAGCACCTGGGATTTCACCGACCTGCGGGCGCTGTACGTCAACTGCACCCTGAAGCCGTCGCCCTCGGTGTCGCACACGCAGGGCCTGATGGATATCTCGATCGCGATCCTGGAGGCGAACGGCGTCACCGTCGACCAGATCAGGGCCGTCGACTACGACCTCGCGCCGGGTGTGTATCCGGACATGACCGAGCACGGCGCTGCTCGTGACGACTGGCCGTCGCTGTACCAGCGCGTCGAGGCCGCAGACATCCTCGTCCTCGGAACGCCGATCTGGCTCGGCGAGAAGTCCTCGGTCTGCACACGCGTCATCGAGAGGCTCTACGGGAACTCGAGTCAACTCAACGAGCACGGCCAGTACGCGTACTACGGTCGCGTGGGCGGCTGCCTCGTGACCGGCAACGAGGACGGTGTCAAGCACTGCGCGATGAACGTCCTCTACTCGCTGCAGCACCTCGGGTACGTCATCCCTCCACAGGCCGATGCGGGCTGGATCGGCGCGGCCGGCCCCGGGCCGTCCTACCTCGATCCGGGCTCGGGCGGGCCGGAGAACGACTTCACGAACCGGAACACGACCTTCATGACGTGGAACCTGCTCCACACGGCGCGACTCCTGAAGGACGCAGGCGGCTTCCCGGCCCACGGCAACCAGCGCTCGCTGTGGGACGCGGGCTGCCGCTTCGATTTCTCGAATCCGGAGTACCGCTAGCCGTTCCAGAGAAGCGGGCGAAGGGACTCGAACCCTCGACCTACGGCTTGGGAAGCCGACGCTCTACCAACTGAGCTACGCCCGCAGGCCGCAAAGGGTAGCCGCTTCCACCGCGTCCCTCGTCGCTCTCGGCTCGGGCTCGTCACATCCCCCGGACGTGTGGTCACCGAGAGGTGGAGCGTGGCCGTCGGCCCATGTCTGCGCTGTCGCCATGGTGGTCGTATCGGATCGGCCCGGCGCGTGCCCGAGATGAACCGCTGGGCGACTCGCACCCCACACCGCGGGGGAGTCGCGCCGCCCGGGCATCCCCTGGCAACGCTCGCGCCCGACGTTCGGTCACGAGAGCAGGTCGGCTGCGTTGGACAGCACACTGAGGAGGACGCCGATCGGGAAGCTCGCCGAGACCTGCCGGAGCAGGCGTGCCGTGCCGCCTCCGATCGCGTCGGTGCGCTCGGCGTCTGCGATCGCCTTCTCGAGGCCCTTGCGGATCGCCGTCTCGGCATCCGCACGCGTGATCTCGTTGTCGGCCGCGAACGCGTCGAGCTCGGAGCTGCTCCCGAGCGCGAGCAGGAGCTCCTCCCGCGAGACGCCGAGCTCACAGGCGGCGCCGTCGGCCGTGGACAGGACGATCTGCTCGATAGCTGCCTCGACGCCGCTCGTCGCAGGCCACTCCCTCGGTGCGCACGGATCGACGATCGGAGCCGCGGGCGTGCTCTTCCCGAGCGCAGCGTACGCACCGACGAGCGCCAGGGAGACGGCCGCCGACACGACGAGCGCCAGGGCGGCGCGGCTCACGGCTCGACGTCCCTCGTCACGGCCACGACACCGAGCGCAGCGAGGGCGAACGCGGCCGCGATCAGGAACGGCGGCCCGAATGCGCTCGTGACGGCACGTTCCAGCCGATCCTGCAGCGCATTGCCGACACGGGCGAGCTCCGTCGCGTCAGCCTCGTCCTCCGAGCTCGACGCAAACGCGCTGCGAACGTCCGGGAGGCGGCCGTCTGCTTCGTCGATCGCGCGAAGGACGTCCCGCGCCACCGCGAGCTTGCGCGACGGCCTGATCGAGCTGTCGATCACGATGGCGGCACCGGCGCGCGTCGCATCGACCTGGTTCCGGTCGAGCTCGTGGGCGAACACCGGTGTCAGGACCAGGAGGCCGACGACGATCCCGGCGTGCCGCGACGCGATCGTCCAGCCGCCGTGCACGACCTGTTGGGGCCGACCGGCGAGCGCCTGCTCTGTGAGCGCGGTGACCGTGAGGCCGAGCCCGGCTCCGACGAGGATCTGCGGCAGCACCGTCCACCACCAACCGACGTGCGGCAGGAGGCCCAACGCCGCCAGCCCCCCTGCGATCAGGATGAAGCCGGCCGCAGCACGGGCGACGCGACCTCCGACGAGTCGCGACCCGACACGGCCCACGAGGACAGCGGCGATGGGCATCACGGTGACGATGAGGCCCGCCACGGCGGGATCGAGCGCCCAGCCGTTGACGAGCAGGATGACGAGCAGGAACAACGCCGCGCTGAGGGCGGCCGACCCGAGCAGGAGCGCCAGGTTCGCGCCGATGTGGGGTCGGCGTGGCCCGGCGGGCGAGACCGCGGGCATCTCGAGGCGCCAGAGCGCGGCGAGGGGGAGCAACGCCACCGGCACCTGCGCGAGGAAGATCGCCTCCCACCCGGCGAGTTGCGTCAGGATGCCGCCGACCGCAGGGCCGAGCGCTGCGCCGAGGATGCCCGCGCGCGCCCAGACGTGCGCGGCACGGTGCTCCGACGTCTCGAGCCCACCCATCAGGAGCAGCGCTGCGCCGACGATGAGCGCCGCTCCGACGGCCTGGACGCTCCGCGACGCAACGACGAGCACGAAGTCGCTGGCGAGCCCGCACCCGAGCGACGCAGCGGCGAACAGGACGAGGCCGAACGCACAGAGCGGGCGGGGCCGGTGGCGGACGAGGTGGGCAGCGGGGACGATCGCCGCCGCGAGCACCAGGTTGTACGAGATCAGCACCCACGCGACGTCCATGATGCTGACGTCGAACTCCCGCACCATGTCGGGAAGCGCAAGCGTGACGATGGACGAATCGGCGAGCGCCAGGGCGACGGCGAGCGCCAGGAGACCGGAGCGGGTAGGGCGGTAGGGCACGGCGATCACTGTACGCCCCTCCTCGCTCCTCCTCCAGGATGCATCCGTAGACTCGCCGGCGTGGGCCGCATCCTCCTCGTCGCCGCGCTCGTCACCCTCACCCTCGCCCAGCACGGTGCGCGGGCAACCCCCGGCGCAGGTCCCGACGTCTTCGCGGGTCTCGGTACCTGGATCGACATCTACGACACGCCTGCATACCGCAGTCCCGGCCCTACCGCCGCGCGCATTGCATCGCACGCAGTCCGAACCGTCTACGTGGAGACGGCCAACGATCGCAGCACGGTCGACGTCGTCAACCCGCGACAGCTCGGGCTGCTCGTGGATGCATTGCACCGGCGCGGGCTGACCGTGGTCGCGTGGTACCTACCCGGCTTCGTCGATCCCGCAGCGGACATTCGCCGCACGCGGGCGATGCTGGCGTTTCGGACGCCGAGCGGCGGCTCGTTCGACGGCGTCTCGCTCGACATCGAGTCGTTGAGGCCGAAGAGCTCTTCGGTGCGGACGAAACGGCTTCTCGCGCTGAGCAGAATGCTGCGGAGCGAGGCGGGGGAGACGCCCGTCGCTGCGATCACGTATCCGTCCCGTGCCTATCAGCGTCACCCGAGATGGTGGCCCGGGTTCCCGTTCGAGGAGCTGACGAAGCTGGTCGACGCCTGGATTCCGATGACGTACACGGGGTCTGCCTTCCTCGGGTACGACGCGACGTACGGGTATGTCGCGCGTTCTCTGCGTCTCCTGCGCGAAGCCGTCGGCCCCGACGTCCCGATTCACGCCGCGGGAGGCGTCGCAAACCGCATGACGGGCGAGGAGTTGCGGGCGTTCACCGATGCCGTGACCGACGAGGGGACGGTCAGTGGCTGGAGCCTCTACGACTTCCAGACGACCGGCCGGAAAGCATGGGCTGCCATGAAGCGGCTCGGAACCGGCTAGGCGGAACCGGATGCGCGTCGGCGTTCGTCTCGTCCAGTACCTCGGCACCCCGACGGAGGTCGTCGACCTGGCGGTCCATGCCGAGGAGTGCGGCATCGACGAGGTCTGGGTGCCGCACGATCCGTTCATGACGAGCGCGTGGGCGTTGACGTCGGCTATCGCTGCGCGGACGGAGCGGATCACGATCGGCAGCATCGGCACGAACCCGTACACGACCGATCCCTCCGAGATCGCCGCGTATCTCGCGACCCTCGACCTCATCTCGCACGGCCGCGCGGCAATCGGGATCGGGCTCCACACCGCAGAGATGGTGCGCTGGCTCGGCTATGACGCGGGCGACCTCGAGGAACGGCTGCGATCGTCCGTCGCAGCCGTGCAGGCCCTGCTTCGCGGCGAGGCGGTGACGGAAGCGAACGGCCCGCATGCGTGGGGTGAGGAGTGCAGGCTCCGATTCGAGCCACTGCGGCCGGACCCGCCCGTCTACGTTGCGGCCTTCGGTCCCCGGCTCCTCCGGCTCGGTGGGGCGATCGGCGACGGGGTGATGCCGATGGCGACGCCGCCGGAATCGGTGGCGGCGCTCGCCCGTGACGCCCTGGCCGGCGCAGAGGAGGCCGGCCGTACAGCGGACGACCTGGAGATCCTCGCGTGCGCCTGGTTGTCGATCGGCGAGCCGGACGGCCCGGCCGCCGCGCGGCTGCGGCAGATGGTGGCGACGTTCGGCCCATATCTCGAGGAGCGGGCGCTCGCGACGCTCGACCTGACACCCGCCGACTTCACCGAGATTCGCAGGCTCGTCGACGCGGGGAGGCTTGCCGCAGCGGCCGACGCGGTCACGAGCGACATGCTCCGGCTTGCGCTCGTCGGGACCGCCGAGGAGGCAGGGGAGAGGATCGTCGCGCTGCGCGCCGCAGGTGTGACGAACATCAGCCTCGGAGGCGCGCTGGGAGACGACCCTCACGAGGCGATTCGCCTCGTCGGAGAGGTCATCGCACCTCTCTGCCGGGGGCGCTAGAAGACGTCGATCAGCCGGTCGATCCGGGCGACGGGTGTGAAGCCGAGGCGCTCCAGGATCGGCCGCGACATGCGGCCGGCGTGGGTGACGAGCACAGGGGTGCCGCGGCGCACCGCCTCGTCCAAACGTGCTGCGACGAGCGCTCGGTACGCGCCGCGACCGCGTGCGTCCGGCAGCGTCGCCCCACCGAACAGGAGAAGGCCGAAGGGGGTGTAGGAGGCGTACGCCGCCGCGACGGGAGCGCCGTCCAGGAAGGCGAGAAACGTGGATCCTGCGATGCCCTCGGCGGCGAAGTCGGACACCGCCTCGACGAGGGCCACGTCGTCGGCGTCGCCACCGAACGACGCGTGCTGGATGCGTCGCGCGACGACGAGCTCGTGGACCGAGGCGACCGGGCGGGCGACGACATCGCCGGGGACGGGGACAGCGCGGCCGGAGGAGAGAACCATCCCGACGGCGATCGGCTCGTCCTCGTCGGCCACGATGCCGAGTCGCTCGAGTCGCTCCACTATGTCGGACGGCGTGCACGACTCGCCGAGCTCCCACTCCGCGCCGCCGCGGCCATGCTCGTGAAGGACGGCGCGGATCTCCTCCACGGCGGAGTCGACGTCGCGCTCCGTCAGCCGAACCCGCTGGACGGTGGCGCTGTGCGGGCCTGTTCCGGCGCCGAGGTAGATCGCAAAACGACCTCTCGGATCCGTGTAGAGCTCACGGCCCGGCGACCGCGGTTGATAGACGTTCGGGTTCTCGGCGAGCTCCCGGATCGACGGATCGACGCTCATCGCGTCCTCTTGTAGCAACTATGCTCGGGGCGGCTGCGGCGCCGACTCCGGGAGGGAGCGTGCCGTACGAATTCATCGAGAGCCCTCACAGGACGGGCGTCGCACGCCGCGTGGTCGACGTCGTCGTGATACACACGATGGAGGTAGGGGAGCGGGACGGCGCGGCGCGCGCGTGCGCCGCGTGGTTCGCGAATCCCGTGTCCGAGGTGTCGGCGCACTACTGCGTCGATGCGGAGACGACGATCCAGTGCGTGCGCGAGCAGGACATCGCCTGGCACGCGCGCGGAGGCAATGCCGGTTCCATCGGGATCGAGCTCGCTGGCTACGCCGGACAGACCGCTCGCGAATGGGCCGACGACTACAGCGCCGCGGTGCTCGCGCGCGCGGCGCGTCTGACCGCCGAGGTGTGCCGGAGGCACGCGATCCCGATCCGACGCCTGCGCGCCTCCGGCCTCGTCGCGGGGCAGCGGGGCATCACGGGACACGCCGACGTCGGGGCAGCCTTTCGGAAGAGCGATCACTGGGACCCGGGGCCGACGTTCCCCTGGTCCACGTTCCTGAACCTCGTCCGCGCACCCGCGACGTAGCTCCCACGATCAGGGATCGGGCGGTGCATCCGCCACGACCCCTGCGGCCGACGCCTGCATCGTTCCCTCGATGTCGAGGCGTGGCAGGACTCTGGCGAGGCTCCGCGGCAGCCACCAGCCTGCCTCGCCGACGACGACGAGGATCGCGGGTGCCAGCGTGAGCACCATCGTCGAGGCGAGTGCCACGCCGGCCGCGAGCCCCACGCCGAACTGTTTCACCGTCGGATCGCCGTTGAGGATGAAGCTTCCGAAGACCGCGATCATGATCAATGCGGCGGAGACGATGACGCGGGCGCAGGACTCGAGCCCGGCCGCAACCGCCCGGTGCGCGTCGAGCCCGCCCGAGTGCCGGAAGTGCTCGATCTGGCTGAGCAGGAAGACCTGGTAGTCCATCGAGAGGCCGAAGAGGACGGCGAACATCATCAGCGGGACGTAGCTCGCGATCGGGTCGGTGCCTCCCTGGACGTCGATCCCGACGAGGCTCAGGCCCCAGCCCCACTGGAAGACGGCCGTGAGGATCCCGAATGCAGCCGTGACGGCGAGAACGTTCGTCAGTGCGGCCTGGGCCGGCACGATCAGTGACCGGTACGCCGCCATCAGGACGATGAAGCTGAGGGCGATCACCGTCGCGATCACGAGGAGCAGGCGGGCCGTGATCGCCGACGCGAGATCGACATTGGCCGCCGTGGAGCCTCCGACGTGCGCCGTCATGTCCGTGCCCTGCTCGGCCTGGGGGATCGTGTACGCCCGCAGCGTCCGCACGAGATCCGCCGTCTCGGGCGCGGACGGAGCGCTGGCTGCGATCAGACTGAACGTTGCCGCGGTGCCGCTGTCGTTGATCTGCGGCGGAGAGACGATCAGGACGTCGGCCGAGCTCGTGAGGCCGTTCTGGAGGGTGACGAGCCGCACGTCCGTGCCCCGGTCGTCACCTCCCGCCTGGGTCAGCTCCTGGGTCAGCTCGGCCTGCAGCTGCTCCGCCTGCTGTTGCTGACTCGTGGCTTGCTGCTGCAGGCCCTTCAGCTGTGCCTCCTGCGTCTTCAGGTCCGCGGCCTGTGTCTGGAGGTTCGCGGCTTGCACCTGGAGCGAGTTGGCCTCCTGCTGAAGATCCTGCTTCTGCTGCAGGAGGGCCGCCGAATCGCTCGCGAGGGCGGCGGCGGATCGCGCCAGGGTAATCGCCTGGGACGCGAGCTTCTCCTCTTGGGTACGCAGGTCGGCCTGGCTCGTTCGTAGCGCACTCTCGTCCGCGCGGAGCTCCTTCTCCTCGTCTTGGAGTGCGTCGAGTCGCTGCTCGAGTCGCTGCTCCCGTGCCTCGAGCGATCGGAGCTTTGCCTCCAGCGCCGCCTGCACCTTCGGGTCCTTCGCGCGCTCGAGAGCGGCTTCCGTCGTGCGTATGCGCGCCCTTTCGGCGGCAAGGCTGGTCGTCACGGCACCGATCTCGACTGCGAGGCGGAGTGCCTGCTTGCCCAGAGCGACCTGCTGCTGTGCGAGGGCTGCCTGCTGGGAGGCAAGGCGTTTCGCGTCTCGCTGGACGACCGCCGCCTGCGACTCGAGCGCCGTCTGCTGCTCGCCGAGCGCTTCGGACTGCCTCGTCAGCGCCGCCTCCTGCTTCTCGAGCTCCGCCTGCTGCTTCTCGAGCGCCTTCTGCTCGGCCTCGAGCCCGTTCGACTCCTCCGTCAGGTCGGCCTGTTGTGTCGTGCCCTGTGCCTGCTCCTGCTCCAGCTGCGCTTGAAGCGCTTTGGCCTGGCTCAGCTGGCTCTCGTACTCGGCGCTCGGCGTCGCCGGCGTGCCTAGCTGCACTGCGACGAGAAGTGGCCCGTTGTAGCCGACGCCGAAGCCTGCCGCCATCAAGTCGTACGCCTGCCTCTGCATCGACGATTTCGGCGTTGCGCCGATATCCTTCTGTCCGAGCTGGAGGGACAGCGCGGGAATCATCAGTGGGACGAGCACGGCGACGGCTCCCAGAATCGTCCAGACGGGGTGCGACGAGACGAAGCGCGCCCAACCCGCCCAGAAGCCTCGACCGGGCTCCTTCGGCTTCGACCGCAGAACGGCAGGGAGCCCGAGCGACTCGATCCGCCCGCCGACGAGCGCGAGGAGCGCCGGTAGGAGCGTGACCGCCGCCAACACTGCCGTCGCGACCGCGACGGCAGAGGCGTACCCGAGCGACGTGACGAGCGGGATCCGGGCGACGGCGAGCGCGAGAAGCGCGATGACGACGGTGCCGCCCGCGTACACGACGGCGCTGCCCGACGTGGCGACCGTGAGGGCGATCGACTCGTCCAGCGCCATGCCGTCTCGTAGATGACCGCGATGTCGGCTGACGAGGAACAGCGCGTAGTCGATCCCGACGCCGAGCCCGATCATGGTTGCGAGCGTGGGCGCGATCGTCGGGACCGTGACCAGGTGCCCGAGCAGCCCGATACAGGAAAGCCCGACGACGAGCCCGATCACGGCCGTGGCGATTGGCATACCCATCGCCACGATCGTCCCGAACGCGAACGCGAGGATGATCATCGCGGCCAGGAGGCCGATGACTTCGCTCGTCTCGGTCGCGGGTGCCGACAGCTCGTTCCCGACCGGGCCGCCCGCAGCGACCTGCATGCCTGCAGTGACGGCCGGCTCGGCAGCGTCGAGCACCGATGCGGCGATCTCCTCGGTCAGCTCGCTCGACCCGATGTCGAGCAGGACGGGGATGAACGCCGTCGTCCCGTCCTTCGAGACCTGTGCCTGGCCCTGCTGGCTGAAGGGATCGGTAGCGCTGTACACGTGCGGGAGCTGCACGAGCGCCGCACGGGTCGACTCGATGGCAATCTTGTTCGCGGCATCGGTGACCTTGCCGTCGGCTGCGTGGAAGACGATCGGGCTGGCGCCGTTTTGCTGCGGCGGAAACCGCGAGGCGAGGAGGTCGGTCGCGGCCTGGCTGTCGGTGCCGGGGAGCTGCAGGTTGTCGCTCGTCTCGGCTCCGATGGAGCGGACGAGAACGATGACGACGGAAGCGACGATCAGCCACCCTCCGAGGAAGAACCACTTCCGCGTGGCGGCGAGTCGACCTATGGTGTGAAGCAGTCTCCCCAGAGCAACCCTTCGAGTCGTTCGGGCAGTCGTCTCTCGGCCCTAGGACATCGATTCCGCGACGTCGTCGAGAGCGAGCCCGAGTCCGGCGGCAACCTCGGCGAGCTCGTGGCGCGAGATCACGAGCGGCGGCGAGATCTGCAGCCCTCCGCCCACGAGCGTCCTGGTGAGGACGCCGTGATCGCGGGCTCGGGCCGTCACGCGATCGGTCAAGGTCGGGTCGTCGGCGAGGAGCGCCGGATCGATCTGCACCGCAGCCACTGCCCCGAAGCCCGCTCGAAGCTCGCTCACGAGATCGTGGCCGAGCAGAGGCGCGAGGGCCTCTGCTATCTCCGTCTCGAGGGCGAGCCCACGTGCGACGAGACCCTCTCGCTCGATGATGTCGAGGTTCGCGTGAGCGGCAGCCGCCGCCGTCGCGTGACCGGAGTACGTATAGCCGTGACGCCAGACGCCGGCCTCGGGGGAGCCCCAGAAAGGCTCCTGGATCCGGCTGCCGACGATGACGCCGCCAAGCGGCACGTAACCCGACGTGATTCCCTTGGCGAACGTGACGGCGTCGGGGTCGAGCTCCAGCCGGCTGCAGGCGAACCAGTCGCCGACCCGCCCATAGCCGCAGATCACCTCGTCGGCGACGAAGAGGACGTCGTGCCTGCGACAGATCTCGCGAGTCGCCTGGAGGTATCCGTCGGGTGGAAGGAGCACGCCGCCGGCCCCGATGATCGGCTCGCAGAAGAACGCCGCGACCCGCTCGGGGCCGAGCTCCACTATCCGCGCCTCGAGCGCGTCGGCGGAATCCCAGGGTACGAGCGCCGTGCCACCCGCGAGCGGTCCGACGCCGACCTTGAAGGCCTCGGTCCCGACCAGGCTCGTCCCGAAGCCGGCAAGGCCGTGGTAGGCCCGCTCCCGCGAGATGATCACGGTGCGTTCCGGTTCGTCGAGCAGGCTCCAGTAGCGTCTGACGAGCTTGACGACGGTCTCGATGGATTCGCCGCCGCCGCTCGTGAAGAAGACCGCCGCATCGTCCATGGGTGCCAGCGCGGAGATCCGCTCGGCCAGGTCCGTCGTCGGCCGGCTCGACACGTCCCCGTAGTGCGAGTACGCGTGGAGCGTGCGCATCTGCGCCGACGCCGCGTCGGCGATCTCGGCCCGTCCGTAGCCGACGTTCGCATACCAGAGCCCGCCGGTCGAGTCGACGTAGCGGTTGCCCTGGTCGTCCCAGAGGTGGCAGCCTTCGCCGCGCTCGAGGATCAGCTCGCCGGACGCCTGGACGGCATGCATGTCGGAGACTGGATGCCAGAACCGGGTCATCGGTCCATCCTAGTGCGTCATCCGTCGCCCGTGACCGAGCCACGGTCGGTGTCGAGCCTTGCTGCCGGGCACGCACCCCAGAGCCCTCGGCGCCCCGAGCGGGCTTCCTCCACGGCGGCGAGGAGCCTGCGTGCGTAGCGGCCGCGGTCGCCGCGGAAGAAGTACGGCGTGGCCGCGCCACGGCCGACGAGCGCGATGTTGACGTTCGTGCCGCCGACGAAGACGTAGCGAAGCCGTCGCCCGTAGCGGTCGACCGCGTCGAGACCGGGATCGCGCTCGAGCAGGATGCGCGTCCCCGGCGGGGCGAGGCGTCGCAGCGCGGCCAGGGCGGCTTTCCCGTAACAGTCGCCGTGCAGCTCGGGCGCGTCGATCTGGACGAGGCGGATCCGGGCCCCCGCGGTGGTGCGGAGCGTATCGCCGTCGTTCACGACGGCAACGGTCGCGGACTCGGTGGAAGCGCTGACGGGGTCGGCGGGCGCCGGCCGCGAGGATCCGCCGCAGCCGGCGGCAGAGCCCGCGACGACGAGCAGCGCGCCCACGAGCCTCGACCTCGACCGGGCTCCCTTCAATCGGACGGGACCCAGACGATCCTCACGTCGGTGACGCGGACGTCCGTCGCCTCGAGCCGGATCGAGAACGGCTCGATCGCCTCCGCGACCACCCGCCACTTCTCGTCGATCGCGGCGACCTCGTCCAGGATCTCCTGCTCGAGATCGGCGAGATCGTCGGTCGTCTTCTGCACCTTCGCCTCGGCCGTGTCCCGACGTGCCGACGACGTCGCCGACTGGCCATGCTTGGACGCGACCGAGCCGACCGCGTTCGTGATCGATCGGGCGCTTCGCTTGCCGCCGAACAGCGCCCCGAGGACGGCGCCGGCGCCCGTGATCAGCTCGTTCGCCTGCCGCGACTTCGTCTGCGTGTCGAGCTCCTCGACGCGCCGTCGCGCCACGTCACGCGCGTTCTCGAGCCGCTCGCGCTTGGCCTCGAGCCGCTTGGTCAGCTTGACGGTTTCCTCGTCGGCCTTCGCCTGACCTGCCTCGTCGCAACGGGCGAGGAACGCCTCCTTCATCTCACCCGGCCGGGACGTCAGCTTCAGCTGGCGGTTGCGGAAGACCTCGAGCGTCCGGTTCGCGACGAGACGGGCCTGCACGTCCTTTCCGGCTCGTGTGAAGAACGCTCCCTCGCCGACCGGAGCGTCGGGGAGGACGTAGGCGGCGCCGGGCGGCGCTTCCGGCCGGAAGTCACGGTCGTCGAAGTCGACTGCGATCTCGCTGTCGAGGTCGAGCCCCTGGTCGAGCGGTCCGTAGAGCGCCTCGAACTCCTGCGCCTCGTCGATTCCGGCTGCCGTGTCGTCGTAGCGCATCGCGACACGGGTCGCGAGGAAGGCGCGGTGTCTCGGCGCGCCCGCGGCGGCTCCGACCTGCGCGGCCCAGGGAGCCGCCGGATCGAGGTAGGAGACGGCGACACCGGCCGCGACGGCCGGGGCGACGGACGTCTCGTCGGGCGCGAGCGCGGCCGCCGGCACGGGGGAGGAGGCCGCGTCGGCGGCGTCGGCGGCGTGCGCCGCGGAAGCCGAGGGCGCGAGCCGCTGCACCTCCTCCTTCGTGAGCGGCCCGCGAAGGAAGGACATCGCGAATCGCGTCCCGAAGACCCGCGGCGCTCCACCCTTGGCCGAGACGAGCATGAACTCGCGCTTCTGCAGGGCCCCGATCGTCGCGCCGAGTGCCTCGACGTCGGCCCCGCCGGCGGCAGAGCGGAGCCCTTCCAGGACACGGGCCTTGTCGTTCTCGGTCTGCAGGCGGCCGACGAGCCAGGTGCCGGCGTTCGCCATCGCCTTGTAGTCGAGATCGACGGGGTTCTGGGTCGAGAGGACGAGGCCGAGGCCGAAGGCACGGCCCTGCTTGAAGATCGTCAGCAGCGGCTTCTTCGCGGGCGGCAACGCCGTCGGGGGGACGTACCCGGCCACCTCGTCCATGTAGGCGAGGGCACGAAGGTCGGACGTGCCGGCCTGCCCGCGCATCCAGGTCACGAGCTTCGAGAAGACGAGGGTCGCTGCGAACATCCGCTCGTCGTCGGAGAGGTGGGCGAGGTAGACGATCGCCGCCCGGGGCTTTCCGTCGGGAGCGAAGAGCAGCGTCTGCGGGTCGAGCGGGACTCCCTCGCCCCAGGCGGCGAATGCGGGGGACGCGATCAGGGCGTTGAGCTTCAGGGCAAGCGCCGTGCGATCGGCGGGCGGGAAGAACGTGTCGATCTCGAAGACTCCGAGCTTCCGAACCGGTGGTGACTGGATCTCGCCGATCAGCGTGCCGAGATCGAGGTCGCGGCCCGATCGCCAGGCGTTCTCGATCAGGTTTGCGAGGAGGACGTGCTCGCGGCTCGAGAGCGGATCGGCCGTGATGCCCACGAGGCCGAGGAGGCTCGTCACGGTCCCCTCGATCTCGTCGCGCAGCGTCTCGGCCTCGGTCTCCCACGCGAGCTCCGGCGCCCGGAGTGACCCGATCATGTTGATCGGGATGCCGGCGGACGACCCGGGGGTGTAGACGGTCACGTCGGCGGCGTCCTTGAGTTGGCGGATGCGCTCCGGGCCGATGCCCTGCGCCGCGAGCCCCTCCCGCCAGCTCGTTGCCGTCTTCTCGGCGAGCTGCTCGACCGTGATCCCCTCGGACTGCGCCTGCGCGGGGTCGACCCAGGGCAGGAAGCTCGAGGGCTCGAGCTCCGGGAACGTGAGCGCGAGGTTCGCCATGTCTCCCTTGGGGTCGATGATCAACGCGGGTATCCCCGCGAGCAAGGCCTCCTCGAGCAGCACCACTGCAAGCCCTGTCTTGCCCGACCCTGTCATCCCGACGATCACGCCGTGCGTCGTCAGTTCGCTCGACCCGATCACGAGCTCGTCGGCGCCGGGCTTCCCCGTCGCCGGGTCGACGATCGCGCCGAGGTGGAAGGCGCCTCTGTCTGGCATCGGAGCGAGTGTACGGCACGGCTGGCGTAGACTCCCGCCATGCTCGCGAAGATCCGAGTCACTCCCGGCGAGCGGCCGGGGATCGCGCGGCGGGACGCCCGAGACGGCCTCGGGCTCGACGGCAAGGAGCAGGCTCGGGCACGGCTCGACGAGCTACGGGATCGGCTCGAGCTCCTGCAACGACGGCTGTACGCCGAGGGCCGGCGGAGCGTCCTGCTCGTCCTTCAGGGCCTCGATGCCTCCGGGAAGGACGGCGTGATCCGCACCGTGTTCGAAGGAGTGAACCCTCAGGGGGTTCGCGTGACCTCCTTCAAGGCCCCGACGTCGAGCGAGCTCGCCCACGACTATCTCTGGCGGATCCACGCCGCACTCCCGGCGCGCGGCGAGATCGGGATCTTCAACCGCTCGCATTACGAGGACGTCGTTGCCGTACGGGTGCTCGAGCTCGAGCCCGAGGCGGTCTGGAGGCGGCGCCCCGGCCACATCGTCGAGTGGGAGCGGATGCTCGTCGACGAGGGGACGACCATCGTGAAGGTCTTCCTCAACGTCTCCGAGGACGAGCAGCGGGAGCGACTGCAGGACCGGATCGACGATCCGGAGAAGCGGTGGAAGTTCCGCTCGGCCGACCTCGCCGTCCGTGCACGATTCGGCGAGTACGTCGATGCGTACGAGGACGTGATTGCCGAGACCTCGACGGAGCATGCGCCCTGGCACATCGTCCCGGCCGACCGGAATTGGGTGAAGTCGTTCGCCGTGGCGCAGCTGCTCGTTGCGGCGCTCGAGCGAATCGATCCCGAGCTGCCCGGCCCGGAGCCGGGCGTTGCGGGCCTCGTCGTGCAGTAGACGCCGCGAGCCCGGCGAATCTACGCGAGGATCCCGAGGACGATGTCTGCGGGGCACCCGTGGCGGATCAGTCGCACCGCCTCCATGATGTCGACATGGGTTGCATCCGCGATCGCGATCGCATCACCGGTCGGAATGTCCCACTCCGCGAGCGCCTCGAACCGCGCCCGGACGAAGTTCATGCGGAAGTGATCGTTCGAGTACCTCGTGCTCTCGTGGAGCTGCGCCGCAGACATGGTCGTTCGCGTCCTTCTTCAGTGGAGGATCGGGACGATCAGATGCGCCGGGCAGCCTCGCTGGAGCAGGCAGATCGCATCGAGAAGCTCGATCTCGAGGTGACTCGCGATCACGAGCGCATTCCCGGGGGGGCAGCCGTGCCAGGCGAGGCTTTCGAAGCGTGCCCGCAGGAGCTCCTCTGCCTCGGCGACCTCGAGGATTTCGAACTGTGCCGCAGTCATCGTGCTCTCCCTGTTCGCCGTTTGTCGTGCCGTCGGAGTGTTCCCGCACCGTGGGGAATGGGCCATCACCCAGCGGAGGGGAGAATGATCACCCGGTCGAGTGAACTTCGAGGACTCAGAGGCAGATTCGCATGGCGGTCTCCGGTGGGCAGCCGCGCGCGAGAAGGTCGGTGGCCTGGTGGAGGTCGACCTCGACGTGGCTCGCGAGGATGAGTGCGTTGCCGGGGTCGTATCCCGCCTCGGAGAGCGCCTCGAAGCGCCACCGGAGCACTGCCTCGACGACGGGGGTATCGAGGGCCTCGAACTGTGCTGTCGTCACGATCGTCCTCCCTGGAGCGGAGATGCACTTCGGAACGACACACCTATCGGCAGGAACGGGTCCCACCCAAAGGGTGGGATGTCGACTCCCTCCGGGTGGGGGATACGGCCTGCGGGCATCACGCCCGCGCGAGGCGACCTACAGCCAGCGCTTGAGCCGGAAGAACCCGAACATGCCGGCGATCGTGACGAGCATCAGGCCGATCACGACCCAGAACGCAATCGTCGAGCTCTCCCCGGGGAAGACGACGTTCATGCCGAAGATGCCCGAGATGAGCGTCAGCGGCAGCACGATGACACTGAAGATCGTGAGAACCCGCAGCACGTCGTTCTGTCGGTGAGAGATGACCGACTCGTTCGTCGATTCGAGGCCGTCGACGACCTCCTTGTAGTTGTCGAGCTGATCCCAGATCCGCTCTGCCGAGTCGACGATGTCGTCGAAGTAGAGGTCGAGCTCCTCGGGCAGGAACTTGTCGACGCGCCGCTCGAGCGCCCGTAGCGTCGAGCGACCCGGCTTGATCACCTTGCGGTACGAGATGATCTCCTGCTTGACGTTCGAGATGTCGCGAACGACGTCCTCGGCGTACCCCTCGAACATGTCGTCCTCGATCGAGTCGAGCTTGTGGCCGATCTTGTCCAGGATCGGGAAGCAGTAGTCGAAGAGGTCGTCGAGCACCTCGTAGAGGAGTCGTCCGGTCCCCTTGGCGAACAGTCCCTCCCGCAGGTCCTCGTCGTTCTCGCACCGCGCAAACAGGCGCGTGACGGGGAGCAGCTCGCGGTTCGGGATGGTGACGAGGTAGTCGGCTCCGATGAACACGTCGAGCTCCGCGGCGTTGAGGCGCTGGATCGCCTTGTCATAGACCGGAAAGTGAAGGACGATGAAGAGGTAGCCGTCGTCCTCGTAGTCGTCGACCTTCGGGCGTTGGCGCTTCGAGACGATGTCCTCGACGTCGAGGGGGTGCCAGCCGAACCTCTGGGACAGCATGTTCGCCGTCTCGAGGTCCGGGCCGACGACGTTGACCCAGGTGAGGCCGCTAGCGCCGAGCTCTCGAACGGGGATGGTCCGCGCCGTGACCTCCGCTATGCCGCGGCCGCGGGCCTTGCGCGTGATCCGGGGCAGGCTCGGCATCCGTACTGAGGGGGTCGTCGATCGCGAGGACCATGTTCTGGATTATAGCCGCGATGCCTGCAAATAGGTGATTTCCGGGCTGCCGATTCGGGTTCAGGTGACCGGGTCGGCAGCCGCGAACGCCGGTCGGCCGACGACGGTGTCGCGCCAGCGAGCGAGATTGTCGAAGCGATCGAGGTCGAGGCCGCTCCGCGTCGTCCGGAAGAGGATCGGCGCCGCCGCCACGTCGGCGATCGTGAACCGCCCGAGCGCGTACCCTGCAGGATCGATCACGGTGTCGAGGAGCCGCAGGGTCGGCTCGATCTTCGCCATGACGCCGTCGAGCTCCTCGGGCCGCGGAGGGCCTCCGAGCATCCCCTTGCCGGGGACGAAGCCGAGCGCCGGCGACTCGTAGTGGAAGAAGGCCGGCCTGAACGTGAGCGCCCAGCGGTCGAGGAACTCGTCGATCGCCGCGCGCTCGAGCAGGTCGGACGGGTAGATGTCCAGGCGATTCTCGCGATCGGCGAGGTATCGGAGGATGGCGTGCGACTCGGCGAGGAGGAGATCGCCGTCGGCGATGGTCGGTATGCCGCCCACCGGGTTCACGGCCAGGTACCACTCGGGACGCGGAAGGTCGAACGGCACCGTACGCCGCTCGTATGCGAGCCCGAGCTCGGCCAGCATGAATCGCACCTTGAGCGCGTTCGAGGAAACCGGATTGTCGTAGAGGAGCAGACCCACGCCTCGATGCTACGTCACGGTGAGTACACTGGCCGCTCGAGCGCCCGTAGCTCAGGGGATAGAGCGCGCGCCTCCGGAGCGCGAGGTCGAAGGTTCGAATCCTTCCGGGCGCATGGTTCTACTCCGTCGTCTCGGCGTCCGGCTCGGGGGTCTCGAGGCGCTGCAGCCGCCAGTCGATCGACGACGCCATGCGCTCCAGCCGTTTCATCAGCTTCTCGTAGTCGGTCTGAGAGGCTGCCTCCGCCTGCTCGACGCGCCGGAGCAGGTCGTCTGGACCTGTCGAAGGCGGCGACGGGGTCGGGGTTTCGCGCGGAGGATCGGGCGTGCTCTGCCGGGAGGCGGCGAGGCTCTGCACGAGCGCGGCAAGTTCGTCGAGGCGCTCGTGGAGGCCGCGGGTGGGCGACAGCTCGGCCAACGCATGGTCGTGCTCGCCGAGGTGGAGGCCGATCCGCTCGAGCACGAGGCGAACGCGCTCGAGCTCCGAGCCCAGCTCGGCGGGATCGGGGCCGGGCGCCTTGACGACTGCTCGCGCTTCCTCGTTGACGATCTCGAGTGCCTCGATCCGCTGCGCCATCTGGGCCATCTGCGTCGTCGCCTCCGCGCCGGGGCCGTCCAGCTTCTCGGTCAGCTCGTTGCGCATGCGGTCGATCGCCAGGGCGAGCACCTCGAGGGTGTCGAGGTCGCCGGCGCGGGCGCGCTCCATGGCGTCGAGGCGGTCGGTCAGAGCCGCCCGGGCCTCGCGCTCGACCGAGAGCTCCGAAATACGTGTCTCCAACGCACCCAGTCTCGCGAGCTCATCCTGATGTCGTTCGGCCGCCTGCCCGAGCGAAGCGAGCTCCGAACGCAGGGAGTCGATCCGACCCAGGGCCTCGGTGACTCTCTCGTCGGTCTCGAGAGCGGGACGCTCGCCGAGTGCCCACTCGATCGAGCGGGTGAGCTCGTCAGGCGTGACGAATCCCTCCCGGAGCCGCTCCTCCAGCGCTGCGACCCGCTCTGCCGCCTCGCCGTCCTCGGGTGCATCCCGGGAGAGCTCGTCGATGCGCGCGTCGATCTGGTGCAGGCGCTCGGCGATGTCCTCCGCCGGTTGTGACGACGCGGCCGCGAGACCGTCGATCTCCGCCCGAACCAGCTCCAGCGCGCGGGCCAGCTCGTCGAGCCGTCCGTCGGCCGCCTTCTCGTCCTGTTCGGCGAGGTGAGCGCGGACGCCTTCCATCTCGGTGAGCGCCGTCTCGAGGCGGCTGTCGAGAGCGCCGAGCTGCTCGACGACGTCGCTGATCCGGGGGTCGGCCTCGGGAGGCGCCGACGTCCGCTCGTTCAGCGCGCCGATCTGTTCCACGAGATCACCCTGTTTCTCGAGCGCTGCCTCCAGCCGGCTTTCGATCGATCCCAGTCGCCCGTCGACGTCGGGCGCGTCGGTCGGCCGCTCGCGAAGGGCATCGACCGCCGAGCGGAGGTCGCCGAGCGAGCTGGACTGGCTCTCGAGCTCTGCACGAAGAGCGGCCTCGACCGGGCTGGATTCCATCCGTTCGAGCCGCTCCGCGAGCATGTCGACCTTCCTCGAGAGCTCGGGATCGCTCTCGCCCGCACCGAGATCGGCAATCGTCGCCCGGAGCTCTTCGAGCTCGGCGAGCGGCTGATCGGATCCCGACCCGCTACCGTGGGCAGCCAGCTCTGCAACCGACCGGTCGATCCGGGCCAGATCCTCGGCGAGCTCTGCACTACCGGACTGCAACGCGTGGAGCGCCTCCTCGACCCCGGTCGTGACGCCGTCGAGGCTCTCGGCGAGCGTCGCGACGGCAGCCTCGATGTGCTGTGTCCGGGCGAGGGTCCCCTCGATGCGGCGAGACAGCTCCTCGACCCTCGCGTCGATGTCCTCGAGCGGCTGGTTCGACATCACCTTGCGTCCGAGGTCTGCGACGGCCTCTTGCAGGCGCGCCGCGTAGAGCGCCTCGTCCTGCGCCGAGGGCGCAGCCGGCGGAGCCGCCGCCGGGCGAGGAGGCGTGGACGCGATGGAGGCCGCGGGATCCGACCATTGCTCTGCGAGCGCGCTCGCGAGCTCGAGACGGGTGATCGCGCCGCGACCGACGAGAATCTGCCCGAGTGGTTGCTGCGTGCGCTCCTGCTCCGCCGTGGCGTCGGCGATCTGCTCGGGTGTGACGAATCCGTGTGCGAGGAGGATGTCGCCGATACGGCGCTTCGCGCCGGTCTCGGCGGCGGGCTGAGCGCTCACGGCAGGCTCACCTGCCCCGGACGGTGAGCCGGATGCGCAAGTCGCGGCGCGGAACGGCGGCAGAGCCCACGACTGTCGTATCGGCGGCACGAGCGGCCGCCTCGCTCACTCGTCCCAGGGAGCAGGGTCGACCCGACCCGGCAGGGCGGCGCCCTCGGGCGTTCGGTGCGAGCAGGACGAAGTAGGCTTGCCGGATGGAGCTCAGTGAACGAGTCGTCCGGCTGCAGCTGGCCGAGACCTTCGTCATCGCGCGCGAGGCGAGTGATTGGGAGGAAGTCGTCCAGGTCGAGCTTCGTCACGCCGGCCTCGTGGGGCGCGGGGAGGCGGCGCCGATCGCGCGCTACGACGAGTCGGCGTCGTCGGCGCTCGCGTTCATCGAGGAGCACGGCATGCTCGTGGGGGACGATCCCTTCGCACTGGAGGAGATCGGCGCGAGGCTCGAGGAGGTTCCGGGCGAGCACGCCGCCAAGGCGGCTCTCGACTGCGCACTCCACGATCTCGTCGGCAAGCTGCTGGGGATACCGGTCTGGAAGCTCCTCGGGCTTCCGCGGGTGGGCCCGCCGACGTCCTGGACGGTCTGGCTCGGTGACCCGGACGACATGGCTCGACGTACGGAGCGGGTCGAGGGGCGCTTCAGGCGCCTGAAGCTCAAGCTCGGCGGGGGAGACGGCCTCGACGTGGAGCGCGTGCGGGCGGTCCGTTCCCGAACCGACCTGCCCCTCCAGGTCGACGTCAACGAATGGTGGTCGCTCGCCGAGGCGCTCGAGGCGATCCCCGAGCTCGCGCGGCTCGGAGTCGCGTACATCGAGCAGCCGCTCCCTGCAGGCGACCCCGGCGGCGAGGAGCTCAAGGAACGGTCATCCGTCCCGATCTACGTGGACGAGGACTGTCACACGCTCGCAGACGTTGCCCGGTGCGCGGAGATCGCCCACGGAATCACCATCAAGCTGGCGAAATCCGGCGGCATCCGCGAAGCGATCCGCATGGCGGCCGCGGCCCGCGCACTCGGCCTCGGGGTGATGCTGGGTTGCATGGTGGAATCGGGACTGGGAATCGCAGCGGGGTGCGTCGTCGCTCCGTTGTGCGACCACGTCGACCTCGACGGCAACCTCCTCCTCGCCGAGGATCCCTGTCCCGGCGTCGCCTTCACGGACGGGACCCAGGTCCCCTCCGAGGAGCCCGGACTCGGTGTCGGCTAGCCCACCCCGCCGCCTGTTGATCCTGGCCGAGGGCTTCTCGGGCGATCCGCATTGGGCGAAGACGATGAACGGCGTGCTCCGATACGGGGCAGACGACGTCGTCGCGATCCTCGATTCGACCCGTGCGGGCGAGACGGAGCGCGACGTGCCCATCGTCGCTGATGTCGAGTCGGCGTCGGCGTTCGAGCCGGAGGCGGCGCTCGTCGGCGTGGCAACGGTCGGGGGGCGCTTCCCGCCCGCCTGGAGGCTGATCCTCGAGCAGTGCGTGCGCCGAGGCATCGACATCGACAACGGGCTGCACGAGTTCGTCGAGGACGACCAGCTGCTCGCGCCGCTCGCGGTGGCGTCGGGCGCGAGACTGCGCGACCTCCGACGGCCACCCGGCGACCTCGAGGTGGCGACGGGTGCCAACCTGGCCGTGCCGGGGCGGATCGTGCTCACGGTGGGCTCGGACTGTGCGATCGGCAAGATGACCGTCTCCCTCGAGCTCGCCGGCGAGGCCGCGTCGCGTGGGATCCGGGCGCAGTTCGTCCCGACGGGCCAGACGGGGATCGCCATCGCCGGCTGGGGTATCTCCGTGGACGCGGTGGTCGCAGACTTCATCGCGGGCGCGGCCGAGAGGCTGGTCGTGGAAGCGGGGCGACGTGGCGGAGATCTGCTGCTCGTGGAGGGGCAGGGCTCGCTGTCGCATCCCGGCTATTCGGGTGTCACGCTCGGCCTCATCCACGGTGCCGCGCCGCACGCCTTCGTGCTCTGTCACCTCGCAGGGGCAACCGAGATCGACGGCTATCCGGGTCACCCGCTCCTGCCGTTGCCCGAGCTGGTCGAACTGCACGAGCGTGTCTCGCTTCCGCGACGTCGCGCCCGCGTCGCGTGCATCGCGCTCAACACGCGGCACCTGGACGAAGCGGGCGCGCGGGCGGCCGTGCGTCTCGCGGAGGTCGAAACCGGGCTCGTCGCAGACGACCCGGTGCGATTCGGCTCTGGCCGGCTCCTGAACGCGCTCCTCGCCCACCTGGAGGCCGGGTAGAATCGCCGGTCGCTCCGAGGACAGGGGCGGTCGGCGGCGAATCGGGGAGATCGGTGCGGAGATCTGTGGCAGCGTTCGTGGTGACGGCCGGCCTCGCGATCGTGGCCGTCGGTGCGGCACCAGGTGCGCGCATAGGTGCCAACGACGACACCGGCAAGTGGACGGCCGATCCTGCCGCGTTCTTCGAGCAAATGACCGGGCTCGGGCTCGAGCAGGCCGTCATGACGACGCGCTGGCTCCCGAGCGATCCGCTGACGATCCAGGATCGGGACTCGCTCGACATGGCGATCCCGGTCGCCGAGAAGGCGGGGCTGCGCGTCGTGCTCGCCGTCTATCCGTACCCGCCGCGGGAGATCGAGGACGGCACCGCGACGCCGGACGGGTTCGCCGCGTGGTTGACGGTGCTCGCGGAGCGGTACCCGACCGTCGAGCAGTTCGTCGTCATGAACGAGCCGAATCAGCCGGCGTTTCTGCGGCCCCAATTCGGGCGCGATCGGACGAACGCGTCTGCTGCCGTTGCCGGTGCATTCCTCGCGGCCGGATACGACGCGCTCAAGGCGGTCAACCCGGCGATCACGGTCGTCGGCCTCGGCCTCTCACCGCGCGGGAACGACCGTCCGACGGCCCAGAGCAACGTCTCCACGTCACCCGTCCGGTTTCTCGCAGCGCTCGGAGCCTGGTATCGAGAGAGCGGCAGAGATCGGCCCCTGATGGACGGTCTCAGCTTCCACCCCTACCCGGAGCGAGCCACCGACCCGCTCGAACGTGGCTATCCATGGCCGAACGCCGGCTTCGTCGATCTCGGTCGGATCAAGCAAGCGCTCTGGGATGCCTTTCGCGACACGCCACAGCCGACGACCGTGACCGGGCTCAAGATCTACCTGGACGAGGTCGGCTGGCAGGTCGATACGAGTGGCCTGGCCGGCTACGCGGGGGCCGAGAACGTCCCCGTCACCGACGAGGAGACGCAGGCACGCATCTACGGCTCGCTCATCCGTCGAGCGGCATGCGACCCTCATGTGGCCGAGATGAACTTCTTCGGCTTCTACGACGGGCTCGAGCGGAGCGGCTTCCAGGCTGCGTTGCACCGCGTCGACGGCTCACCCCGAGCGTCGGCCGGGTCCGTTCTCGCGGCGATCGACGAGACCGCCGACGGGTGCCCCGAGCCGGTCGTGCCGTGGTACCCCGCGAAGCGCGTCGTCGGAGCGGTTGCGCCGCTCTGGCGGATCGAGGCGCGTCGGATGATCCGGGTGGAGCAACCCACCGGCGAGGGTGCTCGCGTCCTCGGCTGCCTCCTGCCCGGCAGGGTGGGGGGATTCGCCGCCGCCGCCTTGATGGCCAAGCGCACCGCCGCGAGCCCCGGCTGCCGCGAAGGGGCGGCGCTTCCCAAGCGCCCCGCGAAGCTGATCTTCCGCCGCGAGGGAAAGCTGCGCCCCGTGACCGTCGCGATCCGCCTCGTGACGGAGACGAGCGACCTTCGCTCCCGGACGTTCTCTCGCGTGCTCCGGTAGGAGGACGGGCTTGACACCGAACACCTGTTCGTGCATCATGACGAACACATGTTCGTTCGTCTCCTTCTCGTCTCGTTCGTCGCCCTCGCGATGTGGGCGGCCTTCGTGCGCGACTCGGGCGCCGGCGGAGCCGCGCGTGCCTACAGGGTCCAGGCAGGTGACACGCTCTGGTCGATCGCGGCATCGTCGTACGGTGGGGATCCCCGTGCCGGCGTCTGGAAGCTCCGTCGCGCCAACCAGCTCACCGACGCGACCATTGCACCCGGCCAGGTCCTCCGCGTTCCGTAGGCACGACCGAACCGCTGACAGGTGCGGTCGAGACCCGGTGCGCCAGGCGTCGTACGATGAATGCCACGGCCGGTCCCCCCGGCGATACACATCCGAAGGAGCACGGTATGGCAACTGACCGCATCCTCGATCTTCTCCGGCGTCCGGTCGATCCGGACGAGGTCGCCGAGATCCGCGAGCTCTGGAAGGTCCACTCGATCGCCGAGGACAACCGCGACCTACCCGGACTGATGTCGACGTTGACCGAGGACTGCGTCTACACCGTCGCCGGCACCGGTGTCCGGTGGGAGGGCCACGAGGGCGCGACACGGTTCTATACCGAGTTGCTGACGGCATTCCCCGACATCCACTTCGACCTCGACTACATCGTGATCGGCCCGCAAGGCGTCTGTGAAGAGGCAGTCGTGACGGCGACGCACGCCGGTAGATGGCTCGATCACGAGCCCACGGGCGAGAGGCTCGAGTGGCGCAACGCGATCTTCTTCCCCTGGGATCCGGCAGCACGGCTCTTCAAGGGCGAGATGGTCTACACCGACCTCGTGCTGTAGCGGAGCCTCCCGGGCTCCCGACTACACTTGTCGCCGTGGATCTCGACGTCGTGTTTCTCGGGACGTCGGGCTCCGCCCCGACGGCAAGGCGCGCGACGTCCGCGACGCTCGTCCGGCGCGGCGGCGACCGTCTCCTGATCGACTGCGGCGAAGGCACGCAGCGTCAGTTGCTTCGCTCGGATGTCGGGCTCGTCGACATCGAGGAGATCTTCCTCACGCACTTCCACGCGGACCACTACCTCGGGCTTCCCGGAATGCTGAAGACGTTCGCGCTCCGTGGTCGCGAGGAGCCCATCACGCTCTACGGTCCGACGGGACTCCGTGACCTGCTCGGTGCGCTTCGACGCGTGTTCGGGACGCTGACCTACCCCGTCGAGACCGTCGAGCTCGAGCCGGGCGACGTGCTCTCGCGCTCCGAGTACGAGATCCGCGCGTTCGCAGTCGATCATCACGCGCAGGCTCTGGGCTACGTGATCGCCGAAGCGACGAGGCCGGGGCGCTTCGACGTTGCCGCTGCCGCCGCGCTCGGTGTTCCCCCCGGCCGCGAGCGCGGGGCACTCCAGCGCGGCGAGCCCGTCACGCTGGCCGGTGGCGAGATCGTCACACCCGCCCAGGTCCTGGGCCCGGGCAGGCCCGGACGCTCACTCGCGTTCACCGGGGACACCGCACCCGCCGCGTCAGTGGTCGTCGCGGCCCGGGGAGTCGATCTGCTCGTGCACGAGGCAACGTTCTGCGCAGATGAGCTGGAGCGCGCGCGAGAGACCGGTCACTCCACCGCCGGGCAGGCCGCCCTCGTGGCGCGGGAGGCGGGCGTCAAGCTTCTCGCGCTCACACACCTCTCGAGCCGGTACACCGGGCACGTCGTCGGGGACGAGGCGCGGGAGCTGTTCCCGAACACCGTCGTCCCCGGAGACTTCGACGTCGTCGAGATCCCCATGCCGGAGCGGGGCGAGCCCACCCTCGTCCGCCGCGGCGCCCGGCAGTCGCGGAGACCGACACCGGCGGCACCAGGCGCATGAGCGAGGTGCAGAGCCCCGATTTCGATGCCCGCGCCCAGACCTACGACGCGCTTCGCCCGGCGGACGGTGCCTGGCGGGAGCGCTTCGCCGCCCTCGTCGAGCTGGGCGACCTGCGCGGCCGGCGGGTCCTCGACATCGGGTGCGGGACGGGCCAGCTCGCGGTCGCTCTCGCCGCAGAGGCGCGCGCCAAGGTGTGGGGGGTCGACGCGAGCCGGGAGATGGTCGCCGTCGCCCGCGCCGCCGTGCCCGCCGGCGTCGGCATCCGGCACGGCCTCGCCGAGCGGCTGCCCTTCCGCGACGATTGGTTCGACCGCGCGACCATGTCGCTCGTGGTCCACCTCGTCGATCGGCCGGCGGCGTTCGCCGAAGCCCGGAGGGTGGTCACGCGCACGGGTAGGGTTGCGATCGCCACCTTTCACGAGGATCACTTCGCCACGTACTGGCTCAGCCCGTACTTCCCCTCGATCGAGGCCATCGACGGGCGGCGGTTCCCGAGCACGACGCGGCTGCTGACCGAGCTCGGAGCTGCCGGGTTTCCAGACGTCGAGACCCGCCGGCTCGTCTCCCAGGCCGTGCTCACGCGCGACGAGGCGCTCGAGCGCATCAGGGGGCGGCACATCTCCACCTTCGATCTTCTCTCGGCGGACGAGCTCGAGGAAGGCACGGCGAGGGCCGAGCACGATCTGCCTGCGCAGGTCGTTGCTCGGCTCGACCAGCTCGTCGTTGCCGGGTGGGCCGCCTGAGCCAGCCCGGATGGTCGTCGGGTCGGTCGCGTACACTCCCTCGCGACCCTTTAAACCGGCCCGGAGAGGCCGGAAAGGAGCACGATGATCTCGCACGTCCCGGGCCAGGTGGCGCCCACGGTACTGCTCGACGACGGAGCCCTTGCGCGGACTCTGTCACGCATCGCCCACGAGCTCATCGAGCGCAACGCCGATCTCGAGCAGCTCGCACTCGTCGGCATCCACACGCGCGGCGTCCCGCTTGCAGCAAGGCTACGGGACCTCGTCGCCGAGCGCTCGGGCGTCTCCGTGGCCACCGGCGCGGTGGACATCACGTTCCACCGCGACGACGTGCTCGCCCGCGGCGGCGGCCCGCCCTTGCACGCACAGCCGGTCGTTCGTGGAACCGAGCTCGATTTCGCGCTCGAGGGGAAGACCGTCGTGCTCGTCGACGACGTCCTCTACACGGGCCGTACGATCCGGGCCGCGATCGACGCGCTGCTCGAGTACGGCCGACCCGCGCGAGTCCAGCTCGCCGTTCTCGTCGATCGGGGCCACCGTGAGCTGCCGATCCGGCCCGACTACGTCGGCAAGAACGTCCCGACAGCGAGCAACGAGCGGGTGAGCGTCGAGCTTCGCGAGATCGACGGGCAGGACCGCGTGGTGCTCGGTGGAGGCGCTGATGACTGAGCTCACCACCGCGACGCGCCCTGCCTCGCCCGCGACGGCTCCCCCGCACGTGAAGCGGCACCTCCTCGGCGTCTCGGACCTCGACCGCGACGACATCGAGCGCCTTCTCGGGACAGCTGCCACCATCGCCCGATCACTCGACCGCGAGGTGAAGAAGCTCCCCGCGCTGCGCGGCCGCCTGATCGTCAACCTCTTCTACGAGTCGTCCACCCGGACGCTCTCCAGCTTCGACCTGGCGGCGAAGCGCCTCTCCGCCGACACGATGGCGCTCCGGTCCTCCGGATCGTCGGTGGACAAGGGCGAGTCCCTGAAGGACACCGCGCTGACGCTCGCCGAGTACGACCCCGACGTGATCGTCATCCGCCATCCGCACATCGGAGCGCCGGATCTCGTTGCACGGACGACCCACGCCCACGTCGTGAATGCCGGCGACGGTAAGCATCAGCATCCGACGCAGGCGCTGCTCGACCTCTTCACGATGCGCGAGTCGCTCGGTCGTCTCGACGGGCTCCACGTCGCGATCGTCGGCGACGTCCTGCACTCGCGCGTGGCGCGCTCGCTCGTCGAGGCACTCGCCCTCGTCGGGGCGCGCACGACGCTGGTCGGTCCGCCGACGCTGATACCGCGTGGCATCGAGTCGATGGGGTGCGAGGTCGCGACCACGATCGACGAGATCGGCGCGGCCGATGTCGTCTACGTCCTGCGGATGCAAAGAGAGCGGATGGCCGCCGGCGCCGCGTTCGTGCCGTCACTCCGCGAGTACGCGTCGGAGTGGGGCGTGACGGCAGCGCGGTTGCGGCCGGGGCAGCTCGTGATGCACCCGGGACCGATGAACCGGGGCGTCGAGATCGATCCCGAGGTCGCCGACTCGGGCGTCTCCCTCATCTCGGAGCAGGTGCGGTCGGGTCTCGTCGTGCGGATGGCGGTGCTCTACGACCTGCTCGCGGGCGGTCCCGGGGCCGACGCGCGACCGCTGGAGGTCGCATGACCCTCTTCTGGCCCGGCGCGCCGGCCGACTCCCTGACGATCCGCGGCGCCCGGGTGGTCGACCCCGCCGCGGGCGTTGACGGCGCGTTCGACGTCACGGTGGAGGACGGGATCATCACGTCCCTGCAGGAGGGAGGCGTCCCCGCGCCGGGCCTCCTGCTCGCGCCCGCGTTCGTCGACCCGCACGTCCACCTCCGGGTTCCGGGGCGCGAGGACGAGGAGACGGTCGCGACCGGCACGGCGGCCGCGGCCGCAGGCGGATACTGCGCGATTCTCGCGATGCCCAACACCGATCCGGTCGTCGATTCGGCTGCCGTCCTCGGCGCCCTGATCGAGCAGGCGCGAGAAACGGCCGCCGTTCCCACCGGCTTCCTCGCCGCGATCACGAAAGGCATGCAAGGTGAGGAGCTGACCGAGATGGTCGAGCTCGCACGACTCGGGGCGGCGGGGTTTACGGACGACGGCAGGCCGGTCGTCTCGGCCGGCATGATGCAGCGCGCGCTCCAGTACAGCGGTGCTGCGGGACGCTTGCTTGCGCTCCACGAGGAGGAGCCGAGCCTCTCGCGCGACGGACAGATGCACGAGGGAGCCGTCTCGGCTGCGCTCGGGCTCGCCGGCTGGCCGTCCGTGGCGGAATCGGTGATGATCGAGCGCGATTGCAGCATCAGCGCATATGTGCAACGTCCTTTGCATATAATGCACGTCTCGGCGCGGGAGTCCGTCACCGCGGTGCGCGATGCCCGAGCGCGGGGTGTCGAGGTCACCGCGGAGGTCTCGCCGCACCACCTCTGCCTCACCGACGACGCCGTGCTCACACTCGACACCAACCGCAAGATGAACCCGCCGCTGCGCTCCGAGGCCGACCGGCAGGCGCTTCTCGAGGGCCTTCGCGACGGGACGATCGGCTGCATCGCGACCGACCATGCGCCGCACGCCGTGCACGAGAAGGAGACGCCGTTCGAGGAGGCGCCGTTCGGCGTCACCGGGCTCGAGACTGCCTTCGCCGCCATCAACACGTTCCTGATCGAGCCCGGGACCCTCGATCTCGAGCTCGTGCTCGAGCGGATGTCGACCGGGCCGGCACAGGCGTTCGGCCTGCCCGTGCCGCGGATCGCGGTCGGGGAACGGGCCAACCTGGTATTGATCGATCTCGACGCCCGCTGGGTCGTGACGGCGGAGGGCTTCAGATCGAAATCGGCCAACTCCTGGCTCCTCGGTGAAACGCTCAAGGGGGCCGTCGTGAAGACCGTCGCCGACGGCAGGGTGGTCTACGCAGCGTGAGCGCCGGCTACATCGCTCTCGAGGACGGCACCGTCCTCACGGGTCGATCCGTGGCCGCAGCCGGGGTCGCGTTCGGCGAGGCCGTGTTCACGACGGCGATGACCGGGTACCAGGAGACCGTCACGGACCCGAGCTTTGCCGGACAGCTCGTGACCTTCACGGCCCCGATGGTCGGAAACTACGGGGTCGACGAGTGTCGGCTCGAGTCCCCACACCCGTGGGTCAAGGGGGTGTTGATGCGTCGCTGCGGCGGCGCGGACTGGGGCGCGTGGCTCGCTTCTCACGGGATCGTCGCGCTCGAGGACGTGGACACGCGGAGGCTCGTCCTGCGGGTCCGTGAGGCCGGCGCGATGCGCGCGGCCGTCGTCGCGGACGAGCGGGAGCTCGATGCGGCGGCAGCGATCGACCTGATCCGCCAGCAGCCGTCGATGGAGGGCCAGGCGCTCGTCTCGGCCGTGTCGTCCGTCGAGCCGACGCGCTTCAACGAGGACGGGCGCGTCAGGGTCGCGGTCGTCGACTACGGTGCGAAGGCCTCGATCATGCGACGCCTGCGGCGGGCCGGCGCGGCGGTCACCGTCTACCCGCATGCCGCTACAGCCGACGACCTCGCAGGCTACGACGGCGTGTTGCTCTCGAACGGCCCAGGGGACCCGGAGCCGCTGGTCGAGGAGGTCGCGGCGATCGGCGAGCTTCTCGGACGCACGAGCGTGCTCGGCATCTGCCTCGGCCACCAGCTCCTCGGTCTCGCCACCGGGCACGCGACGTACAAGCTGCCGTTCGGCCATCGCGGAGCAAATCACCCGGTGCTCGAGCGCGCCACGGGTCGCGTCCTCGTGACGAGCCAGAATCACGGCTTCGCCGTGGCGCCGACCGAGGAGCGTGAGGCGACCTACGTTTCGCTGTACGACGGAACGGTCGAGGGGTTCGACTACCCGGAGCTCGACGCCCGCTCCGTCCAGTTCCACCCGGAGGCCGGCCCCGGCACGCACGACGCCTGGCCGATCCTCGAGCGGTGGGTCGAGGGCCTGCAGCCCGCCTGATGCCACGCCGCACCGACATCGAGACGATCTGCCTCATCGGCTCCGGCCCGATCGTGATCGGCCAGGCCTGCGAGTTCGACTACTCGGGCTGCCAGGCGCTGAAGGTGCTCCGCGAGGATGGCTTCCGCACGATCGTGATCAACTCGAACCCGGCGACGATCATGACCGATCCCGGTTTCGCCGATCGCACCTACATCGAGCCGCTCGACGTGGCGGGCGTCACCGACGTCCTCCGGCGCGAGCGCCCCGATGCGCTTCTGCCCACGCTGGGCGGGCAGACCGCGCTCAATCTCGCGATCGAGCTCGCCGAGTCCGGCGTCCTCGACGAGCTCGGCATCGAGTTGATCGGCGCCCGCGTCGACGTGATTCGCCGGGCGGAGGACCGCTCGCTCTTCCGTGATGCGGTCGAGAGCTGTGGCCTGCGCACCCCGCGGTCGCAGATCGTGACGTCCGTCGATCAGCTCGGGCCGATCCCCGCCCCTGCGGTCGTGCGGCCGGCGTTCACGCTCGGCGGCCACGGCGGCGGCTTCGCCGACACCGAGGCGGAGCTGCGCTCGGTGGTCGAGCGTGGACTGCGCGAGAGCCCGATCACCCAGGTTCTCGTCGAGGAGTCGATTCGCGGCTGGGACGAATTCGAGCTCGAGGTGATCCGAGACCTCAACGACAACGTCGTCATCGTCTGCTCGATCGAGAACCTCGATCCGATGGGCGTCCACACGGGCGACTCCGTCACCGTCGCCCCTCAGATGACCCTTTCGGACGAGGCCTACCAGGAGCTCCGAGACGCTTCCGTCTCCATCATCCGAGCGGTCGGCGTGGAGACCGGCGGCTCGAACATCCAGTTCGCCCGCAACCGCGACAACGGCGAGATCCGCGTCATCGAGATGAACCCGCGTGTCTCGCGCTCGTCCGCGCTCGCGTCGAAGGCAACCGGATATCCGATCGCCAAGGTCGCAGCGAAGCTCGCCGTCGGCTACACGCTCGACGAGATCCCGAACGACCTCACGAAGACGACTCCGGCGAGCTTCGAGCCGACCCTCGACTACGTCGTCGTCAAGTTCCCCCGGTTCGCGTTCGAGAAGTTCCCGGGTGCCGATGACACGCTCGGCACGCAGATGAAGTCCGTCGGCGAGGCGATGGGCATCGGCCGCACGTTCACGGAGGCGTTTCTCAAGGCATTCGGGTCGCGTGAGCTCGATCCCGGTTCCGCAACGCCGTGGGCGACCGTCGACGACATCCCGGACGGCGTCCACCCCTGGTTCAAGGAGCAGCTCGCCCACGCGCGTCGCGAGCTCGCATCGCTCGACATCCTGCGCGCCAAGCGAGCGGGCTGGGGTGACGACTCGATCGGTGCCGCGTGGGGGACGAGCGGTGACGACGTGCGCCGCACGCGCTACGCCCGCGGCATCAAGCCGTCCTACCGCCGCGTCGACTCGTGCGCCGGCGAGGTGGAGGCCCGCTCGAACTACTACTACTCGACCTGGGGTGAGGAGGACGAGGCGCTGCCGGCCGGAACGGCGCCGCGGGTCGTCATCATCGGCTCCGGGCCGAACCGGATCGGCCAGGGAATCGAGTTCGACTACTGCTGCGTGCATGCGGTGCAGACATTCCGCGCCCTCGGATACGAGGCCGTGATGATCAACTGCAACCCCGAGACGGTGTCGACGGACTACGACACCTCGGATCGCCTCTATTTCGAGCCCCTCTCACCCGAAGAGGTGCTCGCTGTCCTCGATCGCGAGCGCCCGACGGGCGTCGTCACCCAGTTCGGCGGTCAGACGCCGCTCCGCCTGGCGCGCCATATCGAGGCGGCCGGCTACGAGATCATGGGAACCCCCCTCAGCGCGATCGACCTCGCCGAGGATCGGGAGCTGTTCGGCGCCCTCGCAGACGAGCTCGGAATCAGGTGCCCGCCGTGGGCGACGGTCGAGGGCGTCGACGAGGCCCTCGACGCAGCCTCCGAAATCGGGTACCCGGTGCTCGTGCGTCCGTCGTACGTCCTCGGTGGCCGCGCGATGCGTGTGTGCTACGACGACGCGCAGCTCCAGCAGGCGATGAGCGCCGTCTCCGGCTCGGTCCTGGTCGACCGATTCGTCGAGAACGCCGTCGAGATCGACGTCGACGCACTCTGCGACGGCGAGGACGTCTACATCGCCGCCGTCATGCAGCACGTCGAGGAGGCCGGCGTCCACTCGGGCGACTCGTCCTGCGTGCTGCCGGCCCAGTCGCTCACGCTCGCAAACGCGCTCGAGGTGGAGCACATCGTCAGGCGGCTCGCCCCGGCCCTGGGGGTCGTCGGGCTGCTCAACATCCAGCTCGCGATCGCCGATTCGACCGTCTACGTGCTCGAGGCGAACCCCCGGGCGTCACGCACAGTCCCGTTCGCCTCCAAGGCGATCGGGATCAACCTCGTCGAGGCCGCGTGCAAGCTCGCCGCTGGGCAGAAGCTCGCCGATCTCGACCTGCCGACACCCCGGCCGACGCAGGTCAGCGTGAAGGCCGCCGTGCTGCCGTTCGCGCGCTTCCCCGGAGCCGACCCCGTCCTCGGGCCCGAGATGCGCTCGACCGGCGAGGTGATGGCGAGCGCCTCGGATCTGCCGACCGCCTTCGCGAAGGCCGAGCGCGCCGCCGGACGGCCGCTGCCCTCGGCCGGCACCGCGTTCCTCTCCGTCAACGACGCGGACAAGGCGAGCGTCGTCTCGGTTGCGGCCGCGCTCGCGGGGCTCGGCTTCGAGATCGTGGCGACCGACGGAACGGCCCGAACGTTGCGGGCGGCGGGTCTCGAGGTGGGGGAGGTGGCGAAGGTCGCTGAGGCAGCCGATGACGAGCAGACCGTCGTCGACCTCATCGCCGACGGTCGCTGCGACCTGATCATCAACACGCCGCAGGGCTCCGGTGCCCGCGCGGACGGTTATCGCATCCGGGAGGCGGCGCTCGGCGCCCGCGTCCCGTGCATCACGACGATCTCCGGTGCCGCGGCGGCGGTGCATGCGATCGCGAACGCCCGCGCCGAGTCCGCGCTTTCCCTGCAGGAGCGGATCGGGATCGAGTCGTGACGGAGCTCGTTCCCGGTGCGACCTTCGCGGAGCTGACGGTCACGGGGACGGAGGCGATCGGCCCGTACACGCTGCTGCGGGTCGCGGCGGACGGGATGGAGCCGGGCATACCCGGGCAGTTCTTCATGCTCCGACCCCCGGGGCACGTGCTCCCGCGCCCGATGTCGCTCTGTCTCGCTCGGGCCGGAGAGCTGTGCTTCCTCATCGACGCGATCGGGCCGGGCACACGCGCCCTCTGCGCATCGTCCCCGGGCGATCGGCTCCACGTCCTCGGGCCGCTCGGCAACGGATTCGATCTCACGGTGGCACGGCCCTTGGTCGTCGGTGGCGGGATCGGTGTGGCGCCGTTTCCCTACCTCGCGCAGACCCTCGGTCCCGTGCCCGCCGTTCTGGGCTTCCGGTCGGCCCTTCACGCCGAGGCGGCGGCGCTCGTCCCGGGAGCGGAGGTGGCTCTCGACCCCGTCCTCGTGACGTCGTTGCTCCCGGACGAGCCGCACGACGTCCTCGCATGCGGCCCGGAGCCGATGCTGGCCGCAGTGCGAGCGCTCGTGCCGGACGCCCAGCTCGCGTGGGAGGCGCCCATGGCGTGTGGGTACGGCGCCTGCTTCGGCTGCGTCGTCGAGGTCGACGGGCGCCTGCAGCGCCTGTGCGTCGCCGGACCGGTCCTCCGCGCAGCGTGAGCGTCCCCATCCTCAACGGCAGCGGTTGCCTCGATGCTCTCACCGCACCAGGCGTGGCACGGCAGTTCGACGCGTTCGTCAGCAAGACGATCACCCCCGAGCCGCGGCAGGGAAACCCCCCGGTCCGGATCACCGAGACCGAGGCAGGGATGCTGAACTCGATCGGGTTGCAGGGCCCTGGGATCGAGGTGTTCCTCGACAGCACGATGCCGGAGCTCGTCGCACTCGGTCTCCGCGTTTGGGTGTCGGTCGGCGGGTTTGCGGCCGGCGACTACGTCGGGATCTGCGAGCGGCTGGACGGGCGGCGGGACGTCGAGGTGATCGAGCTCAATCTCTCCTGTCCGAACGTCGAGGAGGCGCCGGAATCGTCGGCGCACATCGTGGCCGCATGTCGCGCGCACACGACCAAGCCCCTCTACGCGAAGCTCTCGCCCGCCGGCACCGATATCGCGGAGACCGCCAGGGCGGTCGTCGCCGCCGGCGCCGACGGACTGACGCTCGTGAACACGCTTCGGGGTATGGCGCTCGATCCCGACACGCTGAGGCCCGTCCTCGCTCGTGGGCACGGGGGGTACTCCGGCCCGTGGCTCAAGCCGGTGACGCTCGCGTGCGTCTCGGCGTGCGCCCGGGCGGTCGACGTGCCCATCGTCGGGCTCGGTGGCGTGCAGACCGGGACGGACGCGCTCGAGCTCGTCGCAGCCGGCGCCCATGTTGTCTCTCTTGGCACGATCCTGTTCTCCGATCCCACGGCGCCCACGCGCGTTCGAGACGAGCTCCGGCGCGAAGCCGCGCGTCGCGGCTACGAGGATCCACTCGACGCGCTCGCGGTTGCCAACAGTTGATACGACAATTGTCCTGCAAATGGGAGAAAACGGTTCTGCTTGACCCTGACTGCCGGATTGCTAGACTCGTGCGCTCATGGTCGCGTCGAAGATTCAGGTGCAGGCACCCGCTCGGTCGCTCGACCAGAGGATGGAAGCGCTCAAGCGGGCGAACGACATTCGAGTGCGCCGCGCACAGCTCAAGAAGGATCTCAAGGACGGCACCGTGCAGATCGAGGGCATCCTGCTCGATCCTCCGGACTACGTCTCGACCGCAAAGGTCTTCGACATGCTCATGGCGGTGCCGAAGTTCGGGCGGGTAAAGGCCGCGCGGCTCCTGAATCAGTGCCGCATCAGCCAGTCGAAGACCGTCGGCGGCCTCTCCGATCGGCAGCGGGCCGAGCTCGTGTCGCTGTTCAACCGTTAGGTCGAGCGGCCCGCCGCGTGCGTCCCGCCCCCGTCTTCGTCATCACCGGCCCGTCGGGGGCAGGCAAAGGGACTCTCATCAAGGCGCTCGTCGAACGTCTCCCGACGCTCGAGGTCGCGATCTCCGCGACGACGCGGCCGCAGCGGCCGGGCGAGACGGACGGTGTCGAGTACCATTTTCTCGACGAGGGCGCGTTCATCGACGGCATCGAGAGCGGCGCGTTCCTCGAGCATGTGAAGTACGTCTCCGGGAAGCGGTACGGCACGTTGCGCTCCGAGATCCAGCGCGTAGCCGACGACGGCAGGGTCTGCGTGCTCGAGCTCGAGCTCGACGGCGCACTCCGTGTCCAGGAGGACGTCCCGGGGAGTGTCACGCTCTTCATCGCCGCACCCGTCGAGGAGCTCGAGCGTCGACTGCGCGAGCGGGCGACGGAGTCGACGGGCGAGATCGGCGACCGGATCGAGCTTGCCCGTCATCAACTGGAACAGGCACACCGGTTCCGGTACATGGTGCGGAACGACGACGTGGAGCGGGCGATCGGCTCTCTCTGCGCCATCGTCGAGCAGGAGCTCGAGTTCGCAGCTACCATGGCACCCTCGTGATCGAACCTCGTATCGATGATCTGCTGGACCACGTCGAGTCGCGCTATGCGCTCGTCATCGTCGCCGCCAAGCGCGCCCGGCAGATCAACAGCTACCACCACCAGCTCGGCGAGGGCATGGGCTTCGACAGCGCGCCGCCGCCGCTGATCGAGTCGAGGTCGAAGAACTACCTCACGATGGCGATGGAAGAGATCGCCCAGGCGAAGATCCGCTACACCGCTCCCGCCTAGGGCCGGCGCACACCCCCTCGCGAGCCGCACCGCCGTTGCCGTTACGGGCACACTGTGTCCGTGGCGCGAATCATTCTCGGTATCACCGGCGGGATCGCCGCCTACAAGGCCTGTGAGGTCATCCGGCTCTTGGTCTCCTCGGGTCACGACGTGCTGCCCGTCCCCACTCGGGGCGCCGGACGCTTCGTTGCGCCGGAGACATTCGCGGCGCTCGCGCGGTCCCCCGTCACGGCCACGTCGAGCGCGGGGCACTACCCGCATCTCGCGCACGCCGATCTCGTGGTCGTCGCTCCGCTCACCGCGCACACGTTGGCACGCTTCGCACACGGTCTTGCCGACGACATCCTGACCGAGACCGTCCTCGCCCACGACGGCCCTCTGCTCGTCGCGCCCGCGATGAACACCCGCATGTGGGAGCACCCAGCGACCCGGGCCAATCTTGCGCTCCTGCGCGAACGCGGTGCAGAGGTCGTCGGACCGGCGAGCGGAGAGCTTGCCGAAGGTGAGGTCGGGATGGGGCGGATGGCCGAGCCGTCCGAGATCGTTGCGCGTGCCGAATCGCTCGTCGCGCGCTCGGGCTCCCTCGAAGGGCTCGACGTCGTCGTGACGGCCGGTGGCACCCGCGAGCCGCTGGACTCCATCCGGTTCATCGGCAACCGCTCGTCCGGTCGGATGGGGCTCGCACTCGCGGACGAGGCGCGACGGCGCGGTGCCAGCGTGACCCTGCTCGCGGCGAACGTCACCGTGCCGCTTCCACCCGGCCTGGATGTCGTGGCCACGCCGACCGCAGCCGATCTCGAGCGGGAGGCGTTGCTCCGGGCCGGGGCAGACGTGATCCTGATGGCAGCCGCCGTCGGCGACTATCGCGCCTCCGAGCCGATCGACGGCAAGCGGCCCAAGAACGGCGACGACTGGCGCGTCGATCTCACACCCACGGTCGACATCGCGTCCGAGCTCGGGCGCAGGCGCGCGTCGAATCAGGTCCTCGTCGCGTTCGGCGCCGAGCACGGAGCGGACGGGCTCGAGCGAAAGAGGTCGATGCTGACCGACAAGAACGTCGACCTCGTCGTCTACAACGACGTGGGGCGTACCGAGATCGGGTTCGACAGCACCGACAACGAGGTGACACTGGTGACCGCATCCGGCGATCGTCTCGTCCCCCGCGCGCCGAAGCCCGTGATCGCCGCCGCCGTCCTCGACGAGGTCGAGCGCCTCCTCGAGGAACGATGATGACGAGCCCTGCGGTTCTCGAGCCCTCCCGAGCGCACGCTGCGGCCGACCTGGCAGAGCGTGTGGTCACGAGCCTGGCGATGGTCGTGCACGCCCCGGTCGAGACGCTGCGGCTGCCGCTTCTCTGCCTGCTCGGTCAAGGTCACGTCCTGGTCGAGGACGTGCCCGGAGTGGGGAAGACCGTTCTCGCAAAGACGCTCGCCCGTTCGCTCGACCTCCGCTTCTCCCGTCTCCAGTTCACACCGGATCTGCTGCCGTCCGACGTGACCGGCGTCAATGTCTACGACCAGGAAGACGGCAGGTTCCGCTTCCGGCCGGGTCCGGTCTTCGCGAACGTCCTGCTCGTCGACGAGATCAATCGTGCGTCGCCGAAGACCCAGTCGGCCCTTCTCGAGGCGATGCAGGAGACACAGGTCACGGTCGACGGCGAGACGTATCCGCTGGACCGGCCGTTTCTCACGATCGCGACACAGAACCCGGTCGAGTACGAGGGCACCTACCCGCTTCCCGAGGCGCAGCTCGACCGCTTTGCCGTCAAGATGGCGATCGGCTACCCGCCACTTGCGGAGGAGGCACGCATGCTCTCCGAGCAGACCGGTGAGCAGCCGCTCGACCGCGTCGTCCCGGTCGCAACTCCGGCCGAGATCGAGGACGCGATTCTCGCGGCACGAGACGTGTACGTCGAGGAGAGCGTCGGTGCGTATGTCGTCGCGCTCCTGCGGCACACACGATCCAGCCCGCAGCTCGCGCTCGGCGCGAGCCCACGGTCAGGCATCGCACTTCTGCGCATGGCGAAGGCGCACGCCCTGGTGCAACGACGTGAGTTCGTCACTCCCGACGACATCCGGCAGATGGCGGAGCCCGTCCTCTCTCATCGACTGCTCCTCGCGCCCGAGGCGCGCGCGGCCGGACTCAGCGTCGAGAGCGTCGTCCGCGACGCCGTCGAGGGAACGCCGCCGCCCGGGTGAGACGCAAGAGCTCCGTCGCCGGCGTGCTCGGGGTCGTCGCCCTCCTGGCGGCGTGGGCGTTCGGATCCACGCCGGCCATGGTCGTCGGCCTCGGCCTGCTCCTCGCGGCGGCGAATGCGCGCCTGTGGGCGCGAGGGATCCGTGACTCGCTCGCCGTCGAACGCCGTCTCCTGCCCGGCGAGCGCGTCGAGGGAGGCACCGTCCGGATCGCCGTGAGAGTCCGGCAGCGACGCCGACTCCTCGGAGGAACGCTCGTCGTGCGACAACGCCTCGGAGGCGCGGAAGTGACGCGGCGCACGCGAGGACCGCGTCTGGAGCTGGTCTTCGAGGATCTCCCTCGCGGACGTCACGAGCTCGGGCGACTCGAGCTCGCGCTCGACGGACCCGCTGGGCCTCGAGGGTGTCACCCACGTCGTGGAGGACGGGTTGTTCGTCCTCGTGCGCCCACGGATCCCGGTGCTCCGCTCGGTCTTCTCGACACACGGCGCGCGTGAGGCAGGAGCTGCTCGATCGACCTTCCGGCGAGCGTCGGGCTTCGAGATCCATGCCGTCCGTGACTACGCGGCAGGCGAGCCACTGCGCTCGGTTCACTGGCCGAGCACGGCGCGCCGCCAACGCCTGATGGTCAAGGATCTCGACGACGCGCCTCGCGACGAGGTGGTGATCGTGCTCGACCAGGATGCGGATGCCGTCGCCGGCCCGGACGGACGATCCAGTTTCGACGCTTGCGTCCGCGCGGCCGGAGCGCTGGCGCGGGCGCACGCCCTCCACGGAAGACGCACCGTCATCGTCGGGTCGTCGCCGCTCTTCGCTCCCGTGAGCATCCGCTCCGTCGGGCACGACTGGGAGACCGCGCTCGACGCGCTGGCCGCAGTCTCTCCCGTCGCCGGAGCGCGCGTCGTATCCACGCTCCGCGCGCCCGCCGGAGCGGTTCGCCTGGCCCGCGAAGTCGTCGTCGTCACGGGGCGGCCTGCGTTCGCCGTCGAGCCGATGCTCGAGCTGATGGCCGGTGGACGCCGGGTCTCCCTCGTCGTCGCCGCGACCGAGACCTTTGCCGGCCGCTCCCGTCGCGACTTCGATCCAGCCGTGCTCCGCGCCTCGGCACACGGGATCTCGGTTGCCGTGATCACGGCGGGGACGCCCCTCGAGGACTCACTCACCGCCGCGCCGAGGTCGTTGAGTGCCTAGAGGGAGCGCACGACGACTCGCCGCTGCGGCGCCGCCCGTGACGGCAGTCATGTTCGCCTGGGCGACGCTCGAGAGTGGACCGCGGCCACTCGTCTTCCTTGCGGTCGTCGCAGCTGCATTGCTCGTCGCCGTGCCGGACCACCCGGCTGCCCGCGGAGCCGTGGCACTCGCTGTCCTCGGCGGTACGGCCGTCGCTCTCGTCAGAGCAGCGTCGGCGGGATTCGCGGCGGTACTCGATCGTGGCCTCTCGGATGCTGGGACGATCGCGACCCCCTTCTCCGTCTCACGGCACGAGGAGCTCCACGTGCTGATCGTGATCCTCGGTGCCTCTTTCGCCGTCGGCGTCGCTGCCACGGCGTCACGTCGGCCGTTCCTGGCAGCGGCGATCACTGCTGCCGGAGTCGGGATCCCCACCACCGTCAACCCGTCCGGCAACACGGTCGCGATGGGAGCCCTGGCGCTCCTCGCGGTTCTCTGGCCCGTGGCAGTCGCCGGCATGCCCGGCCGCGACGGTCTTGCATCCGGCGTCGCGGTGGTCGGCGGTATCACCGTTGCCGCGGTGATCCTCGCCGGCATCGGTGCCCGTCCTTCCGCGGCGGCGCTCGACTGGCGGAACTGGGATCTCTTCGGTGCGTCCGACACCGGCCGCACCGTTGCGCTCGTATGGACGTCGAACTACAGCGGCATCGACTTTCCCGCGAAGAAGACGACCGTCCTGCGGGTCTCGGCGCCACGCCGCGCTCTCTACTGGCGGGCGACGACGCTCGACACGTTCATCGCCGATCGCTGGGTGGAGGCGCTCTACACGAGCGACGAGCGCGACGCGGGACGGCTTCTTCCACGGGACGACCTCCTGCCCGACGCGGCGCGGCTCGAGCGAAACTGGGTGCAGCAGGGCGTGGAGGTGCGCACTCCGATCGACGGCCACGTGATCGCCGCCACCCAACCGGTCGCAATCGAATCCAGTACGGGCGCGCGACCGCGCGCCCTGAGTGGCGGCGTCATGGTCAATCGCGGCGGTGAGGACGCCCTGAGGCGATACACCGTGTGGAGCTATGCGCCGACGCCGACGCCGGAGGCACTCGTGCGGTCACCGCCGGCATATCCACGAGGTCTCCTCCGCTATCTGGACGTCGGCAGGCCCTCCGTGCCGGCATTCGGCACCCCCGGACGATCGGCCGTGGTGGACGCGATCTTCACGGACGTGCGCTACCAACCGCTGTTCCCCTACCGAGGGCTCTGGCGTGATGCACGGCGACTCACGAGCGATGCCGGGTCACCGTTCGAGGCGACCGTCGAGATCGAGCGATGGCTTCGGACGCGTGGAGGCTTCGCCTACGATCAGCACCCGCCGAGAACGACGGGCCTGCCGCCTCTTGCCGACTTCGAACAGCGTTCGAAGCGCGGCTACTGCCAGCATTTCGCCGGGACGATGACGCTCATGCTCCGGTACCTCGGCATCCCTGCGCGGGTCGCCGTCGGGTTCACGAGCGGGGCGTGGAAGGACGGAGGGTGGACCGTCACCGACCATGACGCCCATGCGTGGGTCGAGGTGTGGTTTGCGGGCTACGGCTGGCTGCCGTTCGACCCGACGCCGGGACGTGGGACACTGTCGGCGACGTACACGAACGCGTCGGACTCTGCCGAAGCCCTCCGGGCGCTCGGCTCCGGCGCGTTTCTCGGTTCGGACGCCGCCGGACGCACGCCGACCCGTCGTGGGGTGCCGGCCGAGCCCGATCTGCCCACGAAAGAGGCCTTCAACTGGTGGGCGGTCACGCCGATCGCGGTGCTCGCCGCTTTGCTCGCGTTGCTCGCTTCGGCCAAAGGCATACGGCGCGTTCGGCTCGCATCGGTTCGCGATCCACGCGGGCGTGCCTCCGCGGCCAGAGCCGAGCTCGCCGCGTATCTCTGTGACCAGGGCGCCGCGGTTACGACCGCGTCACCGATCTGGCAGCTCACAACCGAGCTGCAGGCGCTCGGCGTCCCCGGCAACGGCTTCGCGACGGCGTTCTCGCGGGCACGATTCGGGCCGCCCGAGGGCGCGGACGAGGCGAGTGGCCAGACCCGGGGTGAGCTGCGCACCGTGATCGGCGCCCTCAGGCACCGCCTCGGGCCAGGTCGGCGCCTCAGGGGCTTCTTCGCCGTGCGCTCGCTTCGTCACCGCTGAACGAGCTGGCACCATGGAGGACATGAGCGAGGCGTACGATCTCTACCAGCTCGGCAAGGCCCGGCTGCGCGACGGGGAGGCGGCACAGGCGACCGTGCCGCTCGAGAAGGCTCGCCGCCTCGAGCCCGAGAAGGCGTCGATTCGCGAAGCCCTCGGCATCGCCTACTTCAGGATCACGAACTGGCGGGCAGCCGAGCGCGAGTTCCGGAAGGTGCTCGAGCTCTCACCGGTCGACGAGTACGCCCACTACGCGCTCGGCCGCGCGCTCGCGAAGCAGGGCCGCGACGCGGAGGCCTCGGTGCACCTGAAGCTCGCGCACTGCCTGCGCCCCCGTGAGACTTCCGTGCTCGCGCTCGACGAGCCCGGCTGACAGGTCCTAGGAGGCCTCCGGGTCGACGTCGAGATCGGCGAGCAACGTCGCATAGCGACGATAGCGCCGCGTCGCCTCGGTCGTGAACTCGGCGGCATACTCGCGTGCGGCCTCCTCGTCGAGCGACCGTGAGTACGACTCGCGGATGTCGAGCAGGCGGTCGGCGATCGCATCCACCACGAGCTGATAGTTGCCGTACGCCTCCTCCGCCGCATCCGCCGCCGCCGAATTCCACGCCGACTCCGCCTCGACGGCCTCGGCGAGGAGCTCCGCGTCGTCCTCGGCGAACAGGTCGAGCTGCCGTGCGACGAGCTCGTGGAAACGTCCGTGTCGGCGAAGCCTCACGCCAGCTCCCGGTAGAGCTCGAGATGGGCGTCTGCCGACCGCTCCCAGGTGAGCGTGTCCCGAGCTCGCGCTGCTCCCGCCTGCGCCTCGGCGAGCTCGTCGGCGTCGTGCAGGAGCGCCGAGATCGCGGCGGCGAGAGCGCCGACGTCTCCCGGAGCGACGACTCGGCCTGCGCCGAATGCGCCGACGATCTCCCCGAGCCCGCCCACGTCGTAGACGACGGCCGGCACGCCCGCGCCCAGCGCCTGGAGGAGCGCACCGGACTGGTCGAGCTCGGGGAGATACGGAAACACGGCAATCGTGGCGTCGCCGAGGGCCGCTTCGAGCTGCTGTTGGTCGAGGTACCCGAGGCGCCACTCCGCGCGGGCGCCCGCTGCCAGCCGAAGGGCCTCGACCGGGATCCGGGCGTCCCCCGCGACGAGAAGACGCGCTCCCGGGGTGTCGAGCACGGCAGCGACGGCGTCGGGCAGGCCCTTGTAGTCGCGTATGACGCCGAGCGCAAGCACCGTCTTGCCGTCATCCGTGCGTGCCGGCGAGCTGCGGAAGACCGGGTGGGGGATCACACGCAGCTTCCGCTCGGGGACGCCGAAGGTTGCGAGGGTGCGGCGCCCGCGCTCGCTGTGCACGACGATCGAGTCGAAGCGCCCGAAGAGCCTTCGCCATGTCGACCGGTGGCTGGCGGTACGACGCGGCAGGAGGTCGTGGGCCGTGAAGACCATCGGCGACCGCGTCCTGAGCAGCCATGCATCGGTATCGGGCGAGGCGACCCATTGGAGGTGGAGGACATCGCACGAGGTGAGCCCGAGGCGGGCGAGAGCGAGCGGGTGCTCGGCAGCCTTGACCGCGATCCGCGCCCGGTGATGGCCGATGCGCGTCGAGTACCGGTAGAGGGTGTCATCCACCGCGTAGCCGTCCGGGGTCGGCGTGGCGCCGTATCGAAATCGGGAGGTCAGAAGCCGAACGTCGGCGCCTCGTCGCGCGAGGGCACGGGCGAGCGAGTGGTCGTACGGCGGCGTGTAGGCGGGTGGGTCGGCGAGGACGATGCGCATCGGGCCAAGCGTAGAGACTCGACCGCCGCCGGCCGCGCCGCACCTCTCAGCATGCAGAATGCCAGGGTGGCATCCGACCCGAGCGACCAGGACCTCGCCGAGGCGCGGGCCGCGTTTCCCGTCCTCGAACGGATCGCGTACCTGAACGCCGGGACATTCGGTCCGCTTTCCCGCGCCACGCGGGACGCGATGCTCGCAGAGCTCGAGCGCGACGCCGAGCGAGGTCGCTCGGGGCTGCCGTATTTCATGGGGACGCTCGCCGTCCGCGAACAGGTGAGAGAGGCGCTCGCACGAATGGTCGGCGTCGACCCGGGCCAAGTGGCGCTGACGACGTCGACAACGGACGGCTGCAACATCGTGCTCGGCGGGCTCGCACTCGCTGCCGGCGACGAGGTCGTGACCACGTCGGAAGAGCACTTCGGCCTGCTCGGCCCGCTCGCTGCCTCGCCGGCCACCGTCGTCGTCGCCGAGCCCGATCCGACCTCCATCATCGCTGCGGTGACACCACGCACGCGCCTGCTCGCGATCTCACAGGTCCTCTGGACGACCGGCTGCGTCTTGCCCGTTCACGAGCTGCGCGCCGCAACCGGGATCCCGATCCTCGTCGACGGCGCACAATCGGTCGGGGCGATCCCCGTGGACGCCCAGGGGCTCGACTTCCTGACCGTCTCGGGTCAGAAGTGGCTCTGCGGGCCGGATTCGACCGGGGCGCTCGTCGTGGCCGACCCGGAGCGACTGCGCGTCGGGGCGCCGACCTTTCTCGCGAAGGTCGACAACGACTCCGACGGTGCGTTCCGACCACGCCCCGGCGCCGCACGGTTCGATCGGTGGTTGCCGGGCCCGTCGCTCGCCGGCCTGCTCGCGGCGCTCGAGGGACGGCCGGGCTGGGCGTTCGGGCAGGCAGCCGCGGTTGCCGAGCGTTGCCGGGGGATGCTCAGCCCACTCGTGGAGGTCGTCGTACCCGAGCTTCGCTCCACGCTCGTCGCGTTCCGCTCACCGGGACCCCCGGCAGAGCTCGTGGACGCCCTTCACCGCGAGGACGTGCACGTCCGCGAGATCCCGGGAACGGGTCTCGTCCGCGTCTCGTGTGGCTGGTGGACGTCCGACGGCGATCTCGAGCGTCTCGTGGCGGCGCTCACGCCGTGAGAGAGGGCACCTGCCCCTGTGGCGCCGTGACATACGCCGTCCGCGGCCCCGTCCGCGACATCGTCGTCTGCTGCTGCGACGCCTGCCGGCGTGCCACCGGAGGCCCCTGGGCGGCGTCGGCGGCCCACCGCCAGGACCTCGCGGTGGCGGGGGATGCCTTCCTCACCTGGGAGACGGCGAGCGCCTCGGAGCACGACGCCGCCCGCGGACGTTGTCGGCGGTGCGGCACCGTCGTCTTCTGGGATGCGCCCGGAAGAGAGACCGTGTCGTTTGCCGCGTCGACGCTCGCGGACCGACGGGACCTGCGGATCGCCGCGCACATCTGGTGCGGCACCGGCAACGAGGAGCACGCGGTCTACCCGGCGGGTCTCCCGCATGCCGTCGCCGTGCGCTGGCGCGCCTGACGGGTCGCGACTATGCGGTCGGCACGGGGAGCCCGAGATCGCCCGCAATCGGACGTAGGGCGCTGACGACGTTCGCAATGTGGGCGTCGAGCTCCAGACCGAGGAGCTCCGCCCCGGCATAGACCTCGTCGCGGTGAACCCCCGCCGCGAAGGACGGCTGCTTCAGCTTCTTGCGCACCGACTTGGGCTCGAGCCCCTCGAGGCCGGTGGGCCGAACGAGGCCGCAAGCGTGGACGAAGCCCGAGAGCTCGTCGCAGGCGAACAGGGTCTTCTTGAGGAGCGTGTCGCGCGGAATCGCGAGGTGATCGGCGTGCGAGAGAACCGCTTCGATCACGATCTCGGGGTAGCCCTCGTCTCTCAGGATCGGCGCGCCGTCCTGGGGATGCTCGTCGAGCGTCGGGTGGATCTCGTAGTCGAAGTCGTGCAGGAGCGCGGTGCAACCCCAGAGCTCCTCGTCCTCGTCGAAGTGCCTCGCGTACCAGCGCATGGACGCTTCGACTGCGAGCGCGTGGCGCAGGAGCGAGTCGCTCGTCGTATACCGGGTGAGCGTCTCCCACGCGTTGTCCCTGGTCACATCCACTGCACGGGTACGATAGCGCCCGCCTCATGCAGTCGTTCGTCATCCAGGGCGGTCGCCCTCTCTCCGGCACGATCCGCGCCTCCGGCAACAAGAACGGGGCGCTCCCGATCCTTGCCGCAACCGTGCTCGCGTCCGAGGCGGTGAGCCTCTCCAACGTGCCCCGGATTCGCGATGTCGAGGTGATGGTCGAGCTGCTCGTCGATCTGGGCGCCGAGGCATCGTGGACGGGGCCGAACGAGGTCCGGGTCGACAGCTCGGGGGTCTCGAAGACGGAGCTCGACCCCGACCTGTGCCGGGAGATTCGCGCGTCGTTCCTCCTTGCCGGACCGCTGCTCGCCCGCTTCGGGCGGGCCGTCGTACCGCCGCCGGGAGGCGACGTCATCGGGCGCCGACGGCTCGATACGCATATCCGCGCGTTCGCCGAGCTCGGGGTCTCGATGGAGATCAACGGGGCGTATGATCTCCGAGCCGACAAGCTCGTGGGCAAGCGCATGTACCTCGACGAGGCGTCGGTCATGGGGACGGAGAACGCGATCATGGCGGCGGTGCTCGCGACGGGCGAGACGATCGTCGGCCATGCCGCCTGCGAGCCGCACATCCAGGACCTGTGCCGGTTCCTCGTCAGCCTCGGCGCCCGGATCGAAGGAATCGGCTCGAATGTGCTGCGGATCGAGGGAGTCGACCGACTCGGGGGATGTGACTATCGGATCGGCCCCGAGCACATCGAGGTCGCGAGCTTCGCCGTTCTCGCCGCCGTGACCGGAGGTGACCTCACGATCGAGGACGTGGAGCCGGACGACCTGATCGCGATCGTTCCCGCCTTTCGCAAGCTCGGGATCGAGTTCGAGGTGGGCACATCGACGCTCCGAGTGCGCCCGGGCCAGGAACTCGCCGTCGTCGACGACCTCGGCGGCCAGATCCCCAAGGTCGAGAGCGGCATCTGGCCCGCGTTCCCGGCCGACCTGACGTCCATCGCCGTCGTGGCAGCAACGCAGTCCGCCGGCACGGTGCTCGTGTTCGAGAAGATGTTCGAGAGCCGCCTGTTCTTCGTGGACAAGCTCGTCTCGATGGGTGCCCGTATCATCCTCTGCGACCCACATCGCGCTGTCGTCACCGGCCCGGCGAAGCTCTTCGGTCAGCGGCTCGAGAGCCCGGACATCCGCGCGGGAATGGCCATGGTGATCGCCGCTCTGTGTGCAGAAGGGCAGTCGAGCATCGGGAACATCCGCCAGATCGACCGCGGCTACGAGCGGATCGACGAGCGCCTTCGCGCCCTCGGGGCTGACATCGAGCGCGCCGAGCTATGAGCGGCGCCCGGATCGCACCGGGAAGCGGCAAGGCAAACGTCGCGACCGGCGTACCGTTGCTCGATCACCTGTTGACGGAAATGGCGATCGCCGGGCGCTTCGATCTCTCGCTCGAGATCGATCCGGGAGAGGCGGCAGCGGAGGTCGACGCTGCGGGTGCATCCGTCGGGGAGGCGATGACCTCCTTGCTCCGGCACGGCGCGCACGGCAACGGGACGATGCTGTCGGCGGAGGCCCTCGCCGTCGTCGTGGTCGAGGCGTCGGGCACGGGTCTCGTCGCCTCGAACGCAGACCTCACCGGTGCAGGCGGTCTCGGAACGGACATCGCGGCTCGCTTCCTCACCTCGCTCACCGACGCGGCAGCGCTCACGCTTCACGTCCGGCTGATCGAAGGTGAGGAGACGGATCACGTGCTCGAGGCAATCTTCAAGGCGCTCGGGGTTGCTCTGGCCCAGGCGTTGAACTCGTGACAGTGGAGGTGTGACCATGGAGAAGGTCGTCATTCGGACCGAGAACGCACCGGCGCCGTTTCAGGGCGCGCCGTACAACCAGGCGATTCGGGTCGGCGATCTCGTCTTCGTCGCCGGTCAGCTCGGCCTCGTCCCCGGTGGAGCGACGATCGAGGGCGACATCGCCGCGCAGACCGACCAGGCGCTCCGCAACCTCTCGGCGATCCTCATCGAGGCGGGCAGCTCGATGGAGAACCTCGTCAAGACGAGTGTCTTCCTCGCGGATCTCGGTGACTTCACGGCCATGAACGACGTGTACGCCCGTCACGTCGGCGAACGGCCGCCTGCGCGTTCCACGTTCGAGGTCGCCGGGCTTCCCTCCGGCGCCCGGGTCGAGATCGAGGCCGTGGCGCACCTCTAGCGCCACGCCACTCGCACGCGCACAGACCATGCAGAATCCTCCCGTGCCCACGGCGATCCGTGACTACATCCGCTCACTCGACCTCGACGCCTACGTCGTCGGCGGCGCCGTCCGCGACGAGTTTCTCGGGTTGCCCCACCGGGACGAGGACTTCCTCGTCCCGCGAGTCGATCAGGCCGGTCTCCGTGCTCTCCTCGAGCCGCATGGACGCGTCGAGGACATGGCGGTGCACGGACAGCTCGTCGGCGTCCGACTTCACCCGGGAGACGGTGCGATACGAGCGCTCGTCCCCGCCGGCATCGAGCTCACGCCGCCGCGCGCCGAGCGCTCGTCAGGGCCGGGACACCGCGATTTCACGATCGTGAGCGATGCCTCGATCTCGCTCGAAGAGGACATGGCACGGCGCGACTTCACGATCAACGCGATGGCACGACGCCTGGAAGACGGCACGCTCGTCGACCCGTTCGGGGGCGAGGGCGACCTCGCGCGTGGCTTGTTGAGGACGGTTGCGCCGACGAGCTTCCACGACGACCCGTTGCGCCTCGTGCGGGCACTGCGTTTCGTTTCGCAGCTCGAGTTCGACCTCGCGCCCGAGACGCTCGCGCAGATGTCGGCGAACGCGACGGGGCTGGCTCACGTATCGGCCGAGCGGATCGGCGGGGGGATCAGGGCCGACGGGATGGGAGAGCTCTCGAAGCTCCTGCTCGGCCGCGCTCCGCGGAAGGCGCTGCTTCTCGCCCGCGACACGGGGGTTCTCGTCCAGATCATCCCCGAGTTCGCGCCGGCGATCGGGTACTCCCTCGGCACCGCACGGCAGCCGCTTTCCCTCGACGAGCACATCTTCACCGTGGTGCAGGATGCCGCGGATGCGGAAGCTAGCCTCGCGGTGCGTCTCGCGTGCCTTCTGCACGACCTCGGAAAGCCGGAGGCAGCGGCGGCCGACGTCGCCCATGCCGTCGTCGGCGCGCGCCTCGCCGCTCGGATCCTCGCGCGCCTCCGGTATCCGACCGCGGTTCAACACCGCGTGACGCGGATCGTCGCCGCACATGCGTTCCCGCTCGACCAGCCCGTCGACGCACTGTTCGCCAGACGCTTTCTCGCCGCGCACGGCGACGAGCTGGCATTCGACCTCGTGACACACAAGCAGGCGGATCTCGACGCCAAGCGCGTGCCGGCCGCCGAGCGCGCGGCGCTCGCCGCGCTCGTCGGCTTGCTCCACCAGGAGCGACAGCAACCGCACCGCCTGGGAGACCTCGCAGTGACGGGAGACGACCTGATCGCCATCGGGTACCGCGAAGGCCCGGCTCTCGGGCACGCGCTCGCGCTGCTCCTCGCCGACGTCGTGACCGACCCCTCGCGAAACGACCGCGACTGGCTTCTCGAGCGGGCGAGCCGGGAGATCGCGTGAACGCCGTCCGCGTCGGCGAGGCGTACGGCGCCGTCTGCGCCGAGGCTGGCCCGGACGTGACAGTGGTCGCCGCGACGAAGTACGTGTCCGCCGAGGAGATGGGCGTGCTCGCGGAGGCGGGAGTCGCCGTCGTCGGAGAGAATCGCGTCCAGGACATGCAGCGCAAGCACGCGATGCACGGCGACAGCTTTCGCTGGCACTTCATCGGCGCGCTGCAATCGAACAAGGCGCGTGTCGTCGACGGGATCTGCGAGCTCGTGCACGCCGTCGAAACGGACTCGACCGCACGCCGGCTGACGATACCGGCGCTGCTCGAGGTCAACCTCTCCGGCGAGCCGTCGAAGAGTGGGGTCGACGAGAGCGAGATCGAAGGGTTCCTCGAGCGTCACCCGGTCATCTGCGGGCTGATGACGATGCCACCGCTCAGCGACGACCCCGAGACGAGCCGAGCTCCGTTTCGACGACTGGCTGAGCTCGCTCGCCGGTACGGGCTGAAAGAGCTCTCGATGGGCACCTCGCAGGACTGGCGCGTGGGGGTCGAGGAAGGGGCGACGCTCATCCGCGTCGGTAGCACGTTGTTCCGCAGCTGACCTCGCCGCGGTCCGGCGTCTGGGATACGATCCTGCTCGGTCATGGGCTTCTCCGACGTCTGGAATCGAACGCTCGTCTACTTCGGGATCGCCGAGGACGAGGAGTGGGACGAGGACGGCCTGGAGACCCAGGAGGAGCTCGATCGTGAGTACCGGTCGCGCTCGACCAGGCAGAACGTGCGGCGCCTGCCGCGGCGCCGCGAGCCCGACGGCTGGAGTGATGAGAGCGTGAGCGCACAGGACGCGCCGCAGCCCGTGTCGTCGTCGTCGCGCTCGTCGTCTCGGTCGCCGTCGCGGCCGACGAGGCTGCGGTCGGCCGACACCGGCAAGGCGAGCGTCCACCTCGTCCTGCCACGGAGCTTCAACGATGCACAGCAGATCGCGGACAAGTTCAAGGACTCGGTCCCGGTGATCCTCAACCTGCAGAGCGCCGACAACGAGCTCTCGAAGCGGCTGATCGACTTCGCGAGCGGCCTCACATACGCCCTCAACGGCAGCATGCAGCGCGTGGCCGACAAGGTGTTCCTCCTCACGCCGCGCAACGTCGAGGTCTCTGCCGAGGAGCGCGCCCGCATGCTCGACAAGGGTGGCTTCTTCAATCAGGCCTGACGGTCCGGTCGACCGACGAACCGTCGAGCCGCGGCGGCTCAGGCGTCCGGGCGCAGGGAAGCGGGAGCGCGCGCAGAAAGCCGCACGGTGGGCCACGCCGACTTCGTTTTCGTGCTCGCCGACGTCGCCTCGACCGTTCGGCAGTTCGTCGAGGTGTTCTTCGACGTCTACATTCTCCTCATCCTCGCCTACGTCCTCACGTCGTGGATCCGGATGCCGTACTCGCTGCATCGCGTCCAGCGCTTCCTCGACGACGTCTGTGAGCCCACCATCCGCATCTTTCGCCGTGTCCTGCCGACGATCGGTCCTCTCGACCTCTCGCCGATCGTCGCCGTCATCTCGCTCATCGTCGTCCAGCGCGTGTTGGTTGCACTCGTCGACAGTCTGCTGTAGAGAAGGAGGAACCTCATGCCATTGACACCCGTCGAGATCAGGCACATCCAGCTCAAACGCGGCCTGTTCGGATACAGAAAGAGCGCCGTCCACCGGATGATGGACGACATCGCGGACAGCTTCGAAGCCGTCTGGCGCGAGCGGTCCCAGCTCGTGGAGCGGGTCGACGAGCTCGAAACCGAGGTCACACGACACGTCGAGCTCGAAGGTCTGCTCCGCTCGACCCTCGTCTCCGCCGAGCGCGCATCGCAGGATCTGAAGGAGGCCGCGCGGCGCGAGGCCGACGTCATCGTGACCGAGGCGAACGCCGAGGCGCGGAAGGTGCTCCGCGACGCCATCACCGAGAAAGAGCAGGTGATGAGCGACGTCCGGCGTGTCCAGGCACTCCTGCGTTCGGCACTCGCGGTCGTCGACTCGGGCGACCCGGACGCCGCGACGACGGCCCAGGAGGACGACGTCGCCGACGACGCTGCCCCCTCGAGCCCCGGCTGGACCGCACCCACGCCGTCGGCCGCGCAGCTCTCACTGCCGCCTCGCAACGAGGCGGAGGAGGTTCGGAAGCTCGCGGGCTAGACCGCGGCGACGACTATCCTGTCGGGGATGTCACCCCGTCCGGCCGACCCCAAGCCCATTCGCCTGAACGTTCGAGTCGCTCCCGGCGGCTCACGCCCGGCCGTCGTCGGCCGCTATGGCGACGCGTGGAAGATCCGCGTCGTCGAGGCACCGGAGCGAGGACGCGCGAATGCCTCCGTCGTCGCGCTGCTCGCATCGACGCTCGGCCTTCGAGCGCCCGATGTGACCATCGTCAGCGGCATGACGTCACGCAACAAGACGGTCGAGCTCGTGGGAGTCACCCGAGACGAGGCCGAGACACGTTTGATCCACGCCCAGGAAGGAGCACGATGACGATTGACCTCGCCGTCAGGCGGACGGAGCTGCTCGAGCTACGCGAGCGGATTCTCGCTGCTGCCACGGATCTCGCGGCCGACGATGTGGGAGGCGATATCGACTCGCCGGCCGGCGACCAGCACATCGCCGATCATGCCAGCGATCTCGTCGAGCGCGAGCTCGATCAGACCCTCGGCGAGAATGCCGAGAACGTCGTCAGCGAGATCGACGCCGCGCTCGCGCGGATCGACGAGGGAACCTACGGCACTTGCGCGACGTGTGGCGTCGAGATCCCCGAAGAGCGGCTCGACGCCGTGCCGTACGCGATCCTCTGCCTCGACGACAAGCGGCTGCAGGAACTGGGGTGAGCGAGCCCGCACGCAGCGCGCCGCCCCGCCGGATCGACGTCCGGATCGGCTCGTCGACGAACGCTCTCCAGCCGATCTCGGGCGCCGAGCGCCGGGTGGGTGCAGGTCGCGCGCAGTGGGTCGCATTGTCCGTCATCGCCGGAACCGCGATCGCGGCCGATCAGCTCACGAAGGCCGTGGTCTCGAGCCGCCTGCCGACCGGCGATGCCGTCGCGTCGATCGGGCCGTTCAGCATCCACCACGTGCAGAACACGGGAATCGCGTTCGGCCTCTTCGCCGACTCGACGACAGCGGTGATCGCGCTCACCGCACTCGCCGTCGGTGCGATGCTCGTCTTCTTCGGGCGAACGGCGCAACGGCACCCTCTCGTGCCCATCGCGCTCGGGCTCGTGATCGGGGGCAGCGTCGCGAACCTCCTCGATCGCGTGCGTCTCGGGCACGTCACCGACTTCCTCGATTTCGCCTACTGGCCGGCGTTCAACCTGGCCGACACCTTCATCGTCGTCGGCGTGGCGTTGCTGTTCGCATCGTTCGTCGCGGCAGACCGGGCGAGCCCGAGCGTTGGCACTGCTCCGCTTTCGCGTTCCTGAGACGGAGCAGGGAGAGCGTCTCGATCGCGTTCTCGCGGCCCGTCCGGAGCTCGAGTCGCGAGCGTCCGCTGAGCGGCTGATCGCCGCCGGCGTCGTGCTCGTGGACGGCGAGCCCCGCGCCAAGAGCTTCCGCCTCGAGGGCGGCGAAGAGGTAGCGGCCGAGATCCCGGACGCCCTACCGCTCGAGCGGGAGCCACTCGCCGCACCGATCGTCTGGGAGGACGAGCACCTGCTGATCATCGACAAGCCCGCGGGTCTCGTGGTGCACCCTGCCGGATCGACGCGGACGGGGACACTGGTGCAAGGCCTCATCGACCACGGGGCGGAGGGTGGTGACGACGACGATCGGCCCGGCATCGTCCATCGGCTGGATCGAGACACCTCCGGGCTGCTCGTCGTCGCGAAGGGGGCGGGCGCATACGCGCTGCTGCAGGACCTGATCCGGAGGCGGGAGGTAGAGCGGACGTACGCCGCTCTCGTCCGCGGCACACCCGCGTCGGCGTCGGGCCGCATCGAGGCGCCGATCGGCCGCGACCGTCGAGACCGCACGCGGCATTCCCTCGACACGTCGACGCCGCGCGAAGCGGTGACGTGGTTCGAGGTCGTCGAGACGATGCGAGACCACGCGCTCCTCGACGTGAGGCTCGAAACCGGGCGCACGCACCAGATCCGCGTGCACCTCGAGGCGATCGGTCTCCCGGTGAGCGGCGATCCGGTCTACGGAGCAGCCGGTGACCTGGGGCTCGAGCGCCAGTTTCTCCATGCACGCAGACTCCTGTTCAGGCACCCGCTGACCGGGGACGTGATCGACGTCGAATCGGCCCTGCCGGACGACCTGGCGGTCGCCCTCGAGCGCGCCCGCAGGTAACGCCGGCCGCGATCCGGACCTGCGGCTCTCGGCTACCATTGCCTCTCACGTTCCATCAACCCGGCGATCAGCGCCAGGGCGGTGGTGCCGCGGCTCCGCCATCGGAGCCCGGTTCCGTCACGGCCCGCCGGAGCTCGACATCCGTAACCACACCGAAAGGGGCTGGTCCCGTTGGCAGTCGTCTCCATGAAGGAGCTACTGGAGGCTGGAGTTCACTTCGGCCACCAGACACGCCGTTGGAACCCGAAGATGAAGCGATTCATCTTCACCGAGCGCGGCGGTATCTACATCATCGACCTGCAGCAGACGCAGCAGCTCGTCGAGGAAGCGTACGATTTCGCGCGCAACATCGCCGAGCGTGGCGGCACGATCCTCTTCGTCGGCACGAAGAAGCAGGCGCAGGACGCAGTGCGCACCGAGGCTGCGCGGGTGGGCATGCCGTTCGTCTCGAACCGGTGGCTGGGCGGCCTGCTCACGAACTGGCGCACGATCCAGGACCGGATCGCGTATCTCCACGACCTGCGACGCCTCAAGAACGACGGGCAGCTCGCACTGCTGCCGGCGAAGGAGCGCATCACGATGGAGTCCGAGCTCGAGAAGCTCGAGGCGAATCTGGGCGGCGTTGCGGACATGAAGCGACAGCCCGACGCGATCTTCATCGTCGATCTCAAGAAGGAAGCGCTCGCGGTCCGCGAGGCGCAACGGCTTCACCTGCCCGTGATCGCGATCGTCGACACGAATTGCGACCCGGACGAGGCGCAGTTCGTGATCCCCGGGAACGACGACGCCATCCGCTCGTGCTCGCTCATCGTGCGTGCGCTCGCGGACGGCATCGCCGCCGGCCAGAGCAAGGTGTCGGAGAAGGACTTCGCGGCGAAGGCGGCCGCCGCCGAGGCGGCAGCGGCGAGTGAGGCGGCGGCTGCGGAGGCAGCGGCGGCCGAGCCGACCGAGGAGGACACGGCCGGCGCGACGCCGGAACGCACGGGCGACATCATCGACATCGAGGGCATCGGCCCCGCGTATGCCGACAAGCTGCGCGCTGCGGCGGTGCCGACGGTCGACGCGCTGCTGGACAAGGGGGCAACGCCCGAAGGTCGGGCTGCGCTCGTGGAGGAGACCGGTATCGACGCCCCCCGGGTGCTGCGCTGGGTCAACCACGCCGACCTGATGCGCGTCTCCGGCGTCGGGCCGCAGTTCGCGGAGCTGCTCGAGGCCGCCGGGGTCGACTCGGTGCCCGAGCTCGCGCAGCGCAACGTCGACAACCTCGTCACCGGCCTCGCCGAGACGAACGAGGCCAGGAACCTCGTCGGTCGCGTACCGGGCGCGGGCGAGGTGTCCGAATGGATCGAGCAGGCGAAGGCGCTCCCGCGCATCGTCTCTCACTGAGAGGAGAGAGAGTGACCACCGAGATCAGCGCAGGCCTCGTCAAGGAGCTCCGTGAGCTCACCGGGGCGGGGATGATGGACTGCAAGCGAGCGCTCCAGGAGACAGAGGGCGATCTCGATGCCGCCCGCACGCTCCTGCGTGAGAAGGGCATGGCGCAGGCGGGGAAGCGCGCCGACCGCGCGACGACCGAGGGGCTCGTCGGCACGATCGTCGACGGAGGAGTCGGAACGATTGTGGGTGTCGGCTGCGAGACGGAGCCGGTATCGAAGAACGAGGAGTTCCAGTCGTTCGCGGAGCGCGTGCTGCGGGCCGTCCACGCAGACGGCGTCGACGCGGTGGAGTCGTTCGAGGAGGAGCGACTCTCGCTCATGGGGAAGCTCGGCGAGAACATCGTCGTCGTCGGGGTCGAACGCTACGACGACGCCTCGACGATCGCCTCCTACGTCCACCCGCCGGCACACAAGATCGGCGTTCTCGTCGCGCTCGACGGGGGAGACGAGGGCCTCGCACGGCAGCTCGCCATGCACATCTCGTTCGCCGCGCCGACCTGGGCGACCCGAGATGACGTGCCGGCCGAGACCGTCGCGGCGGAGCGACAGGTGTACCTCAACTCGGACGAGCTCCTGTCGAAGCCCGAGGCTGCCCGTGAGAAGATCGTGGACGGAATGCTCGGCAAGCGCTTCTTCGCAGCCTCGCCCGGCGGGGTCCTCGCCGACCAGGCATGGATCCACGATCAGTCGACGTCGGTCGGTGCCGCTCTCGCCGCGGCAGGTGCGACGTTGACGGGGTTCCGGCGAATCTCGGTCGCCGGCTCGTGAGCGCACGGGCCGAGGACACGGTGAACGAGGCGCCTGCGGCCGCGGGCGCGGCGTTCGGGCGCGCGCTCCTGAAGCTCTCGGGCGAGAGCCTCATGGGCGATCGCGACTACGGCGTCGACCCCAGGACGGTGGCCGCGGTCGCGCGCGAGGTCGTCGACGTGCGCAAGGCGGGCACCGAGCTCGCGATCGTGGTCGGCGGTGGCAACTTCTACCGTGGGATGGCGGCGGCTGCCGAAGGGATGGAGCGCGCGACGGCCGACTACGCAGGCATGCTCGCCACCTTGCTCAACGCGCTCGCGCTCCAGGATGCTCTGGAACGTCTCGGCGTGCAGACGCGCGTACAGTCGGCGATCGCCGTCTCGGAGGTCGCGGAGCCGTACATCCGGCGGCGAGCCATGCGCCACCTCGAGAAGGGTCGGGTCGTGATCTTCGCCGCCGGCACGGGCAACCCCTTCTTCACGACGGACACCGCCGCTGCGCTGCGAGCACTCGAGATCGGAGCAGAGGCGATCCTGATGGCCAAGAACGGCGTCCGTGGCGTCTATGACGGCGATCCGCGCGTCGACGATGCGGCGCAGTTCATCCCCGAGCTCACCCACCTCGAAGCGATCGAGCGAGGCCTCAAGGTGATGGATACGACGGCCCTCTCGCTCTGCATGGATAATCGCGTCCCGATTCACGTCTTCGAGCTCGCCGAGGGCAACATCGTGCGCGTCGCCTCCGGTGAGCGGATCGGAACCATCGTCACGACACGAGAGGAGGCATGAGATGACGGCGATCGAGGATTTCCTCATCGACTGCGAGCTTCGGATGGACAAGTCCATCGCCGCGACCCGCGTCGAGTTCAACAGCGTTCGCACCGGCCGGGCGTCTGCCGCGCTGCTCGACCGGATCACGATCGACTACTACGGAACGCCCACCCCACTGAGCAACATGGCGACGATCTCGGCGCCCGAGGCGCGGCTCCTCTCGATCCAGCCGTACGACGCATCACAGATCAAGGCCATCGAAAAGGCGATTCAGGAGTCCGATCTCGGTCTCACGCCGTCGAACGACGGCAAGCTCATCCGGCTCCCGATACCGTCGCTGACGGAGGAGCGCCGCAAGGAGCTCGTCAAGGTCATCCGTCGGTATGCCGAGGACGGCAAGGTTGCGATCCGCAACGTTCGCCGAGACGTGATGAAGCATCTCGAGGAGCTCGTCCGCGACGGGGCGGTCGGGGACGACGAGGAGCGGCGCGCGGAGACGCAGGTGCAGAAGCTGACCGACGACCACGTGAAGAAGCTCGACGATCTCCTCAAGCACAAAGAGGCCGAGATCATGGAGGTCTAGAGACCTCCGTCCCGCCGTGAGCAGATCTGCACAGAACGGTACGTCGGCCGCCGAGGGCCAATCCGCGCAGGCACGGACCGTCGCAGTCATCATGGACGGGAACGGCCGCTGGGCGGCCGCGCGGGGGAAGGGCGTCGCCGACGGTCATCGAGAGGGAACCCGGGCGTTGCGACGCACGGTCGAGGCGGCGATCGAGGAGGGAGTCGCGACCCTCGTCGTCTACGCCTTCTCGACCGAGAACTGGGCACGGCCCGCCGACGAGGTCTCCGCGCTCATGGAGATCCTCGGCGAGACGATCGAGCGCGAGCTTCCGGACCTCGCGGAGCAGGGCGTCCGGACACGATTCCTCGGTCGCCGCGACCGCGTGCCCGGGCACCTGCGCGAGGCGATGGGTGAGCTCGAGCGCGCCACCGCCCATCTCGACGCGCTCAACCTCTGGATCGCCTTCGACTACGGGGGTCGCGCCGAGATCGTCGACGCCGCCCGCAGGTGCGTGGAGGACGGTCTCGCGCCGGCGCAGGTCGACGAGGCCGCGATCGCCGCGCGGCTGAACGCGCCCGAACTACCGGAGATCGACCTGCTCGTGCGCACCTCCGGCGAATTTCGGATCTCCAACTTCATGCTCTGGGAAACCGCATACGCCGAGCTCGTCTTCACCGACACGCTCTGGCCGGACTTCGGCGCAGGCGACCTTCGCGCCGCACTCGAAGCGTTCTCCACTCGCGATCGGCGCTTCGGGGGCCGATGACTCCCGTCTGGTCCCGCATCGCCGTCGCGCTCGTGCTGCTCCCGCTCGTGCTCGGGGTCGTCTGGCTCGGTGGTTGGTGGCTGTTCGCTCTGGCGGCGATCGGCGGGCTCATCGCGCTGCACGAGCTCTACACGATGGGTCGCGGCCTTCGGCCGATCGTCCTCGGCGGGTACGTCGGCCTGCTGCTCACGCTGTTCGGCGCCCAGACAGGAAGTGTTGCGTGGACGGTGGGCGGCATCTTCTCGACGATCCTCGTCGCCTTCGTCATCTTCGGTTTCTCCGACGCACGCCCGTCCGCGACGGCAGCGATCTCGCTCACCGTCCTCGGCGTCGTCTGGATCGGCGGCGGCATCTCGGCTCTCGTCCTGCTCCGTGACATCCCCGAGAACGGTCGGCTGGCGATCTTCACGGTGCTCATCGCGGTGTTCGCGGACGACACGGCGGCGTACGCGGTCGGCCGCGCGATCGGACGCCACAAGATGGCGCCCAGAATCTCGCCCGGAAAGTCGTGGGAGGGGTTCGTCGGCGGCACCGTCGCGGCGATGGCCGTCGCGTTCTTCGCGATGTACGACCAGGGGTTCCTCACGGACCTCGAGGCTCTCGCCCTCGGCGCTGCTGTCGCGCTCGCCTCGACGATGGGAGATCTCTTCGAGTCCGCCGTCAAGCGAGACCTCGGTGTGAAGGACTCCGGACGGATCCTCGCGGGCCACGGGGGAGTGCTCGATCGCATCGACTCGCTTCTCTGGGCAGGGCCGGCCGCGTTCTATGTCACTCTCGCCCTGACGTGAACCAGCGTACGACTGGCACGCTATGCCCGTGAAACGCGTGGCTCTCCTCGGTGCAACGGGCTCGATCGGTCGGCAGGCGATCGAGATCGTCGCCGACCGGGACGATCTGGAGCTCTGCGGCGTGATGTCGGGCTCGCAGCCGCTCGACACGATCGCCGCCGAGCATGGCGTGCCGCACACGCAGGTGGGTGGTTCGGCCGTGACGTTGCTCGAGCGGTGCCTGCCGGACATCGTGCTCAACGCCATCGTCGGCTTCGCAGGCGTCGAGGCGACCCTGTGGGCGCTCGAGCGCGGAACCACGCTGGCCCTCGCCAACAAGGAGAGCCTCGTCGCGGCGGGCGAGCTCGCGGTGGAGGCTCACCGCAGGGGAGCGGGGCTCCTGCTGCCGGTCGACAGCGAGCACTCAGCGCTCTTCCAATGCCTCGAGGGCCGCGCGCCCGAGACCGTGGACGCCCTCGTCCTCACCGCGTCGGGAGGACCGTTCCGCGGCCGCTCGGCCGATGACCTCGGAGCGGTCACGGTCGACGAGACGCTGGCCCATCCGACATGGTCGATGGGCCGAAAGATCAGTGTGGACTCTGCGACGCTTGCGAACAAGGGACTCGAGCTCGTCGAGGCACACTGGCTTTTCGGCGTGCCGTACGAGAAGATCGACGTCGTCGTGCACCCCCGGTCGATCGTCCACTCGCTCGTCCGCTTCCGCGACGGTGCGCTCCTAGCCCATCTCGGCAGCCCGGACATGCGCGTCCCGATCTCGTTCGCGCTCGGCTATCCGCATCGTCCGGCCGTCGCAGCAGAGCCGCTCGACTTCTCCTCGGTGCTCGACCTCCACTTCGAGCCGGTCGACGACGCGACATTCCCGCTCCTTCAGCTCGCTCGGGCTGCGGGGGAGCGTGGCGGCACCGTCCCCTGCGCGTACAACGCGGCCAACGAAGTTGCGGTCGCCGCATTCCTCGACGGTCGGATCGGGTTTCTCGAGATCGCCGAGACGGTTGCCGCGGCGCTCGATCGCGTCGACGGCGCCCCGGCGCGCGACGTCGACGACCTCGTCGAGGCAGACGCAGAAGCGCGACGGATCGCCGAGCGGAGTCTCGTCCCGGCATGAGCATCCTCGTCTCGATCGTCGGGCTCGGGTTCCTCATCTTCATCCACGAGCTCGGGCACTTCTCGGCGTCGCTCGCGCTCGGAATGCGGCCCCGGAAGTTCTACGTGGGCTTCCCGCCGGCCATCGTCAAGCGATCGCGCCACGGCATCGAGTACGGCATCGGCATGATTCCACTCGGCGGATTCGTGAAGATCCCCGGAATGCACCGTCCTGCCCCTTCGGACGTCGACCAGGCATTCGGTCGCGCCATCGAGGAGGCACCAGACCTCGAGGGCGCAACCGATCGTCTCCGGCGTGCCCTCGCCTCGGGCGACCACGAGGCGGCGAGAGGCGCCCTCGCCCGCCTGTCGGACGTCGCAGCCCACAACGAGCTCAGCGCACCCGTGGCGCGTGACGTCGACCGCGGGCTCGCCGACCTGGGGGATGCACTCGGTCCGGACGCCTACTGGCGTGCACCGACCTGGCGCCGCGTGATCGCGATCTTTGCCGGCCCTGCGGCCAACATCCTCTTTGCCGTCGTGATCTTCGCAGTGCTCTACCTGACGTCCGGCGGCAAGGCGACGACCACCGTCGAGGGGATCCGCGCCGATTCGGCCGCGGCGGCGATTGGTCTCATGGCCGGAGACAAGATCGTCTCGATCAACGGGAAGCCGATGACCGGCGCGCTGATTCCGCGCACCGTCGGTGCGTCGGCCGGCAAGCCGCTCACCCTGGTCGTCGTCCGTGACGGAGCACGCGTGACGCTCGGACCGCGTGCGGCGGACAACGAAGAGGGTGTCTACCGGCTCGGCTTCCTGCTCGCGGGCGAGGGTCTCTCTCCGGTGGAGGCGACGCGCGAGTCACTCGCGACGACGGGACGGGTTTCGCAGAGCATCTTCGCATCGCTCGGCAACCTCGTCACCGGCGAGGGGCGCGAGGATATCTCGAGCCCCGTCGGCATCGTCAAGGGCTCGTCGGATGCGGCAAAGCAGTCGACGAACTCGTTTCTCTGGGTGCTCGGCCTGATCTCACTCTCCATCGCGCTGCTCAACCTCCTGCCGTTCCTCCCGCTCGACGGCGGTCACATCGTGTTCGCGGTCATCGAGGGAGCGAGTGGGAGGACAGTGGCGCGCGGCGTCTACGAGCGCGTCTCCATCGTCGGCATCGGGCTCGTGCTCCTGCTGTTCGTGATCGGCCTCACGAACGACATCGGCCGCCTGTCGTAGGGCCCTCGGCCTCGACGGCAGCCGTCGCAAACGCGTCCGGCGAGGTCAGCGCCTCGTCCAGCCGGGCGTGGTAGTCGGCCCGCGTGATCTCGACCGCCCCGAGCGACGCGAGATGGGGCGTCGACCACTGCACGTCGAGCAGCCGCGGCCCTCCGGCGATCTGGAGCCGACCGATGAGCGCGAGGAGCGCCGCTTTCGAGGCCCCGGCCCGCCGGTGGAACTTCGACTCGGCCGCGAAGAGTCCGCCGACGGCGACGCCATACAGCCCTCCGGCCAGCCCGCGGTCGTCCCACGCCTCGATCGAGTGCACCCACCCGAGCCTGTGGAGCTCCGAGTATGCCGACACGAACGAGTCGTCGATCCAGCCGTGCGGGCGCGCCGGATCGGCGCACCCGTGGATCACGTCCGCAAACGCCGTGTCGACGCTGATCTCGTACCTCCGCGCGGCGCGCCGTAGCGAGCGCGGCGCGACGAACCCGGCCACGGGAATGACCGCTCGTCTTCGAGGCGACCACCATACGAGGTCGCCGTCGACGCGCATCGGGAAGATTCCCAGGCGGTAGGCACGCAGGAGCGTCCCCGGTGCGAGGTCGGCTCCGAACGCCCACGCGTCGTGCCGATGGGCCTCCGGTGGGCGTGAGAGCGCCCAGGGTGTGGGAGGGGGCTCGACGGGCATGTCTCTACACTTCGTCCGATGGGAAGTCTTGCTGAGATCCGCGTCGGCGGCGTCACGATCGGCGGCGGTGCGCCCGTCGTCGTGCAGTCGATGACCCTGACGAAGACCCACGACGTCGAGGCGACGACCGCCCAGATCGCAGCTCTCGCGTCGGCCGGGTGTGAGGTCGTGCGCTGCGCCGTGCCGAAGATCGAGGATGCAGATGCTCTGGCCAAGATCGTCCGCCTCTCACCCATCCCGGTGATCGCCGACATCCATTTCAACGCGTCCCTCGCCCTCCGTGCCATCGACGCCGGCGTGGCAGCCGTGCGGATCAACCCCGGGAACATCGGCGGCGCGGACAAGGTCGAGCTCGTCGTGAAGGCCGCGAAGAAGGCCGGCGTCGCGATGCGGATCGGCGCGAACTCCGGCTCCCTGCCGGCGCACCTCGCCGACCTCGCCCAGAGGGATCAGGCCGAGGCGCTCGTCGCCGCGGCACTCGAGGAGGTGGAGATCCTCGAGCGCCTCGACTATCGCGATTTCAAGATCTCGGTCAAGGCGACACACGTCCCGACGATGATCCGCGCCTACCGGATGCTCGCCGCGCGGGTTCCCTACCCGCTGCACCTGGGCGTCACCGAGGCCGGTACGCCGTTCGCGGGTGCGATCAAGAGCGCGATCGGTATCGGCGCGCTGCTCGCAGACGGCATCGGTGACACGTTCCGGGTCTCCCTCACGGCCGATCCGGTCAAGGAGGTCGAGGTCGCGTGGGAGATCCTCAAGGCGCTCGGCCTGCGTGAGCGCGGCCCGGTGATGATCGCATGCCCGTCGTGCGGTCGCGACAACGTCGGTGTCGAGAGCCTTGCGGTGGTCGTCGAGGAGCGCCTCAGGGCCTATCCGGAGGCGTTCGAGGTTGCAGTGATGGGCTGCGCGGTCAACGGGCCGGGCGAGGCGGGTGACGCCGACTTCGGCATCGCCGGTGGGCGCGACGTCGGCTTCCTCTACGCACACGGCCGGGTCCTGAAGAAGGTCTCGTCCGACATCCTCGTCGACGAGCTGTTCCACGAGATCGACCGGTGGATCGAAGGGGGCATGCAGCGGCCGAAGCGACTCAAGATGGCGAAGCCGGCCGCGCTCGCGATGGCCGAGGCCTCGCTCATTCCGCTCGACTGAGAGCGCCGTTGCCAGCTTCGGTAACCTGCACCGGCATGGTCCGGCGCCAATCAGAGCTGTTTCTCCCGACACTTCGCGACGACCCGGCGGACGCGGACGCGATCTCTCACAAGCTGCTCGCGCGGGCCGGGATGATCCGCCAGGTCAGCGCCGGCCTCTGGAGTTTCCTCCCGGCCGGGTGGAAGACGCACGAGAAGATCGTGCAGGTGATCCGGGACGAGATGGACGCGATCGGCGCCCAGGAGATGTTCATGCCGGTGATCGCCCCCGCCGAGCTGTGGCAGAAATCCGGCCGCTACCGGATCCCCGAGCTCTTCAAGTTCCAGGACCGCGGGGGGCGCGACTTCGTCCTCTCGATGACACACGAGGAGACGGTCACCTTCCACTTCGCGGAGCTCGGCTCGTACCGTGACCTGCCCAAGTCGCTCTATCACTTCCAGACGAAGGGCCGGGACGAGCCGCGTCCCCGCGGCGGGCTGCTCCGCGTGCGCGAGTTCATCATGAAGGACTCCTACTCGTTCGACCGCGACGAGGCCGGGCTCGACGTGAGCTTCCAGAAGCACAAGGGCGCCTACGACCGGATCTTCGAGCGCTGCGGGATCGAGGCCGTCGCCGTGCAGGCGGAGTCCGGGATGATGGGTGGCAGCGAGTCGATCGACTACCTGGCGCCGTCCGGCTCCGGCGAGAATACGCTCGTCACGTGCTCGAACGGCGACTATGCCGCCGATCTCGAGATCGCACGTGGGATACCCCGGCCGCCGACGTTCCCCGAGGCGCTCGAGAAGCCGCTCGAGGTCGCAACGCCCGGAATCGCGACGATCGACGAGCTGGCCGAGTTCCTCGGGATCGACCCCGCGGCGACGTCGAAGGCGATGCCGGTGACGACGGACGACGGCGCCGTCGTGCTCGCGCTCGTGCGTGGCGACGACCGGCTCGAGGAGGCGAAGCTCGCCGCCGCCCTCGGGACGGGCTTCCGCCCGGCGACCGAGGACGAGATCCGGGCGGCGTTCGGCGCCGATCCGGGCTCGCTCGGCCCGATCGGCTTCAAGGGCGAGATCGTCGCCGACGACGCCCTGCGCGAGGGTCAGTTCGTGGCCGGGGCGAACCGCACCGGCTGGCACCTGCGCGGCGTCGAGCACGGCCGCGACTTCAGCGCCCGGTTCGCCGACATCCGACTCCCGATCGAGGGCGACGCGTGCCCGAAGTGCGGCGGCACGCTCGGTTTCCAGACCGCGATCGAGGTGGGTCACATCTTCAAGCTCGGGGCGCAGTACTCGGCGCCGCTCGGCGCCACCTTCCTGGACGAGAGCGGCGAGGAGCAGACGGTGCTGATGGGCTGCTACGGGATCGGCCCCGGCAGGATCATGGCCGCGGCGGTCGAGCAGGGCCACGACGAGAACGGGATCGTCTGGCCGCGGTCGATCGCACCCTACGACGTGCACGTCCTTGCCCTGCACGGTGCCGCCGAGGAGGTGCTGGAGCCGGCGGTCGAGGTCGCCGAATTGCTCGCGGCCGGAGGGCTCGAGGTGTTGCTGGACGACCGGGCGCAGCGCCCGGGCGAGAAGTTCGCCGACGCGGACCTGCTCGGCGTGCCGATCAGGGTCACGGTCGGCAAGAAGACACTGGACGACGGGGCCGTCGACGTGCGCATCCGGGCAACCGGCGCCGACGACCGGATCCCGCGTGAAACCGTTCTCACCTGGATAGAGGAGCTCTAGTGGCAAAGCGGCGCGCGTACTCGGATGACGGACTCGGCCCGACGATGGAGCGGCTGATGTCGGAGACGGGACTCACCTATCGAGCGCTGGCCGAGAAGACCGACCTCTCGGCCGGCTACCTGAACCACATCGTGCACGGCAACCGGCCTGTTCCCTCGAACGACGTCCTCGCACGTCTCGCGGGGGCGTTCGGCGTGAAGCCGGAGCACTTCCGCGAATACCGCATCCGCGTGATCACCGACAGGCTCGAGCAGATGCCGGATCTCGTCGATCGCCTCTACAAGCGCCTCGGCTGACGAGCCCGGTCACGCGCTCCCCGATCGCGGCTAGGATGACGCGGTCGCGGGGCGTGGCGCAGCCTGGTTAGCGCGCTAGTCTGGGGGACTAGAGGTCCCGAGTTCGAATCTCGGCGCCCCGACTGATTGCCAAGCGGCTGCGGCGTACAAGCCGCAGGCCGCTTGGGCCAATCTTGGGCCAAACGTTGACAGACCATGAGCGTCGCCGACGCGACGAGACGGTTCGCGCGATCATCGCGGCGTGCGCGTTCCCAATTGTCCCCGGAGCGGGCATGACGGGGCGCGCGACTTTCATACACCTCGTCCACCTTCTCGACCTTCTCGAAAACGTTGCGCTCCTCCTCGAGCGAGCACGGGCGCATGGCGCTTTCGTGCTCGGACGTCGATGTTCGAGACGTCGGTCATGCTGGGCACGCTGGAGGAGCCCACGACGCGGGACGCATACGTCATGGGGTGGTTCCAGGAATCAAACAACAAACTTCCCTCGGCTGATCAGATCATTCGTCGAAGCCGAGATCATCGAGGACATCGAAGGTCATGAGGCGATTCTGGCCGAGAACAACATGAAGCTCTCGGCCGCCCGCGGTGACCTTGGAATCGGGAAGCTTCCACGCTATTTCGTCGAGGCCGAAGCGATGCGCCAACAGCGAGTGGAAGACATCCCCAACTACGTGACCGCTCACGCTTTCACCCACGGCGCTTACAGCGCGCTCAAGTATCGCGTCACACACCACGATCCGGCGGCGCGGTCGACCTTTCACATGAGGCAGGATCACAACGTGGAGTTGCTCGAGTCCGCTGCAAACTTCGCGGGCCGATCAGCCTTGCTGGGGTTCCGGTCCGGGTATCGCATCTTCGAGCTGGACGAGCCGGAGTCATTCGGTCGCCTCCTTTTTGAGATCGAGTTCGCGGAGGTCGAAGCCGTCGAGTAGCGCGCGTGCGTGTCGTCATCCCCGCCTCCGAGCGGCTGTCACTCGCGAAGCTTCGTGCGGTGAGCCGGCCGGGACGAGCTCCGGTTCGCGACCGAAGAGGAGCTCGCTGCCGCCTATCCCCGGCTCGAGCTAGCCGAGGATCTGATCCGGATCACCGGCGCGACCGTCGCGGACGTCATCGAGAACTGAGGCCGGTGCCCTCGCGCGGGCTGCCGACTCTCGTCAGCAGCCCGCTTCGCTCTGGACTTCGCCGAGCGAATCGAGGAGCGTTCCCGTCTGCTCGCGGTACGCCACGGCGAGCTCCGACGCCGGGATGTCGGACGGAAGTTGGGCAATCGCTGTCGCCTGATCCTGGGCGGCGGCCCGTACACTTGGTGGATGCGCCGCTACCACGTCACCACCTTCGGCTGCCAGATGAACGGCCACGATTCCGAGCGGATCAAGGGGATGCTCGAATCCCTCGGGCTGGGCGAGGCGACGTCGAAGGAGGAGGCCGACATCGTCGTCTTCAACACGTGCACGATCCGTGAGAAGCCCGACACCAAGCTGTCGGCGTACCTCGGCGACGCCGGGGCGCGGAAGCGTGGGAACCCGGATCTTGTGATCGCGGTGGGAGGCTGCTACGCGGAGGCGCAACGCGAGCGCATCTTCGAGCTGTACCCGCAGGTGGACGTCGCGTTCGGGCCAGGCTCGATCCCGCACCTCGGGGAATGGCTCGGCGCGGGCGGGGAAGGGGTCGAGCGCGGCCGTTTCGGGACGCACGAGCACTTCGCCGGGCACCTGCCGCAGCACCGCGAGCGGACGGCGCACGCCTGGGTGCAGGTCTCGATGGGGTGCAACTCGAGCTGTTCCTACTGCATCGTCCCCGCCGTTCGCGGCCGCGAGCAGAGCCGCCGGCCCGGAGACATCGTCGCCGAGGTGGCTCGTCTCGCGCACGACGGCGTGCGCGAGATCACCCTCCTCGGCCAGAACGTCAACTCGTGGGGACGCGACCTGGCACCGGACATCCGTACCGAGTTCGGCGAGCTCTTGCGCGCCTGCGACGCCGTGGAGGGAATCGAGCGCATCCGCTTCACGAGTCCCCACCCGAAGGACTTCCGCGAGCCGGTGATCGCGGCGATGGCCGAGTGCGACGCAGTCTGCGAGCACATCCACCTGCCGCTGCAGTCGGGCTCGACCCGGATCCTCAAGGCGATGCGCCGCACGTACTCGCGCGAGCGCTACCTCGCACTGGTCGCTCTCCTGCGCGACGCGATACCCGATCTCGCGCTCGGGACCGACGTCATCGTGGGCTTTCCAGGCGAGACGGAAGAGGACTTCGCCGAGACGCTCGGGGTCGTCGAGGATGTCCGCTACGACAGCGCGTTCACGTTCATCTACTCGCCCCGCCGGGGCACCGATGCCGCCACCATGGATGATCAGGTCCCCGAGACCGTGAAGCACGAGCGACTCGAGCGGCTCGTGGAGGTCGTGCAGCGGATCGCGGCCGAGCGGAACGCCGCGCGGGTAGGCCGTGTGGAGCAGGTGCTCGTGGAAGGGCCGAGCCGCACGGACGGGTCGCTGCTCCGGGGCCGCACGCGGCGCAACACGACCGTGGTGTTCACCGGTAGCGCGGACGTGGGTGACCTCGTCGACGTCACGATCGACGGCTCGACGTCGACGACGCTCCGTGGCACCGTCGCTTCCGCCGTGCCGGCCTGACCGTCCCCCGCCATGGTCCCGGTGATCGCCGTGTTCGGCCCGACCGCCTCGGGGAAGACCGAGGTAGCCGAACGGGTCGCCGACCGGCTCGGCACCTCGGTCGTCTCGTGCGACGCGATGCAGGTGTACCGCGGTCTCCCGATCCTCACGAACCAGCCGTCCCGGCCGACCGAGCTCGTTGCGATCCGCGATCTGACCGATGAGATGTCCGTGGGCGAGTACGCAGCGCTCGCACACATTACGATCGACGGCCTCGTCGAGCGACGAGGCGCCGTATTGGTCAGCGGGGGAACCGGTCTCTACCTCCGCGCCGCGCTCGCCGACCTCGACGTGCCGCCGCCTCCCGGCGACGGGGTGCGGGCTCGTGTCGTGGCAGAGGTCGAGCGCGACCGGGCCGCCGCGCACGAGCGTCTCGCAGCTCTCGACCCGCGTGCCGCCGAGGCGGTCCACGCGAACGACAGCCGGCGTCTGGTGCGCGCACTCGAGCTGGCGGAGGCAGGCGCATCGCTCGTGCCCGACGCCGACCGGCTGTGGGCGAGCGCGACACGCCTTCCGACGATCGTCGTCGGCATCGGCGTCCCCGCCGACGAGCTCGAACGACGCATCGTCGCGCGCACCGATGCGATGTTCGAGCAGGGCGTGGTCTCGGAGGTGCGGGAGGCGCTCGCGGGGAGCGTCTCGAGGACCGCGGCGAAGACGCTCGGCCTCCACGAGATCGCCACACTGCCCGCGGACGAGGCGCGCGAGCGCATCGTCGTTCGCACGCGGCGCTACGCCGCCTACCAGCGCAAGTGGATGCGCCGGATCCCCGGGCTCGTGCCGGTCGACGGCACTCGGCCGGCCGACGAGATCGCCGCCGCGGTGATCGAAGCTGCGTCGGCGCGGCCCTGAGGCGCCCGCGGCGTCCGCTCCAGCGTTACGGTTGCGCCATGGAGTTCTCCAAGTGGCATGCGCTCGGCAACAGCTACCTCGTCGTCGAGCAACCCGACGCCGGTCACCTGACGTCCGACCGTGTGCGCCGGCTCTGCTCGGTCGAGACGGGGATCGGCTCCGACGGCGTGCTCGAGATCACGCGTCGTGAGCGCTCGCACGCTGCCGTGACGATCTGGAATCCGGACGGCTCGATCGCCGAGATGTCCGGAAACGGGGCCCGCATCGCGGCGCGCTGGCTCGCGGCCGAGTCAGGCGCGGAGCAGGTCACGATCGAGACCGCGGGACGAACGGTCGCCGCCCGGATGCTCGACGCCCGGGACGCCGAAATGGACGTCGGGGCCGTGTCGGTAGGCGAGACCGAGACCCTGGACGGGATCGAGCTGACGACCGCGTCGGTCGGCAATCCGCACGCCGTGGTGCGGCTCCACGACCCGAGCCGCGACGATCTCCTGCGACTCGGTCCGTTGCTCGAGAGCCACGCACGATTTCCCGAGCGAACGAACGTGCAACTCGTGCGCGTCGACGGCCCACACGACCTGACGGTGCTCGTGTGGGAGCGTGGAGCAGGGGAGACGAGCGCCTCCGGCTCGTCGTCGGTCGCCGCTGCTGCCGTCGCGGTCGAGCGAGGGTGGTGCGAGAGCCCGATCACGGTTCACCTGCGGGGCGGCGACCTCCAGGTCACGATCGCCGACGGCCGGGCGTCGCTGACCGGGCCTGCGGAGCGCATCGCCGTCGGATCCGCCGAGCTCTAGCGGCGGGCTCAGGGGCTGACGGTCAGCTCGCCGATCGGGACGCCGAGGCGCTCGAGCTCGATCTCGAAGCGGCCCGGCGTCGTCGCGGTGAACGCGATCCTCGCGGTACCGTCCTCGATCTCCGCGGACCGGTCGTACCCGTGGAGGTGGATCTCGTCGGCGACATCCGAGCGAACGACGAGGACGACGCGGTCGCCCTTCTTCACCGTCGCGCGCTTGATGCCCCCCTTCGGCGCGCCGTTCTCGACGACGATCGTCACGGTCGTCGGCTGCGCCGCCGCGGGAGTCGTGTCGACCGCAGTCGTCGTGTCCACCGTGGCGGTGGTCTCCTGTGTGACCGTGCCGATCGGCGTCGTGACCTCGGGCTGATCGTCGCCGCCACAGGCGCTCGTCGTGAGCCCGGCGAGCGCGAGCACGAGCACGAGCGGCAGGAGGCGCACGAGCATCAGACGGCGATCTCGAATTCGCGCAGCACGTCGTTGAGGGACGTCTTGAGGTCGGTCGACGCGTTGCGCTCGCCGACGATCAGAGCGCACTGCAGCCCGTACGAGCCCGCCGCGAACTCCTTCTGACGTACACCCGGCAGGACCACCTTGCGGGCGGGGACCTCGCCGCGATACTCGATCGGCTCTGGGCCGGTGACGTCGATGATCGGGATCGACGCGGAGAGGACGACGTTCGGTGCGATCACGGCCCCGGCACCGATGCGGACGCCCTCGACGATGACGGCGCGCGAGCCGATGAAGGCGCCGTCCTCGATGATCACCGGTGAGGCCTGGGGCGGCTCGAGCACGCCCCCGATGCCGACTCCGCCCGCGAGGTGGACGTCCGCCCCCACCTGCGCGCACGAACCGACCGTCGCCCAGGTGTCGACCATGGTGCGGGGGCCGACCCAGGCGCCGATGTTGACATAGCCGGGCATGAGCACGCAGCCCTCGGACAGGAACGAGCCGTACCGTGCGACACCGGGCGGAACGACGCGCACGCCGCGATCTGCGTAGTCCGACTTGACGGGGATCTTGTCGAGGAACCGGAGGCCGCCGATGTCCATCGGCTCGACCTTGCGGACGCGGAAGTAGAGGAGGATCGCCTTCTTGACCCACTCGTTGACATGCCACGCATCGTCGACCGGCTCGGCGACGCGCACCTCGCCCGCATCGAGGAGAGCGATCGCCTGCTCGATCACCGCGGCGTCGAGCGAGCCCGACTCCCACATCTCGTCGATCTGCTGCGCGAGCTCCATTGCCTCCGATTGTCGCGGATTCGGAGCGCCTGCGGCGGGGGAAGCGCTCAGAGCACGTTCTCCAGGATCGCGACCGCGCGCTCGCACTCCTCGAGCGTCGGCACCAGCGCGAAGCGAACGTACCCTTCGCCGGATCGGCCGAGGAAGGATCCGGGAGCGACGATCACTCCGTCGTCGAGCAGTCGGGTGGCCATCGACTCCGACGTCTCCTTCCCTTGCGGGATCGCGACCCACAGATACATCGTCGCCGGCCCGCCCGCGTCACGGAGGCCGACGCGCGCGAACAGGTCGAGGAAGAGCACGCGCTTGGCGGCGTACCGCGCGCGTGCCTGCTCGACGTGAGCCTCGTCGCCCCAGGCCACGACGGACGCGCGCTGGACGAACTCCTGCGGGGCGGTGCCGACGTTCGGTCGGAACTGCTTCAGAGCCGCGACGAGCACCGGGTCGCCGGCGACGAAGCCCGAGCGATAGCCGGTCATCGAGGAGCGCTTCGAGAGCGTGTTGAAGACGACGACGTTCGTGAGATCGGCGAGCTGGAGCGCGGAGACGGGTGGCTCGTCGAACCACAGCTCGGTGTACGCCTCGTCGGAGGCCAGGACGAAGTCGTGCTCGCGCGCCAGGCTCGCGAGCCGCTCGTAGAACGCGAGCGGGGTGGTGGCGCCCGTCGGGTTGTTCGGGTAGTTGACCCAGAAGAGCGCGGTGCGGCACCAGGTCTCGAGCGGCACGGCGTCGAGGTCGGGGAGGAACCCGTTCTGCTCGAGCAGCGGCAGCTCGACGACCCTGGCCCCGGCGAACAGCGCCCCGCGGGCGCCGACCGGGTAGCCGGGCTCGGTTACGACGACCGTGTCACGACCGCCGGCGAGGTCGAGCACGACCTGGGCGAAGGAGAAGATCGCCTCCTTCGAGCCGAGTGTCGGGATCACGTCCGTCTCCGGATCGAGCGACACGCCGAACCGCCGCCCGACCCAGCCGGCGACCGCGTCACGGAGCTCCGGCAGACCGGCGGCGAGCGGATAGCCCATGCGCTCCCGCACCCCGTCTCGCAGTGCCCGGATGATGCGCGGGTCGGTCGGCTCGCGGGGGTCGCCCATGCCGAAGTCGATCACCTCCAGGCCCGCCTCGCGACGGGCCGCCGCAGCCTGGTTCAGCCGCACGAACGGATAGGTCGCCTGGCCAATGAGGATCGGGGAGACGGGCACGGCCTATGCGCCCGAGAGGAACCGCAGCAGCGTCTCGTAGGCGGACACGAGCGCAGAGATCTCGACGCGCTCGTCGCGCCGGTGGGCGTAGCGCGTTGCTCCCGGCCCGAAGTTGATCGCGTCGATCCCGCGCGTCGTGAAGTCGGCCACGTTCGTCCAGGCTTGCTTCGGCTCGAACGCCAGTCCGCCGGCATCGCGCAGCCCCCGCACGAGCGGGGTGTCGGTGACGACGGCCGCCGGGGGCGAGTCGGCGGTGATCTCGAGCTCGGCGCCTTCCGGGGCGAGCGCTCGGAGGTGCTCCGCCGCGCTCTGCGGCGAACGGTCCGGGGCGTAGCGGAAGTTCAGGGTCGCGACGACGCGATCGGGGATCACGTTGGAGGCGATGCCGCCCTCGATCTGGGTGATCGAGGCGACCTCGTAGAACGGCAGGCCTCCGACGAGCGTCTCGCGCCGTTCGAGCGTGGCCAGGGAAGCCAGTCCCAGGATCGCCCTGGAGATCGCATTGTCGGCAGTCCATGGCCGTGCGGAGTGCCCGCTGACGCCCCGGAAGGTGATCCGGGCGTTCATGTTGCCGAGACACCCGGCCTGAAGGGTCAGGTCGGTGGGCTCGAGCAGGATCGCGAGGTCCGCCGCCGCGATCAGGCGCGATCGCTCGAAGAGGTCGGGGAGGGGGCTGAACTCTGCGGGGAGCTCTTCCTTGCCGAAGAGCAGCAACGCGACGTCGATTGGGCCCGGCTCGCGTCGGGAGAGCTCACGCACGAGCTCGAGTGCGACGGCCACGCCGCCCTTCATGTCGGTGGCGCCACAGCCGTGGACGGAGCCGTCCTCGATCCGGCCGGGAAGGTTGCCCTGCGCAGGCACCGTGTCGTAGTGGCCGACGAGCGCGACGAGCGGCACGCCCTCGCGTCTCGGCCGGGCGAAGACGAACGCGTCCTCGGCCGCGTATTCCGGCTCGAAGGCCGGCGGAACGAGCGAGAGGAGGTGCGCGCGCACCGCGGCCTCGTGCATGCTCTCGGACGGAATGTCGACGAGCTCGAGCGTCCGCTCCGCGAGCCGCTGCGCCAGCGCTGTCATGACGCGAGCGTACCGGCATACTCTCTCCATCACGAAACGATCCGACACCCCGGAGGGGCTCGAGCCCGAGAAGGGGTTCCTCCTTGCAGTGCTCCCACGAGGTGCCGATGCCGAGGACGAGCTCGGGGAGCTTCGAGAGCTCACCCGCACCGCGCTCGTGCTGCCGGTCGAGGAGCTCGTCCAGCAGCGCAGCAGGCCGGATCAGAAGACGTACGTCGGCAAGGGGAAGCTGGAGGAGCTGAAGACCCTGTACGCCGACTGCGGGGCGGACGTCCTGATCGTCGACGACGAGCTCGACCCGACCCAGCAGCGCGCACTCGAGGACGCCCTCTCCACCCGCGTGGTCGATCGGACGCAGTTGATCCTGGACATCTTCGCGCAGCACGCGATCAGCGCCGAGGGCAAGCTCCAGGTCGAGCTCGCCCAGCTCGAGTACAACCTGCCGCGCATGCGCGGGATGTGGAAGCACCTCGAGCGCCTCGGCGGCGGCGTCGGCACCCGCGGCCCCGGCGAGTCCCAGCTCGAGAGCGACCGGCGCATGGCCCGCCATCGCATCACGGTCCTGCGCAACCGGCTCAAGGGGCTCCAGGCGCAGCGCGGCGTGCGCCGCAAGGAGCGCAAGCGCGCGGAGGTGCCGACGGTCGCCCTCGCCGGGTACACGAACGTGGGCAAGTCGACCCTGCTGAACGCCCTCACCGGCGCCGAGGTCTCGGTCGAGAACCGGCTCTTCGAGACGCTCGATCCGACGACACGCGGGTTCGACCACGACGGCAAGCGGTATCTCGTGACGGACACCGTCGGCTTCATCAGGCGCCTGCCGACCCAGCTCGTCCAGGGATTCGCCTCGACGCTGGAGGAGACGCTCGTCGCCGACCTGATCCTGCACGTCGTCGACGCCTCGCTGCCCGAGGACCGGATGCGGGAGCAGATCGCGGCGGTCGACGCGGTGCTCACCGAGATCGGGGGCGTCGACCTCCCGATCATCCTCGTGCTGAACAAGATCGACCGGCTCGATCCACTCGCCCGGCGCCGGATGGCAAATCGCTTTCCGGAGGCGCTGCACGTCTCGGCGGCGACGGGGGAGGGCCTCGACGAGCTGCGCCAGCGAGTGGCGACGCTCTTCGCCGATCGGTACGACGACGTGCGGCTGCTCGTGCCCTACGACGACGGCACCGCGCTGTCGGCTCTCTACGGGCTCGGCGCCCCCATCGACGAGCGGCTCGACACGGACGACGGCGTCCTGATCCGGGCGAAGCTGTCGCACAGGGACAGTCGGCGGTTCGCCCGCTACCTCGTCGCCGGAGACGACCTGGGGTCCGCCGCAACGACATGATCGAGCTTCGGGTCACGAAACTCCGTGACGACGCGGTCCTGCCGGCGCGTGCCCACGCCACCGACGCGGGCCTCGACCTGACGGCGTGCGAGGAGCTGACGATCGGCCCGGGCGAGCGCGTGCTCGTGCCGACCGGCCTCGCAGTGGAGATCCCCGAGGGCCACGCAGGGCTCGTGACGCCGCGCTCCGGCCTCGCCCTGCGACACGGGATCTCGATCGTCAACACCCCAGGCGTGATCGACCCCGGGTATCGGGGCGAGGTTCAGGTGATCCTGTCGAACACGGACCCGGCCGACGCGTTCACGGTCGAGCGAGGCATGCGTATCGCTCAACTCCTCGTGATGCCCGTCAACGCGGTCGAGGTCGTCGAGGTCGCCGGCCTCGCCACGACCGCACGCGGCATCGGAGGCTTCGGCTCCTCGGGGGTCAGGTGATCGCGGCATGAGGCCGGAGCCGCGCATCCGCGTTTCGGCGATCCTGCGGTGGAACGGGAGGATCCTGCTCTGCCGGCACGAGAAACGGGGTCGCGACAACTGGTTGCTGCCCGGCGGGGGAGTGCGGAGCGGCGAGACACTGACGGAGGCGCTCGAGCGAGAGCTGGCCGAGGAGACCGGGCTGATCGACGGTGGAGACGAGATCCCGGTCGAGGGGCCGGTTGTCATCGTCGACTCGATCTCACCGGAGCGGAGCATCTGGTCGAAGCACGTCGTGCACATCGTGTTCGCCGGGGAGCTGACGGGCTCCCTCGCCGACGTCGTGTCACGCGACGCTGCCGTACGCGGCCATCGCCTGTTCGAGCTCGATGAGCTCGAGGGGCTGTCGCTGCACCCCCCGATCGGCCGGTTCCTGCGTCGATTCCAGCCGGGTGACCCCTGCGTGTATCTCGGATCGCTGTGGGCGCCGTAGAGCGCTCGCTCCTCTGGGAGGGGTGCTTCAACGTTCGAGACCTCGGCGGCCTCCAGACGGCTACAGGGGGCCGTACACGGCCAGGTGCGATCGTGCGGGGCGACAACATCCGCAACCTCACGGAAGCCGGGTGGCGTGCCGCGCTCGACCATGGGGTGCGCCACGTCGTCGACCTGCGCTTCGCGGCCGAGCGCGAGGGCGAGCCGGCTCCCCCGGCCGAGATCGATGTCGTCGGAATCTCCCTCTTCGGCACGCGCGATCCGGTGATCGAGGGCCGGATCGCCGAGCGCCTCATGGAGACGGACGATACGGGCGCGGCCCACGCCCGCTTCTACATCCGCACCCTCGAGGGACGGCCGGAAGCCGTTGCGGCGGCGGTGACCGCGGTGGCGTCCGCCGATCCCGAACGCGGTGTCGTCATCCACTGCTTTGCCGGCAAGGACCGAACGGGGATCGTCTCCGCCCTGGTGCTCGCGGTCGCGGGGGTGGTCGACGATGCGATCGCGCAGGACTACGCGGAGAGTGCGCCGAACATGCGGCACCTGTTCGACGACTGGGTGTCGGCGGCAGGCGACGAGCGCGCTCGCGAGCTCCGGCGCCGGCTCGCCGCGGCCGAGGTCTCGACCATGCGCCTGGTGCTCGAATGGCTCCACGCCGCGGGCGGCGCCTCCGCGTATCTCGACGACGCGGGAGTGTCCGCCACCGATCTGGAGCGCCTCCGCGAGCGTCTGCTGGGCGCGTAGAGGCTCACCTAGCGGGAGCGGCCACCACGCGAGCGGGCGCGGCCGGCCGCGACGCTGTGGGCCAGACGCTCGAGTTCGTCGTCGAGCGGCTCGAGATCGCCGTCGGCTCCTGCGTGCTCGAGTGCGCGCGCGATCAACCAGTCTGCGAGGTCGGGGTTGCGCGGTAGGAGCGGCCCATGGAGATAGGTGCCGACCGCGTGCCCGACGCGACAGCCCTCGAACCCTGTCGTGCCGTCGTTCCCGTGGCCGGCTACGACGCGCCCGAGCGGTGTAGCGCCGGTGTCCAGGAGCGTTCGGCCGGCATGGTTCTCGAACCCCGCGACGGTCGTGGCAACGCCGTCGAGATCGACCTCGAGGAGGACGTCACCGATCAGGCGCCTGTCACCTGCCACGGTCTCGAGCGGGAAGAGGTCGGCGCCCGGCATCCACGATCCGTCGCGCCCACGGTAGCCGCGACCCAGGAGCTGATAGCCCCCGCAGACGGCGAGGAGCGCCGTTCCGCCGGTCACGGCTTCGCGGATGGCGTCGCCCCGCGCCGCGAGGTCCGGAGCGATCAACGCCTGTTCGCGATCCTGCCCTCCACCGACGTAGATGAGATCAAAGGAGGCCGGGGCGATCGCGGCCCCCGGCGAGACGGCAGTGACCTCGAGTTCGTGACCACGCATCGCCGCCCGGCGGTCGAGCACGGCGATGTTCCCGCGGTCGGCGTAGATGTTCAGGTAGTCGGGATAGAGGTGCGCGATACGGATCCTCACGATGCCTCCTCCCAGAACGGTCGTACGAGACCGCGGGAGACGGCGATGGCGCGGAGGTCGAGCATCGCCGTGTAGGTGGGCAGCACTCCGAGCGCAGCCCCGCGCTTCGTCAGCTCGAGCCCGCGATCGAGCGCCAGCTGCAGGTCGGGGATCACCTCGAGCCTTGTTCGATCGAACCCGGCGTACGTGAACCGCAGCGCGAGCTCGGCCGCTCTCTCCCCGCTCACGACGATGTGCTCGGATTGCTCGAGGAGCGGTTCGAAGTCGACGTCCCAGATCCACGAGACATCCCGGCCGTCGGCGATGCGGTCATTGAGGGCAACGAGAAGCGTCTCGGGCACGCCCCCTTCCTCGAGTGTCCGCACCGCCTCGTTCGCTCCGGCAGGGTTCTTGATCAGCAGCAGCAGGATCCCCCGATCGCCGACCTCGATGCGCTCGAACCGACCGAACGCGGCGCTGAACGACTCGAGACCGCCGACGACCTCGTCCAGGGAGGCGTCGAGCGCGATCGCCGTCGCGGCTGCCGAGAGAGCGTTGTAGACGTTGTAGAGGCCGGGGAGAGGCAGCCGGAGGCGTGCCGTGCCGGCCGGCGTGACGAGATCGAAGGTCGTGGCGTCGAGCGTCTCGATGTCGATCGAGCGGGCGGCGACGTCGAGTGGGGGCCGTGCGTGGCCGCAGGCGGGGCAACGGTAGTCACCGAGGTGGCCGACGTAGGCTGCGGCGTACGCGTACGGGCTCCCACAGCGGACGCAGTACTTCGAGTCCGCCGCATGCTGGAGCCGGGAGCGGGCGAGACGGGCGTCGTCGACTCCGTAGCGCAGCACGCGGGCCCGGCCCTCGGCGAGATCCGCGACGAGAGGGTCGTCTGCGTTCACCACGAGCTGTGAAGCGGGGGGGAGGGAGGCGACGGAGACGCGCCAGCGCTCTGCGACGTGCTCGAGCTCGCCGTAGCGGTCGAGCTGGTCCCGGAAGAGGTTCCCGAGCGCCACGACGCGCGGTCGCACTCTCTGCATCACCTCCGGAAGCGCGAACTCGTCGACCTCGAGCAACGCGAGCTCCGCGTCGGTCGCCGAGAGCAGGGTGGAAGCGACGCCCGAGGCGAGATTTGCGCCGGCGTTGTTCCACGCCAGGCGATGCCGCTTGCCGAGGATTCGTGCCAGCATCGCGCACGTTGTCGTCTTCCCGTTCGTCGCGGACACGACGGCGGCGCCGGAGGGAAGCCTCCCGGCGAGCACGTCGATCGCTCCGGGATCGATCTTCCAGAGGAGCTTTCCCGGCAGCGTCGTACCGCCACCGCGTCCGGCCGCGCGCGACACGCGCCCGACGAGGCGGGCTGCGGACATCTCGACCGTGAGGCGCATTCCCATGGGCTGCGAGCCTACCCGGAGGTATCAGGCGGGTGCGCTCTGGCGCACTTGCAAATATCGCACGATGATCTAGAGTGATTGCATATGTCAAGGCCCCGTCGCCGACACCCGGCCCTCGCCGGGATCGACGAGGCAGCTCTCGCAGAGTTTCGCGCCGGCATCAGACGGCGCTACAGCGACGAGCAGATCCTCGAAGAGTTACGCGCGAGCGCGGAGCGCCTGGGTCGATCACCCACGATGCGGGAGTTCGCGGCAGATCCGGAGGCAGGGTTGCATCCCCAGACCGTGATCGAGCACTTCGGCACGTGGAACGCAGCCAAGCGCGCCGCGGGGCTGACGCCGCGCCGGTTCATCAGCCGCGACGAGCTCCTCGATCAACTGCGTGAGCTCGGTCGGGAGCTCGGGCGAACTCCGACCGCGCACGATCTCGACGCGAACCGCAAGCGGGTGGCGTCGAAGTCGCTGATCTGGCACACATTCGGTTCTCTTACGGCAGGGCTTCGCGAGGCGGGCTTCGACGTCCCGGTCGGAGACGAGAAGCTCGAGCGGGCGGTCGCGCACGGCTCGGAGCTCGCGCGAGAGCTCGGCCGCCTGCCCAAGATGGCCGACTGGAAGTCCGCACGGGGGCGCCGGCCGGAGCTGCAGTCGGAGTGGCAGGTGTACCGGCTCGTCGATATCGATGCGGGCCCGTGGGCGGCGTTCCAGTTCCTCGTGCGTGAGCGCCTGCGGGAAGAAGGCGTCACGGTGCATCCGGACGGCTCGCTGTAGTCGTCCGGAGCAGCCGGCGCCGGGTGTCGGCTCCTACGCCACCAGGGTGGCGAGCTTCGCGAGGCACGCGACGCCCTCGTGCGGGGTCGCGACAGGCTGCGTCGTCTTTCGGTGGCGACACGACGTGTCGGGCCGGAACCGCGTCTCGGTGACGATCCTGCCCTCGTCGACGAAGAACAGGCGACCCTCCGCGACCTCGCGCTTGCGCAGCGTCAGCCGCAACGCACCTTCGACCACTTCGAGGGCCGACTTCGTCGACGCGAAGAAGAGCTCGCGACGGGCGCGACCGATCCAGAGGGGCCGCGCGACGCCCCGTGCGAGCGACAACCCCCGCGGGAGGCGCTCGTCGAGCCATGCCGTGGCCATCGTCCCACGCAACTCCTCGAGCACCGTGCGATCGGCGCCTCGCTGCTGCACGAGCGCGAAGATCACCTCGGAATCGACCGTCATGCCCGGCTCTGCGTGCTCGAGTGCATGCCTGGCGAACAGTTCGTCGTCGTTGTCGATCACGCCGTTGTGGATGCCGACGACAGAGCCGTGCCTGATGGGATGGTTGTTGGCGAGGAGCCTCGGATGGCCCTTCGTGAAGTCCCGGACATGGACGAGAGCCTCGGTGACGTGTGCGGCAAGCTCGACCGTGTCGAGGAGCTCCGTCGCCCCCGTGCGCTGCTTGTGCAGCGTCACGGTCGGCGTTCCGCCACGGTGCGCGTATCCCGCCGCGTCAGCACCGCGCTCGGCGATCCCTGCGAGAAGCGCCTGCGCGGCGAGCGTTCTATCGACACGCGAATCCGCAGCGAGGCTGTATCCCGCGATCCCGCACATCAGAGGATTCGCTCACCCGAATCGGACATCGTCGATTGAAGGTATCGCCCGAAGATGAGGTTTCTGTACGCATCTCGGACGAAGAATCCTGCTCGGCGCCACAGATGCCTCAAGTGGGGGAGGCATGCCGCCGATACGTGTGGCATGGATGGCAACCTTGCCGAGCCGCTCTTCGACCCCGTTCCCGACGAGGGCGTGAAGGATCCGGCGGAGACGGCGACCCAGGATCCGCTGAAGCTCTACGTGCGCCAGATCGGCAACGGACGACTGCTCACCCACGCGGAGGAGCGGGAGCTCGCGCGGCGCAAGGATCTCGGCGACGAGGAGGCGAAGAGCAGGCTCATCGAGTGCAACCTCCGGCTCGTGATGTCGATCACGCGGCACTACACCCGCGCCGGCGTCCCGCTGCTCGACCTCATTCAGGAGGGGAATCTCGGGCTCATCCGCGCGGTCGAGAAGTTCGACTACACGCTCGGCTACAAGCTCTCGACCTACGCCACGTGGTGGATCCGCCAGGCGGTCTCCCGCGCGCTGGCCGAGCAGGGAAGGACGATCCGCCTGCCCGTCCACGTCGCAGACCAGGTGCGGCGTGTCACCCGTGCGCGTCGAACGCTCGGTCAGAAGCTCAACCGCGACCCGACGATCGACGAGATCGCGCTCGAGGCCGACTTCACGCCGGAGAAGGTGCAGACGCTGCTCGAGCTCGTTCAGGATCACGTCTCGCTGGATACGCCCGTCGGCGACGGCGAAAGCGTCATGAGCGATCTGATCGAGGACGAGAACGCCCTCGCGCCCGAGTCGGAGACGTCGGAGAGCCTTCGATCGTCGGAGATCGCAGCGGCGATGCTGCGGCTGAATCCCCGTCAGCAACGCGTCCTCACGGAGCGGTTCGGCCTGAACGGCGGGCACCCGAAGACGCTCGAGGAAGTGGGGGAGGTGCTCGGCATCACGCGCGAGCGCGTCCGCCAACTCGAGACGCGCGCGCTACGGGAGCTTCGCTCCGTCGCACCCGCACTCGAGCTCTACCTCAAGACGTAGGCGCGTTCGCGCCCGCCGCCTGCGGTCGCTTCCTACATCACGGATTGCATCTCGCGCTGGCCGGCGAGCCGGCGGAGCGAGTCGATCTCGATCTGGCGGACGCGCTCGCGCGTGAGGCCGAGGCGTCGTCCGATCTCCTCGAGCGTCTTCGGCTCGATGCCGCCGAGGCCGTACCGGAGCGTGACGACCTCACGCTCACGATCCGGGAGCGAGCTGAGTGCCGCGCGCAGGGCCTGGCTTCGGAGCTCGAGCTCGACGGTCTCCTCGGGGAGCATCTCCTCGCCCGCGACGAAGTCGCCGAGAACGGCGTCGCCGGCGTCGCCCACCGGGGCGTCGAGGCTGGTCGACGCACGCGCGGCCGCCTTGACCTCGAGGACCTGCTGGACCGTCAGGTTCGCCTCGTCGGCGATCTCATCGATCGTGGGCTCTCGCCCGAGGGACGTCCAGAGCGTCCGGTCGGCGCGGTTGATCTTCTGGAGGCGCTCGACGATGTGCACCGGCATCCGGATCGTCCGTGCCTTGTCGGCGAGAGCCCGGGCGACCGCCTGGCGGATCCACCAGGTCGCGTAGGTCGAGAACTTGAATCCGCGCCGCCAGTCGAACTTCTCGACCGCGCGGATCAGTCCGAGGGTGCCCTCCTGGATCAGATCGAGGAACGGCAGCCCCTGGTTCCGGTAGTTCTTCGCGATGGAGATCACGAGCCGCAGGTTCGACTGGATCATCGTCTGCTTGGCGAGGAGATCACCGCGCTCGACGCGCTTCGCGAGCGCGACCTCCTGCGCCGCTGTGAGCAGCGTGTGCCGTCCTGCCTCACGAAGGAAGAGCTGGAGCGCGTCGGTCGTCGATTCGGCCGCTGTGGGAGGAGGGGAGGCGGGCTCGGTCGCAAGCGGGAGATCGATGACCTCGATGCCCCGCTTGTCGAGCTCTCGCAGCAGAGCGTCGTGCTCGAGCGGGGAGAGGTCATGCGTCTCGACGATGTCGGCGAGGTCTTGCATCCGGATGGAGCCGACGTGCTCACTGACCTCGATGAGAGCCTTGAGCTCCTCCTGCGTCAGCAGTGTCTCGATGTCGATCGTGGTCATGGGGTGGGGGCCATCGGCGGTAATACACTCTCCCACCTCCGACCCCTCCTTGTCCAGGGTCTGGGAGACAGCCGCTGCGCCGGGCGAGCTCTACGCCTGGGGGCGCGGGATAGGTCGGTGGACGAGGAGCACCGAGCACGCTGCGCGATGGGCGACGCGCTCGCTCACGCTCCCCAGCGCGCGCACGCCGTGCAATCCACGCGAGCCGAGGACGATCAGGTCTGTATGGAGCGAGCGATCGAGGAGCGCGACGACCGGATGTCCGGGATCCCAGGTGTCCACGCGCTCGGCCCAGCGACCTTCGCGATCGAGCTGCTTCCCTCCTGTGGCCGATTTCACCCGCACTGCGGAGCCGAGCCGGTCGGCCAACTCGTCCGCGGCGGACAACGCAGCGACAGAGAACTCGGATCCGTCCAGGCCGACGAGGACTCGCGCCGGCGCCCACCGGGCGGCGCCCTGCCGTCGGGCCAGCAGTACCGACTGGGCGGCCTCGTGCAGAAGCGTCGACGCCGTCTCGCCCGCCAGGATGCCGAGGAAGCGACTACTGCCGCGCCCGCCGAGCGCGAGCAGGGTCGCCTCGCGCTCGGCGCAGGCGGCGCGCAGCACCGACTTCGCGTCGCCCCTGACGATCGTCGCCCGACCGCCCGGGTGGCTTCGCATCGCCTCGGTAGCCGCCGCCGATGCCTTCTCGGCTTCCTCTTCCAACTGAGAGGCGATGTGACTCATGTTGAACCCCGCGTGCGGTGCGATGCCGGTGTCGAGAGCCGTCACGGCGTGCACGTCAGCTGCCGGTGGCGCCAGCGCCAGCACCTGTGCGAGTGCCTCGAAGCCGAACGCCGTTCCGTCGACCCCGACTACGACACGGTCGAAGACTCCCATAGCTCGAGCGTACAGCGACCTCTCCGCGCGCCATCCGGGGCGACGCTGATCCCGCGCGTAGTTTCCCCGAACCGGCCCGCAGCTGCGGGCGTCAGCCCAACGCACGATAACCGGTGTTATGTCAAGTAGCGCCGCGGAAGCCTGGCGCGGGCCGCTCCCCCGGCCACCTCGGGCCTCAGAAACGCGCGAGAAGCGCCGACGGCTCGGCGATCGTCCCCATGAGAACGTACGCTGCGGCTGTGCCGTGGCGCACCATGTGACTCTGGGCGACGAACGACCCGAACGACCATCCCATGACGGCGACGTTCTCCAACCCGAGGTTCGCGATCACCGCCTCGGTGTCGTCTGCCATCTGCGACACCGTCCAGCGGGACGGGTCGCCGGCGTCGGAGCGCCCGTTCGCTCTGTGGTCGAGCGCGAGCACGCGGTAGCCTGCCTCCACGACCGGGTCGAGCCCGGGAAACCAGACCGACCCGTCGAGCCCTGGCCCGCCATGGAGTGCCACGATCGGCCGTCCCTCCCCCATCTCGTGTGCGTAGAGCTCGATGTCGCCGACGGGCACGCGCATCAGAACGTCGCCTCCCTGACGCCGCTCGCGATGACGAGGAGGATGAAGACGGCGAGCGCGACGCGGTACACGACGAACACGGTGTAGTCGTGTCGCCTCACGAAGCCGAGCAGCCAGCTGATGGCGAGGAGGCCACTCCCGGCGGACGCAACCGTGCCTACCACGAACGGCCCCACCCAGCCGTTCGGGAGCTCCCCCTTGATGATGTCCGTGTATCCCTTGAAGAGCACGGCCCCGAGCACGATCGGCACGAGCAGCAGGAACGAGAGTCGCGCAGCGGCGTCCCTCGTGAGTCCGAGGAAGCGGCCGGCGCTGATCGTGATGCCGGACCGCGACACCCCCGGCGCGAGCGCGAGCGTCTGCGCGAGGCCGATCAGCAGGCCCTGTTTGAGCGTGGTCTCCCCCACGTCCATGCGCTCGGGCCGCCGGTCGGCCCAGTAGAGCACGAGGCCGAAGGCGCCCATCAGGATCGCGATCTGCCACGGCTCCCCGAGGCGAGTCTCGATCACGCTCTGTCCCGCTGCGCCGATGATCGCAGCCGGGACGCTCGCGACGACGATCAACCAGCCGATCCGCGCGTCCTCGGTATCGACCGTGCGGTGCCGGATGCTTCGCAGCAACGCCACGAAGTAGCCCACCAGGTCATGCCAGAAGTAGGCAACGACGGCAACGAGGGTGCCGAGGTGGAGGGCGACGTCGAACGTCTTGTTGAACTCTTCGTGGTCCGCGAGATACGTCCAGTCCCCGAGCCACGGAACGATGATCAGATGTCCCGACGACGAGATCGGCAGCAACTCGGTGAACCCCTGCACGAACCCGAGCACGAGTGCCTGGCCATCGGGGAAACCTGCGGTCTCCTCGCCCCACCCGAGCAGCGTCAAGACGACCGCAACCGTGATCAGCGCCGCCGCACACCCGTAGACGACCGTCCGGCGCATGCTGGTCATCGTAGACCACCGGGCCGAGGCGCATGCCGGGGACTGATTTCTGCGGAAATTGCACCAATATCGTCGTGCCCGACTTGACCTCTGCGGGTCTACGCTCTAGGTTCTTCCTTGCACCGAGCACGGAGCGCGAGTAGGTCGAAGCTCAGCACGGAGGCCGTACGCGGAAGCGGAAGGTCAACGGGTTGGGTGGACGAAAGCGCCACCGGCTCGGTGAATTTGTGGTCCCGGGCGACGCGTACGAGGCCCGGTTCGCGCGGGCGGCCGTCCTTCTGCCCGGGTACGCTGTCGTCATGCACCTACGCATGCCGAGCATCGACCGCGGCGTCCAGTCGTTCCTGTGGGCCCTTCTCTTCTTCGTCGTCATGTACTTCGGGATGGTTGCGCTCGACGTGCACAAGGGAACGGCGTTCATCGTCTCGCTCGTCGCCTCGTTCCTCATTTTCCTGTTCGTCCGCACGCGCGGGTAACGCGGCGCTCAGCGGCGACTGTGCGCGAGCAGGCTCGCGACGAGCCGTCGGGCGAGCTCCGGCCCGAGGGCCTCGTCGAGGCGCTGGCGGGCCGGGACCCGGTGCTCCGCGCTCCCGATGGAGAGGCAGTGGCGCAGGAGGAGCGTCGTGGCGTCGGCTCTCTGTGCCTCTCGCGAGACTGTCGCGTCCATGTTCTCCTGCATCGGCATTCCTCCTCGCGCGTAATGATCCCTCCACCCAGGGACGGGATCCGCAGAGCACCCATACTCATACTCTCCCGGCCGGACGGACAGCCGCCGCTTCCGGTCAGGTGTACGTGATGAGCGCGTGGACGTCGGTGTCGCCGACCCGCTCGCGTCCGTTCAGAAACGCGAGCTCGATCAGGAACAGCGCGCCGACCACCTGGCCACCGAGTTCGCTCACGAGGTCGATCTTTGCGCGGGCCGTCCCACCCGTCGCAAGCACATCGTCGAGGACGATCACCCGCGCCCCTTCCGTGATCGCATCTACGTGCACCTGAAGAGCGTCCGTCCCGTATTCGAGGTCGTACACCGCCTCCACGGTCTTCCATGGCAGCTTCCCGGGTTTTCGGGCCGTGACGAACCCGCAGCCGAGGGCGTACGCGAGCGCACCGCCGAAGATGAACCCCCGCGCCTCGGCTCCGAGGATCACATCGGGCGTTCTCGGCCCGGCCCATGCCGCAAGACGGTCGATCGAAGCGCGAAACGCCGCCGGATCGGCGAGCAACGGCATCACGTCCTTGAAGAGGATGCCTTCGCTTGGAAAGTCCGGGACGTCACGGATGTACGGACCGCAGGTCGAGCTCGGTCACCGTTCGGCCACCTCCTTGAGATCCCGCGTCAGCAGCAACTGGGCCAGCTCCTGGGCGACGGCGGACAGGGTCTCGAGGTCCTCGAGAGCCGCCGCCCGGCGCTCGGCGTTGCGCGATCGCAATGCGGGCGCGACGACCTGTTCGAGGAGGGCCGACTGGCGACCTGCCGCCGTTCGGAATGCGCGGAGGTGCCGTGCGTCGATCCCGTGTCGAGCGATGCGCGCGCACGCGAGCGCGATGTCCGCTTCGCTCTCGCGATAGAGCCGATCCCCGGCCTCGACACGCGGAGCGAGCAGGCTGAACTCCTCGAGCTGCCGCGCGAACTCGGCGGAGATGCCCGCGCGCTCGCACAGTTCCGCCATGTCGATCTCGTCCTCGTGGCCGCGCAGACCGGCGGCGCGCCGTTTCGCCCGATCGGCGGTCGGGGCCCGAAGCTCCTCGCGGATCACGCGGAGAGGCAGGAACTCGTCGCGCTGGAGCCGCAGGATCACCGTCAGGCGTTCGACATCGCTCTCGGAGAAGAGCCTGTAGCCGCCGCGGGTCCGGCTCGGCTGGAGAAGGCCCTGATCCTCCAGGTAACGGATCTTCGAGATCGAGATATCCGGGAACTCGTCGCGAAGGCGCTCGCAGACCGCACCGATCGTGTGGAGGTGCGCAGTCGGGCTGGTCTCAGGGGTCGTCGTCATCTGCGGAGAAGAAACGTCATCCGGTACTTGCCGATCTGGACCTCGTCGTCGTCCTCGAGCACGGCACTCTCGATCCGGTGCCGGTTGACGAAGGTGCCGTTCAGGCTCCCGAGGTCGCGGATCGTGTACGCGCCGGCGTCGTGTACGAGCTCGGCGTGTCGGCGCGAGACGGTGACGTCGTCGAGGAACACGTCACATTCGGGCGAGCGGCCGATCAGCGCCCGCGCACCGATCGACTCGAAGCTCTCCCCTGCTCTCCCGCCGCCGGACCGCACGACGAGCGCAGGCCCGGCCGGGGTCTCGACTGCACCCTCGATCTCCTCCGGCCCGAGGCTCAACGTCGTCTCGCCCGTGCTCTCCCGGAGCAGGAGCGCTCCACAACGGGAGCAGTAGGACGCCGCCTCGGGGCTCTGAAAGCCGCACTCCGGGCAGTAGATGTAGCTCATGTCCCTCCGCCGAGGATGGAGCCGATGTCCTGGGCGTCGACGTGCTCCCCGCCACGCGCACGCTTTGCGCGCTCGGCGGCGAGGATGTCGATCTGTGCGTGGATGACGCGTCGATTGAGGGAGATGTCGTCCTCTTCCTGCTCGAGACGCCGGATTTCGGCCCAGAGTGTGTCGTCGTCCATGGTCGTGAGGTCCGGGAGTGCCTCGAGGTCTCCCTCGGCCGGAAGCTCGCCCGTTCCCTCGTAGATCGGCCGATCGAGAGATTTCGGTGTATGCGCCTCGAAGCTTCCGGCGGCGACACTCGCCTTCAGCCGGGCGGTGCGTTCGGCCCTGAGGATGTCGATTCTCCCGTGCAGCAGCCGGCGACGCTTCGAGACGGCATCCTCGGCTGCCTCGAGCCGCGCGCGCAGCGCAGCCAGCGCATCGTCGGAGAGCGGCAGCAGGTCGGGGAGCGGTTCCACGGGTCGCCTTTCCTGTGGGTCGTGTCGTGTGTGCGAAAGCGCAGCGTAGCGAAGGGGTCGACCTCAACTTGAGGCTTTGTGTCCTTCGCAGTGGATTTCGCCCTGCAGGCACGACTCCCTGCACGTCGACCGCCTCACCCCGACGGCAGCCACGCGGTTCAGCGCCGAATCAGGCGTGCTGCACCGACGATGTACTGCGCAGCGGCGACGATGGCCAGCGCGAGGCTGATCCAGAAGCAGACGATCGGCCAGTTCGTGCCTTCGGCCGTGACGAGCGTGAACCCGATCGACGCGTAGAGACCCCATGTCGCGATCTTCCCGAGCCGTGAGACCTCGAGCTCGTAGTCCTCCGGAACGACGAACCGGTAGCCCCCGACGAGGATGAGATCGCGGAGCAGGATGACGAGCGCTGCCCACGGGAGCCGGTCGAGAGCGACGAGCATGACGACGGCCGTGTCGATCATCAGCCGGTCGGCAAGAGGGTCGGCGACCTTCCCGAACTGCGATTCGACGTGCCAGCGCCGCGCCAGATACCCGTCCAGCTGATCTGTGACGGCTGCGACGCCGAACACGATCCCGGCCGGCCAGCTCGGCCCCGCGCGCTCGTCGAGGAGCAGCCAGATGAACACCGGGATTGCGGCGAACCGCAGGAGCGTGAGCGCGTTCGGAATCTGTCGGAGCGGAGCGGAGACGGTACGCGTCGCCATGCCCGGAAGAGTAGAGGCTTCGCGCAGGCGCTCGTCTTCGCGGGAGTGGTAGCGTCGGGGAATCGTGACCTCGACACGCTCCTTCCCAGGGTTCGTCAACAGCCACAGTCACACGTTTCAGCGCGCCCTGCGCGGGCGGGCGGCGGGAACCGATTTCTGGACGTGGCGGGACGGAATGCTCGAGGAGGCGAACCGGGCCACCCCCGCGTCGGTCCGAGCGGACTATGCCTCGGTGTACGCCGAGATGCGATCCTCGGGATACACGGCCGTCGGCGAGTTCCACTATCTCGGGGCGGCCGAGGCGCTGGCAGCCGCCGACGCTGCCTCAGAGGCAGGCATCGCCATCGTGCTCCTTCACGTGGCCTACGAGCGAGGCGGTCTCGAGCGCATGAGGCAGGCGACCGTGGGGGCGTATCTCGACGAGGTCGAATCGCTGCGCGGCGTGGGAATCGCGGTCGGTCTGGCGCCGCACTCGGTTCGAGCGTGCTCGCGCGAATGGCTGGAGGAGATCGGCCGCTATGCGGCCACCGAGGGCCTCCCGCTCCACATCCACGCGGACGAGCAGCCCCGTGAGATCCAGGAGTGCCTCGCGGAGCACGGCTGCCGCCCGATCGAGCTCCTCGCGAGCGCCGGATGCCTGACGGCGAATACCACGATCATCCATGCGACGCACGCGGACGAGATGGAGCTCGCCCACGTCGCGGACGCGGGTGCACGCATCTGTGCGTGCCCGACGACCGAGGCGGATCTCGGCGACGGGTTCCTCCCCGTCGCCGCCGTACGCTCCCGGCAGATCCCACTGTGCGTCGGTTCCGACTCGAACATGCGAATCGATCCGCTCGAGGAGCTGCGGGAGCTCGAGGGCATCGCGCGCCGCCAGACCGGAACGAGGGGTGTCATCCCGACGGCCGATCTGCTCGCGATCGGCTCCACCGAGGGCGCGGCTGCCCTCCACCTCGAGGACTGGGAGGCCATCGAGATCGATCTTGACCACCGCTCGCTCCTCGGTGTCGCAGCAGAGCACGTGCCGGCCGCGCTCATCGCAGGATGCGCCGCCGACGTGGTCGTGGGGGCCGCGGCGTGACGCCGGTCGACGCCACAGAGGAGACGTTCGAGCTCGACGTGATCCAGCGATCGGCAGAGCTGCCGGTGCTCGTCGACTTCTGGGCGGATTGGTGCACGCCGTGTCATGCGCTCGCGCCGGTGATCGAGGCGGCGATCGCTGATCGTGGGGGTGCGGTCGCCCTCGTCAAGGTCGATGTCGACACGAACCCCGGCCTCTCGCAGACGTATTCCGTCAGCGGCATCCCGGCCGTCAAGGCGTTCCGTGACGGCCGTGTGGTTGCGGAGTTCACGGGCGCCCGTTCGCGCCCTTCGGTCGACCTGTTCCTCGACGAGCTTCTGGCGCCCCCGCGAGCCGACACGCTCGTCGAGGAGCTCCGCGCCGCAGGCGAGCTACCCGAGGTCGTCGCCAGGCTCGATGCGGACGACATCGAGGGCGCCCTCTCTTTCATCGTGGCGGCGGTGCCGGGCGCAGATCCACTGCAACGCGATCGACTCCGCGAAGTCGCGGTGGCATTGTTCGACCGACTCGGTGCCGACGACCCGCTGGCGTCTGCTTACCGACGGCGTCTCGCGTCGGCCCTCTACTAGCGACCCATGCGGGCGCGGTACCGGCCGACCCAGAGCGCGGTTCGATCGAGGTAGGCGCGTTGCGCCGGAACGCCGACCAGCCCGTACGCGCCGTCGTAGGAGGCGTACGGTGGCCCTACCGCGCGCGCAGGCTCGATCTGTGTGCCTTCGTGCCACTCGTTGTAACTCGTGATCGTGACGATCGCGGGATGGGCCCGTACCGCGCCGCGCCACATCCCGTCGTAGGTCGCTCCGCGCTCACGACTGCGTGTGCGGGAATCTCCGGTCGCACGGGAGGCGTCGTACCCCGGGCCGACGGACGGCGCGCACAGGAGGCCGAGACGCGCCGCCGACGCGCACATGCGCGGGAACGAGGAGCCGTCGTAGATGTAGACGTCATACGTGTACAGCCCGGCGAAGCCTCCGGCCTTGGCCTTCCCCGGCAGGCCCGTGTTCGCGAAGAGCCTTACCCCTGGGAGCGCCTGGTTGAGCCGTCGCCACTCCGAGTCGGGTGTCGATGACGAGTCGTAGACGTAGACGTCGGTGACGCCCAGGTCGGCGAGAGCGCGGATCTGAGGCTCGAGCCCGTCGGGCGTTCGACCGGGGTACGGCTCGACGTGGAGCGCGACCCGCAACCCCGCGTCCCGTGCGGCGCGGGAGACCGCCGGAAGCCGTCGGGCCTCAGCCGATGACGGCCCCCACCACGACACGATGACCGTCTGGACGCCGGTCTCTGCGATCTCGCGCATCTGGGCGCGCACGACGGCGAGATCGGAGGACGAGTACGCGCCCCTGACCGGCATCCATCCCGACGCGATCAGCTTCGGCGGATGCCCGCCGTGCTGTTGCCAGTGCTGCCAGTCCCCGTCGCGCGCCGCGGTGCCGTACCACGGGTAGTAGAAGATGGCTACCTCGCCTGCCCCGGTGTCCTCGGGGAGACCGCGCGTGGCGGTACCCGAGCTCGCGCCGCCGACGGCGAGTGCCGCGGTCACCAGTCCCGCCGTCAGAAGTCCGATGATGCGCCGCACTGCTTCGCGGAACCATAATCCGACGGCGCCCCGAATGGAAGCCCTCGCGCCAACGTCGGTGCCGGCGCGCCTCCCGACGTGGCGCCGTACGGCCGAGCCCTACGCCTCCGTCTCGTCGTCGTACGACCGCTCGTGCTTGCGGTCGTAGTAGTACGCGACCAGCAGCAGGATGCCGACGACGATCGCCGTTCCGGCGATAAACCCATACCGATAGACGAGACGGTTGAACAGGAGGAACCCGAGCAGGCCGGCGACGCAAATGCCCACGATCGCCGCCACCAGCTTCACGTAGAACGACTTGCCCAGCTCCATCATCTCTCCCTTGCTCGGTCCTCCGGCTGTCGCATGCCGGCCCGTACAGGAGGGCCGTCGGCAGCAGAGTCATTGTGGACTGCGAATGTATCGTGCCCGTCCGACGGCGACCGGTCGGCCCGGGTCGTCCCAGGCGGCGATCTCGACGTCGGCTGCCCCGAGCGTGCGCCCGGCGTTCAGGCAACGGGCGACGACCCGGTGCGGCTCCGGCGCCGCGAGGCGGAGAAAATCGCAGCGAAGGTCGACGGCGATCCATCCCCCCGGGCTTGTGTGCTCCAACGCATACCAACCGGCGGTGTCCACACACGTCGCGAGCGCGCCTCCGTGGAGGAACGGTCGCGGGGTCGTGTCACCGATCGCGTCCGACGATGGATCGAGCCGGAGGACGACGGCGTCGGGCAGCAGTTCGACGGCCACGAGCCCGATGGCAGCGTCGAGCGGCGACGGCGGATCGGTGAGAAGGTCGCCCAAGTCGCTGTCCTCAGTGCGCGATCTCGATGGCGCGACTCTCGCGGATCACGATCACCCTGACCTGGCCGGGGTACTCGAGCTGATCCTCGATCTGGCGTGCGATCTCGTGAGACAGCAGCGCTGCCGCATCGTCGTCGACTTCCGTCGGCTCGACGATAACGCGGATCTCGCGGCCGGCTTGCAGCGCATACGCCTTGGCGACGCCCTGCTTGCCCGCCGCGATCTCCTCGAGCGCCGACAGGCGCTTGATGTAGTGCTCGAGGCTCTCGCCCCGCGCACCCGGCCGCGACGCTGAGATCGCGTCCGCGGAGATGAGCAGGACGGCCTCCACCGTCTGAGGCTGCACCTCGTAGTGGTGCGCCTCGATCGCGTGGACGACGCCCTCGGTCTCGCCGTAGCGGCGCGCGAGCATGGCCGAGACGGCCGCGTGCGTCCCCTCGACCTCGTGCGTCATCGCCTTGCCGATGTCGTGCAGCAACGCAGCCCGTCGGGCCGTCTTGACGGACGCTCCGAGCTCGGCAGCCATGATCCCCGCCAGGTGGACGACCTCCAGCGTGTGCTTGAGGACGTTCTGGCCGTAGCTCGTCCGGTACCGGAGCCGCCCGAGGATGTTGACGAGCTCCTCGTGCAGCTCACCACAGTTCGCCTCGAAGACGGCCTGCTCGCCCGCGAGACGAACATGGTCGTCGAGCTCGGCCTTCGAGAGGTAGTACATCTCCTCGATCCGCGCCGGGTGGATCCTTCCGTCCTCGATCAGCTTCTCGAGCGTCATCCGGGCGAGTTCACGGCGAAGCCCGTCGAAGGACGACAGGACGACCGCGTGCGGGGTGTCGTCGATGATGAAGTCGACACCCGTGAGGTGCTCGAGCGCCCGGATGTTACGGCCCTCGCGACCGATGATCCGACCCTTCATGTCGTCGGACGCGAGCTCGACGACGCTCACGGTCGTCTCGGCCGTGTGACTGGCTGCCACGCGCTGGAGAGCGTCGGCGACGAGCGCCCGCGCCTTGCGTTTCGCGTCGATCCGCGCCTCCTCCTCGAGCTGACGCACTGTTCGCGCGAGCTCGTGGCGGACGAGATCCTCGGATCGCTCGAGCAGCTGCGCTCTGGCCTCCCCCAGCGTGAGCCCGCCGACACGCTCGAGCTCCCGTAGCATCTCGTCGTTGCCCGTCTTGAGCTGCTCCTGGAGCTGTCTCGTGTGGATCTCTCGGTCTGCAACGCCCTGCTCGCGGCGTGTCAGCTCCTCGCGCTTGGCCTCGAGCTCCGACTCCTGCTGCTGGAGCCGCGCCTCCGCCTTCGCACTCTGCACACGTGCCTCCTGGGCCTCGCGCTCGAGATCCGCCCTGAGCTGGACCGCCTGCTCGCGCGCCTCGATCTGGGCCTCGCGCCGCATCGTCTCGGCCTCGCGTTCCGCGTCGGCGATGAGCGAACGACGCTGATCTTCCGCAAGTCGAAGGCGCGACGTGCTCACCGTGCGGAGCCACGTCCACAGCCCGATGGCACCAACTGCGATTCCGATCAGAACTCCGACGATTGCGAGCATGGACGCTCCCGATAGGGGTTGTCCCGCGGCTGCTGCCGCGGTCGCTCACATCCGGACACCGCCTGCACGGGCGATCTCCCGGTCAACCGTTCGTGCAGCGCGCGCTATCTCGGACGGACGTCCTTCCGCGAGGGCACCGTCGCTGCCAGGTTCATCAGGGTCGGATGGTCAGAGATCATCGATACAACCGGTTCGGGAAAGCGTCTGTGCAGGTGAAATGCTCGGATGAAGCAGACTTACTCTATCGCGTCCGAAGACATGTCCGCAACGAGTGACTCGATCGCGTCCTCGGAGAAGCCCTTCGCCGCCAGAGAGCGAGCCGTCCGGACCGTACGCCCGCGGACGGCGACGATTCGTGCAACGCGATCCGACTCGGGCTCGAGCAGGGCGAGGGCGCTGCGAATCTCCTCCTTCGGCACACCCCGATGCTCGAGGTCGGCGGCGATCATCGCGTTCCCCGCGCCACGGCCGGCGAGCATGGCCGCCCGGTCGCGCGCGAATCGGCAGTCGTCGACGAGCCCGGCGCGGCGCGCCGCGGCGACCGTCTCCCGGCGCACGCCCGGGGCCGCCCCCCGTTCGGCCAGGCGCCGCTCGAGGGAGGCAACCGTATGATCGCGCGCACGGAGCGCACGCAGCGCCACGCCGCGTGCTTCGAGCCGACGCAGCTCTCGCCCGATCTCGCGGGCCGTCACACGATCGATCGCGCGCCCGACAGCGAGCCCCGTCGCGAGGACGGCCTCGACCGGGATGACCCGCCAGGGTCGTCCGTCGAGCTCAACCGAGACGCGAGCGGTCCCACTCGCGCGAAGCCGTGTGATGACCGGAGCGGCGGTGTGGTCGACGTGCGGATCGGGGTACCGGGGGATGGACTGAACGGTCGACGCTGTGGGCCACTCCTCCCCTCGGTCTCCCCGCACGATCCTCAGCTCTCGACCGGGACCCGCTCGGCGGCGGCGACCTCGTCGTCGATCGGCGTCACGTCGACGCTCGTCGCGCCTTCCACCTGCGGCAGGAGGCGGGCCGACACGATCTGCTCGGCCGGTGCCTCTGCCTGAATGCGAGCGAGGATCTGCTGGACGAGATCGGGATGCTCACGGAGGAACGCCGTCGCGTTCTGCCGACCCTGCCCCAGGCGTTCGTCGCCGAAGCTGAAGTACGAGCCGGCCTTCTGGACGACCTTGCGCTCGATCCCGACATCGAGCACCGTGCCCTCCCACGAGATGCCGCTGCCGTAGATCACGTCGAACTCGGCCTGCTTGAACGGCGGCGCGACCTTGTTCTTCACGACCTTGACCCGAACGCGGTTCCCGTATGCCTCCGCGCCGTCCTTGAGCGTCTCGATTCTCCGGATGTCGAGCCGAACCGACGAATAGAACTTCAGCGCGCGGCCGCCGGACGTCGTCTCGGGCGATCCGAACATCACGCCGATCTTCTCCCGCAGCTGGTTGGTGAAGAGGCAGATCGTGTCGGTGCGGTTGAGCGTGCCCGCAAGCTTGCGGAGCGCCTGGCTCATCAGTCTCGCCTGCAGGCCGACGTGGCTGTCACCCATCTCACCCTCGATCTCGGCCTTGGGCGTGAGTGCCGCGACGGAGTCGATCGCGACCACCGAGACCGCGCCGGAACGCACGAGCAGCTCGCAGATCTCGAGCGCCTGCTCGCCCGTGTCGGGCTGGGAGACCAGCAGGTCGTCGATGTTGACTCCGATGTTGCGGGCGTACTGGGGATCCATGGCGTGCTCTGCGTCGATGAAGGCACAGATGCCGCCACGCCGCTGGGCCTCCGCGATGACGTGGTAGACGAGAGTCGTCTTTCCGGACGATTCGGGACCGAAGACCTCCACGACGCGGCCGCGAGGCAGCCCCCCGATCCCGAGGGCCATGTCGAGCGACAGGGAACCGGTCGACACGGCCCCGACTGCCACCTGGGCCTGGTCGCTCATGCGCATGACCGAGCCTTTACCGAACTGTCGCTCGATCTGGCCGAGCGCGACGTCGAGCGCTTCCTCGCGTTTCATCCTGTTTCTCCTTCTCGTCGTTCCGTGGTTTCGTCCCTGTAGGTAAGCACGCCCGTCGGACGTAATGCAAACACATGTTCGCCCCCGATCGGGGTGCTCCTTCTCCCGCACGACGCTAGCGCGGGTGATGTCACGCGCGTGGAACGGGACCGTGCCGGAAGTGCGATCAGGAGCGCCTGGAGGCTAGAGAGAGCGGCGAAGGAGGTGCAGCGCCGCCACGGCGGCGCGCGACCGGATCAGGTCACGGCCGCCCGGGAGCTCTGCCCGCAGCGGAACCTCCCCCGTCGGCCCCGACACGTGCAGGAACACGAGCCCGACCGGCTTCTCGGCCGTGCCGCCGTCCGGCCCGGCGATTCCCGTCACCGAGACGGCGACATCCGTTGCGAGGCGCTCGCGCGCTCCCTGCGCCATGGCCGCCGCGACCTCGGCCGACACGGCGCCGTGGCTCTCGATCAGCGCCGCAGGCACGCCGAGTGCCTGCTGCTTCACGTCGTTCGCGTAGGCGACGATCCCTCCGCGGAACGATGCGCTCGCGCCCGGGATCGCCGTCAAGCGCCCGGCGACGAGGCCGCCGGTGCACGACTCGGCCGTCCCGAGCGTCCATCCGCGTGCCGTGCATGCCTCGAGAACCCTCTCCTGCACGGACCGCTCGTCCCGTCCGAAGAGAAACCGCTCGAGTGGCCGCAGGAACCCCCGCTCGAGGTCGTCTGCCCGTTCTTCGGCCCCGGGCTCGACGATGACGTCGACGTGTATCTCGGCGTCCCGGGCACAGATCGTGACCTCGACGCCGGCGCCGTCACCCCCGGCCTCGGCGAGCGCGCGTGCGACGAGCGACTCGCTGACGCCGTAGAAGCGCAACACGCGGCGACCCGGCCTCGTCGTGCGGTCGAGGAGGGCGACGAACGGCGCGGTCTCGAGAGCGCGCGGCCAGAGGTGCTTCAACTCGGCGGGAGGCCCGGGTAGGACGACGACGACACACGAGCCCGTATCGAGGACGACGCCCGGCGCCGTTCCGGCGATCCCGAGCGAAAGCGCCCCGATCGGAAGCGTCGCCTGCTTCCGGACTCCGGATGCGAAGTCCGCGTAGTCTCGCTTCATTCGCTCCGCGAACCGGCGCGAGATCTGTTCGATCTCGCGCTCGAGCGACGCATCGACGCGAAGCTCCCGTCCTGCGGCGCGAGCGACGAGTTCGATCGTCCGGTCGTCGTGCGTCGGGCCGAGCCCCCCCGAGACGAGGCACACATCGCTCTGCATCCCGTCCCGGAGCGCGGTCTCGAGGTCGTCGGCGTCGTCGCCGACGATCGTGATCCGCGACGGCTGGAGTCCCAGGCGGAGTGCCTCCTGCGCGTAGAACGGGCCGTTGAGGTCCGTACGCTCGCCGCGGACTAGCTCGCTCCCGGTGACGACGATAGCCGCGCTAGGTCGGCTCAAGGGGCCGGAGCGATCTGCAGTCGTCCACTCGGCGGCACCTTCACGCGTGCGCCGGCGACGCGAACGACGACGTTTTTCGGAGAGGTGAGCGTGATGGTGAGCTTCTGCCGTGCGAAGCGCTTCATCTGCCCACGCTCAAGGGTGCCGCGGTACAGCGCTGTGCCCCGCGAAACCGACTGAACCTCCATGAACGAGGCTCCCTTCGCGGCGGTGACCGACACGCCGCGCGAGATCGACGCGGCCGACGTGCCCGTCGGGACGTTGACGCCCTGCACCTTCGGTTCGGCCGTGTCGCCGAACTTCCAGGCGGCGATCACGAGGGCGGTGAGGAGGATCATCGCGGTCACCGCGACGACGACCAACCGCGACTCCCGGTTGTGCCGGTGTCGCCTCGGCGCCGTCGGCACTCGCCTGGGGCGCAGCGGCCGCTCCTCCTCCCCTGCGACGTACCGCGAGTTGTACTCGTCGACATAGAGCTGACCGTCGAGCCCGAGGGCCTCGGCATACGTGCGTAGAAATCCCTTGATGTAGGTGTGGCCGGGCAGCTGCTCGAACTGCTCCGCCTCGAGGGCGCGCAGGTACTTCGCGCGCACCTTGGTCCTGAACTCCATCTCTGTGAAGTCGAGCCCCTGGCGCGTGCGGGCCTCGCGCAGGCTTGAGCCGATCTCGAACACGGAGATGGAGAGTACCGACCTATGGCCGTCCCCGTCTACCCGCTTCCGCGCCGGACGATCGCCTACCGTCGTGAGGCGCCGCTCCGGAGCCAGGCGCGGACGCTCTCCTCGCAGAAGGCCATGTCGACCGCGGTCGCCTCGATCCGCGCGAAGTCGCGGGCGGTCAGGCCGGCTTCCTCGAGCGCACCGACCTCCCGTTCGAGCGTCGTATCGATCGTGATCGGGTTGTCGTCGCCGAGGACGACGTCGCAGCCGACCTCGATGAACCGGTGGACGGGATGCGCCGCCACCGATTCGGCGGCGCCGGTCAGCACGTTCGAGGTCGCGCACACCTCGAGGCACATTCCGTGGTCGACGCTCCAGGTGAGCATCTCGTCGTCGGCTCCGAGCCGCGTCCCGTGTCCGATCCGGCGGACCCCGAGCGTCTCGTACGCATCGCGGATGTTGCTCGCCGGCCCCGCCTCCGCGACGTGGGCAGTCAAGCCGAGGCCGGCGGCAGCGGCGCACGCAAACGAACGGACGTAGGGACTGAGGTCGGGGAACAGCAGCTCGTCTCCCGCGACGTCGAATCCGACGACCCCGGCGCCGGCGCGGCGGGACGCTGCACGTGCCACGCCGATGTTGTCGGCCTCGTCGTGGTGACGGAGCACGCAGACGACGACTCCGGCCTCGATCCCGGACTCGTCGATTCCCTCGGCGACGCCCTCGCACACGGCTCCGATGACCGCGTCGGCGTCGAAGCCCGGACGGACGTGCGTCAACGGGCCGAACCGCAGCTCGCAGAAGCGCGATCCGCCGACGGCGGCGTCGACGACGGCTTCACGCGCGACGCGTGACAGAGCCTCGTGCGACCCGAGCAAGGGGTATGCCGCCGCAACATGCGCGAGGAAGACCGTCAGATCGCTCGGCGTGCGCATCACGAGCGCCTCGTCCCAGCTGCGCGCCGGCGGCACGACGCCGAGGGCCGCCGCGAGCTCCCCTGCAGTGTCGAGGCGGACGCACCCTTCGAGATGGGTATGGAGGTTGATCGTGACCACGTCAGAGCCCGAGCCGGTGGACGGCCTCCAGTGCGACGTCGATGCTGTTTTCCCAGCCCGTGTGCAGCCTCGTGTTCGGCTTGCCGTAGATCACGTCACCGGTGGCGAGATTCGCCGAGACCGCGCAGACCATGCCCGCCCGTAGCCCGCGCTGGCGCGCGACGACGAACAACGCCGAGCTCTCCATCTCGACGTTGAGCAGGCCGACGCGCGAGAGGTTCGCGATCCACTCGGGCGTCTCGGCGTAGAACGCATCGTCGGTCGCGTTGAGGCCGGCGTGTGACGTGAAGCCCTGCGCCGCTCCGAACTCGTCGGCAACGGCCTTGAGCATCACCGTCAACTCGAAGTCGGGCACAGCCGGATATCCAGGTGGGACGTAGGCGGCCGTCGTGCCGTCGTTGCGCTGCGACCCTTCGCTGACGATGAGATCGCCGACCCCGATGTGTGGCTGGAGCGCAGCCGTGCTCCCGACACGGATGAAGACGCGCCCGCCGACGCGGGCGAGCTCCTCGACGCCGATCGCCGTCGACGGGCATCCCATGCCGCTCGAGCAGACAGTGATCAGCCGTCCCTTGTACGTTCCGTTCATCGTGCGGTACTCGCGCTTGTGGGCGACCTCGACCGCATCGTCGAGCCGATCGGCGATCAGCTGCACGCGGAACGGGTCGCCCGGCATCAGGACGATGTCGCTGATCTCGCCCTCCGACACACCGACGTGGTACTGCGGCCCCGTGAGGCCAATCGTGTCCTTGTCGACGAACTCGGTCATCGCACTCAACCTCCTATCGTTGACGTCCAGGTACTCGTGAGCGTTCCCGGAACGGTACGCGTGTGCCCCATGGGGCGGCTATCCGTCCAGATACGTGAGAACGCCGTACACGGCGACGGCGATCGTCGCCGAGCTCGCCATGCAGATACCCAGGATGCCGAGGGCGCGCGCGGCTGCTGCGCCACGGCGGCCCCGTCGGCGTCCGAGTGATACGTCGCCGCGCTCGCGAACCCGGCGGGCCTGCACGACCGCCCACCAGCCGAGACCCAGGCCGACCGGGATCGCGAAACCCGCGTGCAGGAGGTCGTAGGATTCCGAGTATCTCGTGGCGCCGATCGCGACGGGAAGCGTGGCGACCGAGAGGACTCCGAGCACGATGGCCCAACCGGGCTTGGGAGGTTCGCCTGCCACGATCCCGCTACTGCTTCTGGTAAGGCCGGCCAACTGCTGCGGGCGGCCTCGAGCGGCCGATGACACCGGCGACGGCGATGAGTGTGAGGACGTACGGCAGCGCCTGGAAGAGGACCGACGCCGATTGCGAGTATTCGGGCAGGCGCTGGGCGAGAGCGCTCGAGAAGCCGAAGAGTAGGCAGGCCGCCATGGCGCCGTACGGCCGCCAGTTCCCGAAGATGAGCGCCGCAAGGGCGATGAACCCCCGCCCGGCGGTCATGTTCTCCCCGAACGAGTTGACGAAGCCGATGGAGAGGTAGGCGCCGCCGGCGGCCGCGAGCATGCCGGACGCGACGACCGCCGAGTAGCGAACCGCATAGACGTTGATGCCGACGGTGTCCGCCGCACGCGGGTGCTCCCCGACGGAGCGGATCCGAAGCCCGATCGGCGTCTTGAACATCACGATCGACGAGACGACCACGAGCAGGAGCGCGATCCAGATCATCAGGTTGAGCTGCGAGAAGATCGGGCCGAAGAACGGCACGTCCTTGATGAACGAGAGGTGGACGTCCGGGATGCTCGGGATGTTGTTCGCCGCGGTTCCCTCGAGGCCGTAGATGTCGATGTAGAGGTACCCCGTCAGTCCGAGCGCGAGGAAGTTGATCGCGGTCCCACCGAGGATCTGGTCGGCGCGCAGCGTGATCGCGAAGAAGGCGTAGAGCAGCGCCGCCGCGCCGCCCGAGAGAATCCCGACGAGGAGCCCGACGATCCAGTTGTCGGACTTGTCCGCCGCCAGGATCGCGAAGAACGCGCCCATCAGCATCATCCCCTCGAGGCCGATGTTCACCACACCCGACCGCTCGGAGAACATGCCCCCGATCGCGGCGAAGATGAGCGGCGTGGCGTAACGCAGGGTCGCCGCGAAGAGCGCCGACCACACGACGACGGATTCGAGCTTCCCGATGCTGGAGAGCGTCGCGAGGTACGCGACGACGAACCCGATCACGCCCGAGGCGATCGCAAAACCGCCGAAGCGCCGCTCCCCGCGGATCGCTACCCCGATCCCGAGCATGATCGCGACGAGGCAGAGAACGAGGCTCCAGGCCCAGGACCGCGCGGAGATCGGCGGCAACGCCACCCACGCCCCGGCGAGGCCGAGGACGATGCCGACCCAGGCGACTGTCCGGAAGCCGTGTGGCAGCCGGCGCGCCCCGCCGGACGCGACGGGCGGCGTGGGGTCCGGCTCGGTGACGACGCTCATCCTGCAGCCGGCTTTCGTCGGCGGGCTCGGCGGAGGACGGTGAGGACGATGATGTCCGCGCCGACGAACAGGACGACGAGCCCCTGGATCAGGAGCGTGAGGTTGGAGGCGAGCTCCGGCTGGAAGATGCTCGGGTCGAGATTGCGCGTCGACGTGCCGTTGACGAGGCCGGCGAAGAGCAATGCCGACAACCCGACGCCGACGGCGGTGTTGCGCCCGAGGAGAGCGACGGCGATGCCGACGAAGCCGATCTGCGAGGCGGAGATGTCGTTCGTCGCGATCTGGAACTGCCAGCCGAGAATGTCGAGTGCGCCCGCGAGCCCGGCGAACGTCCCGGAGATCGCCATCGCGAGGAAGTAGTTGCGCGAGACGCTGATCCCTCCGTACCGCGAGGCCTCGGGATTGAAGCCGACGGCCTTCACGCCGTACCCGAGGGTCGTCCGGTTGAGAATGATCCAGTAGACGAGGAGCGCGGCGATCGCGATGAAGATCCCGATCGAGAGCCCCTGGAAGTCGGGGTCGCCCCAGAACACCGGGAGCTTCGCGCTGTCCTCGATCGTGTTGGAGATCGGAATCGCGGCCTGCTCGTCGTTCTGCAGCGGGCCGCCGAGGCCGAAGAGGAACTTGCCGACCCAGATCGCCACCCAGTTGAGCATGATCGTGGAGATCACCTCGTGCGCCCCGACAGTCGCCTTGAGGAACCCGGCGATTCCGGCCCAGACAGCCCCGGCGACCATCGCCACGGTGATCGCGAGCACGATGTGCACGAACGAGTTCAACCCGGAGAACGACGTGCCGATCCAGATGGCGAAGAACGACCCGACGAGGTACTGCCCCTGGCCGCCGATATTGAACATGCCGCAGCGGAACGCGAAGGCGACCGCGAGGCCCGTAAGGATGAGGGGCGTCGTGATGAGCAGCGTTTGCTGGAAGTTGAGTGATGCCGTGAGCCGATCGGCACCGGAAACCCACGGCAGGAGCCAGTTGAGCCCCGATCCCTCGAAGATCGCCTTGTAGGTCGTCAGCGGGTTCTTCCCCGTCGTGACGAGCACGACGAGGCCGCCCACGAAGAATGCGAGCACCGCGGTCAGCACCGGTGCGAGAATTCCCTCCGCCTTCTGCGCGATCGCGTATCGCTCCACGATCGAGGCGCCGACCGGAGGTCCCATGCCGCTCGGATCCTCGGGTGGCCGATCGGTGGCCTCGGGCCCCTGCGTCTCCTCGCTCATGCCGCTGCTCCCGTCCTTCGCCCGCCGCCGGTCATCAGGATTCCGAGCTCCTCCTCGGTCGCGGTCGGCGGCAGCTCGCCGACGATCTCGCCTTCGTAGAACACGAGTATCCGATCCGAGAGCGAGAGGATCTCCTCGAGCTCGAGCGAGACGAGAAGGATCCCGCGACCCTCGTCGCGCTCCTCGATCAGCCGACGATGGACGAACTCGATCGCGCCGACGTCGAGTCCGCGGGTCGGCTGGGCGGCGATCAGGACACGCGGGTTCCGATCGATCTCGCGCGCGAGGACGACCTTCTGCTGGTTGCCGCCCGAAAGACCTCCCGCCGCCGACTGGGGTCCTCCACCCCGGACGTCGAATTCCGGCACCAGCCGCGCGGCCCGCTCAGCGAGCCGGCGGGGGAACAGCCACCCGAAGCGCGAGTCGGGCGCACTGCGATAGTCGTGGAGAGCCAGATTCTCGGCGATCGAGAACTCGAGCACGAGGCCGCGACGCTGGCGATCCTCCGGCACGTGGCCGAGGCCGGCGTGGTAGTGGTCGAGGGCCGAGCGATCGGTGACGTCGCGGCCGTCCAGGCGAACCGTGCCGGCGCTCACGGGCAGCAGGCCGCTGAGCGCGTCGATCAGCTCGGTCTGGCCGTTGCCGTCGATCCCCGCGATGCCGACGATCTCCCCGGCCCGGACGTCGAACGAGACGTCGCGCACCTTCTCGATGCCGCGGCTGTCGAACGCGTGCAGCCCTTCTACCTCGAGGAGCGGCTCCCCCGTCTTCGCAGGCTCCTTCTCGACGCGCAGCAGCACGTCACGGCCGACCATGAGACGTGCGAGGCTCTCCTCGGTGGCTCCTTCGGTCTCGAGCGTCGCGACCATCTTGCCCCGCCTGAGCACCGTGATCCTGTCGGCGATCTCGAGGACCTCGTTCAGCTTGTGGGTGATGAAGATCACCGACTTGCCCTGCGCAGTGAGGCTGCGGATGATCGCGAACAGCTCCTGCGCCTCTTGCGGCGTCAACACGGCGGTCGGCTCGTCCAGGACGAGGATCTCGGCCCCACGGTAGAGGGCCTTCAGGATCTCGACGCGCTGTTGCTGGCCGACGGTGATGTCCTCGATCAGGGCGTGCGGGTCGACGACGAGGCCGTATCTCTCGGAGATCTCCCTCACGCGCTCCTCGGCGGCGCCCTCGTCGAGCAGCACCTTGCGGTGCGTCGGTTCGACGGCGAGCACGATGTTCTCGGCCACCGTCATGACCGGAATCAGCATGAAGTGCTGATGCACCATGCCGACGCCGCGGTCGATGGACGCGCGTGGCGAACCGAGCTCGACCGGGCTGCCCTTGATCAGGATCTCGCCTTCGTCCGGCCGGTAGAGGCCGTAGAGGACGTTCATCAGCGTCGACTTGCCGGCGCCGTTCTCGCCGAGGAGGGCGTGGACTTCACCCTCGCGGAGATCGATGCTGACGGCGTCGTTGGCGACGAATCCCGAAAAGCGCTTCGTGATTCCGCGCATCTCGAGAACGGTGGGCGCGTCGCTCATCGGCGAGACGATACTACCCGGGCACGCCGGCTGTCACTCGAGAGCGACGCAAGAGGGCGGGCCCATGGGCCCGCCCTCTTCGATCGACAGCTGCCTGTTGCGTGCTACTTCTTCGGCGGCTTGATCTTGCCGGCGGCGATGAGCTTCGACGTCGCCTTGAGCTTCGCGATGATCTTGAGGCGGTTCGGTGCGGCCGAGCTGACGCGACCGAAGCCGACACCACCGTTCTTGACGGTGAAGAGGGAGTCCTCACCACCGACGTACGTGCCCTTCTTGACGTCCTGCACCATCCGGAAGACGCCGAGGTCGACCTTCTTCAGAGCGCTCGTGAGCACGTGCTTGCCCAGGAAGCCCTGATCGGTGTCGACGCCGATGCCCCAGACGCCCTTCTCCTTGGCGGCGGCGAGCGCACCGAGGCCGCAGTTGCCTGCCGCCTGGAACACCGCACCGGAGCCGGCGGCGATCTGGTTCAGCGCGATCTCCTTGCACTTCGCCTGATCGACGAAGTCCTCGGAGTACGCCGTCAGGACCTTGATGCCCTTCTTCGTCTTCTTCGCGCCGGCCTTGAAGCCCGCGAGATACGCGACGACGGCCGGGACCGCCTGGCCGCCGACTGCGCTGACCGTGTTCGTCTTCGACGCCATCGCGGCCGCGACGCCCATCAGGTAGCCGGACTCGTTCTCCGAGAACAGCGCGCCGCGGAGGTTCTGCGGATCACTCTTCATCCAGCTCTGGCTGTAGTCGATGATCCCGAACGACGTGTTCGGGAACTTCTTGGCCGCCTTTTCGATGTCGCCGCCCATGAGGAAGCCGCACACGACGACCGGGTTGTAGCCACCACGGGCGGCAGCCGAGAGGTTCGGGATGTAGTCGGCAGACGACTTCGAGATGAAGATACGCGAGCCGATGCTCAGCTTCTTGCCGGCCGTCTTGACGCCCTTGGCGCACAAATCGTTGAACCCCTTGTCACCGAGGCCACCGATATCGGTGATGACCGCGGCCTTGGTGGTGTCGGACTTCTTGCCCGAGGCGGCGAAGCCGCCTGTGGTGATTGCGAGCGCGATGACCGCGATGAGAGCGATCGACGCACCGGCGATCGATTTCCGTACTGGCACATTCCCTCCTTGGGGACGCTGGTGATTCACTGGCTTCTCGTCGTGCGAGCTGTCTACTCGTTAGACGAGACAATCCGATCGTTTGTTGCCGCCGAATGCATAGACACCGGCGCCGAGCGAGGGAAGCTTAACGTTGTCGCGGTCGAATTGCACGTGCGTGGAATGCACCGAGCGATCGCGTGATGGGTCACGACGACCTCTACGGCCGGAGCGACGGGCTAGTCGCGCGTGACGAGGGTGGTGAGCTGCGACTCCTCGATGAGGACGCGTCGCGGCTTCGAGCCTTCGTACTCGGAGATCACTCCCCGCCGCTCGAGCATGTCGATCAGGCGTCCGGCGCGCGTGTAGCCCACCCTCAGCCTCCTCTGGATGAGCGAGACGGACGCCGTCTGGGACATCACGACGATCTCGGTCGCCTTGTCGAGCAGCGGGTCCTCGTCGGGATCGAACTCTCCCCCACCCGCGTCGGCAGCCATCTCGTCGCCGAAGGTCTCGGGCGCCTCGAGCAGGCTCTCGTCGAGCACCTGCCCGCGCTGTCGCCGGCACTGCTCGACGACCATCGCGACCTCTTCCTCGGCGACGTAGGCGCCCTGCACCCGCTGCATGCGCGACGTTCCGAGTGGCTTGAAGAGCATGTCGCCCTGCCCGAGAAGGCTCTCGGCACCGGAGGTATCGAGAATCACCCGTGAGTCGGTCTGGCTCGAGACGGCAAAGGCGATCCGCGACGGGACGTTGGCCTTGATCATCCCCGTGATCACGTCGACCGAAGGACGCTGCGTCGCGAGCACGAGGTGGATGCCGACCGCACGCGACTTCTGGGCGAGACGGATGATCGCGTCCTCGACGGCCTGGGGGGACACCATCATGAGGTCCGCGAGCTCGTCGATCACGACGAGCAGGTACGGCAGCGGCTCCTCCCCACGTGCCCGGAACGTCCGGTTTGCCTCGGGAAGGTTGCGGGCGCGGATGATCGAGAGGCGCTCGTACCGGCGCTCCATCTCGGCGACGACGTTCTGGAGGACGGCGGACGCCTCTTTCGGATTCGAGACGACCGGCGTGAGCAGATGCGGGATCGACTCGTAGTAGTTCAACTCGATCCGCTTCGGGTCGATCAGGATCATGCGTACCTCGTCCGGCGTCGAGCGGAGGAGGATCGACGTCAGGAGCGTGTTGATGCAGCCCGATTTGCCTGAGCCCGTCGTGCCGGCGATGAGGAGATGCGGCATCCGCGCGAGGTCGGTCCAGACGGCGTTTCCCGAGATGTCCTTTCCGAGCCAGACGGAGAGCGGGCTGGCCTGCCCCGGCATGTCGCCGAAGATGTCGCCCAGCGTGACGAGCTTCGGAGAGAGGTTCGGCACCTCGACGCCGACCGCCTGCTTGCCGGGAATCGGGGCGAGAATCCGGATCTCGGTCGTCGCGAGCGCGTACGAGAGGTCGTCCTTGAGCCCCGCGACCTTCGAGACCTTCGTCCCCGGCGCGAGCTGGAGCTCGTAGCGGATCACGCGAGGGCCGGCGATCTGGCCGACGATCGTCGCGTCGACCCCGAAGTGCGACAGGGTCTGCACGAGCTGCTCGGCGGTTCTCGCGCTCGCCGCGCCGTTGTCCCCCTTCACCGGCGGAGACGGTTTCAGGAGCGCACGGTCGGGCAGGCGGTAGTCGGCGCCTGCGGCACTGTCGAACTCGATCTCCTCGTAGACATCGCCTGCGGTGGCGCCCTCGGCCGCATCCTCCTCCGAGGGCATCACGAGCTGGGGCGACTCCGCGGAGGTCGGGACCGACTCGATCACGTCGGGATAGCTGGCGGCGGCATCGACGGGCGGCTGCGGCCGCCGATACTCGATCTCGTCGTCTTCGAAGTCGGCGCCACCGCCGAAGTCGCTCAGGTCGAAGCCGTCGAACGAACGTCGGGCCGCTCCGCCTGCACGTCGGACGGCGCCGCCGGAGCTCCGTAGCACCGCACCAGCCGATCCGCCGGTGAAGAGCAACGTGCCTGCGACGAAGAGCGCAACGCCGATGATGAGGACACCGGTCTCTCCGACGACGTTCGCGAGCCCGCCGGCGAGCGCACCCCCGATTGCACCGCCCTGGTCGCGTCCGAGCGCGAGCATCAGCCCGAACGCGCCGAGGACGAGACCCGTCCGAAACGGTTTGATGTCGACGAGCTTGCTCCGCACGAGCATGAGCCCGCCGATCCCGAGCAGCGCAAGCGGGATCACGTACGACGCGGCTCCGAACGTCCGCTGAAGGCCGCTTGCCGTCTCTTCTCCGACCGCACCGCCGTCCCAGCCGAACCACAGCAGCGTGGCGAGGAACACGCCGACCGCAACCATCCCGAGTCCCCACAGCTCGGGATGGTGATGCGATCGGGTCCTGGCGGTTCGCTTGCGCGCTCGCGCCGGCGCCCGAGTCTTGGCTGCAGCCCGCGACGCGGGCTTCTTGCGGGTGCGAGGCATTGGGTTTGCAGCTTCTGCGGCGGCGTCCCGTATCCTCCGCCCATGCCCATCGTGATCGGAATCGCCGTCGCGGGCGCGATCGGTGCAGTGGCGCGTTACGGGCTCGACGAGCTGATCGGCAGACGGACCGGCGCGTTCCCGTGGGGCATCTTCGTCGTCAACGTCACGGGAGCATTCTTGATCGGTTTCGCCGTCGAGGCCCTCGAGCCTCGCTTCGAGGACTCATGGGTGCGGGCGGCGGTCGTCACCGGGTTCCTCGGCGCCTACACGACGTTCTCGACGTTCTCGCTCGACACGTATCGGCTGCTCGAGGAGGGTCACACCACCCAGGCGGGGCTGAACGCGTTCGGCACGCTTGCAGCCGGGCTCATCGCGGTATGGCTCGGCCTCGTCGTCGGGCGCACGGTCTGAGGGGAGGCTGACGGTCGTCCGAGCTTCGGCCTCGCGGCTCTACGACGCCCCCAATGCACGGGCGCGCGCCTCCTCGATGATCTGCTCTGCGTCCGCCCGGTTCCCGAAGCCCCGCGTCTCGGTCTTGCCCTCCTCGAGGTCCTTGTAGACCTGGAAGAAATGCTCGATCTCGTCGCGGAACTCGGGCGGGATGTCGTGGATGTCGCTGACCCGCATCCAGGCAGGGTCCTTGAGCGGCACGCAGATCACCTTCTCGTCGGGGCCTTTCTCATCGGTCATGTGGAACAGCCCGACGACGCGAACCCGGATCCGGCAACCAGGGAACGTCGGCTCGCCCACGAGCACGAGCGCGTCGAGCGGGTCGCCGTCCTCTCCAAGGGTGCCCTCGATGAAGCCGTAGTCGGCCGGGTAACTCATCGATGTGAACAGCCTGCGGTCGAGCACGATGCCGCCGAGCTCCTCGTCCAGCTCGTACTTGTTGCGAGAGCCGGAGGGGACCTCGACGTAGACGACGACCCCGCTCATCCGAGCGTCGCGATCCGCTCGGTGAGGAGCTCGAAGAAGCCGTCCGTGTCGAGCCCTACCCCGACGTGCGTGTTCGGCTCACGGTCGGTTCGGCGCCAGAGGTCGACGACAGTCCGGCCCCGGCAGAGCTCCGACTCGAGCTCGACCTCGACGTTGCACTCGACCGTGGTCACGAGACCCGGGCGGATCACCTGGGCGAGGGCGACCGCATCGTGGATCGGCGCACCCTCCCACCCGTAGGTCTCGCGGTGGAAGACGATGAAGAAATCGATGAGGTCGGCGACGAATGCCCCGACCGTGCCGCTGGTGCGCATCCGGTCCTGAATGACCGGGGTCGTGACCGCGAGATGGGTGACGTCGATACCGACCATGGTCGTGTCGATGCCCGAGTGGAAGACCGCCTGCGCAGCCTCGGGATCTGCCCAGACGTTGAACTCCGCGGCGGGAGTTTGGTTCCCCTCGGCAACCGCGCCGCCCATCAGGACGATGCGCTCCACGTTCGCGCCCCCGGTCCGCTCGAGCAGTAGGGCAACGTTCGTCAGCGGGCCGGTCGGAACGAGCGTGACCGGCACACCACTCGCGGCGATCGTCCGCTCCAGGAACGAGACCGCGGGCTCGTCCGCTGCCGCGCGCGTAGGCGGGGCGAGCGCCGGCCCGTCGAGACCTGTTTCGCCATGGACGTGCGAGGCGACCGTGAGGTCGCGGCGTAGCGGCCTGTCGGCGCCGGCGTGCACGGGCACGTCCGCGCGTCCGACGAGATCGAGGACGCGCAGGGCGTTTGTGGTCGTCTTTCCGAGCGTCTGATTCCCGTACACCGTCGTCACGCCGAGAAGCTCGATCTCGGGGCTCGCGAGCGCGAGGAGAATCGCGATGGCGTCGTCGTGCCCCGGGTCGCAGTCGAGGATGACCGGCGTTCTCGGAAACGAAGCACTCATGGCGTTAGTATCGCCGCTCGAGGCGGGGGCGTTTCGTGTTGCCACATCAGAGAGTACTAGCGACCCAGGATCGCGTCGATTTCCCGTGTCGTCGGGAGTGACGGTTGGGCTCCCGCACGAGAGGCCGCGAGCGCGCCGGCGGCGCACGATCGGACGAGCGCTTCGTCGCGGCTTCGGCCCTCCAGCAGGCAGACGACGAGGCAGGCGGTGAAGGCATCTCCGGCTGCGGTTCCGTCGACGACGTCGATCCGTGGCGGGGCTGCTCGCGCAACCTCTTCGCCGTCTTCGAGCAGCACGGCGCCTTCCGCGCCCAGCGTCACGGCGACGAGCCCGTCGGTCCGTGCGAGCGACTCGAGTTCGAAGCGGTTGACGATGGCGAGATCGGGGTCGACGTCGATCCGCCTCGCCGGCGCCGCATTGAGGCAGAACAGGCCGCTCGACTGCTCCCACGCGGCGATCACGGCGGCGTCGGGAATTTCCTGCTGACAGAGCACCGCGTCGGTGGGCGGCAGCTCGAACGCGCCGAGCTGCGCATTCGCTCCCGGTGAGACGACGATCGTCGTCTCACCCGAGGCATCGACCGTGATGAGCGCGATTCCCGTCGGCTCGGCGACGATCTGGAGGTCGAGCTCGACGCCGGCCAGTCGCAGGCCGGCGAGGGCCTCTTCCGCGAACGAATCGCTGCCAATTGCCGCGATCATCCGCACCCGCGCGCCAAGCCGCGCGCACGCGACGGCCTGGTTCGCCCCCTTCCCGCCCGCGAAGCGCTCGAGTGTCGCACCGCTCACCGTTTCCCCGGAACGGGGCAGGACGTCACAGCGCGCGACGAGGTCGAGGTTCACGGAACCCACGACGGTGATCGTCGCTGCCATCGCCAGAGCGTACTGCGGCGGCGCCGCGCGTGAGTGGCCCCGCCTACGCGGCGAGCGCTCTGAGGTCGTCGACCGTCGAGCCGAGCAGCGTGTCGCGCAGGTCGAAGAGACCCGCCCAGAGCGACGACCGATCGGGGGCGCTTTCGAGTCGCGCCGCGTCGGCGAGACCCTCCAGCGCGCGGACGAGGACCGCCAGCTCCAGATAGACCGACGCGACACGATTCGGGCAGGCATGGACGCCGGCACGGTCGAGAACGGGTCGCCACTCGACGAGCTCCCCTGCGCCGGGCCCGCCGTACCAGGAGCGGCCCTCGGCCCGCTCGGGCTCGAGCTCGAGGAGGTAGCGCGAGAGCGGGCCGTCGAGCCCGGCGATCGCCGTCTCGACACGGTCTGCGGCATGACGAAGCGCGGCCTCCCTCCCACCCGGGGTCGCGGGAACGGCCTCACCTCGATTCCAGCGCTCGAGCAGACGACAGAACGCGAGGGCGGATACCTCGCAGGCGCGAAGCTGCTCTGTCAGGCGTCGCGCCGACCGCTCGGTCGCCGCGTATTCGCGGATCACGTCTCCCCAGGCCGGCTGCGGCGGCGCAAGCGCCATGCCTCTAGACCTCGATGACGACGGGCAGGATCATCGGGCGCCGCCGTGTCCGGCTGTACACGAGCTTGGCGATCGCGTCGTGCATGTGCTCCTGAAGCAGCTTGATCTCGGTGATCCCGTCCTCGGCGAGCTCGTCTGCGACGCGGTCGGCCTCGTCGCGAAGCGCGTCGAGTAGCTCCTCGTCGTCCCCGAAGCCGCGCGCGATGAGCTCGGGTGGGGCGATCTCGCCGCCGTCCGAGAGCGCGACGGTCGTGACGACGATGAGGACGCCGTCCTCGGAGAGACGGCGTCGATCGCGGAGCGCAACGTCCTGGACGTCTCCGACGCCGAGTCCGTCGACGAACGTGACGCCCGCGTCGATCCGGTCGACGATGCCGACGCCGCGCGGAGTCAACTCGACGACCGAGCCGTTCTCGGCGATGACGATCGCGGACGCGGGTATGCCTGCATCACGCCCGAGCCGCGCGTGTGCGGCCAGCATGCGGTACTCCCCGTGGATCGGCATCAGGGCCTTCGGGCGCACGAGCGAGAGGAGCGTACGCAGCTCTTCGGAGCAGGCGTGGCCCGAGACGTGCACGGTCGCGATCTCCTCGTGGAGCACTTCCGCTCCGAGGCGCGACAGCCGATTGATCGAGTCGTGAACGCGGAGCTCGTTCCCCGGCACCGGCTTTGCCGAGATGATCACGGTGTCGCCGCGCTCGACGTCGACGTTCTGGTGGTCGCCGTACGCGATCCGCGTCAGCGCCGACATCGGCTCTCCCTGGCTCCCGGTGCAGAGGATCATGACGCGCTCCGGCGGCAGGTCCATCGCCTCCTTGGGCGAGACGATCGACCCTTCGGGAAGTTCGACGTAGCCGAGGTTTCGCGCGATCCCCATGTTCTTCCGCATCGACCGGCCGACGAGCGCGACCTTGCGGTTGTTTGCAATCGCGACCTCCGCGGCCTGCTGCATGCGGTGGATGTTCGATGCGAAGCTCGCGACGAGGATCCGCCCCTTTCGCGTCGGGATCAGCTGGGCGAACGCCTCACCGACGAGACGCTCCGACCCGGTCATGCCCGGCCGCTCCGCATTCGTCGAGTCGCCGAGGAGAAGGTCGACGCCGAGATTGCCCATCGAAGCGAGCTTGCCGACGTCCGTCTTGAGGCCGTCCACCGGCGTGTGGTCGAGCTTCCAGTCGCCCGTGTGGAGCACCCGCCCGGCGGCGCTCTCGATCACGATCGCGACACAGTCCGGAATCGAGTGCGCCATGCGGATGAAATCGAGCTTGAAGGGGCCGATCTGGACACCGCCGCCGTCCGGATCCGCCTCGCTGAGCTTCGTCGACGCTCCGAGCTTGTGCTCGTCGAGCTTCGACTTGACCATCGCGAGCGTCAATCTCGTCGCGATCACCTCGCCGACCTCCACCTCGCGGAGAACGTATGGAAGTGCGCCCACGTGATCCTCGTGACCATGCGTGAGGACGATCGCGAGGAGAGGCGTGCCCTCGAGATGCGAGAAGTCGGGCAGCACGAGGTCGACGCCGAGGTGCTCGTCTCGCGGGAACGCAAGACCCGCGTCTACGAGGATCCGCTGTCCGTCGAGCTCGTAGAGGGTCATGTTCTTGCCGACCTCGCCGAGCCCGCCGAGCGGAATGATCCGGAGCGTGTCACTCATCGTGGCGCAGTGTACGGGTAGTGGGCGACCGGCCCGTTCCCGGTCGGCCCTGGCTGCTCCTGCACTCAGGCCGCGATCGGCTGCAACAGGTCGAGCCTCTCGAGGCAGGCTCGGACGGCGGCTTCCTCGTCGGCGGTCGCCTCGACGAGCGGCAGACGGAAACCGCCGACACGATGTCCGAGAAGATTCAGTGCCGTCTTGATCGCGATCGGGTTCGTCTGCACGCGGAGGAGGTCGATGGCCGGCGTGAGCTCGTCGTCGATCGCCCTCGCGCCCTCGAGATCTCCCGCTCGATACCGGGTGATCATCTCGCTCAGCCGGGGGCCGACGACGTGAGCGACGACGCTGATCCCGCCGACGCCCCCGACCTCGAGGAAGGCGAGGATCGCGTCGTCGTCGCCTGCGTAGAGATCGAGTCCTTCGGCGACCACGTGACGCGCCGCCTCGAGCGACGGCTTCGACTGCTTCACGGCGCGGACGTTCGGGATCGCGGCGAGTGCCGAGATCGTCTGCGGTGTGGCATCGACCACCACACGACTTGGAATGTCGTAGAACACGATCGGTCGGTCGGTGGCCGCCGCGACCGCCTCTACGTGCGCGACGATGCCTCTCTGCGGCGGCTTGTTGTAGTACGGAGTCACGACGAGAAACCCGTCTACGCCGATCTGATGCGCGCGCTCGGTCAGGTGCACCGAGTGCGCGGTCGCATACGTCCCGGTGCCCGCGATCACCGAGCACCTCCCACCGACCTCGTCGACCGCCGCTGCGTACAGCGTGAACCGTTCGTCGTCCGTGAGTGTCGGTGCTTCCCCCGTTGTCCCCGTCACCACGATGCCATCCGATCCGTGGTCGGCGAGGTAGCGACAGAGGGCGCGGAACGTCTCGACGTCCACCTCTCCGTCGGCCTTGAATGGCGTGACGATCGCGGTGATCAGCGCGCCGAGCATCCGCCCATTGTACCCCGAGGCGTCGATCTGCGATTCTGCCCCTCGTCGGTCGACGATCGGCAGCGACCTGGGAGGTGCGTGATGGTGAAGGAGTTCAGGGACTTCCTCATGAAGGGCAACATCGTCGAGCTTGCTGTCGCCTTCGTGATGGGTCTCGCATTCGCGGCGGTCGTCACGTCGCTCGTCAACGACCTGATCATGCCCGTCATCGCGATGGTCATCGGCAAGCCCGATTTCAGCGGCCTCACGTTCACGATCAACGATGCAGTGTTCCGCTACGGCGCCTTCATCACCGCCGTGATCTCGTTCGTCGCAGTCTCCGCAGCCGTCTTCCTCTTCGTCGTCAAGCCGATGCAGCTGGTCATGGCGAAGGCGAAGGCGCAGGAGGAGGCCGGAATCTCCGACGAGGAGCGTCGTCATCAGGAGCTGCTCGAAGCGCTCAGGAGCCGATCGTAGCCGTCTAGAGGAGAGCGTCGAGCCCGACCGTGAGCCCCAGGGGAAGCCCGGGGACGCGCTCGAGAGCGAGCAGGACCCCGGGGACGAACGCCTCGCGAGAGGTCGTGTCGTGGCGGATCGTCAGGGTCTCTCCCAGCCCGCCGAGGATCACCTCCTGGTGCGCGACGAGGCCGGGCAGGCGCACCGAGTGGATCGGGACGTCGCCGCCCATTCCGGCGGCCGTCGCCTTCGCCGTGCCCGACGGCGCGTCGAGCTTCGTGTCGGCATGGAGCTCGATGATCTCCGCGCGCGGGAACGAGCGCGCGGCCTCGGCGGCGAATCGCATCATCAACACGGCCCCGAGCGCGAAGTTCGGCGCGACGAAACACCGGGTCTTCATCGCACGGGCGACACGATCGAGCTGTGCGAGATCGTCGTCGTCGAGACCAGTCGTACCGATCACACAGGGGACGCCGGCTTCGAGCGCCGCGATCGCGTTGCCGAGAACGGACGACGGGGTCGTGAAGTCGACTGCTGCGTCGATCCCGTCGAGGTCGACGAGCTCTCCGGCCTCGACGCCGCTGACGTGGTGTCCGGCGTCGGCGAGGCCGCCCATCAGGACGGCACCGACCTTTCCGTCGCGACCGAAGACGAGGACCCTCATGCCGCGCGCACGACCGCAGTGGGATCGAGCCGCTGCACGGCGGCGCGGAAGCGCTTCTCACTCGGGCCGATTCCTGCGGCCGAGAGTCGTTCGGGGGCGTAGAGATCGCGTGCGAGCGCTGCGACGTCATCCTCGGTGACCGCCGCGATCCGCCGCTCGGTCTCGTCGATCGCGACGATCTCGGTGCCGGTCACCGTCGCCTTCCCGAGCCGGCTCATCCGGGCAGACGTCGACTCGAGCGAGAGCAGCAGGCGTCCCTTCATGTTCTCCTTCGCTCGGTCGAGCTCGCCCTCGCGGAGGTTGCCGGCGCCGACGTCGCGGAGCTCGGCCGCAATGACGTCGAGGCACTCCCTCAGGTTCTCCCCGCGCGTGCCGACGTAGATCCCGACCTGACCGGCGTCGAGGTAGTGCGATCCGTAGGTGTAGACGGAGTACGCCATGCCGCGCTTCTCGCGGATCTCCTGGAACAGTCGCGACGACGCGGATCCTCCGAGGATGGCGTCGAGGAGCGCGGACGCATATCGACGTGGGTCGTCCCGACGGATCCCGGGTGCCGCAAGGCAGACGTGGTACTGCTCCGTGTTCTTCCGGAGAAATCGCTGCCCCGGGACGGCGATCCTGCCCGCGGGCTTGCGTCGGAGCACCCCGGCGGGCTTCGCGACCCGCTTGCGGCTCTTCCTGAGCGCCGCGACGATGCGGTCGTGGTCGACGTTCCCGGCCGCGGCGAGGACGACGTTTCGCCCCGTGTACGCACTCGCGTGATAGCGGAGCAGCGAGCGTCGTGAGATCGACTCGATCACGTCGGCACGGCCGATCACGGGCCGACCGAGCGGGTGTTCGTCGAAGACTGCCTCGGCGGCGAGGTCGTGGACGAGATCCTGTGGGTTGTCGTCGACCATCGCGATCTCCTCGAGCACCACCTCGCGCTCGGAGTCGATGTCGTCGAACGTCGGCGCGAAGACCATGTCGGTCATCACGTCGAGGGCAACGTCCACGTGATCGTCTGGCACGCGCGTGTAGACGACGGTCGTCTCGCGCGAGGTGGCGGCGTTGAGCTCACCTCCCATCGCGTCGAACAGCTCTGCGATACGCACGGCGTCGTACCGAGCCGTCCCCTTGAACAGGAGATGCTCGATGAAGTGCGACACACCCGCTTTCGACGGTGGCTCGTCACGAGAGCCTGCCCCGATCCACAGACCCAAGGAGGCCGAGCGAACGCCCTCGATACGCTCCGTGATCACCCGTTCGCCTCCGCGAAGGGTGGTCGTCCTGTGCGGTTCCATGCGTTGCAGCCTACTCACAGCCTGCGACGAGGCCCTGCCGCACGAGCGCCCGCTTCAGGCAGCGGCGACCCACAGCATCGGACCACCGCTTCCGAGATCCGTGATGCCGGCGTCGTGCAGCGCGCCGCATACGAGCGTTCGGCGGTGAGCGGCGAACGTGAGGACGTGCGCGACCATGCCGTCGTAGGTGAAGACTCGCGGCGGACTACTTCGCTCCTGCGGTGTTCGATCCTCCGCGCGCCGCCGGAGAGGCCGGCTCAGTCGGCTAGCCCGAGACGCGCGCGGACTCGGCCGGAGAGCACGAGGTACTTCTCGTAGCGGTGGTAGCGCGGATGCTCCGGGTCGAAGGTGGCCGGCCGCTGCAGCACGGTCGGCGGACCGATCACCTCGCCGCGTCGGAACTGCTCCCGGGTCAGGTCCACGTCGATCCCCGACACGAGGCGATTCCACATGTGCGCTTCGATGCGCTCGTCGTCGAGATAGACATCTGCCGCGAGAACGTCTCCGCCGACGAAGTCGTGGACGACGAGCGTCGTGATGTCGCACTGGCCGCGGCTCGGGTTCTCGGGAGTCCACCCGTCGTCCTCGTCGGCGGTGTCGAGCGTCCACGACGCGCGAATCGCCTGCTCGAGTTGTGCGAGCGTGAGCATGCGGCCACGGTAACACTGCCCGGACCGGGTGAGCTCGGGGGCCGGCTACCCGACGGCACCCAGAAAAGCCAGGACACGCTCCTCGAGCAGGGTCGCGGCGCTCTCGTCGTAGTCCGGCAGACCGCGGTCCGCGAAGAGATGCCCGGCGCCCGGATACAGGAACAGTTCGGCGTCGTCGGTCGACCCGACGAGCTGCCTGGCGGCCGGCAGGTCCTCGAGAGCCCACTCGTCGTCCTCCATGAGATGGATCTGAAGCGGCACGCCGTCGGGCCAGGCACCGCCGAATTCGGATGCCGGAACCGCGGCGCTGAAGAGCAGTGCGCCCCGCGCACCCGGACGCGTCTGGGCGAGCATCTGCGCGGGCATCACCCCGAGCGAGAATCCGGCGTAGACGAGCGATTCCGGCAACGATGCGGCGGACAGCCGCCCCTGCTCGAGAATCGTCCCGAAGCCGATCTGCCCGGCGTATGCGACGCCCTCGGAGAGGTCGGTGAATGTGTTCCCGTCGTACAGGTCCGGTGTGTGGACGACGTTCCCCGCCGCACGGAGGCTGTCCGCAAAGGCGAGGAAGCCGCTCGTCTGGCCAAGTGCATGATGGAAGAGCAAGACTTCGGCCACGTGGAACATCTATCACGGTGCGGGTACGCCTGTCTGATGAACCACTGCGGGCATCGTGGCGCCGCGTCCGTCACGACCGACACACCTGCGAGACTGGGGCCCGTCGAACGGGCCAATCCACCAGAGAGTGCGACGCCACCGGCGATGCCGGGCCTCTCGGCGTGGTTGACCGGGGCCTCGCGAGGAGGCATCTACCAACATGAGATCGTCGCGAATCCTGCTGGTCACGATTCTCGCAACCGGCGGCTTCTACGTCGCCGGCTTCGTCGCGCTCGGAAGCGGGTATCCGACCGCCGAGTCGACCGGGACGGAAATCGTCCGGTGGTTCACCGACAACGGAACGAACGCGCGCATCTATGCGTGGACGGCCGCGTTCGTCTCGCTCGGCCTCGGAGTCTTCGGGGGTCTCGTCTCCCCTCTCCTCCCTCGACCGCACCGGTACATCTTCCTGGCGGGCGTGCTCGGATTCGCCATCACCGCGCAGGTGCAGGCCTGGTTCTGGGCGGGCCTGGCGTTGCATCCCGAGGATCTCGACTCCGGGACGGCGCGCACGATCTTCGACATTCCCAACTACTGGGGACCGCTCGTCAACGGATCGACGACGACGATGGCGGTTGCCGTGTGGGCGCTCGGGCTCGGAGCAGCGCCACTCGTGCCACGCTGGCTGATGTGGCTCAGTGCACTGTTCTTCGCAGAGCAGGCGGTTGAGACGATCACGGTGTTCGGCCAGTCGGGGTTCCTTGCGCCGGACGGGCCCATGAACGTCTATCTCGGCGGCGTGATCGGCTTCGCGTGGACCGGGGGTCTCGTCTACTGGGCGATGAAGCGCATGGATTTGGCGGCGGGTCAGGCGTCGATCGCCTGACCGGGCCGGGCTCGCTCATCTCGAGGTCGTTCGCCGACCGGCGATGGTAAACGGGGCGCCGAGGTGGTACGGTCGTCCTACCAGGTGGGAGCCTCCCCGGCTCGTCAGGGGGGATGGCCGATCCGACGCGGTCGGTGTGGGCGACTGAGCGCCTCCCTCACATGTGGTCTTCGTGCCGGCGGCGCTGAGCGACGTTGTGCCGACGGCGCGCGGGACCGTAGCCACCGTCAGGGGGAACGCCATGCTCAGAGCTCTCCACATCGAACGAACCCGCAGCCTCGTCCCATCGATCGTTGCGGCCGCCACGCTCGTGCTCACGCTCGCGGCCTGTGGCGGAGGAGGCGACTCGGCGGCCTCGTCCGAGGCGGAGGCCGAGACGGTTGCCGTCGAGGAGACCGCCACAACATCGGGGAGCGCCGCTTCGGACGATCCGCAAACCGGGACCGACACGAGTGACTCCGATACCGCGGCCCCCACCGCAGCACCCGGAACCGGGAAACTCGAGCTGGACGACGGCAGAGTGTTCGCGATCACCGTCACCTCGTGCGAATTCCAGCCGAGCGGCACGTTCGAGATCAAGGGAACGAGTGACCGGGGCTCGGAGTTCGATATGACCCAGTTCTACCTGGGCGACGAGTGGTCGCAGACCGACGCCGCGATCGGGTTTCCCAACCGCGACCAGATCTACGTGATCGTCAGCCGAGCAACGCCCGACGGCGAGCCGGCGACCGTCGACGGAAAGTCGGTCACGTGGGTGCAGACGTTCCGCGAGCTCGACGAGTCAGCGAACGCACACGTCTACACCGGCCAGGGAACGCTGAGGCTGACTTGCTCGTGACCGGAGTCGAGACCGCCGTACTGAAGCCGTAGACGTCACGGGCGGCAGGGTCGACCTCCTCGCGAGCTCGACGAAGGCTGCGTAGGTGCGATTACATAGATTCAACGGTTCGCCGTCGATCCGGCGACGCTACCACCGACCTACCTCGCCGCTAACCACCGGCCGCCGGCCCTCGTCCGAGTCAGGTCGAATGGGATGGCCGGCGCAGCCGGCTCGTTGACAACTGCCGTTCGCACATGTGAGGCTCGTCGCGATGCACAGTTCTGTCTGGCGGTTCAGAGGAGATCCCGACGATCTCGAGTAGCGCTACCTTGCGATGCTCGCCGAGGCTCCCGAGTCGAACCACACCCTCCATGCTGCCGCCAGGACGCCCGAGGGTCTCTTGATCTTCGACACCTGCCCCTCTGAGGATGTGTACCGCCGGTTCTTCGGTCCCGGCGGACCGGGAGCGACGCTCTTCGAAGAATGCGGCCTCGTGCCCGAAACACGCGAGGACTACCCTGTCATCCGTGCATTCGCGTCTGGGGTGCGGGTCGACGAGCGTCCGAACCAGTAGACCTCCCAGCCGGTGAGACGCTGGGTCGAGTTCATGCGTGGTGCTGCGGAGGTCGCTCGACGCGGTGAGGACGTGGACCTGGTCCCCGTACGCCGCTCTCGATGCTCACGACTGTTCCAACGGACGTCCAGCGATCTCGCCGTGATCAGCTGTCCGGGCTAGCGGGGTTTCCAGGCCAGGCCCTCACGAATGACACCCCACTTGTGTTCCAGTGCGTCAGCGATTGCCAAAGGACCGACCACATCTGCTGGCTCTGGAAGGCTTTGAGGGTCGCTCCAGACGACTTCGCTGATCTCGTCCCGTTGGATTCGGAGTTCGCCGGCGACGATCGAGCACAAGAAGGCATAGGCGAGCGCTTCGTGATCCTGATCGGTGAAGGAGTAGATCCCGATCAGGCGGTCAACGTGAATCTCGAACCCTGTTTCCTCGCTGAATTCTCGGCGGACTGCAGCTACCGGCGATTCACCGTGCTCGATCCGTCCGCCAGGCGGGCCAATGTGGCGTGCCCCGTACGTCGTCCTCGCGAGCATGACGTTTCCGTCGTCGTCGAACACAACACCAACTGCAACCGATACCGACCGCAGGCCCATCGCCCGAAGCTACACGCGGACAAGGGAGGACGTGAGACGCCCGTCTGCGCGAGCGTTGCGTGCCCCATCGTTCCGGAATGATCCCTGAGCGGGCGAGTATCCGGCAAGGCCGTCTTCATCCACGTGGATGCCGAACGTCTTCGAGACGGCGTCGAGGTCATCGACGGAGAGGTGAATGAGGGCATTCGGGCGCGCATCGCCCTTGTGTTCGGAGAGGTAGAGTCGCACGCGCTCGCGCGCGGCGGACACGAGCAAGGGAAGCCCCAGCTCGAACTGATGCTCCCACTCCTCCTGGAATCCGGGCTCGGAGGTCGACGCCTGGCCGAAGATGAGCGAGAAGTCTCGCACGGGCGAGCGTGCCGGGAACGACGCCTCGAGGTCAGGCGTCTGAGGCAACGAGCCGCTCCAGGAACCGAACGGCGAGCGCGTCGAGCTCACCCCCGACTGCTCTCCCCTCGCTGAGGGCGGCGAAAACCGCGCGACAGTCCTCGTACACGGCGGCTAGAAGTGATGGGGGCTGGTACTGCCCGAGGCGTCCGCACGCCGCGCCTGCAAGCACTGCCAGCGCCGCGGTAAGGGAGTCACCCGCACGGCGCTCGTGCGAAGCCGCGAGAAACGACGGAGATGTGACGTCGTTCTGGCCGGGCCCTCCACGCGGCAGGACGACGGACTGAGCCGCAGCGCGAGCCTCCTCCGAATAGCCGACGGAAACCATCATCAGCAGCCTGAACACCTCCTCGCTGTCCGACGTGTCGGCTGTCGGGGAGAACACGAGCCGCTCGACATGCCGTTCGGCGAGTTGGCAGAGATCGGCCCAACACACGGCTAGCTGATGCAGTGCAGCCGGCGCAGTCGCGTTGTGGTAGCCGCCTGTGCTCAGCACTCGGCCGTCGGGGAAGCCGTCGGAGGGTGGCATGTACACCGGATTGTCGGAGACGGCTCGAAGCGAGACGGTGGCAGCCGCTGCGGCTGCCCGGGCCGCCCGTTCCGCTTGGCCGAGTACGCGCGGCAGGATGCGGTAACCGACCGGAGCCTGATGGCCGCGTCGCTTGCGGTGGTGATCGATCCGCGATCGCAGTTGTCGAAGCGCCGCAGTCTCGTGCTCGTCGTCCCAGAGATCTTCGAGAGCCTCGTCGTATGCGTCCAACGGAGCCTGGAATGCCTCGATCGAAAGTGCGAACACGTCATACGCAAGCTGCAGACGACGCTCCGCTGCGACCGCTGCGTCCGCGATCAGAGCCGCGGCGCACGGCGAGCCGTTGATGAGAGCTAGTCCTTCCTTCTCACCAAGGTCGCCTGCCTCGATCAGCGGGCCGAAGAGATGGCTAAGTGCCAGGATCTCACCCGAGCCTCCGTTCCCCTGCCCCGGCACGACGGGAAGCTGCCGGCCAGCGTCCAGGAGCGACCCAACCGCCTCGATCAGACGCCCGCTGGCGGCGGCATGACCGCCCAGGAGATTCGAGAGACGAGCCAGGACGATGCCGCGCACCACGCGCGTCGGCAATGGTTCGCCGAACGAAGCCGCCCGGAAGGCCGCAGCCCGCGTCTGGTGACGACGCTCGGTCGCGTCGAGCCGGTAACCGGCTCGATCGCCATACCCGCTCGTCACCCCATAGACCGTGACGTCGGGCCGGGCGATAAGACGAAGAAACGCCTCGCGTGCAGCATCCGCCGCCTCGAGAGCGGACACCTCGAACCGAACAGGCTCACCGCGCCATGCAACGCGCTCGAACACGTCGAGCGTGATGTCGACACGCGAGCCGAGCACGACCACCCAACGAGCCTATAGCCGTACGCCCGGCCGGACAAAGCTCTTGCCTGCGCCAGCGTTACGGAATGTTGCTTGACGCGGCTGGGTCGGAACTCAGTACACGCCGGGTATGAGTCGCCGCCGCTCGCTCGTGTACGCGATGTACGGCTCGCCGAGCGCTTGGCGCAGGAGCTCCTCCTCCCGAGGGATGCGCTGGAGGTAGCCGATTGTGGGAAGTACAAGACACGCCACGAGACCCAACGCATTCCCGAGCCCGACGCCAACACCCGCGAGCATCAAGATCGCACCAGTGTACGAAGGATGGCGTACGTACCGGTACGGCCCGTCCACGACCACCTCGTGGTCTGAACCGACCTGAAGCTCGCGTGTGAACTGCTTTCCGAGCGTTCGGATTGCCCACCACCGCAGCGTGACGCCAGTGAGACCGACGGCGCATCCGAGTCCGACCCAGAGCCACTGAGACCCGGGAAGAGCCGCACCCGGAACCCCCATGGCCAATAGCACAGCCGAGACGAGGCCGGCGAGTTGCCACGCTTGCAGCTGCCAGTACGTGCGGTCGGTGTAGCGGCGCCGGAAGTCCCCGCCGAACCGGCGATTCTCAGCCGAGACCGACCCGACGAGCGGGCCAAACACGAGCGCAGTGGCGCCGAGGTTCTCAAGTGCAAGGGCATTCGACATGGGCGCGCGATAGCTCCGACGTCAACTATCTCCGACTCGCCTAGTCCACGTCTAGGGCTGGTGGTCTCGATTGCGCGAGCGTTCGGGAATGTCGCCCGACGTCGGCCGGCCTGAAGCGCACCGCTGCGTATTCTGATGAGCGGATGCCGAAGCTCACCCAGACGATCCCCGCGCTACCCGTGAGCGAGATGTCTAGAGCTGTGGCGTTCTACCGTGATCGGCTCGGCTTCGAGGTGCTCCACCGTGACGGCGGATTCGCCGTTCTCCGACGCGACGACTCAGTGCTGCATCTGTGGGAGTCGAGCGATGAGGCATGGCGAGAGCGCTTCGACTTCCGGGAGCGCCCCGTGAGGAGCGGCGCCGAGACGTTCATCGCGGGCACGGCCAGCTGCCGGATCATGACCGAAGGCATAGATGATCTCTACGCCGAACTCCGCTCCAAGGGAGTGCTTCACGCCGTTTCGAAAGACGGGATCGATGAGACGGACTTCGGGACGCGCGAGTTCGCCACGCTCGACCTCGACGGGAACCTCCTTAGCTTCTTCCACTGGGTCGGGTAGCAGCCGCCCGCATGTGCCAGCGTTCAGGAATGTTCCCTGAGCCCGCCCGTTCATGGTTTGCCGCTAGACAGGGGTGATGTTCAGGTCGAGTTCGGTGCCGAGGAAGGTGGCAAGGCGCGCGGCCTCGGCACCGAGGAGGTCGTGGTCGGGTGGGTCCGACTCGCGGAACCAAGTGACGGTGAGGGTGCCCGCCCTCCGCGTCCAGGTGCCGGCCACGACACCGCCGGCGAGCACGATGTTGGCACCGCGGGTCACCGGCTGCCGATGGGCGGGAGGTACGACGTGGTGGTCTGCAGTGCCTGGTCCCATCACCCACGGGTCGGCGGCCGGTAGGAGGCGAACAGTGGGAGAGACCGCGGTCGAGGTCAGGTCGTCAACGTCGTCGGCGCAAACCAGCAGATCCTCACCGCTGACGTCGACGGTGTCCAGGCGGTCTGACAGGTCGTCGAGCCAACTGCGGAGCGCCTTGCGGCCGGCGCTCAATCCTTCACCCAGGTAGTACTGCACCCCGGCGGCGCTCGTGGGTCCGTACGAGCGGACGTAAGCCTCGACGGCCCAACGGCCCGCGTCGTCGATATCCGGAAGCACGACCCCGTGCAGGCCCTGGACGGTTCCCGCACCGTCGCGCGCAGGCCCGAAGCACAGGTCGCCCTGCCACATCAGCGGCTTCAAAAGGGTGTCGGAGCTGCTCGCCAAACCCGTTGCGGCCACACGGAACGATCGGCGTCGAGCGACCGCCACAGCCAGCTCCTGGCGCGTCAGTGGCCCCTCGGCAACAGCTTCCCGGACAGTCTCCCGAAACGCAGGCCAGTCCCCCGGCGCGAGCCCATAGGTCTTCTGCCAGCTGGGCAGCTCCCACTGGCGGCCCGACGCACGGAGAGCCAGGTACGCGCCGCCCCCTTCCCGCGTGAGCAAATGGGTCGCCCCGCGGAAGGCGTAGGTCTTGAAGACGTCGCCGACGTCCAGCGCGCCGGCGACATCGCCGAACTGGGAGCCACTCCGGCGCAGGCCAACCGCGAACTCAGGCGTCGTCTCGGGATGGGCCGGGACAGCACCGAGCCGGCCAACGACCTCGCCGACCGAAACCGTGGCGACAGGATGAAGCAGATGCCGGCTCAGCCGCCACGACAACGCCTGCCCCCAAGTCAACGCCACCAACGCAGGCTAATCACTCTCCCCCACCGCCGAGAGATAACGACGACACCCATGAGGGCCGCTCACCGGCCGTCAGACTCTCCACGGCAACCGCCTCACTCCTCAACCAGACGAACGTCCTCCGGCATGCGCCAGTGTTGCTCCTATGTCAATAGGGGCTCGTTTCGGAGCGTGGCGTAGACGGTCCTAGCGAGTTGTCGTTTGAGGCAGCGGATCGCCTCGCGGCGGCTCTTCCCTTCGGCCTGTTTCCGTTCAAGGTAGGTGCGGGCGGGTGATGCACGCGGCCCTGGGTGATCGCGATGCGGAGGGCGCAGTTCAGCCGGCGGTTGCCGCCGCGGTCGAGGCGGTGGCGTTGCCGTTTCCCGGAGCTCGCGTCGAGTGGTGCGACGCCGGCGTGGCGGGCGTGCGCCAGTGTTCCGGAACGTCACCTGACTTAACATGGCCGCGGCGTGGTGCTAGGGTCGCCGTGGTGATGAGAGCGGATCGCGCGAGTGCGTTTTGATGGTGCTGCCGCCTGGTCCTGGAGTGAGCAAGTGTTTGGGGTGACTGGTGCGACGGGTGAGATCGGCAGACGGCTCAGCCGCCGCCTTGCCGACCGTGGAGAGGAGCAGCGGCTGGTCGTCCGCGACGCCTCTCGAGCGGAGACGCTGCCCGGGGTCGAGGTGGTCGAGTTCGGAGGCTACGGCGACGAGGACGGAATGCACAAAGCATTCGCGGGGGTGTCGACGTTGTTTTTCTGCTCGGCCAAAGAAGCCGAAGATCGGGTTGCGCAACAGCGGTCCGTTGTGGACGCAGCCGTCACGGCCGGTGTCGAGCGGATCGTCTATCTCTCGATTATCAGCGCTGGCCCTCAGGCCACGTTCACCCTCGCTCGGGATCACTACGACACCGAGCAGTACATCCGTGCCAGTGGTATTCCGTTCACGTTCTCACGGCAGAGCCTGTACACGGACTTCCTGCCGCTGCTCAGCGGAGAGGACGGCGTCATCCGCGGGCCGGCAGGTGACGGACGCTTTGCGCCTGTCCTGCGCGACGACGTGGCCGACGTCCTCGCGAACCTTCTCGTCCAACCGGGGCACGACGGTGTCACGTACACGCTGACAGGGCCGGAAACGCTCACCCTCGCCGAGATCGCCGATCTCCTGACGCGGCTGACGGGGCGACGCGTGACGTTTCAGAACGAGACGCTGGAACAGGCGTATGCATCGAGAGCGGCCTACGGTGCGCCGGTGTGGGAGGTCGAGAGTTGGGTCACGACCTACACCGCGATCGCCGCAGGAGAATGGGATGTCGTCAGCGATGACGTCAGGCGTGTTGCAGGGCACGACCCGGTGTCGGTCCAGCAGTTCCTCGGGTCACTCAACTGAAAGCCAACGATGGCGGCGCAGTCCAGACGTCCCACCAACCGCCTCACTCGGCCGCTCCGATCGCGCCCGCGGGCGGATTCGGATACACCCGGCGGCTGACTGATTCCGGAGGTAGACGGTATTCGCATTGCCAGCGTGAGGGATGTTGCATGAGCGAATGATGTCGCCTGCGCCAGCGGTGGGGACTGACACATGGGGATCAACGTGGTTTTATCGCGCCGAAACGGGTAAGCACTCTTCTACACCCGAAAGGAAGCGAGGAGTCATGGACGAACACGTTGCCATCGCGGAGATCCAGGTCGACGCAACGCCCGCTCGTGTGTGGAGCGCACTGACAGATCCCGACCAGATCGAGCAGTACATGTTCGGCTCGCGGGTCGTGACCGACTGGGAGCCCGGCAGTCGCATCGTCTGGAAAGGCGAATACGAGGGCAAGGCCTATGAGGATCACGGACAGATTCTTGAAGTCGACCCCGGGAAACGCCTCGTGATGACGCATTTCAGTCCGCGCAACGGCAAAGAGGACGCCCCGGAGAACTACCACACGCTCGCGTACGAACTCGAAGAAGTAGACGAGGGGACGCGTGTGCAGCTCAGCCAGGACAACAACGCAAACACTGAAGCGGCTGAGCAGTCACGGAGCAACTGGGAGAGGATGCTCCGTGAACTCAAGTCCGTCGTCGAACCGGGCGAGACTCGCATCACAGAGGCGCCCAAGGGCTGACCAAGACCGATACCCGGTGGGGATTCGGTCACGCGGTGACTTTGCGGGGTCGAGGATCGGTTACCTCGCCTGCGCCAGCGTTCGGGAATCACGCCCGAGCCGGTCTGAACGTTCGGCTAGGCCCAGGGGAGGCGACTCCAGTAGGAGGGCCGCTCTGGTCGCGGCCGCTCGAATGGAGCGTATGCCTGCCTTGGGTCGGGCGTCTCCTCCTCGGAGCTCGCACCGTAGCGCCCGGCAAGCTCCGAGACGGGATAGAGAATCTGCTCATCCGCTGACCGCGCACCGACCATGAGGATCGCGCATGGCCCATCACCTGCGCCGACGAAGACATGCTCTGTACCGGCCGGACAGTGGAAGAAGTCCCAAGGACGAAGGGGCCGCTCCTCACCCTCGACCAGCAGCGTGCATTCCCCGAAAAGCACGAGGAACGCCTCCTGCTGCGACTCGGAGTGGTAGAGGCAGCTTGGCTGGCCAGGCTCCAAGACGTTGATGTTGATGCCGAGCTGAGGGAACGAATCGTCGCGGCTCTCGAATCCGCAACCCGAACCGAACGTGCTCGACGTTTCCCACTCAGCGTCCCGCACGTTGACGACGAACCAGCCATCACTCGAAGGTGCGAGCCCGGAGCCATCGTCCATAAGCCGAGCCTCGGTCACGCCGCAACTCTACCGGCTCCACGGGCCGCTACCTCTCCTGCGGGGTAACAGCAGTGTCAGAGTCGGCGGACTCGAGTGTCGCTTGCGCCAGCGTTCGGGAATGTTGCTCGAGGCAGGTGGCTCGCGTACTAGCATTGAGGGCGTGAGTTCCGCTCGATGGCACAGGGCACGCGTTGTTCTCGTTCTCGTGCTGCTCCTCATCTTCGCTGGCATCGTGCTCGACTCGCTCCTCAGCGCCAGCTGGGTTTTGGATGACGGACTTCTCCTCGTAGCGGCGGCGATCATCGGGCTGGTGCTCTTTCGGACACGGGGTCGCGGCCAGACCTGAGGCGAGACGATCATCGTCTGGGCCAGCGTTCGGGAATGTCGCCAGAACCGTTGTCGTTCGGGAACTAGCGTCGCGTGGGATCGAGCAGCGACTGAGCACAAATCGCGATGACGAAAATACTCAGAAGTCCCGTCAGATATTGGGCTGGGGTCGGAGCCTCGCCTGGTTTGAGGATGTCGTGGAAGAACAGAAAGTCCACGGCGAGGAAACCGACGATCAGGAAAGCCTCAATAGCGCGTCTCATGCCCCGATTGTAGATGTGCCCTGGCAGGCCTTCAACTCTGCCCTGGGCCAGCGCGATCCCTCTCGAAACGCCAGGACTCGAGTGAAGACAGTGATCGGGAAGGTAGCGACTACCTCCCCGATCACTCTCGGCACGGCGACTGCTCTAGCGGCGGTCGCGGCCGCCACGGCCGCCACGGTCATCGCGCGGTGGGCGCGGCTCTCGCGGCGGGGCGTCCTTCGCCCGCTCGATCAGCACGTCGGGCATGACGAGCCCGCCGTCCTCGTGCTTGGCGACGAGCTTGAGGCCGATCCGGCCCCGGTCCTTGTCGACCTCCTGCACGATCACGTCGACCACGTCGCCACGAGCCATCACGTCCTCGATGTGCGCCACGCGACCCGGGCCGACGTTCGAGACGTGGAGGAGGCCGTCCGTCCCCTTCTTGAGCTCGACGAACGCGCCGAACTCGGTCGTCTTGACCACCTTGCCGGTGTAGGTATCCCCCACCTCCGGCGACTTCGTCAGGGCCGTGATCGCGGCGACCGCCGCATCACCCTTCGTGCCCTCGGTCGCGTAGACGAGGATCGTGCCGTCCTCTCCGATGTCGATCTGCACGTCATAGTCGGCCTCGAGGCCACGAATCGTCTCGCCCCCCTTGCCGATCACCATGCCGATGAACTCGGGGTTGATCTGCACGGACGAGATCCGCGGAGCGTGGTCTGCGAGTTGCGCCCGGGGCTCGGCGATCGCCTCGGCCATCTTCGCGAGGATCTCCGTCCTTGCCCGCTTCGCCTGCTGCAGGGCATCGCGCATGATCTCCTGCGTGACGCCGGTGATCTTGATGTCCATCTGCAGCGCGGTGATCCCTGTCTCCGTGCCCGCGACCTTGAAGTCCATGTCACCGAGGTGATCCTCGGCGCCCTGGATGTCGGTGAGGATGACGTAGTCGTCGCCCTCCTTCACGAGCCCCATCGCGATGCCGGAGACGGGTGCCTTGATCGGGACACCTGCGTCCATCATCGACATGGTCGATCCGCAGACGGAGCCCATCGACGAGGAGCCGTTCGACTCGAGCGTCTCCGAGACGAGGCGGATCGTGTACGGGAAGTCCTCCGGGCCCGGGACGACCGCCTCGAGTGCCCTCTGCGCTAGCGCACCGTGACCGATGTCGCGGCGCTTCGGCCCTCGCATGAAGCCGGTTTCCCCGACCGAGTAGGGCGGGAAGTTGTAGTGGTGGATGTAGTGGCGATCCTGCTCGAGGGAGAGATCGTCGATCCGCTGGCCCTCCTTGGCCGTGCCGAGCGTGCAGAGCGTCAGGATCTGCGTCTCGCCGCGGGTGAAGAGGCCGGAGCCGTGCGTCCGCGGGGCGAACCCGACCTCGACGTTGATGGGCCGGATCTCCTCCGTGCCACGGCCGTCGGGACGGCGCTTGTCGACGGCGATCTTCTTGCGCACGAGGTCCTTGTAGACCGCGTCCGCCGCCTTCTTGAGCCACGACTTCGTGGCGGCGTCCTTCGCGCCCGACTCCTCGCCGGCCGGGAACGGCAGCTGCACACCGTCGATGATGCGGTCGTAGAGATTCGAGCGCTTGCGGGACTTGAGGTACTTGGAGTCCTGCTCGGCGTCCGTCAGCTCGCGAAGCTCGGCCTCGAACTGCTCGCGCACAGGGCCCTCGACGGCAACGAGGCGCTGCTTGTCGAGGATCAGCGCGAGGCCGGCGCGGGTCTGCATCTCCTGCACCATGTCGCTCTCGGTCGACTCGAGCGTGATCTCCGGGCAGGTGGCCTCGACGATCTCGTCGATGATCGCGCCGGCCGCGGCGAGGCCTTCGGCCTGGATGCGCTGCCAGATCGCGTCGCCGTGCGACGCCTGGAGCTCGGCGGTGAGGGCCGTATCGACCCACTTCGGCTTCCCGACCTGCTCGCGAAGATCGTCGATCACATCGCAGATGCGCTTGATCTCGCCGTGGGCGAGCTCGAACGCGGCCAGCATCGTGTCCTCCGGCACCTGGTCGGCGCCGGCCTCGATCATCGTGAGTGCGTCACGCGTCCCGACGACGATGAGGTCGAGGTCGGAGTCCTCGTCGGCTTCGACGAGCGTCGGGTTGACGACGAGCTCGCCGTCGATGCGTGCCACGCGAACCGCTCCCACCGGGCCGAGGAACGGCAGCGGCGAGATGGCGAGCGCGGCGGAGGCACCGTTGATGCAGAGGATGTCGTGCCCGTGGACCATGTCTGCGGAGAGGACGGTGCAGATGACCTGCACCTCGTTGCGGAAGCCCTTCGGCCAGAGCGGCCGGATCGGGCGGTCGATCATCCGCGCGGTCAGGGTCGCCCGCTCGGACGCCTTTCCCTCCCGCTTGAAAAAGCCGCCCGGAATCTTGCCGGCCGCGTACATCCGCTCCTCGACGTCGATCGTCAGCGGGAAGAAGTCCGCATCGGGGCGGGCCTCCTGCCGACCGACGGCCGTCGCGAGGATCATCGTGTCGCCGGAGCGGACGACGACTGCGCCGTCGGCCTGCTTCGCGACCTTGCCGGTCTCGAACGTGATCTCCTGACCACCGATCTCGACCGACACCGTGGCATGACGCCCGGTTGCGATGCTCATATGTGTTGTTCCTTCCGTCTTCTGTTTCGGAAGGTGGAAGTTTGAGCCAACCGTGCTCCCTGGCACGGCTCGATCAAACACCCACCTTCCGCCGGTGGGACGTGCGCCTCGGTCGTCGACCTACCGGCGCAGGCCCAGTTCCTTGATGAGGGCGCGATAGCCCTCGAGGTCGTTCTTCTGCATGTACGTGAGGAACCGCCGACGGCGCCCGACGAGCTTCAGCAGACCTCGACGCGAGTGATGATCCTTCGCGTGCGTACGGAGGTGCTCCGTGAGGTCATTGATGCGGCGGGTCAGCATCGCGACCTGTACCTCGGGCGAGCCCGTGTCGGTCGACGTGCGGCCATGCTTGTCGATCAGCTCCTGCTTGACTTCCTTGGTGAGGGGCATGCGTCCTCCTGTGTCGAGATTCCACACTCCAAGCGCGGCGTGAAGGAAGACACGGCCGGCCGAGAGAGGGTCCGGCGGGATGGTAGCACCCATGCGGGTTTCCGCACCGAGCGGATGCCGTTGACGGCCGCCGGACGGTTCGACTAGCGTCGGATCGTGAGGGTCGTCGTCATGGAGGACTACCAGGGCGCCGTCGAGCGGCTCCGGTGCTTCTCCGAGGTGTCCGCCCGGTCGGTTCACGAGATCGTCGTCCGGACGCGCCGTCCTGCGGACCTCGCGGACAGGGCAGCGCAGATCGGCGACGCCGAGGCGCTCGTCCTGATCCGCGAGAGAACGCCGATCGACGCTCAGCTGCTGGACCTGCTGCCCCGACTGCGCCTGATTTGCCAGACCGGCCGCGGAACACCGCACATCGACGTCGATGCCTGCACCGAGCGCGGCATCGTCGTGAGCACGGGTGGCGGGTCGCCCCATGCGCCGGCCGAACTGACCCTCGCGCTCGTCCTCGCCTCGTCTCGGCGCATCGTCGAGGAGTCAGTAGCGCTCCGCTCGGGCACCTGGCAGACCACCGTCGGGGTCGAGCTTCACGGCCGCACCCTCGGGATCGTCGGCTACGGGACGATCGGCAGGCTCGTCGCGCGTTACGGCCTCGCACTCGGGATGCGCGTGCTCGCGTGGGGGCGCTCGGGATCGCTCGAGCGCGCTCGAGACGACGGCATCGAGGCGGTTGCGGGTCTCGCAGAGATCTTCGAGCGCTCCGATGTCGTGAGCCTGCATCTCAAGCTCACGCCCGAGACGCGGGGCATCGTCACGGCGGAGCTCCTCGGGCTCACCAAGCCGGATGCGTTGCTCGTCAACACCGCACGAGCTGCGTTGGTCGCGGAGGGGGCCCTCGATGCCGCCCTCGCCACCGGCCGGCCCGGACGGGCGGCGATCGATGTCTTCGACGAGGAGCCCGCGACGCGCGATCCACTCCTCCGGCATGCGTCACTGCTCGCCACGCCGCACGTCGGGTACGTGACCTGGGAGACGTACGAGAGCTACTTCGGACTGGCGTTCGCCCAGGTGGAGGCATTCGCGGCCGGGCGCCCACAGCAGGTGCTGAATCCGGCAGCGCTCGGCGGCGAGGCCCAGGTCTCACTCGGGTGACGGCGGGCGGACGGCTGCGCGCGTCGCCTCGACGTCGCGCCCGATCTGCGCCACGAGGTCCGCTTCCGACGCGAACGCACGCTCGTCGCGCAGGCGCTCCCATACCTCGACGACGAGTCTCTTCCCGTAGAGATCGCCGTCGAAGTCGAGCAGGAACGGCTCGATGCGCCGCTCGGTGCCACCGTAGTGAGGATTCGTCCCGATGGAGACCGCGGCGCGGTGCTCGAGCGCCGTACCGGCATAGATGCCGTATCGCGGGCAGATCGCGTGCGGATCGATGGCGAGATTTGCCGTCGGATAGCCCAGCGTGCCTCCACGCTGGTCGCCCGAGACGACGACGCCGTCGAGCTCGTACGGGCGGCCGAGCATGGCCGCCGCCGCGCGAACGTCACCTTCGTGGAGCGCGATGCGGATCGCCGACGAGGAGACGTCCGGGACCATCGCGACCTCGAGAATCTCGAATCCGAGATGCTCCAGGAGCGCGAGGTCGCCCCGACGGCGGGCGCCGAAGCGGAAATCCTCCCCGGCGGCGATCGCCTCCGCCCCGATCGCGCGGAGGTACCGCTCGGCGAACACCTCGGGCTCGAGCGTCATCAACTCGGGTGTGAACGACGCGATCAGCGTTGCCTCCGCCCCTGCCTCGTCGAGCAGCTCCAGTCGGCGCTCGAGAGTACTGATCAGCTCGACGTGATTGCCGAGCGCGATCCGGGGATGTGGCTCGAACGTGATCACCGTCGGCGCGAGGCCCGTATCGATGGCAGCCTGAACGACCACCCGATGGCCCCGGTGCATTCCGTCGAAGGTGCCGATCGCAACGGCGCGCGGCCGGCGCTCGAGCTGACCTGGTGTATGCGCGATACGCATCTACGCGTCTCGCTCCGGTCGACTCCCGGCCCCGCCCGCGGAACTCGCGGACCGGCGTCGGTCGGCCTCCGCTCGCTCTCGACGGTCGGCGTCTGCTTCTGCCGGCGTCATGCCGATCCTGGCGAGTGCGTCTTCGAGCGGGAGTACCCTGTCCGACCGTGCCTCGGCGACGTTGAACGGCCCGACGTCCGTTCGCCGCAGGGCAACGCAATACCCGCCGAGAGCGTCGGCAATCGAGCGGATGTACGTTCCCGAGCTGACCGAGGCGCCGAGGGTGACGATGCCGTCTCTATACGCGATAACGTCGAGCGCGTCGACCTGCGAGCGCCGCAGAGGCATCTCCACGGCGACCCCCCTGCGATGCAGCCGGTAGGCGCGCTCGCCGCCGATCTTGACGGCCGAAGCGGTCGGGATCGGCAGCTCGACCTCGCCGCGGAGGCCCTCGAGCCACGACTCGAGGGTTTCGAGATCCGGCGGATCGTGGGCGTCCAACGGCGCACCCTCCGGATCGCCGGTCGTCGTGCGCCGCGTGAGATCGACGTCCGTGAGATAGCGCTTTGACAGCCCGACGAAGCATGATGCCAGTCTCGTTGCCCTTCCGGACAACAAGAGCAGGAGCCCGCTCGCGAAGGGATCGAGCGTCCCTGCGTGACCGGTCTTCGCCCGCGTCTCCGCGCGCACGCCCGCGAGAACCGCGAACGACGACGGCCCGACCGGCTTGTCGACGAGGATCACGCCGGTCGGCTCGAGCCCTTTGGGGATCGCCATCGCGGTGCCTCGCTCAACCGTGCTGGGCTTCGAGCGCCGCGTACTCGTCGAGGATGAAGGCGATGACGGCCTCGAGTGGGAGGTCGCTCGAGAATCCGGCCGCCTGCCGGTGCCCACCTCCACTCGACTTGCGCGCGATGACCGACACGTCGATTCGCTCGCTCGACGAGCGCAGCGACACCTTTCGCCTCGGCCCGCTGTCCCTTGGGGGCTCGCGGACGAGAGCGGCGAGCTCGACGCCCTCGACGCCACGGAGCACGTCGATGATGCCCTCCGAGTACGGCTCGAGCGCTCCGACAGCGTCGAAGTCCTCACGAACGAGGTAGGAGATCACGATACGCCCGTCCGCGTGGAGCTCGGCGCGCTCGAGCGCGCGCGCCAGGAGCCGCATCTTCGGGAAGGGCATGGACTCGTAGACCGCCTGGAAGATGCGTTGCGCATCGGCCTCGGCCTCCAGCAGATCCGCGGCCAGACGCAGCGACTTCGGCGTCGTGTTCGTGTACTGGAACCGACCGGTATCGGTGACGAGGCCCGTGTAGAGCGCCTCGGCGATGGAGGGAGTCGACGTCACCCCCAGTCCGGCGAAAACGTCTGCGAGGACCTCGGCCGTCGACGATGCGCCGTCGACCACGAGGTTCACGGAGCCGAAGCGACTGTTGTCGTGGTGATGGTCGATGTTGAGGACGAGCGGCGCTTCGAGGAGGCGCGGGTCGGTGAGTCGGGTGGCCTGCGCGCAGTCGACCGCGACGAGCACCCGACTCGCCACGTCGCCTGGAACCTCGGAGAGCAGGCCCGCGGCCTCGAGGTCGAGAAACGCGTACTCGCCAGGCAACGGCCCCTGGCCGACGATCACCATGGAGCTTTCCTTCCCGAGCTCGACGAGAGCGAGGTGCATGGCGAGAAGCGAGCCGAGCGCGTCGCCGTCCGGGCTCTCGTGCGAGGTGACGAGGAACCGGTCGTTCGAGCGGACGGCGTCGAGCACCGCCGCGAGGTCAGCTGTCGTCGTCATCGCCGCTCGTGTCCTCTGGCCCCGGGTCGAGATCGTCGATCAGCTTCGACATGCGAACACCGTCCTCGACCGACGGATCGTATTGGAAGATCAGGTGGGGAGTCCGGCGCAGATGAAGATCGTGATTGACGCGCGCCTGGAGGATGCCCGCAGCACCCTCGAGCGCCGTCAGCGTCGCCTGCCGCTGCTTCGAGCCCCCGTAGACGCTCAGCCACACGGTCGCCTGAGCCAGGTCGGACGTGGTGACGACGCCCGTCACCGTGACGAAGCCGATTCGCGGATCCTTCAGCGACGGGATCGTCTCGGAGACGACCGCCTTGATCGCCTCGTCCACGCGACGCATGCGCGGCGAGCGCGAGGGGTTCCTAGTCATCGAGGCTCACCAGATCACGGTCGTACGAGACCAGATCGAATTCCTGCCCGGCGAGCCACCGCTCGGCCGTGTCGAGGAGACGCTCCGCCTCGCCGGCCTCGCGCGCGACGCACGCGAATGTCAGCCGCGATCGCTGCCACACGTCATGGTGATCGACCTCCGCGATCGAGCACGCGGTGCGGTTGACGAGCTGCGCCTTGACAGACCGCAGCACCATGCGCTTCTCCTTCAGGGAATGGCTCTCGGGAAGGTGGATCTCGAACGTATAGATGCCGATGAAGCCCGTCGCCACGGTCGTATTCAAGCGGTCGCAGGAGATCTCCGCGCGGCTGAAGGCCGAAACGGCCGGCCGCGTCACTCGTCGTCGGCGTCAGCCGTTGCGTCGTCCGGCTCGGCGGCAGGCACGCGGGCGGCCTCGGCGAGATCCGTCCGCTCGACCTGCTTGGTCTCGTAGGCCTCGAGAATATCGCCCTCCTTGAGGTCGTTGTACCCGTCGAGCAGGATTCCGCACTCGAATCCCTCGGTGACCTCGCGCGCGTCGTCCTTGAATCGCTTCAGCTGGGCGATCGACGTGTCGTAGATCTCGGTTCCGTCGCGGACGACACGAACCTGCGCGTTGCGCCGGATCGTTCCGGACGTGACCATGCAGCCTGCGATCGTGCCGAGACGCGAGACCTTGAACAGGGCACGCACCTCGGCCTCCCCCATCGTCTCCTCGGTCTGGACCGGAGAGAGCATGCCGACGAGTGCCTGCTGGATCTCGTCCGTCAGCTGGTAGATGACGCGGTAGGTGCGAATGTCGACGCCCTCGCGCTCGGCGAGCGCGCGGGCCTCGGCACTCGGACGCACGTTGAAGCCGATCACCAGGGCGTTCGACGCCGATGCGAGGTTGACGTCGTTCTCCGTGATGCCCCCGACGCCGGTATGGATCACGTTGACACGCACCTCGGAGTGCTGAATCTTGCCGAGCTCCCCGAGCAGGGCTTCGACCGAGCCCTGCACGTCGCCCTTGAGGACGATGTTGAGGTCCTGGACGACGCCCTCCTGCATCTGGGTGAAGAGGCTCTCGAGCGACACACCACGCGTCGAGCGCTGGGCGAGCTGCTCGCGGCGGAGCCGACCGGCGCGCTTCTGCGCGAGGTCCTTCGCGAGCCGCTCGTGCTCGACGACACGGGCCAGCTCGCCGGCCGGGGGTGGACGATCGAATCCCAGGATCTCGACGGGCTCGCCGGGACCCGCCTCCTTCACCTTCTCGCCCTTGTAGTCGTAGAGGGCACGCACCTTGCCGGATGCGTCCCCCGCGACGATCGCGTCGCCCACACGCAGCGTTCCGCGGTGCACGAGCATCGTCGCCACGGGGCCACGACCGATGTCGAGGCGAGACTCGATGATCGGGCCGGACGCCTCGGCGCTCGGGTTTGCGCGCAGGTCGAGCTCTGCGTCCGCAACGAGCAAGAGCTTCTCGAGCAACTCGTCGAGGTTCAACCGTTGCTTGGCCGAGACCTCGGCAAACTGCGTCGTGCCACCCCATTCCTCGGGCTGCAGGCCCTCTGTCGCGAGCTCGGAGCGAACCCGGTCGAGGTTGGCATTCGGGACGTCGATCTTGTTGACCGCGACCACGATCGGCACCCCTGCGGCGCGTGCGTGCGAGATGGACTCGCGCGTCTGCGGCATCACGCCGTCGTCGGCGGCGACGACGAGAATCGCGATGTCGGTCACCTTCGCACCGCGGGCGCGCATCGCGGTGAACGCCTCGTGGCCGGGCGTGTCGAGGAAGGTGATCCGGCGTCCGTCGAGGACGGCCTGATACGCCCCGATGTGCTGGGTGATGCCTCCCGCCTCGGTGTCGACGACGGACGTCTCCCGGATCGCATCGAGGAGCGTCGTCTTGCCGTGGTCGACGTGGCCCATGATCGTGACCACCGGAGGGCGGGCGGCGAGGTCCGATTCCGCGTCCTCGTACACCTCGGGCTCCGAGTCGTCGTCGGCGGCATGCTTGATCACGACCTCGCGCTCGACCTCCGTCGCGATCAGAAGGACGGAGTCGTCGCTGAGCGACTGGGTGATCGTCACCATCTCGCCGAGACCCATCATGATCTTGATGATCTGGGCGACCGTGATCCCCAGGGCCGCGGACAGGTCCTTGACGCTGACCCCCGACGGGACGGTAACGGGCCCCGTGGGCGCCGCGACCGGCTGCTGGCGCGTCTGGGTCTCCTGCGACGCGCCGCGGTCCCGTGCCTGACGGCCGTCGCGGCCCCGCGTGTTGCCGCCGTCGATGACGACACGGCGCTTGCGGCCGGAAGGGCCTCCGCGTGGGCGGATCGGGCGACTCGGCTTGTTGGGTTCGTCAGCCATCAGCTCTCAGTGTAGTGGCGCTCGAGTTGCGGATCGACGATCACGGTGCGGCGCAGCACCCGATTGAAGCCGCGCGACGCGACCGCGCGCTCGAAGCAGACGAGCCGGCGGCACGTGTACGCCCCGCGACCGGGTATCGAGCGCCCGGCCCGGAGCCTCCCGTCGACCGCCCCGAAGCGCAGCAGATCCGACTGTGGCGCCTTGCGACCACAGCCCACGCACGTCCTCTCGGGCGAAGCGGTCATGCTGCAGGAGACTCGTCCTCCTCGGCGATCTCGGCGACCGCGGCTGCGATCTCCTCGGCGGCGATCTCGACCCCCGCTTCCTCGATCTCGTCCTCGAGGACGACGGCCTCGTCGATCGTGATCTCCCCGGCGAGCACCGCCTCCTCGACGAGCTCGTCGAGTACGGCCTCGGCCACGGCGATCTCCGTGACGACCTCGTCCGCCACGTCGGCCACGACCCGGTCGGCCTCGTCGCCGGCATCGTCCTCGGGAAGCGGGGCCGGAGGCACCGTGCCGTGTAGCGCCTGGTGTGCAGGCACCCCGCAGTAGTGCGATCCGGGCAAGGCGGCGTTCGGGCATCGCTTGCCGTTCGAGAGCATCGCCGCGCATCGCCCGGAGAACTCCTGCGTGTCGTCCTCACCCGCGTACGCGGCCTCCGCCTCGGCCTTCGCGAACTCGGTGTCCGACTGGATGTCGACCTTCCATCCCGTGAGCCGTGCCGCCAGGCGGGCGTTCAGCCCCTCCTTGCCGATCGCAAGAGCGAGCTGGTCGTCGGGGACGACAACGGTCGCCTCACGTGTGTCGTCGTCGATGTAGACCTCGCGCACGCGTGCCGGCGAGAGCGCCTTGGCGACGAACCGGGCCGGCTCCGAGTTCCAGGGGATGATGTCGATCTTCTCGCCACGGAGCTCCGACACGACCATGCGCACGCGCGAGCCGCGCGGGCCGACACATGCGCCGACAGGGTCGACACCTTGCGTGTGGGACTCGACCGCGATCTTCGACCGATACCCGGGCTCACGGGCGACGCCGCGGATCTCCACGAGGCCGTCCGCGATCTCAGGGACCTCGAGCTCGAACAGCGTCTTGATGAGCTCCGGATCGCGGCGCGAGAGAATCACCTGCGGGCCCTTCGTGCCGGACCGGACTTCGGTGATCACGGCCTTGATCCGCGAGCCTTGCTCGTAGCGCTCGCCGTCGACCTGCTCGGATCGCGGGAGGAGCGCTTCCACTCGCCCGAGATCGACCAGGACGTTGTTGCGATCGCCTGCCTGCTGGACGATCCCGGTGACGACTTCGCCCTGCCGGTCGATGTACTCGTCGTACATCATCATGCGCTCCGCCTCGCGGATGCGCTGCTGGATGACCTGCTTGGCGGTCATCGCCGCGATGCGGCCGAAGCCCTCGGGCGTGGCGTCGGCTCGAACCATCAGCTCCTCCGGAACCTGCGTCCAGTCGAGCTCGAGGTCGGCGTCGCTGATCAGCGTGTGCTGTCGCTCGCCCGTCTCCTCCTCGATCCGCTCGAGCTCGTCGATGGCGGCCTCGCGCGCCTCGTCGACCAGGCGCTCCTCGAGGTCGGCCGGGATCTCGATCGAGAACACGCGGAAGTCTCCCTCGTCGTCGAGGATCACCTCGGCGTGTCGGGACGCGCCCGGCGTCTTCTTGTACGCCGCGAGGAGCGCATCCTCGAGCGCGGCCACGAGCGTTCCGGCCTCGATGCCCTTCTCGCGCTCGATCGTGCGAATGCCTTCCATGATTTCCTGGGTCATGTCGTCACCTATCCCTCATCGATCAGGTTGCCCCGGACGATTGCGTCGTACGGGATGTCGAGCTCACCGTCGCCGTCGGCGATCCGGAGACTCCGCTCCGACGCGGCCACGACCGGGCCGCGAAACTTCTTCTTCCCCGAGATCTCCCCGGCCGTTCGGATCTGAACGTCCCGCCCGATCGCAGCGCGAAAGTGCTCCGGACGACGGAGCGGCCGCTCGAGACCCGGAGACGAGACGTCGATCGTGAACGATCCCCGATAGTCGGAGAGGATCTCGGTCACGCGCGTGCAGAGCGCGTGATCCACCCCTGCCGCATGATCGACGTACACGCAGAACCGGCTCGGTGAGAGCAACTCGACGGCGAGGACCTCGACGCCCGGGACCGCGCGCTCCACCACCGGGACGATGTCCCGGGAGAGCCTTCGTTCGGTCGCGAGCATGTCTGCCATCCTGTCTCCTGTTCGTTCGAGAAGACGCTTCCTCGAGCACGTTTCCTCAACAAAAATGGGCGCTCGTGCGCCCATTTCGTCAAGCCCTGAAATGCGGTGAGTGAAGGATAGCATCGGCGCGGGCTACGGGAGACGCGGTCGTCGGCCACGACTCGGCGACCGAATCGAGAACGTCGGTCGAAGGAACGAGTCGTCCGCGAGTGCCCGCCGGGCCCAGTCCGAGAGCGGAGGTCAGCGCCACGATCCTGGGCGCCGATCGGAACTCGACAGGATCCCTCAACTAGGGGAGCCAAGCTGCCGATAGGCACAGCATGGAAGCAGCTCGGAACCCGTGGCCGGCGCTCGGGACCCTTCTCGTACGCGACGGTGCGGTCACACCGGAGCAACTCGAGATCGCACTCCTGGAGAAGCGCCTCAAGCCGGAGCTCCGTCTGGGCGAGATCCTCGTCACGAACGGCTTTGCGTCGCGCCTCCAGGTCACGCGAGTCCTGGCAGAGCAGCACGATCTGGAGTTCATCGAGCTCGACATCGCGTCGATTGAGCTCGACGCCGCTCTGCTCCTACCCGAGCCACTCGCACGACGCTACGGTGCGATCCCGATCAAGATCGCCGAGGACGGCTACGTGGTCGTAGCCGTCTCCGACCCGACCAACGTGATGTTCTCCGACGAGCTTCGGCTCGCCCTCGGGATGCCGATTCGCGTGTGCGTGGCCGCTCCGGACCTCATCGAAGCCGCGATCACGAAGTTGAACGACAGCTCGACGATCGACATCGAGGACGTCGTCACCACCGCAGCCGAGACCGAGGACGACGCGACGGTTCTCGACCTGAACCACGACACCCCGGCGGTCGTGTTCATCAACCGGGCGATATCGAAAGCTCTCGACCTCGGTGCGTCCGACATCCACTTCACGCCGCAGCAGCGGCGGCTCCACGTGCGGGTCCGCGTCGACGGCGTCATGCGAGACCTGACTTCGATCGCGGGAACGCAGGGCACGGCGGTGGCGAGCCGACTCAAGATCATGGGTGGCCTCGACATCGCCGAGCGTCGAGCGCCACAGGACGGGCGCGTGTCGATCAAGCGGGACGGAGAAGCCGTCGACGTACGGATCGCGATCCTGCCGACGACCCACGGTGAGAAGGTAACGCTGCGCATCCTTTCACAGGGAGAGGCGCCCGACTCGCTCGACGCGCTCGGCATGTGGCCGCGCAGCCGCGCCGCACTCGAGCGTGCCATCGCTCAACCGTTCGGAGCGATCGCCGTCGTGGGCCCGACGGGATCGGGCAAGACGACGACGCTCTACACGTGCCTGCAGGTTCTCAACACGCCGGACCGCCAGCTCACGACGATCGAGGACCCGGTCGAATATCGCGCGGCAGGGCTCGACCAGATCGAGGTCAACCCCCGCGCAGGTCTGAGCTTCGCCAATGGTCTCAGAACCGTTCTGCGGTCGGATCCCGATGTCATCCTCGTCGGCGAGATTCGCGACGAGGAGACCGCCCAGATCGCGTTCCGGGCTGCGATGACGGGGCACCTCGTGCTCACGACGCTCCACGCGCAGACCGCGGCATCGGCGATCGAGCGGCTCAGGGACATGAACATCGAGGCGAGCATCCTTGCCACGTCCATCAACTGCCTCATCGGGCAGCGTCTCGTCCGCCGTGTCTGCACCACGTGCTCCGAGCCCACGGAGCCGGATCCCGAGACGATGGGGGCGCTCGGAATTCCCTCGAGCTTCGGCGACCTCCGTCTCTGCAAGGCGGTGGGCTGCGACGAATGCGGAGGAACGGGATATCGGGGCCGGGTGCCACTCTTCGAGGTGATGACGATGACGGACGAGATCGCGTACCTCATCGGCGCCCCGACACGAGAGATCGAGGCGATGGCCATCTCCCAGGGGATGCTCACTCTCCGCGAGGACGGCCTCCGGCTCGCAGTGGCCGGAGTCACGACGCTGGACGAGGTCCGCCGGGTCGCCGGCGATGCAGTGAGCTGAGAGGCGGATCGCTGCCGCCAGGCGTCAGCGCCCCCCGAAATGATGGGCGCGTGGCAGTGACGCGCCGAGATCGAGATCGGCCACAGTGCGTGCCAGCGCGGCAAGGGTCTCTATCGCCGAGACGAGGATGTTGCGGTTCTCTCCGACGCTCTCGTAGCGACCACGGGCAAGGAGCAACGACTCGTTACGGACGATCGCCCGATGCTGCTCGTACACGTCTTTGGGAACGATCAGGTTCACCTGGCCGCACTCGTCCTCGAGCAGCATGAACACGATGCCGTTGGCGGTGGAGGGCCGCTGCCTCGCGATCGCAAGGCCGGCGTAGGCCACGTGCGACCGATGAGCGGCCCGATGCAGCTCGTCGCTCCGCAGCGTTCCATCCGGGAGATGCGGCCGCAGGAGCTGAAAGGGATGAATGCCGACGGACAACCCGGTCAGCCGGTAGTCGGCCGCCATTCGCTCCCAGCGCGTCAGATCGCGCAATTCCGGCGTCGCGGCCGTCGGGTCCAGCGAGAGCGTCAGCTGTTTCGCCGTGCCCTGCGTGCCGGGGACGGAGGTGGGTCGGGTGGCAAGGCCGAGCTCCCAGAGGAGATCGCGCCGTCTGGGGCCGAAGCCGTCGCACGCTCCTCCCTCGACGAGAGCCACGAGGCCCTCCTTCGAGAGCGAGGTGCGTCGCGCGAGATCACCCACGTCCCGATAGAGGCCATTCGCCGTCCGCTCCGCCACGAGGGCCGCGGCCTCGTCCTTCCCCACCGACTGGACGTACGCGAGCCCGACGCGCACGGCCTGCTGGGATTGTGGTGATTCGACACAAGACTCGGTGGCCGGGACGAGCGCACACTCGGCCTCGCTCAGGTTGACGTCGGGCGGGCACACCTCCACCCCGCGCCGCTGGGCGTCGCGAACGAGGCTTGCCGGCGGGTAGAAGCCCATCGGCTGCGCGTTCAGCAGCGAGCAGAGGAACTCGGCCGGGTAGTGATGCCGGAGCCACTGCGACTGGTAGGCGAGCATTCCGAACGCAGCGGCGTGGGACTTCGGGAAGCCGAAGCCCGAGAAGCCGACGAGCTTGTCGTAGACGAGATCTGCAGCCTTCTCGGTGACGCCGTTGCGGACGGCGCCCTCGATGAAGCGCACCCGGTGGGATTCGAGTGCTTCCCGGCTCCGCTTGCGACTCATCGCGCGGCGCAATCCCTCCGCCTCTCCCACCGTGAAGCCCGCGAGCGCGATGGCGACGTCGAGCACCTGATCCTGGAAGACGACGACGCCGAGCGTCGCGCGGAGGGGCTCCCGGAGCAGCTCGTGGTCGACGGGGTAGACGAACGTCGGATCTTCGCGCAACAGCCGCCTGTTCTCGATGTAGGGATGCACCGCCTTGCCCTGGATGGGGCCGGGCCGCACGAGCGCCACCTGGACGGTGAGGTCGTCGATCGTCTCGGGCTTCGTGCGCAGCAGGCTCTGCATCTGGGCGCGGCTCTCGATCTGGAAGGTCCCGACCGTGTCCGCACGCTGGATCTCCCCGAACACGTTCGCGTCGTCGAGCGGGATTCGCGAGAGGTCGATCGGCGAGCCGTACGCCCTCGCGATGCTCTCGACGCACTCCTCGACGGCCGAGAGCATGCCGAGGCCGAGCAGGTCGATCTTGAGGAATCCCGCATCGGCGCAGGAATCCTTGTCCCACTGGCAGAGCTGGCGTCCAGCCATCGCTGCAGGCTGGACCGGCACGAGATCGATGAGCGGCCGCGTCGAGATGACCATTCCGCCCGGATGCTGCGAGATGTGTCGCGGCAGGCCGGCGATCTCTCCGGTGAGAAACCGAAACGCCCGCCACCGCTTCGAGACGAGCTTGCGCTCGGCGTCCGGTAGGGCGTCGACCTCCTCGGCGATCCGTGAGGCCGTCCAGCCGTCGGTCAGCCGGGAGAGCCGCTCGAGATCCGCCTGGGGCAACCCGAGCGCCTTGCCGACGTCGCGTATCGCGCCCCTCGAGCGATAGGTGGCGAAGCTCGCAACGAGCGCGGCATGCTCGTTGCCGTACCGTTCCGTCACGGCAACGATGAGCTTCTCCCGGATGTCTCGCGGGAAGTCGAGGTCGATGTCGGGAACGGAGGCGAGCTCACGATTGAGGAATCGGCCGAGTGAGAGATCGTTCGCTACCGGGTCGACGTGGGAGAGCCCCGTCAAGTAGCAGACGATCGAGCCGACCGAGCTCCCCCGCCCACGGCCGGGCGGCAGGAATCGACGAGGCGAGTCGCGGCCGCGGACACGGGAGGCACATTCGCGTGCCAGTTCGAGCACTTCCCAGTGGAGCAGGAAGAACCCTGCGAGCCCGAGCTCGTCGATGAGTGCGAGCTCCGTATCGAGCCGGTCTCTCGCCTGCCGGAGCAATCCCCTGTTCCGGGGCGGGTAGCGATCGGCGAAAGCGTCGTTGCAGATCGCAGCCAGTCGGCGGATCGCCGGGTCGATGCCGTCGGAGAAGTCCGGATAGCGGTAGCCGAGCTCCTGGGTGAGGTCGAACCGAAGGCGCTCTGCGATCTCGACCGTGCGGGCTGCCGCAGCCGGCTCGATGCCCCCAAAGCGCACGGCAGCTTCGGCCGGTGCATGGAGAACGCTCTCCCGGTTGCCGCGCCGCTCTTGCTCGCAGCCGTCGAGTGAGGTGCGACAGCGAATCGCGACGAGCGTGTCCTGGAGGAGCGTGCGACGCGGCGCGTGGGCGTGGACATTGCCGGTCGCGATCGTGTCGACACCGAGGTGCTCGGCGAGATCGCGGAGTGCGGTATTGCGCCGGACGTCGCCGCGCTCGTACGGTCGCTGCAGCTCGACGAGGAAGCGCTCTCTGCCGAACGCACGTGCGAGACCGGCAGCCGCGCCCGGGTTCCGCGTGGCGAGGCCGACGCGGGCACAGCCTGAGAGGCAGACGAGGCCCTCTGCATGCTCCTCGACGAACCGCTGAGCCACGGACGGTGCGAGCGGCTCGCGATCCTCGCGACCTTCCCGCCGGGTGCCGGCGTGCGCCCGGGTGAGGATACGACACAGGTTCGCGTAGCCTCGGCTCGTCTCGACGAGCAACGTCACGTGCGAGCCGTCGTCGAGCGTCACCTCTGCCCCGGTGATCGGTCGTATGCCGAGGGACTTCGCGGCGTGGGCGAACTCGAGCGAGCCGCAGACGCCGTCATGATCCGTGAGGGCGAGAGCCGGATAGCCGAGCTCCGCGGCCCGTGCTGCGAGCTCCTCGGGAAGCGAGGCTCCGTCGAGGAACGAGTACGACGAGTGACAGTGGAGCTCGACGTACTCAGCGCCCATATGCTCTGCCCCCATGACACCGAGAGTCGAGCCTGCCGAGACGCTCGTCAGCGGGATGGACGCCGCTGTCGAGTTGCTCGCCGACCACGCGCATCTCGCGATCTCGGGCTCGCGCTTCGCGGCCGGTACCGGCCCGACACCACCGCCCCACATCCACGTCGGGCACACGGAGGTGTTCTACGTCCTCGATGGGACGCTCCGTCTCCAGCTCGCAGGGGGCGAGACGGTCGCAGGGGCCGACACGTGGGTCGTCGTACCTCCAGGCGTGGTACACACGTTTCGCACGGACGGAGCGGCACGGTTCCTCGATCTCCACACGCCGTCGTGCGGCTACGGAACGTTCGTGCGCACGCTGTCCGCGGCCGCGAGCGAGGAAGAGCTCACGCGTGCGCGAGCGGCATTCGATCAGCAGGCACCTCCCGCGGCGGGCGGAAGCGGATCGATCGTGAGCGCCCGTGGCGGATTGGACGGGGAGGTGATCGCCGACAGGCCCGAGCGGCGCGTGCGGCTCCTCGTCGAGACCGAGCACCTCGCCGTGACGGAGTCGACATACGGGCCCGGTCGGCGTGGCCCCGATCCGCACGTCCATCACGATCACGCCGATGCATTCCTCGTGGTCGAGGGGGCACTGACGCTCACCTTCACCGACGGAGCGCTTCGCGCACCGGCCGGAACATTCGTCCTCGTCCCCCCCGACGTCGTCCACTCGTTTGCGAACGTCGACGAGACGCCCGCTCGCTTCTTCAACTTCCATGCACCCGCCTGCGGCTTCGGCGGATACATCCGTGGGCAAAACCCCGACTTCGACCAGCACGAACCACCAACGGACGGTGGCGCGTCCCCGGCGCGCGTGGTCGCCCGCTCGCTCGGGATCTGATCGGAAGGAGCCCGGGGCAGATGCCGAGATCCGGGCTCGAGCGCTACGAGGACATCGTCGACGCGATCTGTGCCTGGCACGACGACATGCGAGCCGGGAAGGTGTTCGGGATGCCGTGCGTGAAGCGCTCGGGGAACATCGTGTTCGGGCTTTCCCGCACGGGGATGGTGTTCAAGCTGACCGACACGGAAGTGCATCGACGTGCCCTGGCGTTGCCCGGCGCGCATCTCTTCGACCCGTCCGGCCGGGGCGAGGCGTTCCGGCAATGGGTCGTCGTGCCCTCCTCGCAGGCGGACGAGTGGGAAGCGCTCGCCTACGAGGCGCTCGGCCAGGATCATTCGGTGCCGCCCGCGGATACCCTGGCGCCCGACTGAGGTCGGACACCAGCCGACGAGCAACGGAATGCCGGTTGGAACCGCAGGTTCCCAGCTTCAGGATCCGCGCGCACGGGAATGGGCGCCCTCACGCCCCCCGCTGACTGAACCAACAGCCACGCTCCCGATCGCGATAGACGCACACGTTCTGGCCCGACTCGAGCACCACCTCGAAGTAGCGCCGGTCGACCGGCTCCTCCGTCCACCAGCGATCGACGACGCGCCACTCCTCACGCACGAATGCGACCTGCTCGCGATTGACGACGCAGGGAGTGCCGTCGACGCCGTTCTCGACGAGAGCCGGACGCGGGGCATTCAAGCGGCCTGCGGTCGCACGCGACAGCGCATGTGGGCGGCTGGCCCAGGATCCACCGACGGCGCTCACGACTCACTCCAGAAGGGAGCCCTGGCGGCCGACTCGAGCCTGCCAACGCTGCCGCCGCTCACATGTCGCGCGGTACGACGAGCGCGCGCGTTTCCGGAATACGCGACCACGGCGCCACCTCCACCACTGCGCAGACCGAGCCGGCTCCGGTGCTGGCCCGCACCTGCTGCAGCCCTTCACGCAGTCGTCCACTCATCTCCTCCCCCTCCGGAGGCACGAGCGCGAGCTGATGGCCGACGTCGTCGGCGAGCTCTACCGCCTCCAGCCGGAGCTCCAGCACCGGCCCCGGGAGCTCGAGCAGCTTGGGGCCGAGCGCCGACCGCAGCCGGCCACGATCGGCGGTCGCCTCGCGCAACGTCGTTGCCCGCCGCCACGAGCCTCCACCCACGAGCCGGGCCGACAGCGCCACCTTCCGCAACGGCCGCCCTCCCCGCTCCGGCCGGGCGAGAAGCCGGTCGAGCAGCGCCCCGAAGGCCCGCCGGAGCGTCAACTCGTTCGCGACCGCCTCGGGGAAGGAGAGCGCTTCGGCCAGCTCTGCCGCAGGCGATCGCCCGCGCACGCGAGGGTGCGCACTCTGACGCCCCCCGCCTGCGAGGCTCCACGCCCGCTTCCCCTCCGGCCCCAGCCGCTCCTCGACAGCGCCGCCGGGAAGCGACGCCAGCTCGCCGAGCCGGCGTACCCCGAGCCCTTCGAGCTCGGCGTACCGGTTCGACGGAAGCGGCAACAGCGAGAGGGGGAGCGGCTCCAGGAAGCCCTGCTCCTCCTTCCCCTCGACGATCACTACCTGTCCGGGTCGTGCCACGCTCGCCGCCGCCAGGGCGACGAAGCGACGCGCACCCACGCCTGCGCGTGGGTCCCAGGCAGCCCCAACGGCGGCGAGCGCCCTGGCAAGTGCCGGCTCCACCCCTCCGTAGAGCCGCTCCACCCCGTCGGTCTGGAACGTGACGAGACCCGACTCGGTGGATTCGACGGCAAAGCCTGCTCCCTCGAGCCGGCGCAGCACTCCCTCCCACTCCTGTTCGACCGCAGCCGGGTCCTGCTCGATCAGCACGAGCTCCGGGCAGGTTGCAAGCGCCTCCCCCATCCGCATGCCGGCCTGCACGCCGGCGGCCTCGGCCGCTGCCGTGACGGGTCCGACGAGCGCCTCCCTCCCCGGCTCGGGCGCGAGCGCCGCCGGCTCGAGTGCGAGCCTCGGCCGGGAGCGCAACGCGGCCCGCAGCGCAAATCCGGGAATGAGGAGACAGGCGATCACTGAGCTCTCAGTTGTACACGAACACATGTTCGTGTGTCAAGGTGTCCGCGGGAGCCAAGGTGAGGGGAACACGAGCGCGGCTCGAGCGGCGTCCGGTCAGAGCCGCAACGCACGGAAGCACTCGGTCACGTACGGCAACGCGACCAACCCGCCGGCCTGATGCTCCTCGAAGATCCGCTCGACGCCGTCGAGCACCGGGCGACGTTCCTCGGGCGTCAACGCCGCGCAGTAGCTCCGGGACACCACGAGGTCGACGAGCCCCGCACGGTCGAGCTGCTGCACGTGTGGGAATGCCGCCCTTTGCACCGGTTCGAACAGCCCGCTCGCCGCGATCGGGGCAGCAGCATCTCGTTCCTCGAAGCCCTCGGTCGCAAGCGCTTCCTCGCTCAGCTGTGCAACCCACGGCTCACGCTCGTCACGTGTGTTCCAGACGAGGGCGATCGTGCCGCCCAGCCGCAGCACCCGGGCGATCTCGCGCAACGCCGGGCCGTGATCGAACCAGTGGAACGCCTGGGCGCAGACCACGACGTCGGCACTCGCATCCGGAAGCGGGATCGCCTCTGCCCCGCCTTCCACCGCCGTCGCCGTTGGAACGGCAGCACGGAGGTACGCGATCATCTCCGGCAGCGGCTCGACCGCCGTGACCCGATGGCCGAGCGCCACGAGCGAGCGCGTGAGCTTGCCGGTGCCCGCGCCGAGATCGACGACGTCGAGTGAGCTCTCGCCGACGAGCCACCGCACCGCGTCGTCCGGGTAGCCGGGGCGCGATCGCTCGTAGGCGTCGGCGACTCCCGCGAACGACGTGGCACGACTCCGTCGCTCCTGCGGGTCGATCGTCATCCCGGGGAACCTACTCGACGCCCCGGCGACGCCGGAACGCCTCGACGGCAGTCGCGTGATCGACGATCGGGGCCGGGTATGTCGGAGCCAGCAGCCCCGGCTGCGAGATCGCCCGGGAGGGAACGTCCGCGAGCTCGGGCACGTGGCGTCGAACGTACTCTCCTTCGGGATCGAGCTTCTTCAGCTGTGCCGCGGGGTTGTAGATGCGGTTCGGGCGCGTGTCGACACCGGTTCCCGCGACCCATTGCCAGTTGCCGATGTTCTGCGCGACGTCGCCGTCGAGGAGGAGGTCGAAGAAGTGCCGCGCGCCCTCGCGCCAGTCGATGCCGAGATCCTTGACGAGGAACGACGCCGCGACCATGCGGGCCCGGTTGTGCATCCATCCCTCCGCCCGCAGCTGCCGCATCCCGGCGTCGACGAGCGGATAGCCCGTCAAACCCTCCTTCCAGGCGTCGAGCGCGTCGGGATCGTCGAGCCAGCGATCCCCACGCGGTCGCATGTCGTCGACCTGGGTGCGCGGCTGCGCAAAGAGGATCTGCGCGTAGAAGTCCCGCCAGCAGAGCTGGCGCACGAACGCCTCGCCTCCCAGCGCCCGCGCGCGGACGGCGAGCGCCCGCGCCGAGATACAGCCGAAGTGCAGGTAGGGCGAGAGCCGCGACGTCGCATCCGCCGCAACGGCGTCGTGCCCACCGGAGCCGTACCCGTCGAGCTGCGCTCGTAACCAGGAGCTCGCCCGCTCGACCCCGGCGGTCTCGCCGCCGACCATCCTCTGGGTCGACGCACCTTGGAGATCGATCGCCGTGGCCACGGTCGGCGGGGATTCGGGCCGGACGCGCGCGGCCGCGGGAAGCCTGAGCGAGCGCGGCGTCGGCTCGGGCGTGCCGAAGGGCACCTGCGACCAGGCGCGATGGTAGGGAGAGAAGACTTGGTAGTGGTCGTTTCCGGCCGGCGTCACCTCTCCGGCCGGGACGACGAAGGTGCCGTCGACCAGGCGGAGGTCGAGCTCGGCGCCGAGCAGCCTCTCGCGCGCGACCGCGTACGGGCTGACGTCGGCGCTCGCGAAGACGGTGGTCGCACCCACCTCCCGGGCCGCGCGGACGGTTTCGGCGACGACATCACCGTCGCGGACGTCGAGTGCGCCTCCCAGCGACCTGAGCGTCGCGTCGAGATCTCCGAGCGCCTCGAGAAGGAACGCCCGCCGGTTCGGCGCACCGCCGTAGCGAGTCCGCCCGATCCCTTCGTCGTGCACGAAGACCGGCAGGACGTGCTCGGCCTCCTCGACCGCACGCGCGAGTGCGGGATTGTCGTGGACACGGAGGTCGCGGGTGAAGAGGACGACCGCGACGCGCACCGGACCGCGCCCTACAGGGCGATCTCGGCGGCAACCCCGAACATGCCGCGGAGCCGCGGGACGACGTCGAGCACGCTCTCGCGAGCGCAGTACGGAATGTCCGCCTCGAGCTCGGGACCGTGGTTGATCAGGTTGCGCCCGCTGCGCGAGGCGCGGAACGCCTCGAGAGCGGTCGCATACGACGCGGCGAGGCGCACCGCCGCCTCCGCCGCGTCGCTCCGGTCGTCGCCGAGCTGTCCCGCGATGCGCCCGGCGACGTAGCTGTCGTCGAGCGCGAACGATCCCTTCACTCCAGCGCAGAAGATCGCGACGTCGTCCCCGTGGGCCTGCGCCGCCGCGGTCACGGCCGACAGGTTGAGGAGCGATGCGATCAGCACCCGCTCGCACCGGTCGGCGGCGGTCACGATCGCGCGCGTGCCGTTCGTCGTGGACATGGCCAGCGTGTGCGTGCGCACGTTCAGGTACTCGCGCGGTGAGTTCCCGAGGTCGAACCCGTCGATCAGGACGCCGAGACGCTCCCCGCCGAGCGTTACGCCCCCGAGGGAGGCGAGCGCTCGCGCGTCCTCCACCTCGGCGGCACAGAGAACGCGCTCGTATCCGGATGCGAGCGCCTGGCAGATCGTCGACGTGGCCCGGATGACGTCGATCACGACACCGGTCGGCGCAGCCGCGAGATCGTCGGGAGTGAAGGCGACGTGAACGTGCACGTCGCTACGCTAGCCGTCCATGTCGGACACGCCTCACTGCTACCGCCACCCGGGCCGGGAGACGCTCGTCTCGTGCTCGGAGTGCGGGAGACCGATCTGCGAGGACTGCATGACCTTCGCCCCGGTCGGGATCCGCTGCCCCGATCACGCGAACATCGGCGCGGTCAAGCAAACCCCCGCCCGCACGATCCAGACGATGCAGCGCCGGACGCGCTCGGTGGCGGCTCCCGCGACGATGGTGCTGATCGCGATCAACGTCGTCGTCTACGTGATCACCGCCTCCCAGGGAGGCGGACTGAACGTGCCCGGCGGCCAGCTCTTCTCCGACTGGGCCCTTCAGGGCGCGATCATCTCGACGGGTGAGTGGTGGCGGCTCGTGACCGCGATGTTCCTGCACGGCAGCCTGATGCATCTTGCGTTCAACATGCTCGCGCTCTTCTGGCTCGGCAGGATCATCGAGGACGCGCTCGGTACCCCCCGATTCGTGCTCGTGTACGTCGTCTCCGGTCTCGCCGGTTCCGCGGGAGCGCTCTGGTTCAGCTCCGCGTTCGCCGTCACGGTCGGCGCGTCGGGCGCGATCTTCGGACTCATCGGCGCTCTGCTCATCCTCGAGTACCTCGCCACCGGATCCTTCATGGGGCAGGCGATGATCCTGATCCTCGTGAACTTCGCTTTCACGTTCGCCGTGCCGGGTATCTCGAAGGGCGGCCACATCGGGGGCCTCGTCGGCGGCATCGTCGCCACGTACGCGCTCATGCGGTATCGCCAGGGGCCGAGCCAGAAGATCGGCATCCTCGTGGCGATCGGCGTCGGTGTGGCGAGTCTCGTGCTCGCGTACGTGCGCGTGCAGAGCTACGTGCTGTAGGAGTCGGTCGGCCGCACGATCCGGGACGCGGCTAGCCCCCGATGACGAGCGCGGTGACGCCGGCGTCGGCGAGCGCCGCCTGCGCTGCGGCGAGGCGCGCGATCGGGACGCGGTAGGGAGAGCAGCTGACGTAGTCGAGGCCGACGCGGTGGCAGAAGGCGACCGAGCGCGGCTCGCCGCCGTGCTCTCCGCAGATTCCCATCTTCAGCTCGGGCTTGACGTCGCGTCCGCGCTCGATCGCGATGCGCATCAGGTCACCGACGCCCTCCTGGTCGAGAACCTCGAACGGATTGTGCTCGAGGATGCCGTGCTCGAGGTAGTAGGTGAGGAACTTGCCTTCGGCGTCGTCGCGCGAGAACCCGAGCGCCGTCTGGGTGAGGTCGTTCGTCCCGAACGAGCAGAAGTCGGCCACCTCCGCGATCTCGTTCGCGCGGATACAGGCACGCGGGAGCTCGATCATCGTCCCGCAGAGGTACGCGACGGACGGCTCCTCGGCTGCGATGCGTTCGGTCAGCTCGCGCAGCCGGGCGAGCTCTTCGCGGAAGCCGACGAGAGGGTGCATGATCTCGACGAGGGGCGCCGCGCCGGACCGCCCCTCGACCGCCGCCGCCGCACGGACGATCGCGCGTACCTGCATCTCGTAGATCTCGGGGAACTGAAGGCCGAGCCGGCAGCCGCGCGTCCCGAGCATCGGGTTGGCCTCGTGGAGTCCGAGGATCCGCTCCCGCATCGAGTCGCTCGTCGCCTCCTCCGGCGCCGGGAGGAACTCGTGCAGTGGCGGGTCGAGCAGACGGATCGTCACCGGGAACCCGGCCATCGCCTCGAAGATCCCCTCGAAGTCCGCCTGCTGCACCGGGAGGAGACGGTCGAGCGCCGCGCGCCGCTCCGGCTCGGTCGTCGCCATGATCATCTCCTGGACGATCGGGAGCCTGTCGGGCGCCATGAACATGTGCTCGGTGCGGCAGAGCCCGATTCCCATGGCGCCGAACTCGCGTGCCTTGGCCGCATCCTCGGGCGTGTCCGCGTTGGCACGGACGCGGAGGCGGCTGAGCTCGTCGGCCCAGCCCAGGATCGTGCCGAAGTTGTCGTCGATCGCGGGCGGAACGAGGCGAACGGGGCCGACGATCACGCGACCCGTGCCCCCGTCGATCGTGATCACGTCCCCCACGCTGAGCGTGTGCTCCCCGAGCCTCACCGTCCCCGCCTTGACATCGATCGAGAGGCCCTCGCACGCTGTGACACACGGCTTGCCCATCCCGCGCGCGACGACGGCGGCGTGCGACGTGAGCCCTCCGTGCGCCGTCAGCACGCCCCGGGCCTCGATGAGGCCGTGGATGTCGTCGGGCGACGTCTCCCAGCGCACGAGGATCACGTCGTCGCCGGCCTTGCCACGAGCCTCCGCCGTATCGGCGTCGAGGACGATCTCGCCGGAGGCGGCACCCGGGGACGCGTTCAGCCCTCTCGCGGCGACCTCGACCTCGACCGTCGGATCGAGCATCGGATGGAGGAGCTGCTCGAGCTGGTCGATGTCCGTACGGGCCACCGCCTCGCCCCGGCTGATCAGTCCCTCGTCTGCCATCTCGACCGCGATGCGAAGCGCGGCCGTGGCCGTTCGCTTGCCCGTTCGCGTCTGGAGGAGGAAGAGACTGCCCTCCTCGACGGTGAACTCGATGTCCTGCATGTCGCGGTAGTGGGCTTCGAGCAGCTCGAACGCAGCGGTCAGCTGGACATAGGCGTCGGGGAGGCGCTCCTGCATCGCTTCGATCGGCTCCGGCGTGCGCGTTCCGGCCACGACGTCCTCACCCTGCGCGTTGACGAGGAACTCACCGTAGTAGCGCGCCTCTCCCGTCGATGGGTTGCGAGTGAAGCACACGCCGGTGCCCGAGCTCTCACCCTTGTTCCCGAAGACCATCTGCACGACGTTGACGGCCGTGCCGATGTCGTCCGGAATGCCGTAGAGGCCGCGGTAGACGGTCGCCCGCGGTGCGTCCCAGGAATCGAAGACCGCCCGATAGGCGCGCCTGAGCTGCTCGCGCGGATCCTGGGGGAAGCCCGCGCCGACCTCTTCCTCGTAGATCTGCTGGAACGTCGCGATGAGCTCGCGAAGGTCGTCGGCACCGAGATCGAGATCCCCCGTCACGCCGCGCGCGGCCTTGAGATCGGCGATCGCCGTCTCGAACCGATGGCCGTCGACTCCGTCGACGACCTCCCCGTACATCTGGATCAGGCGGCGGTAGGAGTCGTAGGCGAAGCGCGGATTTCCGGTCGCTGCGGCCTGCCCTTCGACGGCGACGTCGTTCAGCCCGAGGTTGAGGATCGTGTCCATCATCCCGGGCATCGAGACGGCGGCACCCGATCGGACCGAGACGAGGAGCGGATCGGACGGATCGCCGAACTTCTTCCCGGAGCGTCTTTCGAGGGCGGCGATGTGCTCACCGACCTCTTCGTCGAGGCCGTCCGGCACGACCTTGCCACTCGCCATGTACGCGCGGCATGCATCGGTCGTGATCGTGAATCCTGCGGGGACCGGGACGCCGAGCGCCGTCATCTCGGCCAGGCCGACTCCCTTGCCACCGAGGAGCTCACGCCCGCCTGGAGCCTCCTCGGAGTAGTCGTAGACGAAGCGCACGCCGCGATCCTCGCACAAGCCGGCCACCGCGCGGCGTGGTAACGACTCGAGGTTCCCCCGCTTCTTCGGTCGCCCGGGGCGATCTGCGACAATGCCGCGCGTGCCGGGACACGTCGTTGCAATGGGCGGTGGAGGTTTTCTCACCGGCGATACGACCTCCCCGCTCGACGATCTTCTCGTTTCGCTCGCTCCCCGACCCCGACCGCGCGTCGTCTTCCTGCCCACGGCGGCCGGTGACGCGGACCGGGTCGTCGACGCCTTCCACGAAGCGTTCTCACGGCGGGACTGCACCCCGGAGACGGTGAGGCTCTTCGGGATCCCCGAGCGGCCGGCCGAGCGTGTCGCCGCTGCCGATGTGGTCGTCGTCTCCGGCGGCAACACCGCCAACCTCCTGGCGCTCTGGCGGCTGCACGGCATCGACGCGGCGCTCCGAAGCGCCTGGGATCGCGGGGCCGCTCTCGGCGGGGTCTCCGCCGGTGCGAACTGCTGGTTCGAGGCATGCGTGACCGATTCGTTCTCCATCGAGCTCGATGGTCTCGAGGACGGGCTCGGCTTCGTCCGCGGCAGCTATTGCCCGCACTTCGACGGCGAGGAGCGCCGGCGACCGGTCTACGCACGACTGGTCTCGAACGGCTTTCCCGCGGGAGTCGCGTGTGACGACGGCGCAGCGGCCGTCTACGAAGGCTCGGTGCTCCGGGAGATCGTGAGCGACCGGACGGGCGCCCGCGGGTACCGCGTCGCCTCCGACGGCATCGAGGCGCTCGAGACGCGACTGCTTTCGTGAGCAAGGTGGCCGTCATCGCATCCACCAGCGGCAACGGGAAGACGACGGTGGGACGCGAGCTGGCACGTCGGCTGGGCGTGACGTTCGTGGAGCTCGATGCCCTCGTTCACGGCCCGGGCTGGCAGGAGACGCCCGACGACGAGCTTCGCCGGCTGCTCGAGCCGGTGCTCGCGGCTGACGGCTGGGTCGTCGACGGCGGCTACTGGGGCAAGATCGGCGATCTCGTGATCGGGCAGGCCGACCTCGTGCTGTGGCTCGACCTGCCGCTCAGAGTGTGGTTTCCGCGACTGGTGCGCCGTACCGCGCGCCGGATCCGCGGCCACGAGGAGCTCTGGAACGGCAACAGGGAGACCGTCCGTGGCGCCCTGTGGGGCCGGGAGGCGTTGCTGCCCTACGCCCTGCGCGCGCACTTCCGTCACCGGCGCGACTATCCGGCCCGCCTGGCGCTGTACCCGGTCGTGCGCCTCAGGACGCCGGCGGACGTGGAGCGCTTCCTCAGCGGCGCCGTCGAGACCTGAACTCGGCCGTCCAGGCGGCGACGCGCAGCCCGATCCAGATCGGCGTCAGGATCACGTAGAAGACGACGACGGCGGCCGCGAGAACGACGGCCCAGAGCGACCAGAAGCGGAGCGGAGCCCAGCCCTTGTCCGCGAGCGAACGCCCCTCCGGGCGCCATAGGCTCCGACCGCTCACGCCTTCAGCCGCCGCTCGCGCTGCCTGTCCGCCACGACCTTGATCACGCGCATGGCCGTCTCCTCGACCGAGAGATCCGAGACGTCGAGAACCGGGCACGCGAGGCGCCGGTGGATCGCTGCTGCCTCGTCGAGCTCCTCGTAGACGTCGAGGAGGCCGGCGTATCGCTTCTTCGGGCCTCCCATGGTCGCGACACGGTTGAGCCGGATCTCGGAGAGGCGCTCGGCCTCGATCGTCAACCCGACGATCTTCGCTGGATCGATCTCGAACAGGGCCGGCGGCGGCTTGATCCCCTTGACGATCGGCACGTTCGCGGCCTTGTGGCCGAGGTAGCCGAGATAGATCGAGAGAGGTGTCTTCGACGTGCGCGAGACACCGACGAGGACGACGTCCGCCTCGTCGAGACCGCTGCCGACGCCGTCGTCGTACTTGACCGCGAACTCGATCGCCTCGATCCGCTTGAAGTACGTCTGGTCGAGGGGCGGACGCGCACCCGGCGTCATGCGGGCGGCGACGCCCGAGACGCGTGCGATCGAGTCGATCGGGTGGCCGAGCAGGTCGCAGTAGTGCACGCGTGCGCGCCGGCAGAGCTGGCGCATCGCCTCCCGCAGGCCGGGCTCGACGAGCGTGTAGACCATCACCGCTGGCCGACCCCGCGCGGTCGCCACCGCGAGCTGCAAGTCGTCGACGGATTCCACGCGCGGATGCCGGATCTCGCTGAAGACCTGCTCGGGAAACTGTGCCTCGAGGGCGAGCACGAGCCTCGCCGCGGTCTCGCCCGTCGAGTCCGAGACGATGTGGAGCTCGACCGGTGCCTGTTCCGTCGTCACGCGCGGGAGGGTATCCGGTGTGGCGCAGCGCCGGATACGATCGCGGCGTGTCGGCCCCGCCCCTCCCCGTGTCCCTGCGCGATATCGAGGCAGCGGCGCACCGACTGAAGGGGGTCGCCGTGCCCACGCCCCTCCTGCGCCTGCCGGTCGACGAGCCCGTGTACGTCAAGCCGGAGAGCCTCCAGCGCACGGGCTCCTTCAAGTTCCGAGGAGCCTACAACGCCCTGGCGTCGATGCCGCTCTCGAGCATCGAGCGCGGCGTCGTGGCGGATTCGAGTGGAAACCATGCTCAGGGCGTCGCCGCGGCGGCTGCGCTCCACGGCGTGCCCGCGACGGTCGTGATGCCGCAGAACGCCGCTCCGGTCAAGGTTGCTCGGACCGCCGCCTGGGGCGCCGAGATCATCCGCTGCGCGGACTCGACGGACGAGCGCAAGCGCGTGGCGGCAGCCATCCGCGACGAGCGCTCGTTGGAGTACATCCCGCCGTTCGACGACGTACGCATCATCGCCGGTCAGGGGACGGCCGGGCTCGAGATCGCCCGGGCGCTGCCCGAGGTCGCAACCGTCGTCGTCTGCGTCGGCGGCGGCGGCCTCCTCGCCGGCGTCGCGACCGCGGTGAAGGAGATCTACCCCGGCGCCCGGATCGTCGGCGTCGAGCCCGAGCTCGCCGCGGACGCCCGGGAGTCGCTGCGGGAAGGGAGGATCGTGAGCTGGCCCGCCGACGACGTGACACGCACGATCTGTGACGGGGTGCGGACGCAGGAGGTCGGGCGGCTGAACTTCGCCGTCATCTCGAGGCTCGTCGACGAGATCGTGACGGTTTCCGACGAGGTCGTGATCGAGGCGATGCGCTGGCTCGCACTCGAGGCGAAGCTCCTCGTCGAGCCGACGGGCGCACTGACCCTTGCGGCTTTGCGATCCGGCGCCGTGGTGCCCGACGGGCCGACGGTGCTCGTCGTCTCGGGCGGCAACGTCGATCCGACGTTCGCCGCCACCGTCATCGCAGGCGACTGAGCCCCCTGTTCGACGCACCACGGCGAGCTGCCGACTCCCGCGCGAGACGCCCGCTAGCGCCACGCCGCAATGGGCGATGCCTTCCCGCCGGTCAATCCGAGGAGGTCGGTGGGCGCGAGCTCGATCTCGAGCCCGCGCCGCCCGGCGCTGACGTGGATCGTCTCGAACGCGAGCGCCGACGCGTCGAGCACCGTCGGAAGCCGCTTGCGCTGACCGAGCGGGCTGATCCCACCGGTGACGTACCCCGTGGTGCGCTCGGCCAGCCGCGGGTCGGCGAGAGACGAGCGCTTCCCGAGCGCCCGCAGATCGAGCTGTGACGCCACCGGCACGATGGCAACCGTGAGAGTGCCGTCGACGTCTGCGACGAGCGTCTTGAAGACGCGCGCCGGGTCGACACCGAGCTTCTCTGCCGCCTCCATGCCGTACGAGGCGGCGCTCGCGTCGTGCTCGTACTCGTGCACCGTGAACGCCACGCCGGCGCGCTCGGCCGCGACGATCGCCGGCGTCCCCTTTCCCGCCATCGCCCTCCTAGCCGAGTGCGTCGAGCGCGGTACGGACGAAAACGGCGATTCCGTCGCGGAGCGCGGCCTCGTCGATGTCGAAGCGGGGATGGTGATGGGGAACGTCGTCTCGAGATCCTCGTTGCCCGATCCGACCCAGAAGAAGGCTGCCGGCGCGACGTCGGAGTAGGCGGAGAAGTCCTCGCCTCCCATCACGGGGAACTCGACGAGCGAGCTCTCACCGAGCTCTGCGACGACGGCCCGCCGGACTGCCGCGGATGCCTCGTGGTCGTTCACCACAGGGTCGTAGCCGACCTCGAACGCGAAGGAGTAGGACGCGCGATGAGCCGCGGTCACCCCGGCGATGACACGCTCCATGGCGTCACGAACCTCTGTCCGTCGGGAGGTCGAAAGCGTTCGCACCGTGCCACCGAGGCGTACCGAGCCGGGGATCACGTTGCGCGCGACTCCGGCCGCGAGCGTCGTCACGGAGATGACGACGGAGTCGAACGGGTCGGTCTCGCGGGCGACGATCTGCTGCAGGTTCGTGATCACCTGCGCCGCGACGACGACCGGATCGACGGTCTCGTGAGGATTCGCACCGTGACCACCCTGCCCGATGATGTCGAGCGTGAAGAGATCGGCTGCCGCCATGACCGGTCCGGCCACCGACGAGATCTTCCCGGTCTCGAGCCCGGAGAGGAGATGGACGCCGGTCACGAGCGTCGCTCCTTCGATCACGCCGGAGTCGACGACGGCGCGGGCACCACCGGGTGGAAGCTCCTCGGCGTGCTGAAAGACGAACCGGACCTCACCGACGATCTCCTCCTGGCGCTCGCAGAGGAGCTGAGCGGCGCCGAGCAGCATCGCCGTGTGCCCGTCGTGACCGCATGCGTGCATCACGCCCGGCCGCGTCGAGGCGTAGGGCAGCTCGTTCTCCTCGCGGATCGGAAGCGCGTCCATGTCCGCGCGGAGCACGACGACGTTTCCGGGCCTGCGGCCATGAAGCCGCGCCACGACGGCCGTGCCCGCCGGACGCTCGATCTCGAGTGGCCCGAACGACCGCAGCGTCTGCTCCACGAACGACGATGTCTCGTGCTCCTCGAACGAAAGCTCGGGGTTCGCGTGGAGGTGGCGGCGCCACGCGATCGCACGCGCCTCGAGGTCGTCCGAGACGAGGCGGGACCGTGAGGCCGTGGTCGTCATCGACACGGAAGCTACCGGGAACATCGGCCGTTGCGCGCGGGTATGGTCAGGCGCATGGGCGACACCGTCACGATGGACAAGATCGTCTCGCTCTGCAAGCGGCGCGGCTTCGTGTTTCCGTCATCCGAGATCTACGGGGGCCTCGGCTCCTCGTACGACTACGGGCACTACGGGGTGCTGCTCAAGGACAACATCAAGCAGCGTTGGATGGCCGCGATGGTGCAGGAGCGGGACGACATCGTCGCCCTGGACTCGTCGATCATCCTCCACCCGGAGGTCTGGCGGGCGTCCGGTCACGTCGGGGGATTCTCGGACCCTCTCGTGGACTGCAAGTTCTGCAAGAAGCGGTTTCGCGCGGATCATCTCGACGACTCCCAGTGCGGCCAACGGCCGAGCAAGCACCCGGGCGAGACATCGGATTGCGACCTCACCGACGCCCGGCAGTTCAACCTCATGTTCGAGACCCGGGTCGGAGCGCTCGAGGAGACGGGGGTGCCGGTCTACCTCCGACCGGAGACGGCCCAGGGGATCTTCATCAACTTCAAGAACGTCGCCGGCATCGCCCGCCGCAAGCCACCGTTCGGGATCGCGCAGGTCGGCAAGTCGTTCCGGAACGAGATCACCCCCGGCAACTTCATCTTCCGCACGCTCGAGTTCGAGCAGATGGAGATGGAGTTCTTCGTTCCTCCGGACGACGCCGACGAGTGGTATCGCTACTGGGTCGACGAGCGCTATGCCTGGCATCGACGATACGGCATCCGAGAAAGTCACCTGCGCATTCGCCCGCATGATGCGGACGAGCTCTCCCACTACTCGTCCGGGACCAGCGACCTCGAATACCTCTTCCCGATCGGGTGGTCGGAGCTGGAAGGCATTGCGAACCGGGGCGCCTTCGATCTCACTGCGCACACGAACGCCTCGGGGACGAAGCTCGAGTGGGTCGAACAGGACGGCACGCGCTACACCCCGCACGTGATCGAACCGGCGCTCGGAGTCAATCGGTCGATGCTCGCGTTCCTCGTCGACGCCTACGACGAGGAGATCGTGGGCGAGCGAGAGCGTACGGTGCTCCGCCTGCATCCACAGCTCGCTCCCGTGAAGGCCGCGGTCTTGCCGTTGATCGGGAAGAGCGAGGACATGACCGGTCGGGCACGCAAGCTCTCCGACGAGCTCCGCCAGGTGATCTCCGTCGAATACGACGACGGCGGGCAGATCGGGCGACGCTACCGGCGCCACGACGAGATCGGGACGCCGTACGCTCTCACGATCGATGAACAGACTCTCGAGGACGAGACGATCACGATCCGTGAGCGCGACTCACTCGCCCAGGAGCGGATTTCGATCGCGCGAGCGCGAGAGCACGTGCTCGACCGGCTGGCCGAGCCGTGGACGTCGCCGAAAGCGGATTCCCGACAGACGTGAGGGCAGCGCGCCTCTCTCGGAGGCCCGCTTTGCCGTACGTCGCTCATGCCTGCGGCCAGCGCTCCATCGCACGGCCGTCGGGTAGCGCAAACCCCGCCTTCGTGTAGAGCGCGTGCATGTCACGGGTGTGCAACAACCACTTCGTCTGCGCGCACGGCCCGGCATCGACGCTGAAGCGGACGAGCTCGATCCCGAAGCCGCGTCCACGGAACGCGTCGAGCACGAACACGTCGGCGAGGTACGAGACCGTCCGGAGATCGGAGACGGTGCGTGTGAAGCCGATCTGGTCTCCGGCGGGTGTGTAGAGGCCGACGACCCGTGCGGCAGTCTCGATCAGCTCGTCGATCAGCTCGCGGCTGCGCCCCGCGGCCCAGTACGACGTTGACAGGAACGCGTGCACGACCGCCCGGTCGATGCGATCGCGATCGTCATCGAGGGTGAATCCTCCGGCGAGCACGTGCTCCACGCCGACAATCCTGCCCGTCGGGGGACGCGGTCGCTCCGGTACCGTCGTCTTCGTGGGAAGGGTTGGGATCATGCTCGGCGTGGCGGTGCCGCTTGCCGCGGCGGACATCGCCGTGAAGGCGAGCGTTCCCACGCCGTCGTGGGCATACCACCAGCGATCGCTCGGCTGGCTCGCTCTCTCGGCCGGCCTCTTCGCTGCCCTGGTCCTCGTCACCCGCGTTCCCTCGGCACTCGTGGCGCCGGCTGCAGGCCTCCTCGCTGCCGGCGTGCTCGGTAACAGCCTGTCGGCGGCGTGGAACGACATGGAGGTTCCGAATCCGCTCGTCGTGACCGGCGCCCGAAGCGTCGTCGCCTTCAACCTGGCCGACCTGTTCGCCCTCACCGGCATCTTCGCGCTCATGCTCGTGATCGGCGTCTGGCTGATCCGGAATCGGTCGTCAATCCCTCCGCCGGACGAGGTCCGTGCGAGCCGTGGGCGAGCGTTCGGAAGGCTGTTCGAGTGAGAATGTCAGCAATTGGACATTAGCTCGACAATGAGTGGTGCTCCTCGGCTACCATGAGGGTGTGTCGATGAGCACCGAGCCGCTGTTCGTCCCGGCACTCGCGTCGCTGGACGACCTCGTCCCCCATGACGGGCTCCTCACTCCCGAGGAACTGGAGGGCGTCGCCGCCGGGCTCGCGCGCCGCCACGATCTCTGGGAGCCGCTCGTCCACGCCGACGCGTCGCAACGCCGCTACGAGCTCGTCTACGATGACCATCGCATGGATGCCTGGGTGCTCTCGTGGATGCCGGGTCAAGGCACAGGATTCCACGACCACTACATCTCCGGTGTCGGGCTGTGTGTAGCCCGCGGTCGCGTCCGTGAGGACCTGATGGTCTACGGCGCCGATCCCCAGTCACGGGACCTCGGTGCCGGTGAGACGCGCCACGGTGGGCCCGGATACATTCACCGGGTGAGCTACGGCGACGGCAGGCCCGCGGTCACGGTCCACGTCTACTCGCCCCGACTCGACTGGGTCGGTCAGTACCGGCTCGACGGCGAGGGCGTGATGCAGCGCGAGGTTCGCCCTGGCCGGAACGAGCTGACCGAACAGCTCGTCGCGGACGGTGCGCTTCAACAGGTCCTCGAGCGCTTCTGACCCGGCCGCGCAGGCGCCGCCTGCGCGATGCTCCCGCACGCGTGCCGGAACCGCGTCCCCGGACACGGCTACAGGGCCGTGACGGTCTTGAGCCTGAACCCTCCATGGTGCTCGTACGAAGCCGTCACGACCGCGTGCGCATCGCGCTGCGCGCGCTCGTCGAGGCCGGCGGTCGGCGCGGCAGCGATCGGCGAATGCAGGAGGAGCCTCATTCCGTGGATGCCGCCGGGCGAGAGGGCGATTCCGCCCGGATCGCAGGCACCACACGCGCCGCCGCCCGCTGACGGCAGGAATGCGACGAGTGGCTCGTCCGATCCGCACTCGACGCAGGTCTCGAGGTGTGGCATGTATCCGGAGATCCACAGAAGCTTGAGCTGGAACGAGAGGACGACCGGATCGAGGGCGGCGCGCGATCCGCGCTGCAGCGGCGCGTCGTCGAGCGCATCGAGAAATCGTGTCAATGCCGTGAATGCCTTCTCGTTCGCCTCCTGCTCGGTGAAGAGCTTCAGCATCGCCTCGAGGCCGATCATCCCCACCTGGAGCCGGTACGGCTCCGAGCGGATCCGGTCGTGGGAGCGGACGAGAGAAGCCCCGGTGACCGTGTCGAGGTCTCCACGGCCCTGATGCAACACGAGCTCGACGTGGGAGAACGGCTCCAGGCGACCGCCGAACCGTGACTTCGTCTTGCGCACCCCCTTGGCGACGGCGCCGACGCGTCCGCGATCCTGCGTGTAGACATGCAGGATGCGGTCGGCCTCGCCGAGGCGGAAGGAGCGCAGCACGACTGCTTCGGACGTCGTCGAACGGGCCACGGCTCCAGTGTACGAGCGGTCGGGGCCGGCGCGGACACGCCGCGTGCGTCGGGCGTGCGGAATAGACCGACGTTTGCAGGCGTTTATGCGCCCTGGTGCCGAGAATCGTCCTCTATACGACCCGGTGGTGCGGATTCTGCATCCGGGCCAAGGCGCTGCTGGACGCGCGCGAGCTCGACTTCGCCGAGGTCTCGCTGGACGACGATCCGGCGTTTCGTCAGCGCGTCTGGGATCTCGGCCGCCAGTGGACGGTGCCGCTCGTTGTGATCGACGGCGATCCCGTCGGTGGGTACCAGGAGCTCGCAGCGCTCGACCGCTCGGGGCTTCTCGCCGAGCGGCTCGCCGCGTAGCCGTCACCCGCGCAGAGGCTGGCAGTGCGCGCAGAACGTCGTCGTGCGCCCACCGACGACGATCCGCGTGAGCGGCCGCCCGCAGCGGTCGCACGGCTCTCCCCCACGCCCGTAGGCGCGGAACTCGTCCTGCATCCTCCCGTAGGCGCCGTCGGGGAGGGCATAGTCGCGCAGCGTCGATCCCTGCCGCTCGATCCCTTTGCGGAGGACGGTTCTGATCGCGCGGTAGAGCCGTGCCAGCTCGTCGCCGTCGAGGCTGCCCGCCACGCGAAGCGGATGCAACCGGCTCAGCCACAGGGCCTCGTCCACGTAGATGTTCCCGAGGCCAGCCACCGTCCTCTGATCCAGCAGTGCCGACTTGAGCGGCGCCCGCCGACCGTCGAGCCGCTTTCCGAGCCTCGCGGCGGAGAACGGCCCGAGTGGCTCGGGGCCGAGCCGCGCGGCGAGATACGGAGCGAGCTCGCCGGGCTCGAAGAGCTCCCACGTTCCGAATCGGCGCACGTCGCGATAGGCGACGTCCGATCCATTGTCTAATCTGAGAACAGCACGCGTGTGCGGATCGTCGGCCAGCGCTCCACTCGACGCGTAGCGCAACGACCCCGTCATCCGGAGGTGGATCAGCAGCGAGCGACCCGATTCGAACCCGACAATCACATACTTGCCACGGCGACCGACCTCGGCCACGCGCTCACCGACGAGCGCGCCGGCGACGATCGAGGGGTCGAACGGCCTGACCAGGCGTGGATCGCGGATCTCGACCTGCTCGAGGCGCCCCCCTTCGAGCACCGGCGCGATGGCCTGGCGGACGGTTTCGACCTCGGGGAGCTCCGGCACCTCGCCAGTCTAGGCTCGGGCAGGCGAGCGCGAACCGCGAGTCCGCCCGGTCGGCGTCAGGAGAGGACCTCGAGCACGATGTCTCGCGCCGGCGGTGCCTCGTCGGCGATGGTGTAGGCGCCGAGAACCGCCTCTACGGCTGCTGCCGCGGACGCGTCGTCGCGGGCGTGCACCTCCGCGAGATCGTCACCCGCGAGCACCACGTCGCCGCGCTTCGCGAAGCAGAGCACACCGACCGCCGGATCGATCGCGTCGGCCTTGGCCCGGCGGCCGGCTCCGAGCTCGAGCGCTGCGATCCCGACGGCCAGAGCGCCGAGCCGGCCGACGACGCCGTCGCGGGGGGCGGTGACGGTGCGCCGAACGGGTGCCTCCGGCAGTGCCCGCGGATCGGGGTCGCCTCCCTGCGCGCGGACCCATCGCTCGTACGTCGCATACGCGGACCCGTCGGCGACGGCCGCCTCGGCTCGGCGGCGACCCTCGGCGACGTCGATGTCGAGATCGGAGTAGGCAAGGAGTCGCGCGCACGCATCGAGCACGAGCTCGGTGAAGTCCGCCGGCCCCTCACCGCGGATCGTGTCGAGCGCCTCCCGGATCTCGAGCGCATTTCCGACCGCGCGACCGAGGGGCTGATCCATGTCCGTGAGCAGGCACGTCACTTCCTTGCCGGCGCGCCGGCCGAGGTCGAGCATCTGCTGCGCGAGAACGGCTGCCTCGTCGACCGTCTTCATGAACGCCCCGTCCCCGACCTTGACGTCGAGGACGATCGCGTCGGCGCCGGCCGCCAGCTTCTTCGACATGATCGACGAGGCGATCAGCGGCACGATATCGACCGTCGCGGTCACGTCACGCAGGGCGTAGAGCTTCTTGTCCGCCGGGACGAGATTCGCGCTCTGACCGACGATTGCGACCCCGACGTCCCCGAGCTGGGCGATCATCTCGTCCGTGGTCAGCTCGACCCTGAAGCCTGGGATCGACTCGAGCTTGTCGAGCGTCCCGCCCGTGTGCCCGAGCCCCCGCCCACTCATCTTGCCAATTGGCACGCCGCAGGCGGCGACGATAGGGCCGACCGAGATCGACGTCTTGTCGCCGACCCCGCCCGTCGAGTGCTTGTCGACGACCTTCCGTCCGAGGGCCGCGCGGAGATCCAGCGTCTCGCCCGACTGGATCATCGCATCGGTGAGAGCGAACGTCTCGGCCGAGGTGAGTCCCTCGAAGTAGACGGCCATGCACCAGGCGGCCATCTGATAGTCGGGCACCTCGTCGCGCGCGAAGGCGAGCACGAACTCGGTGAGCTCGGCCACCGGGAGCTCGCCGCCGTCGCGCTTCCGCTCGATCAGTGCGGCTGGACGCACGACACGACCCACCTTCCGTTGTCGGAAACCCACGACCTGCAGACGATGCCCATTTCCGAAGAATACGCGGCCACTTCCGGAGGGACGCGCGAGTCGGTCCGAGCCGCCCGTTCGCGGTCTCGCCGCCGGCGGCCGTCAGGCAGTGTCCGCCACGAAGACGGTGCAGCGTCGTGTCGCGACGAGCGGCTCGGCGAGATCCGGGACCGCGCCGACGAGGTGCTTATGGGCGATCGACGACCCGACATACCCGCGAACACCGTCGGCATCGAATGCGATCGGGCTGACGACGTCTCGGCGGTCGACGAACGCGAAGTGACGCCGAAGCAGCTCTTCGCCGTCCTCCGCGAAGAAGTGGCGCCTCTCCTCGGTCTTGTCGCGACCGACGAGCGCCCATAGCTCCTCGAGGTGCCGGACGCTGTTCGTCGCTGCGACGAGCCTGCCTCCCCGGCCGAGGACGCGAGCCAGCTCGGCGAGGGCCAGGTCGATGTCGGGGGCGTGGTAGAGCATCCAGTTCGCGACGACGCAGTCGAACGAGCCGTCCGCGAACGGCAGCGCGGCGACGTCCGCCACGCGGGCGTCCAGACCGCGCTCCCGTGACAGCTCGACCATCCGCGGCGAGAGATCCACGGCCACGACGTCGGGCGTCAGCTCGTCCCTCACCCGCGCTGCGAACGCACCCCAACCGCAGCCGACCTCCAGCACTCTCCGGGGGCTCGCCTCTGCCACTGCCTCGAATGCCGTCTGGCGGGCGTCCGGACCGGCGAGGCCCTGATAGACCGACGCGCGCGCGACGAGGCCGCCCTCGGTCGCGTACTCCGCACGAACGGTCTCCGGATCGTCGAGGCTCACGGATCGAAGATCGGCGATCCGGGAGCGCCTTTGCCCGGGTGCTTCGCGCCGAGCCACGCGCAGACCGTCGCGCCGACGTCACCGAACTCTCCGTCTTCGTGGATGCGCCCGGCCGCGTTGCGGCCCGCCGCGTAGGCGAGCAACATCGCGTGCTCACGCGAATGATCGCTCGAGGGCGTGGTGGGATCGCATCCGTGATCCGACGTGATGATGAGGAGATCACCGTCCCGCAACGCCTCCAGGATGTCCGGCAGCCGCCGATCGAAATCCTGGAGGCAGCGGTGAAAGTTGACCGGATCGTTCCGATGGCCCCACAACTGGTCGGTCTCGACCAGATTCGTGAAGACGAAGCCTTCGTCGATGTTCTCCAGGAGCTCGATCGTACGGTTGATCCCGTCGACGTTCGACTTCGTCGGGAACGATTCGTCGATGTCGCAGCCGGCAAATATGTCCGAGATCTTTCCGACCCCGTAGGTCGTGTGACCGGCGGCGCGAACCGCGCTCAGGTAGTTCGGGCGCCGCGGCTCGAGGGAGAAATCGTGGCGGTTGGGAGTGCGCTCGTACTTGCCCGGCGCCCCGACGAACGGGCGCGCGATCACGCGACCGACGGCGTGCTTGCCCGTCAGGATCTCGCGCGCTGCCCTGCAGGCGTCGTAGAGCTCCTCGAGCGGGATCGTCTCCTCGTGCGCGGCGATCTGGAACACCGAGTCGGCTGACGTGTAGACGATCCACTTTCCCGTCTTCTGATGCTCCTCGCCGTACTCGAGGATCACCTCCGTGCCGGATGCCGGCCTGTTGCAGAGCACGCCCCGGGCGGTTCGGTTCATGAACGGGTCGATGACCTCGTCGGGGAATCCGTAGGGGTACGTCGGGAACGCGACGGCCGTGACGACGCCCATCAGCTCCCAGTGCCCGGCGGTCGTGTCCTTGCCCTTCGAGCGCTCGAGGAGCCTCCCAGCGACCGCCGGCGCGCCCGGCTGCGGCGGACAGCCCTCGAGCGGCTCGACGTTTCCGAGGCCGAGCGCCTCGAGATTGGGCAGGTCGAGCCCGCCGACGGCGCGAGCGACGTTCCCCAGCGTGTCCGAGCCTTCATCCCCCCACTCGGCAGCATCCGGCAACGCACCTGCACCAACGGCATCGAGCACGATCACACAGGCCCGCGGCATGACGGTAGTCTACGTGCGTCATGCGAACCGTTCTCGGACTGATCGAGCTCGTCTTCTACGTCTGCTCGATCCTCGCCCTCTCCGCCGGCGTCACGTACCTCGTCGTCAAGATCTCGCCGATGAAGACGGCGAAGTCGCAGCCCGACAAGGGCTGACGGGTCGCCGGGCGGCGCGGGCGACCGGGTCGAGAGGCTCGAGCACGGGCGTGTCCGGATGAGCGACGGTCGAGACGGGATCGACCTCTACTGGCTTCCTCTCGGTGCCGGCGGCCACTCGGTACGGCTCAACGGGCGCCTCTACGAGGCTGCGTCGTCACGGAGGCACCACCGGGTGGCGCGTGATCTCTACCACTCGGCCCTCGTGGTGCACTCGCGGTCGGGGCCGGTGGTGATCGAGGTGACGCCGGTCGGCCGCGGTGACGGAGCGATGCGCGGCGTCGTTGCATCCGGGCCGGTCGGCTCCCGGCTCCTTCGTCACCTCCGTCTCTTCCGGTACGAGGTGCGCCGCTGGCCGAACGGCGTGATCCCGGACGTGGCCGAAGCCGTGGAGAGCCCTGCCCGGCTGACGGACGACCCGACCGTCTCCGAGAGAACGCTCCGCCTGGCACCCGACGTCCCGATGCTCGTCTGGGGACGGGACGAGTCTCGGACGGGCGACATGTGGAACTCGAACTCGGTTATCTCCTGGCTCCTCACCCGCAGCAGCCTGCCGGCAGCCTCGATTCGACCGCCGGCAAACGGCCGGGCACCGGGCTGGCACGCCGGCGTCGTCGTCGCACACCGCAGCGCCGCGAGCTGAGGTCGACGCCTGCGCCCGTCGGCCGTGCACCGAGCGTCCGTGCGCACGTCATACTTCCCGCGTGACCCTGGTCGGGAAACTCGCAGATCTGGCCGGCGGTGTCGCCACGGACGACTTCGTGCTGGTCGAGTGGACCGCCGAGATCGGCGACCACTGGATTGCGCCGCTCCACGTCCACCACGCGGACGACGAGGCGTGGTACGTGCTCGGCGGGGACCTCGGCTTTCGGCTCGGCGACGAGGTGGTCTTCGCGTCGGCAGGCTCGGTCGTCGTTGCTCCGCGTGGCACCCCCCACACCTACTGGAACGCCGGCACCGTCGAGGCGCGCTACATCCTCGTCATGAGCACCCGGATCGCGGGCCTGATCGAGTCGATCCACGCTCCCGGAGCCGATATCCCGGCACTCTTCGCAGCGCACGACTCCGAGCTGCTGCCCGCCGGCTAGGTGTGCTCGAGCCGTGCGTCGCCCGCGTCGTTCGATGGGGTTGCTCTAGGATCGAGTCGTGTCGGTGACGCTCCGCGATGCGAGCCTCGCCGATCGCGAGACGCTCGAGCCGGTCCTCACCGCCTACCTGTTCGAGTTCGACGGGCGCATGGAGCCGTACCCGTACCTCGACCTCTACTGGTCGGAGCCGGAGCGGCTCCCGTTCCTGATCGAGTCGGAAGGTGCCGTCGCGGGCCTCTGCCTGATCCGCGTCGGGAAAGGCGGCTGGAGCATCGCCGAGCTCGCGGTCATTCCCTCCCAGCGTCGGACCGGTGTCGGTCGTGCGGCGGTCGCGGCGGTCGCGGAGCGGGCGCGGGAAGCCGGCGCGTCGTTCCTGGAGGCGAAGGTCCATCCCGAGAACCGCGAAGCCCTCTCGTTCTGGCTCGCAGTCGGCTTCGCCGCGGTCGACAGCCCTCGCACGCGGGCCATCGTCACGCGACGTGCGCTGTAGATCACGCTCCGGCCGACGGGTCCGGGTCACCGCTCGCGCGGACGGCACGTGGCTGCCGCCGCTCCCGATAACCACGATAGCCGTCCCCCGAGCTGCGTGGCAACTCCCATTCTCTCGGGCATAATCGCCGGTCGCACGCAACCGTCCGTCGAACAGGGGGAGAGAACATGCGTGGATCAGACCACCGCCAACCGTTCGGGGCCGACCGATGACCGAGCATCAGGTCGTGGTCGCCGGGGCCGGGCCGACGGGCCTCATGCTGGCAGGCGAGCTGGCGCTCGCTGGGGCCGACGTCGCCGTCGTCGAGCCGCGTGGCGACCAGGCTGTCGACGGATCACGCGCCGGCGGACTGCTCTCGCGCACGATCGAGGTGCTCGACCAGCGTGGCATCGCCGATCGCTTCCTGTCCCAGGGGCAGACCCATCCGGTGCAACCGTTCGCCGGGAACATGCTGGACATAGGCGATTTCCCTACCCGTCACAACTACATCCTTGCGCTCTGGCAGTCACGGTTCGAGCCCATACTGGCGCGTTGGGTCGAAGAGCTCGGCGTCCCGATCCTGCGCGGGCGCGGCGTGGTCGGTTTCGCCCAGGCAGACACCGGTGTCGACGTCGAGCTCAGCGACGGCTCGGCGCTCCGGGCGGAGTACCTCATCGGCTGCGATGGCGGGCGCAGCGTGGTCCGCAGAGTCGCCGGAATCGACTTCGCCGGCGTGGATGCGTCGAGAAGCTGGATCCTGGCCGAGGTCGAGATGGAGCACGAGCCGGACTTCGGTCTCCGCGAGGGCGGCGGGATCGGTCGCGCCGCGGACGAGCGGCTCGTGCGTGTCGCGCTCGCCGAGGAGCATCTCGAGCGAGACGCTCACCCCAACCTGGACGACCTCAGCAAGGCGCTCGTGGCCGTCGACGGGACCGACTACGGCGCCCACAGCCCGACGTGGATCTCCCGGTTCACCGATATGTCGCGCCAGGCAGTCTCATACCGCGCGGGCCGAGTCCTTCTGGCGGGAGACGCCGCACACGTGCATCCCCCACACGGCGGTCAGGGGCTCAACACCGGCGTGCAGGATGCCGTGAACCTCGGCTGGAAGCTCGCGCGGGTGGTCGCCGGGACATCGCCCGAGCACCTCCTCGACACCTACCACGCCGAACGGCATCCGGTCGGTGCTCGAGTGCTGCACAACACCATGGCCCAGGTGGCGCTCCAGAGCCCCGGCGAGCGTCACCAGGCTCTTCGCGAGATCATGAGCGATCTGTTGAGAATGGACGGGCCGCGCAGGAGCATCGCGGCGATGCTCTCCGGCCTCGACATCCGCTACGACCTCGGCGAAGGTCACCCGCTGCTCGGGCGGCGCATGCCCGACCTCGATCTCGTCACCGATGACGGGACGGTGCGGGTGTTCTCGTTGCTCCACGACGGTCGGCCCGTGCTCCTCGATCTCGGCTCGGGCGCCCTTGGCCGCTCCCGCTGGTCGGATCGCGTGTCGGCGATCGACGCCACATGCGCGGACGCGTGGGAGTTGCCCGTCATCGGCCTTGTACCGCCCCCTGCCGGCGTGCTCGTGCGGCCCGACGGTCATGTCGCGTGGGTCGGCGACGGCACCGACGACGGGCTCGACGACGCGCTGACACGATGGTTCGGGCCACGATGACCTCCGGCGTACCCGACGGGCCGTCGGCGTGGAAGAGCGCGCTTCAGGCGGCGAGGCGGCTTGAACTCACGAAATAGACCGGCCCCGTGGGCGCCGGCTCGGGCCACTCGATCGGGTGAGGCTCGCGCGAGAGCTCGGGCACGAGATCGTGGTCGGCGAGCGCGTTGAGATACGTCGTGACCGTGCGATGATTCGCGCCGACCTTGACACGAAAGCCCGAGTTGTCGGGTTGCCACCACATCTCGTCGTAGTAGGTGCGATCGGAGGGCCAGCTACCGGGGGCGTCTGCTCCCCAACCGGCGAAGCACGGATGCAGGATCGAGAAGACGAAGAATCCTTCTTCCCCGAGTACGCGCCGCACCGCCCCGAGGGCCGCATCGAGGTCGTCGATGTCCGAGAGGCTGAAGTTGCACACGACACCGTCGAACTGCTCGCCGACGAGAGCCGTCGGTGAGGTGGCGTCGACCAGCCCGTACTCCACGCCAAGACCGTCAGCATCCTCCAGCGCCCGCGCCCGATCGAGCAGTGCGCCGGAGACGTCGACACCCCGAACGGCAGCCCCTCGCCGTGCGAGCTCTCGCGCGATCCGCCCCTGGCCGCAAGCGAGATCGAGAAGCCGACAGCCACGGACGTCGCCGATCAGGTCGAGCAGCGCGACCGTCCCGGCGTTGTCGTCGGTCCGGTCTCCGACGACCCCGTCATAGAAGTCGGCCATGCGGTCGTATCGCGCCGTCATGGCGCGATCATGGGCCGGGTGCCGGAGCGGCCACCGGCGGACGAGCTCAACCGGAGGGGCACTCGCTGCCCGCGAGCTTGCGGGCGACGCGACCCAGTTGCGTCGCGGTGTCGAAGCTCTCGATTCCGATGTACCACTTCGCCCCGCGCTTCGCGATCGCGATCCCGAAGCCACCCTTACGGCGATCCTTGTTCTCGGCGACGATCGCTTCGAATCCGTTCGTACGGAACTTTGCGGCCCGCACGACCCACGTCCTGCCGTTCGAGATGCCGTCGTCGACCTGCGAGCGGTACTTCCCGCTTCGACAGAAGGTCATGTCCACGGAGCTGCCGTCGCCGCGGGTGCCGACGTAGCGCCCGTTCGCGATCAGCTTCCTCGCCTTCGCGTCGAGGGCCAACTGCTGCTTCGGAGTCACTGCAGCACCGGCGCTGGCAGCGACGCCCACCGCGACGAGCGCGGTTGCGACGACCAGGCCGGCGACGACGAGCACGCGTGCTGCCACCAGGGGGGTCGGCTGTCTCATGCGACGACCATACGGAAGTCGACCGGGGGTGGCAAGCCGGTACGTGTGCCGGGGCGTCGTCAATGCCAGACCCCGCGCTACACCGCGTCCGCAAGCGCGACGTAGTCGAGCCCGTGTGCCTGGGCAACCGCCTCGTAGGTGACCTTCCCCGCGACGACGTTGACGCCCCTGGCGAGTGCGGCATCGTTCGCGATCGCTCCGGCGACACCCCTGTCCGCGAGCGCCTCGACGTACGGCAGCGTCACATTCGTGAGCGCCTTCGTCGAGGTGACCGGAACCGCCCCGGGCATGTTCGCGACGCAGTAGTGAACGATGCCGTCGACCTCGAAGACCGGGTCGTCGTGCGTCGTTGCATGAGAGGTCTCGAAGCACCCTCCCTGGTCGATCGCGACATCCACGAGGACCGATCCGGGTCGCATCAGTCCGAGCATCTCGCGCGTCACGAGCTTCGGAGCGACGGCTCCCGGCACGAGGACGGCACCGATGACCATGTCCGCGTCCGTCAGGACCTCCTCGATCTGGAGCCTGTTCGACATCGCGAGCGTGACGCGGCCGTCGAGCGCGATCTCGAGCTCCCGCATCCGCCCGACGGACTTGTCCAGAACCCACACGTCCGCCTGCATGCCGAGCGCGATGATCGCGGCGTTCAGCCCCACGACGCCGCCGCCGAGGATGACGACGCGTGCGGGCGGCACACCCGGCACGCCACCGAGCAGGATGCCCCGGCCGCCATGAGCCTTCTCGAGCGACCAGGCGCCCATCTGGGGTGCGAGTCGGCCGGCAACCTCGCTCATCGGGGCGAGGAGCGGCAGGTGTCGATCTGCCGTCTCGACCGTCTCGTATGCGATCGCCGTGATACCCGAGTCGACGAGCGCGTGCGTCAGCGGAGCGTCGGCCGCGATGTGCAGGTACGTGAACAACGTCAGGCCCTCGCGGAGACGGGCGTATTCCTCGGCGACCGGCTCCTTGACCTTCAGCAGCAGGTCGGCACCGGACCAGACGTCGTCAACGGACTCGATCTTCGCACCCACCGACTCGTAGGCCGCGTCGGCGAACCCGGAACCGACCCCGGCTCCTCGTTCGACCAGGACGTCGTGGCCACGTCTCGTGAGCTCGAGAGCACCGGCGGGCGTGAGGGCGACGCGATACTCGCGCTTCTTGATCTCCCGGGCAACTCCGATGCGCATCGCCGCGGGACGATAGCGGAACCGACGGCGACCCCGGCGCCTGCCGCGCCCTGCAGTCAGGCGCCGGCGAGGCGTTCGACGAGGCGGCGCTCCTCCGGCCCGAACGGCGCACCGAAGCCGGCGGCGGCGTTCTCGCCCGCCCTCTCGGGGCTCGACGTCGCCGGGATCACGAGATCGACCCGCGCATCGCCGAGACACCACTTCAGAAGCGCCTGAGCCCACGTCTCGACCCCGAACGCGTGCAGCGGTCGAAGCGCCTCCGGGCCTGGGCCGACCCGGAGCGTCGTCGCCCTGGCACCGCCCAGGGGCCGCATCACGATCACCGCCAGCCCGAGCTCCTCGGCAAGCGGCAGGATACGGCGCTCGCACGCGCGGTCGAGGGGATTGAGCGGGATCTGGATGCAGTCGAACCTCCCCGATCGCATCGCATCCTCGAATCCGTCGACGGCGCCCGCGTCGTAGTGGGTGACGCCGATCCGGTCGATACGGCCGGCATCGCGTTCGCCTTCGATCCAGGGGAGATGCTCCCGCCAGGAGACGAGGTTGTGGATCTGCTGAACCTCCACCCTGCCGAAGAACTGCTGCTGAGCTTCGTACTGGCGTCGGCCCTCGTCGACCGACTCCGCCCAGATCTTCGTCGCCACGACCCCGCGATCACGGCGCCCCCGAAGCGCGTCTCCCAGCGAGCGTTCGGCAGGACCGTACATCGGGGAGGAATCGAAGACGGTGGTCCCCGAGCCCAGTGCTGCCGAGACGACGGCTCCGGCGAGGGAAAGGTCGTCGCCGAAGGTCGCATACGTTCCCAGGCCGACGACCGGCCCGAGCCGCCGCTCCTCCATCACGCGACGAACGCCCGCGCCCTGCGCCCCGCTGCGAACGCCGACGCGAAGAACCAGGGATCGTCCTTCGGCCCGCGACCCATGTGCCGGAGCGGGAGGCTCGAGCACGCCTCCTCCCAGCCGTGGACGTCGACCTCCGACACCGGGCCGAGACCCTCGTCGAGACGGAGGCCGAGCGGCCAGGCGATCTCGCGAGGGCCGAGGACGAGGCGGAGTGCCGAGCGCGTGTGGTGGGAGACGCCGCGATGACGGTCCCGGCCGTCTGCGCCCGAGTACCGAACGGCGACGATCGCGCGGCCACCGAGCGCGGCCGTCACGTTGGCCGCCTCGGCGACCGACAGGCCCCCGTGGCCGAGCGCGGAGCCGGTACCGACGACACCCGGTCCGATCGCACAGACGACCACGTCGAACCCACGGCCCTTCGCCCAGACGAGGGCGGACGCGCTGGTCACCGCCTGCACGTCGCCGTCGAGGCACGGCGAGACGGCGATCGCCGTCTCGAGCAGCCTCCGCGTCCTCAACGTGCGGACCGTGTCGGAGAGCGCCACGGGGAGCGCGCCGCCGGCCAGCTGCGCGTACGCGACACGCACGCCGCCACCGATGCCTGCGACGACCGGAGCGAGCTGGCTGTGGAGCCCGCAGCACACGACAGGCATGCCCCCGAGCCCCTCGGCCAGCTTGTCGTGCTCTTCCACGCACGGAGCCGCGGCCTGGACGGGCGTGTACGGCAGCGTCATCACGTGCGCGGACGACGGCGGCAGCAGCCCGAGCCCGCGGGTCATGTTGGCATGCAGGACGTCGAAGCCGCCCGAGCCGAGCTCGAGATCCCGGGCCTGTGTGTTCACGAGCACGGTGTCGCCTACCTCTACCGGGCCGGTCTGGCGCGGGTAGGCGAGGCACTCGGTGCCGTCCACGGTGCAGCGGATGAGGTCTTCGAGCCGCTGCGTCACGGCGGTCACCGTGCCCCAGCGCAGTGTCAGTGCCATCTCAGAGCTCCCGTGCAGCCTCGATGATCCCGAGCGTCACCTCGACCATCCCCTCGAGGTCCGCGACCGCGATCCGCTCGTCCGGCGTGTGGATGTCCAGCATTCCGTTCCCGAGATTGACGCACGGCAGGCCACGCTCGTTGAAGACGTTCGCGTCCGCTCCACCGCCCGAGAATGCGTTCACCGGCGTGTATCCCGCACGGCGAAGACCCTCGGCCGCGAGCATGACTGCCGGCTCGTCCTCGGCGAACGTGTAGCCGCGGTAGTTCTCCTCGACCTCCGTCTCGGCCGTGCAATCCGACGTGCTTGCGGCAAATCCGATCGCGTCGAGCATCTCCTGCAGAAGGGCTGCGAGCGTCCGTGGATCGCGTGACCGTGCCTCGGCTTCGAACGAGCACCACTCGGGGACGATGTTCCGCGCTGTGCCTCCGGAGATGACCCCGACGTTGGCGCTCGACCGGTCGTCGATGCGCCCGAGGCGCATGTCGGCGATGGCGCGCGCGGCCGCGAAGATGGCATTCCGGCCGTCCTCGGGATACATGCCTGCATGCGCGGCGCGACCGTGCAGTCGCGCACGGACCGAGCTCTGCGACGGGGCTCCGAGGATGACCTCGCCGATCGGCGCGGCCTGGTCGTAGACGTAGCCGAGCCTTGCCTCGAGTCGCGTGTGGTCGAACGCGTAGGCGCCGAGGAGCCCTACCTCCTCCTTCGGCGTGAAGAGCAGCTCCACGCCCGCATGGGGCCTTCCCTCGGCGACGACCCGCCGGATCGCGGCGAGCATGACGGCGACTGCGGCCTTGTCGTCCGCGCCGAGGATCGTCCCACCCGCATTCCGGACGACACCGTCCTCGAGCACCGGCTCGATCGCACCGTCTGGCGGAACCGTGTCGAGGTGCGCACAGAAGAAGATCGGGGTCCCGTGCTCGGACCCGCCGGGGACCAGCGCCCGGATGTTGCCCATCTCCGATCCGACCGTCGCCCCCGCGTCGTCTTCGTCCCAGAGGACATCGATCGCCTCGAGCTCTGCGATGACGCGATCGGCGACCGCCCGCTCCCGCCCGGGTGGGCTCGGGATCGCGGCCAGATCGAGGAACAGGCGAGTGACGTCGCTCAGCGAACGGCCTCGACAGCGACGCCGCCTCGCGCGCGAGCCCGCTCGAGTGCCGCGGCGACGAAGCCGCTGAAGAGTGGTGCCGGGCGGGTCGGGCGCGACTTGAACTCCGGATGAAACTGGCTTGCGACGAACCATGGATGATCGGGAAGCTCGATGATCTCGACGAGCCGACCCTCCTGAAACGTCCCCGAGATGACGAGCCCCCCGGCGACGAGCTGGTCGCGGAACTGGTTGTTGACCTCGTACCGGTGCCGGTGCCGCTCCTGCACCGTCGGCTCGCCGTACAGCTCCCACGTGCGAGTGCCCTCACCGAGCTCGACTGCCTGTGCACCCAGGCGCATCGTCCCGCCGAGATCCTCGATCTCCTTCTGCTCGGGGAGGAGGTCGATGACGGGGTACGGCGTCTCCGGATCCATCTCCGTGGAGTTCGCACCCTGGAGCCCGATCACGTGGCGCGCGAATTCGGAGACCGCGACGTGCATGCCGAGGCAGATGCCGAGATACGGGATCGCCTGCTCCCGCGCGACACGACAGGCGAGGATCTTCCCCTCCCAGCCGCGGGAGCCGAAGCCGCCGGGAACGAGCACCCCGTCCGCGGTCTCGAGCTCCTCGACCGCCTCCTCGTACGTCATGTTCTCGGAGTCGAACCAGCGCACATCGACCTTCGCGCCCTGATGCATTCCGGCGTGCTTGAGCGCCTCGTGCACCGAGAGGTACGCGTCGTGCAGCTTGACGTACTTGCCGACGAGCGCGATCTCGATCTTCTCGCGCCGCTTGACGATGAGGTCGGTCAGGTCCTTCCACTCGCCGAGGACAGCCGGCGGGGCATCGAGCCCGAGCCGCGTGCAGACGAGCTGGTCGAGCCCTTCGCGCTGGAGCCGCTCCGGCACGAGGTAGACGTCGGGGACATCCGGCGAGCCGATCACCGCCTTGGCATCGACGTCGGCGAAGAGGGCGATCTTCTCGCGGATGTCGTCGGAGAGCTCCTCGTGAGAGCGACAGACGACGATGTCGGGATGGATACCGATGCGCCTGAGCTCGTTCACGGAGTGCTGGGTCGGCTTCGTCTTCAGCTCCCCGGCCGCCTCGATGAAGGGCACGAGGGTCACGTGCAGGTAGAGCACGTTCTCCGGACCGACCTCTCGCCGGAACTGGCGAATCGCCTCGAGGAACGGCAACGACTCGATGTCGCCAACGGTGCCGCCGATCTCGGAGATGACGACGTCGGTCGGCTGCGCGCTCGCACCACGGCGGATGCGGGCCTTGATCTCGTTCGTGATGTGCGGAATCACCTGAACGGTCGCACCGAGGAAGTCCCCCTTTCGCTCCTTGCGCAGGACCGTCTCCCAGACGGCACCGGCGCTATGGCTCGAATTCCGCGAGAGATTCTCGTCGATGAACCGCTCGTAGTGCCCGAGATCGAGGTCGGTCTCGGCCCCGTCCTCGGTGACGAAGACCTCACCGTGCTGGAACGGGCTCATCGTGCCCGGATCGACGTTCAGGTACGGGTCGAACTTCTGTGCCTGCACACGGAGCCCGCGAGACTTGAGGAGACGCCCGAGCGACGCGGCGACGATGCCCTTGCCGAGCGCGGAGACGACGCCGCCGGTGACGAAGACGTACTTCGTCTGATGCTCGCTCATGCGGGCCGGCCCAGCCGATCGAGATCGCGAAGGACCGGCGTGGACTCGATGAGGGAACCGAGCGAGCGACGCTCGCCGGCGACGGTCAGGAGAGTGAGCGCTCCGATCGCACTCCACCGTCTCCATCCCGTGAGCTTCTCCACGGAAGAGAAACCTAGCACGGCTCCGAGAGCGTTCGATCCGGCATCGCCCAGCATCGCCATCTCGTTGAGATCGTAGGGCGCGAGCAGGACGGCCACGGCGACCGCGTTCCGGGGCGTGCCGCCGACGAGGAGCGAGCCGAGCGCGAAGGCCTTCAGCGCCCGCCCGGGGCGCGTATCGAGCTGGTTGACGGCGTTCGCGGCGAGGCCGACGAGGAGCGCACCGGAGACCGATCGTGTCCGCACGAGCGCATACAGAGGAATGCCGACGAGCTTCAGCGTGCCGGTCGTGAGACCGCCTCCGACGTGGGCCCTGAACCCGCGCTCGGGGCCGCTCCAGAGATCGTCGGCCAGTCCGATCGCCGCGACAGGGAGCGCCGGCGGCACTGCGACGCCGACGGCGGCGCCGACGAGCGGAAGCCGCAGCCCGCGGTGATTGATCGCCTGGGGCCCGCACCCGAGGACGATCTCGACGAGCTGCCGCCCGCGGTGAAGGAAGCCCCGGATGTCACGGCGCGTCGCACGATGCTCGAGCTCGAGCTCCCTCTCGTCGATCGTGAGCCCTGCGCTCACCGCGTCGATCGTCATCCGCGTCTCGACCCCGAATCCCATCGCCACGGGGAAGACCGCCTCCCGTGCCGCCTCGGAGAGCCATCGTTGCCCGGACAGCGGCTCACGTGCGAAGAAGCCGGTGCGCGCCGCGATCAGCGTCCGGGCAGCGCCCTTTGCAAGGCCGAAGCCTCCACCTTCGCGCGTCCTGAAGACGGCGATCGCAAGATCGGCGTCGGTCGCGGCGAGCGCGCGCACGTCACCGACGAGATCGGCGTCACAGAGGAGAAGCGGCCCCGGGCCGACCTCACGCTCGGCAAGGGTCAGCGACTGCCCTTTCCCTCTCCTCCCGAGCACGATGACCCGGGCGCCTGCCGCGCGTGCCGCGTCCGCGGTGCGGTCACGCGAGCCGTCGTCGGCGACGACCACATCCCCTTGCGGAAACGACGAGCGAAGCGCTTCGACCGTGGCTCCGATCCTGTCCTCCTCGTCGCGCGCCGCCACGAGGATCGTCAGGCGCGGGTCGGTCACCCCTGCGGAAGAAGGGGGGAGATCGGCGGCAGGATCCCGTCGACGGCGGTTGCCTCGAGACCGTAGCTCCCGGGCGCCGCGCCGCCGAGCAACAGGATGAGCGCGAGGCGCCCCTGCGAGGTCTCGACGGAGTCGACCGTCGAGAGCCGGGCGAGCGCAAAGGCCGAGATCGCGCTCGGATCGGCGTCGGACGACTCGACGCCGACGGCAGGGACGCCCGAGCGTGCGAGCCCCGCATACACCCCGGCGAGGAAGGCCTTCGTCGGCCCGCGCTGCGGGTCCACCGTGCGCACGACCACGACCGCGTCGGCGTGCGGGGCCGACCGGCCCTTGCGTTCGAGCACGATCGCCTCGCCGAGGGCATCCCAGATCGGGGTCTCCTCGCCGTCCACGAGCTCGGCGGCAAGCCCTTCTCCCAGGTCGCCGAGCTTCGCGACGCCCTGTACCTGCCGCAGCGCGGGCTGGCGCTTCAGGATCTCCTCGACGTTCTGGGTGTCGAGCGGGGCACGGATCGACCGGGTGCGAACCACGGTGCCACCGGCATCCGTGATGCTCTTCCGGATCACGAATGCGGTGCCGGCGTCGATCGGGCCGACGAAGAGAACCGCGACGGTCTTCCCCTTGAGCCTCCCGGGAGCAACCGTCGGATACGTCTCGTCGGCGAACCGCCGCAGTGCGTCAGCGACCCGCGCGGCGGAATCGAGCGATCCTTGCGCATCGTCGACCTCGCGCTGGAGATCGGCGATCTGACTGGTCAGGTTGTCGCGCTCGGCGTCGTTGACGAACCCCTTGCCGGAGAGCCCCACCCCGACCAGGATTCCGATCACGAGAGCAACGAACACTGCAGTCAGCGAGGCGACGTGATAGCGGAGGTCGAACACGACACGGAGTGTAGGGCGTGGCGCTCCGGCGGTCTGCGCGTGGCGTCAGAGGCCGAGAGCGTTGCCGAACGAGCGTCCGAGCGATTGGATCACGTTGCGGAGCGCGGGCGAGACGAGAACGGCCACCGCGATCGCGCACACGCCTGCGGCGACGAACGTGACGAGAGGCCACACCCCCACGCGTGGCGAGACGAGACGCGAAACGCCTTTCGCATCGACGAGGACCTCCCCCACTTTCAGCCTCGTGACGAAGGTCGAGGCCATGCCGGCCCGGTTCCGCTCGAGGAACTCGACGAGGTTGAAGTGCGTCCCGACGGCCACGATCAGCTCGGCGCCACGCTCGTGAGCGAGAAGCAGGGCGATGTCTTCGCTGATCCCCGGGGCGGCGACGATCGCGAAGGGGAGCCCGAGCCCGCGCAGGCGCTCGGAGCCGGGTGCGCGGCCGTCCGGATAGGCATGAACGAGCAGCTCGGCGCCGGAGCGGAGCGCGCTGTCGCTGACCGAGTCGAAGTCGCCGACGATCACGTCCGGCCGCAGCCCGATCTCACGCAGAGCGTCCGCACCTCCGTCGACGGCAACGAGCACCGGCTTGAAGTTCCTGATGTACGGCCGGACGATGCGGAGGTCACTCTTGTACCCCGGGCCGCGGGCGACGACGACGGCGTGCCGATCCCTGAACTTCGTCGCGAGCGGCGGGAAGTCGATGCCGTCGGCAAGAATCCGGCCCTCGTCGCGCAGATGTTGCAGCGTATTGGCCGCGAACGCCTCGAGCGCGGCGGTGACGCGTGTCTGCTGATCGGCGAGGACGAGGGTGAGCGCCGTCTCCGTGAGCTCGACACCGTCCGTGAGGCATGTGCCGTTGCGCCACAGCGAGCCGCCTCGAACGGTCACGGTTTCGCCGTCCAGCACCTGCTCGAAGAGATCCGATCCGGGCGCATCGACCAGACAGACGCCGGCGCGCACGAGCTCGAGTGGGCCGGGGTTCGGGAAGCGCCCGGAGTTCGACGGCGAGACGTTGACGACAGCCCGCACCCCCGACTCGACGAGCTCCTCCGCGGAGACACGATCGAGGTCGGCGTGATCGATGATCGCGAGGTCGCCCGGCTGCAAGCGCTTGACGAGGTCCTTGGTGCGCTTCCCGAGCCTCGCGGTGCCGACGATGTCGCTCATGATCGCTCGTCCGCCGCGATCACGGCGAGGAACTCCTGGCCCCCGAGCATGCGCTCGAGCTCGGCTCGTCGCTCGGGTGCCGAGAGCTCCTCGATCCGCGTGTGCGTCGGGTCGCCGGGAACCTTTTCGACGCGAAAGTGCCTCTCGGCGATGCTGGCGATCTGCGGGAGATGCGTGATCGTGATGACCTGAGCGCGACCCGCGAGGCGTGCGAGGGTCTCACCGACCGCATGCGCCGTCACGCCCCCGATTCCCGCGTCGATCTCGTCGAAGACGAGCGTCTCGCCTCCGGCTACGGCCGCTAGAGCGAGCGCGACACGGGAGAGCTCTCCACCCGACGCGGTCTCGGCGACCGGGCCGAGCGGCAGGCCAGGGTTCGGGCGAATCCTGAAGATCGCCTCGTCGGAGCCGGTCGGCCCAGGATCTCGGTCGCGCACCTCGACCTGGAACTCGCCCTCGCCCATGCCGACGCCGCGGAGGTTCTCGGCGACCGCGTCCGAGAACGCCGAGCCGGCTTCGTCGCGCGCGGCGCGGAGCGCGGCCGCCACACGAGCGAATCGGTCCTCGGCGAGCTCGAGTGCCGCCGTTGCCGCCTCGAGTGGATCGATGCCTGCGTCGGTCGCGTCGAGCTCCGCGACGGCAGCGTCTCGCCTGTCGAGGAGCTCGTCGACCGTCTGGACGCCGAACCGGCGCCGCGACTCGGCGATCAGGTCGAGACGCTCCTCGACGGCGTCGACCCGTGCGGGATCGGTCTCGAGCGATGCGACGAACCGGTGCAGGTCGCTGCCGACATCGTGCAGACGGTGGGTGAGGTCGGAGAGCTCGGCGACGGTCTCCTCGAGCTCGGGTGCGAGGGCAACGAGCGGTGCCAGCGTGCGCTCGGCGAGCCCGGCGAGTGACGCAGCACCGTCGCCGTCGTCGGGAGCGACGGCAGCCGTGGCCGCGATCGCGCCCGAGGCGAGATCGGCCGCGTGCCGCATGCGCTCGCGCTCACTGCGCAGCGTCTCCTCCTCCCCGCGCTCGATGCCTTCCGTGCGCTCGACGAGCTCCCGGAGCGCCGCGAGCCGCGCCTCCTCCGCCCCCGCGTCCCGCAGGATCTCCGCCTGTCGCCTCCGTGCGGAGGTGAGGGAGCGCCATGCCTCCCGTGCCTCGCGCCGGCGCGCGGCCTGCTCCTCGCCGATGAACGCGTCGAGGACGTCGAGCTGGTAGGCGGGTCGCGCGAGACGGCGCTGCTCGAACTGGCCGGACATCGCGATCAGGCGCTCCGTCGCGCCGGCGAGGTCCTCGCGTGCGATCGCACGTCCCCACGCATACGCCCGGGTACGCCCGTCTGCGAAGACGCGCCGCGCGAGGACGACATCCGGCTCGTCGTCGGGTCGGAGCTCCACGAGCGCGTCGAGCTCACCGTCCTCGAAGAACCCGGCGCGCACATCGAACTCCGCCTCGACATACGCCTCCTTCGCCGCCGGCCCCACGGCCGCGGCGTCACCCTTGACTCCGAGCAGAAGACCTATCGCCTGGGCGAAGATCGTCTTCCCGGCCCCGGTCTCACCGCTCAGGACGTTGAGCCCCGGCCCCAGCTCGAGCTCCGCCTCGCGAATGAGGACGAGATTCTCGATCCGGAGGCGGCGTAGCATCCTCAAGATGGTAGACCGGACCCGGCCCGGGGCACACGTGGCGCGGCCGGCCAGGGCCGCCCGCGTCGGCTCAGGAGCTGCCGAAGCTCTGGCGATAGCGTCGAACGAACGTCGCTTCGGGCAACGTTCCGAGCAGCGAGCGAACTCGCGCCGAGCCCGATCGAGACGTGGTCGCCCGGTTTGCAGTCGGCGATGCGGTGGCCGTCGACGAGGACGGCGCATTCGACGGAGGCGGTTCGGTTCCAGACGCGGAGCTCGCGGCCACGGGGGACGACGAAGGGCCGCGCTCGTAGGTCGTGCGGCGCGACGAACGTCAGCGCCATCGCATCGAGCCCCCACATCAGCACCGGGCCACCGTTCGACAGGTTGTAGGCCGTCGACCCGGACGGAGTCGAGCAGATCAAGCCCGTCGCACGGCACGCGGCCGAAGTCTTCGCCTCCGACGGACCACTCGATCTCCACCATCCGTCCGAGGTCGCCGCTCGTCACGACGGCGTCGTTCACCGCCACGAACCGCTCTCCCCTCGATCTCGACCTCGAGCGTCGCGAGCTCGACGACCTCGAGCTCGCCGGCGAAGACGCGCGCCACACCCGCTTCGAGCTCATCGCGCGGTATCGCGCTGAGGAAGCCGACGCGACCGAAGTTGACACCGATCACCGGAATCCCGGTTCCGAGGAAGCGCTGCAGCGCCCGAAGCATGGTTCCGTCCCCGCCGAGCGCGATCGCGAGCTCGACGTCCCCCTGTGCGATCTCGTCGTCTCCCGCGACGACGAGCTCGACGCCCTCGCGGCGCGCCACCTCTTCGAGCTGCGCGACCGCCGTCCCGAGCGCTTCCGGGCGGCCGTGCAGGACGACGGCAGCTCGAGCGACGCGCTTACCCGACGGCATCCTCGATCCAGCGTTCGAGCTCATGGTGGGCTGTCGGCTCCGGACTGTCGATGAGGTGAACGAGGAATTCCCGGTTTCCCTTCGGTCCGGGTAGACCGGAGTCTACGATCCCGACGACCCGCGAGCGCCAGCCAACCGCGGCCGCGCAGACGTCGAGCAGGACGCGCCGCCTCACCGCCGGATCGCGAACGACGCCCTTGGGCGCGTCGGCTCGGCCGGCCTCGAACTGCGGCTTCACGAGCACGAGAGCCTCCCAGCCCTCGGCCGCGAGCCGCAGAAGCGGCGGCAGCGCCGTCTTCACCGAGATGAACGACACGTCGCACACGATCAGGCCGGGCGCAAACGGAAGGCTCGTGACGTTGCGCGCATTCATCCGCTCGAGGACGATCACTCGGTCGTCGGCCCGGAGACGCGGATGCAGTTGGCCGTAGCCGACGTCGAGTGCGATCACTCGTGCGGCGCCGTTCTGGAGGAGGCAGTCCGTGAAGCCTCCTGTCGAGGCGCCGATGTCGAGACAGTCCCGACCGGTGGGATCGACTCCAGCACCTCGAGCGCGTGAGCGAGCTTCTCGCCACCGCGCGAGACGTACGGGGGCGGCGACTCGATCTCGAGGTCGATCGACTCGTCGAGCTGGGTTCCCGGCTTGTCGTACCCGGGCACGAGACCCGCGATGACGAGGGCCTGTGCCTGCGAGCGACTCTCGGCGAGCCCACGTTCAACGAGCAGGACGTCGAGACGCTTCTTCACGCCGAGAGCCTAGAGGGAAGCCGCGTGCTACACCTGCAGCGTGGATCTGCGAGACGCCGGCGTTTCGCGAGATCGACGACGCAATCGAGATCGGCTCGTTCACCCTCGTCGTGCGCCGTCCGGTCGATCCGGAAGACGCTGATCGACGAGAGCCGGTTCGCAGCGGACGAGTTCCTGTCCGTACTGGGCCGACCTGTGGCCCTCCGGGCTCGCGCTCGCACGCCATGTCGTCGCACCTCGGACTGCGGGGCATCGCGTTCTCGAGCTCGGGTGCGGCCTGGGGCTGCCGTCGCTCGCGGCGGCCTGCGCGGGTGCAGAGGTGCGCGCGACGGACTGGGCGGCGGAGAGCATTGATCTCCTCCGGCGAAACGCGGAGGCAAACGGCCTGGAGGTCGACACCGCGGTCCTGGACTGGTTCACGCCGGGCCGCGGTCGTCGGAGGGACGTTCGACCTCGTCCTCGCGGCCGACGTCCTCTACGAGGAACGGAACGCGAGCCCGCTCCTGGCTCTCCTCGCGGCGACCGTTGCGCCTCACGGTGAGGCACTGATCGCCGACCCGGCCGCCGGCACGCCGCCGGGTTCTTCTCCTCCGCAGCGACGGCGGGATGGGACGTAGAGCGGTTCCCGGCCCCGGCGATGCCCACGGGCACGATCGCTCGTCTTCGCAGACAATGCGACTGACGCAGCGGCCGCCTCGGGGGTGGCCTTACGTCGTGCGAACGGCGAGCGCGTCGACGATCGAGCCGAGCACTGCCGTGTCGGCCGGGATCGACTCGAGAGCGGCGGTCGCGCGTCGCAGCGGCGGCACGGGCGATCTCGCGCGCCGCCTGGACGCCGAGCCGAGCCGCATACCCGTCCCCGTCGAGGATGTCGTCCACTGCCTGGAACAGCAACCCGAGCTGCTCGCCGAAGGCCCGCCACGGCGCCTGCTCCGACTCGGGCACGCCCCCCACTCGGAGCCCGAGCCCGACGGACGCGGCGAACAACCGTCCCGTCTTGAGGCGGTGCAGCTCGGCCAGATCGGCGTCGACTTCGGTGATGTCCAGGTACTGGCCGCCGATCATCCCGAGGGTCGCGTCGACGAGCTCACGCGCGAGGTCGGGCGTCCGATACGTGAGGGCGAGGCGGAACGCCTCGATGAGCAGCGCATCCCCCGCGAGAAGAGCGATGCCCTCGCCGAAGGCGACATGAGTGCTTGGGCGTCCCCGGCGCTCGTCGTCGTCGTCGAGCGCCGGCAGGTCGTCGTGGACGAGGGAGAACGCGTGCACGAGCTCGAGCGCGGCAGCGGCGGGGAGCGCCTCCTCGGGCACGGCACCCGCAGCCTCCGCGGTGGCCAGGCAGATGACCCCTCGGATGCGCTTGCCACCCTCCAGCGCGTATTTCATCGAGTCCCGCTGCGCGCCCAGCTCGGCGCGCCAGCTCGAGCGATCCGAGATACCCCTCGATCAGCTCGAAGAGCTCGTCAGCCGCCCGCATCGGCGCTCGCGCGAGCCCGCTGGACCTCGGCCTCGATCTGCTTCGCGATCTCGGCGATCTCGACGAGGTCGTCGACGGCGGCGTCGACGTCACCCGCCTCCGCGAGCCGCTCGAGGTTGTCGAGCCGGGCGCGCAGCCGCTCGGCGAGCTCCTGCGCTCTGCCCAGGCTCTCGTTCGCGCTCACGGGGTGTCCTCGCGCTGGATCCGACCCAGGATCCCGTTGACGAGGCGTGCCGCGTCTTCGGTCGCATAGCGCTTTGCGAGCACGACGGCTTCGTTGATCGCCACTTCGGCAGGCACGGTTCCCTCCTCGAGCTCGTAGACACCGATACGCAGGACGTTGCGTTCGAGGGTACCGAGCCGATCGGCCGCCCATGCGTCGGAAGCGACGGTGATTCGCTGGTCGAGGAGAGGCGCCCGCTCGGCGATCGCCTCGGCGAGACCGAGCGCGAAGTCGTCCGGCGTACCGTCGTAGAGCGACGCGAGCGGCTGCCCGGTCAGGTCCCACTGATAGAGGAGGAAGAGCGCGGTGCGCCGCGACTGCCGGCGCCCGACCTTCGCGATGGTCACGAGACGGCCTCGAAGGTGACGTCGACCCACGTCGGCAGGCCGGTCGATCCGGTCACGGACAGCGCCACCGACCGTTGTACCGACTCTCCGAGCGGAACGAGCAACGAACCCACCGGCGCTTCGACGGCGAGTTCGATGCGGACCTCGTCGGCCGTCACGGTGATGCTCGGCCGTCGGCGCGAGCGGCGGACATGCACGTGCCCCACCGCCTCCGCGGAGCGGGTGACGAGCGACGCCAGGGCCGATCCGGTGAGCTCCACGCGTCCGAGCGGGCCGTCGACGACGACAGGGTCCTGGCTCATACGGGCAGGAGCGACGGCAGGCGACCTTCCATCTCGGCAAGGTAGCTGGTCGAGTAGTCGCCTCCCCGGAACTCGGGGGAATCGAGAATCTCGATCGCGAGGTCGCGCGTGGTCGGGATCCCGTCGATCTCGAGCTCTTCGAGCGCCCGGATGGCCCGCCTGATGGCCGCATCCCGGGTGTCGTCGCGCACGATCAGCTTCGCGATCATCGAGTCGTAGAACGGAGGGATCGATGCTCCCTCGACGACGGCGGTGTCGACGCGCACACCCGGCCCGAGCGGGGGCCTGAACCGCGTCACGAGCCCGGGAGCCGGCGCGAAGTCACGGCGGGGATCCTCGGCGTTGATCCTGATCTCGATCGCATGGCCGGACCTGGGCGCGCGTCCCGTCAGCGGGAGAGGCTCGCCGGCGGCGATCCGGACCTGCTCCCGCACGATGTCGATGCCTGTCGTCATCTCGGTCACCGGATGCTCCACCTGTAGACGACAGTTGACCTCGATGAACGAGGGGGAACCGTCGGGCCCGAGCAGGAACTCGAAGGTGCCCGCATTGACGTACCCGAGCTGCTGGCACGCACGCTCGACCGACATCTCCATCGCCTCCCGCGTCTCGGGAGTGAGCGCCGCAGACGGCGACTCCTCGATCAGCTTCTGGTGGCGGCGCTGGATCGAGCACTCGCGCTCGCCCAGTGTCAGAACGCCTCCCCGCTCGTCGCAGAGCACCTGGATCTCGACGTGCCTGGCCGGGACGAGTGCCTTCTCCAGATACATGGAACCGTCGCCGAACGCCGCCTCGGCCTCCGCGCTCGCGGCACCGAACGCAGCGTCGAGCTCGTCCGGCGCGGAGACGACGCGCATCCCCTTGCCGCCGCCGCCCGCGGTCGCCTTGAGGAGCACCGGAAACCCGATCTCCGCGGCGGCGGTGCGGATCTCCGCCAGGGTCGCGACCCCTTCGGTCCCGGGCACGAGCGGAACGCCCGCAGCCCGCATCTCCGCCTTCGCCCGCGCCTTGTCGCCGGTCCTCTCCATCACGTCCGCCGGCGGGCCGATGAACACCAGGTCGTTGTCGACGCACGCGCGCACGAAGGCGGGGTTCTCGGACAGGAACCCGAACCCGGGATGAACCGCCTCGCAGCCGGTCGTCCCGGCAGCGGCGATCACGTTCGGGATCCGGAGATAGCTGTCCGTCGCCGACGGAGGGCCGATGCAGACGGCCCGATCCGCGAGCCGAACGTGCAATGCGTCACGGTCGGCGGTCGAGTAGACGGCGACCGCCTCGACATCGAGCTCGTGGAGCGCCCGGATGATGCGAACCGCGATCTCACCCCGGTTCGCGACGAGAACGCGAGTGAACATCGTCAGACGATCGGCTGCGCGTCGACCGGGTCGAGCTCGAAGAGGAGCTGGCCGAACTCGACGGGCTGACCGCTCTCCACGTGAATCGCACGCACGCGTCCGTCCTGCTCCGCCTTGAGCTCGTTGAAGAGCTTCATCGCCTCGAGCAGGCAGAGCGTCTGGCCGACGGTCACGACGTCACCGACCTCGACGTACGCGGGGCTTCCCGGTGACGACGATCGGTAGAACACGCCGACCATCGGGGACTCGACCCGTACGCCCGCGCGGGACGGCGACGGCAGCTCTGGCTCGAGGGTCTCCGTGAGGGTTGCGACCGGGGCGCTCGCTGCGGCTCCCTCGTCGGCCCGTCGCACCGATACCCGCATCCCCTCGTCCTCGATCTCGATCTCGCCGACGCCGGACTCCTGGACGATCCTCACGAGCTCCCTGATGCGCTCGCCGCGCGTCGCGTCGACGTCGCCCCGCAGCAGCGACGATTCCCGCGAGTGCCTCTGCCTGATCGATCGCAGCAGCGTCTCGGCCTCGTCCCCGAACATCGCGAGCAGGACGAGGTCCTCTTCGCTCGCCGCGAGGCCCTCCGCAGCCTCGCGGACGTCCTCGGCGCTCGGGGGATCCTCGTCCAGCTTGCCGCCGGAGGCGTGCACGAGGCCGACGATACGGGTCACGGACTCCTCGATCGGAACGGGTGTCGTGCCGTAGCTCCCCTCGACGAGCATGCGGAACTCGTCGAGGACGGTGCCGTAGCGGCGGGCGGAGAGGATGTTCAGCAACGCCTGCGAGGCGAGGATCTGGCCGATCGGCGCGGCAAGCGGTGGCCAGCCCGACTCGGCGCGGATTCGGGCGACCTCGACGAGCGCGTCGAGCAGCCGGTCTCCGGCCGCGTGGGCGCGCAGGTGGACGTCGAGGGCGGCAACGAGACCGGCCGGTAGGTCGTACTCGGCGGCGCGGACGGCGATTCGGGGTGCCACGGGGGCAACGGGCTCGTCGCCGATGTGCTCGTCGATCAGGTCTGCTGCCGTCCAGAGACGCGCCGTGTCGACGCCGGTCTCGCGCCCGAGTCCATGCAGGGCGTCGACGAGAGACTCGCCGGAGACCCGATGCAGCGTCAGTGCGAGCGGGTAGACAGCAGTCGCGATCAGATCCGCGCCCGACACGCGTCGCGACGACCGCGTTCAGGAGGCCCGTCCCCGCGGCTCCCTGCACGAAGAGCCCGACCGGAAGACCCGTTGCCTCGCCGATGCGCTCGACGAGCTCCTCCGTCAGGTGCGGTAGCAGCGCGTCGGTCGGGTCGTTGAGGATGACCCGCGTCGCGCCGAGCTCCGGGATCTGCTTGGCCCGCTCGACGAGCGCGTCGAGCTCTCCCGCGCGACCGGCGCTGTAGACGAGGCCGACGTGGAACTCCTTGTCGGCCCCGACGATCGCCTCGCCTGCCTCCTTGAGGTTCGTGACGTCGTTGAGTGGGTCGTGCAAGCGAAAGACGTCGATGCCGTTCTCCGCCGCGCAGGCGATGAAGCGCCGGACGATGTCCTCCGAGACGGGCTTCGAGCCGACGAGGAAGCGACCACGGAGCGCGAGGCCGAGCGGCGTCGTGGTGCGCGCGTCGATCGCACGGATCCGCTCCCAGGGGCTCTCGACGGCGCGGCGCACGGCCGAGTCGAAGACGCCGCCGCCAGAGACCTCGAGGTAGGCGAAGCCGGCCTGGTCGAGGATCTCGGCGATCCGGAGGACGTCACCCGTGGGTATCTTGCCCGCCAGGGGCTCCTGCGACAGCAGTCGGATCGTCGTGTCGACGAGTTTCGGCATCTCGGGATCAGACCTTACCGTGCCGCGGGAGCGAGAAGGGAAACCCGGGCAGCCAGACCGAGGAGTGGCTCTCGCCGGGTGAGAGCGGCGTCGCCGCCGATGCGCTAGCCCTGCGCCCGCGAGATGTAGCGGGCCTCGGTCGGGTCGACCTTGATCCGGTCGCCGACGCTGACGAAGAGCGGCACCTGCACGACAGCTCCCGTCTCGAGGGTCGCCGGCTTCGTCACGTTCGAGACCGTGTCGCCCTTCACACCGGGCTCGGTCTCGGCAACGGTGAGCTCGACCGACGACGGAAGCTGGATCGCCGTGGGCTTGCCGTTGACCGCGAGGATCTGCACGATCGACGAGGGGAGGATATAGCTCAGCTCGTCCTCGACGTCCGACCGGGGAAGCGCGAACTGCTCGAACGTCTGCTCGTCCATGAAATGCGCCTCGGTACCGTCGTCGTAGAGAAACTGGACGTTCTTCGTCTCGGTGTGCACGCGCGCGAACTTCTCCCCGGCGCGGAACGTGTCGTCGATGACCGCGCCCGTCTCGAGGTTCTTCAGCTTCGTGCGGACGAACGCGCCGCCCTTCCCCGGCTTGACGTGCTGGAAGTCGACGATGCGCCACATCGAGTCACGGTGCTCGATGTGCATCCCGGTCTTGAACTGATTCGTGCTGATGATGTCGGCCATGACGCGCGGCAGGGTACCTGTACAGGCCCGTTCTCTGCAGCTCGTCAGCCGACCGTCAGCATCTCCTTGGTGAACCCCGTGAGTATCTGACAGCCCTCGTCGGTGACGACGACGAGATCCTCGATCCGGCAGCCGCCCACGCCCGGGACATAGAGACCGGGCTCGACGGAGACGATGTTCCGCGCGCCGAGGACGTCGCTCGACTCGGGCCGTAGAGCGGGTGCCTCGTGGATCTCGATGCCGACGCCGTGGCCGAGGCCGTGACCGTAGAAGTCCGCCATTCCGGCCGCGCCGATCGCCGTCCGCGATGCACCGTCCACGGCGACGGCGGCCTCCCCGGCGCGAACCGCACCGAGCCCGTCGAGTTGCGCGCGGGAGACGAGGTCGTAGATCTCGGCGAGCTCGACCGAGATCTCGCCCGTCGCGAACGTGCGCGTGCAGTCGGAGCAGTAGCCGTCGACCACGCAGCCCATGTCGATCGTCACGAGCGTTCCCTCCGGGATCACGGTGTCGCCGGGATGCGCGTGCGGAGACGCGCCGTTCAGCCCGGAGGCGACGATCGGCTCGAACGAGAGGGAGTCAGCGCCGAGCTCACGGAACGTCCGCTCGATCCACCACGCGATGTCCTTCTCCGTGCGGCCGACGAACGGCTCCTGGGCGAGAGCCGCGTACACGGTGTCCGAGATCGCGCACGCGCGTCGAACGGCGTCGATCTCGCCGTCGTCCTTGACGAGCCGCAGGGCCTCGACGAGGCCGCGCGTGGGCACGAGCTCGGCGCCACCGCTACCGATCGTCTGCCAGTGCGCATACGAGATGCTCGACGCCTCGAAGCCGATGCGGCGTCCCGCGAGCAGCTCGGCGAGGGCGCCCGCGACGTCGCGTCGCGTCTGGACGACCGCGACGCCGTCGATCGCGCGCGCCGCTTCGAGGTAGCGGAAGTCCGTGTAGAGCGTCGTCGACCCGTCCGGCTCGACGACCGCGGCGCAGTTCGAGCTCTGGAACCCGAGCAGGTACCGGATGTTGGCGCCGTGTGTGACGAGAAGCGGTTCGTCGAGGCCGACGGCAAGCTGCGTGAGACGGCTCACGGGCGTCTCTCCGCAAGCAGCCCGAGCGCCTCGCGGTACCCGTCGAAGCCCTTGCCCACGACTTTCATGCCGCCGAGGCCCGCCAGCACCGAGTGCCGACGCCATTCCTCGCGCGCGTCGACGTTCGAGAGATGAACCTCCACGAACGGCACGGTGAACGGCTCGAGCGCGTCGTGGATCGCCCAGGAGTAGTGCGTCCAGGCACCAGGGTTGACGATCAGCCCGTCCGCGGTTCCGAGCGCCTGATGGAGGAATCCCACGTACTCGCCCTCGTGGTTCGTCTGCCGGCAGCGGACCTGCAGATCGAGATCGCGCGCCCACGCGTAGACCTGGGTCTCCAGGTCCTGGATCGACTGGTCTCCGTAGGTCGCCTGGTCACGACGGCCGAGCAGGTTGAGGTTCACGCCGTTGAGGACATCGATCCGCATGGTGCGACTCTAGTCGGCGATCAGGCTGTCGAGCGCGGCCCGCACATCCACGGCCGGAACCTCGTTGCCCCAGGTGGGCTCACCGTTCTTCTCGAGGAGGACGAGGCGCGGCGCCCCGTCGACGGCTTTCTTGTCGCGCGCGAGAGCGGCCCACGCCGTGTCACGGTCGACCTTGACGGGGCGTGGGTCGAGCTCGCGCTGGACGACCCGGAGCGCCTCGTCGTTCCCGGAGACGCGGAGCGCGGCAAGGAGCCCGAGGGCGACTGCCTTCCCGTGCGGGAGGTCGTAACCGGCAGCGGCCTCGAGCGCGTGGGCGAACGTGTGTCCGAGGTTGAGCTGGTTGCGTGGCCCGAGGTCGTGAGGGTCGGCGAGGCAAACGCCCGCCTTGAACGCCGCGCACCGGCGCACGAGCTCGGCGAGCGGGCGCCCCCACACGTCGCTTCCCATCAGGAGACCGGTCTTGACGACCTCGGCCATACCGTTCTGCAGCTCCGCGTCCGGCAGCGTCTCCAACACGCCAGGGTCGATCACGACGCGCGCCGGCCAGTGGAACGTTCCGACGAGGTTCTTGCCACCCGGGAGATCCACGGCCGTCTTACCGCCGATCGCAGCATCCACCTGGCCGACGAGCGTGGTCGGGACGGCGACCCACGCGATGCCTCGCATCCAGGTGGCCGCGGCGAACCCGGCAAGGTCGGTCGTGCACCCGCCTCCGAGAGCCACGAGCGTTCCGTCGCGCCCGATCCCGAGCGAGCGCCAGAGGTGGTCGAGGACGCCGACCGTCTTTGCCGGTTCCCCTGCGGGTACCTCGTGGGTGGCGACATCGCGAGCCCCGAGCGCGAGCTGGACGTCGACACCGTGGATACCGGCGACGGTCGCGTCCGCGACGATCTCGACCGGCCCGGTGCCCGGCACGAGCTCTCCCATGCGTGCGATGCTTCCGATCGCGACGTCGATGCCCGCAGCTGCCAGCACGACGCCTTCGGTGTCGTGTGCGCGTACGTCACACGCCTCGTCGTAGATCGGCATTCGCTCGCGGTAGAGCGCGTGGAACGCCTGCTCGTCGGACGCGAGCGGGCGGTCGCTGCGAGCGACCCGTGACCACGCAACTGCGGGCTCGACGTCGAGGAGCACCGTGAGGGCGCTGCGACGAAGTCGCTCGCGGGTGGCGGGCGAGAGGACCGCGCCGCCGCCGAGAGCGATGACGATCGCCTCCCCCGTGGCGAGGACCGACTCCGCAACCGATTCCTCCCGCGCCCTGAACGCCGCCTCGCCGTCGCGGGCGAAGAGCTCCGCGATCGTGCCACCGGCCCGGATCTCGATCTCGCGGTCCAGGTCGACGAACGAGCGCCCGAGCCTCCGGGCGACCTGTGCGCCGATCGTCGACTTCCCCGCGCCCATGAAGCCGGTCAGCGCGAGGTGACGGTTCAGGGCGTGCGTGGCCACCGGATGCGCTCGAGATAGGCACGGTGGGCAGCGACGAAGTCGACGACCGCGTCGCCGCCGAACTTGTCCTTCGCGCTGCGTGCGAGCTCCCACGCGACGGCGGCCTCGGCGACGACGGCCAGCGCCTCGACCGCCTGGACGTCGCTCCGCTCGACGAGGGCCTGCGCGGCCTCTCCGGTCGCGAGATCCACGGAGTCGAGCGGCTTCATCAGGGTCGGCAGAGGCTTCATGGCGGCGCGCACGACGATCGGCTCGCCGTTCGTGATGCCTGCCTCGAGGCCACCCGCGCGGTTCGTACGACGAACGAGGCCAGGATCGATCTCGTCGTGCGCCTCGGAGCCGCGGAGGCGCGCGAGCGCGAAGCCGTCGCCGATCTCGACACCCTTCACGGCCTGGATGCCCATCAGCGTGAACGCGAGGCGCGCGTCGAGCCGGTCCGATTTCTCGGCGTAGGAGCCGATCCCCGGCGGGCAGCCGTCGACGACGATCTCGACGATCCCCCCCAGCGTGTCGCGATCCCTTCTGGCGGCGTCCGTCGCCTCGCGCATACCGTCGTCCCCGGTCGCGCCGCCGACCTCGAGCGGCCGTCCGGCGACGGTCACCCCGATCGTCGCGAGCAGCGCCTTGGCGACGGCGCCTGCAGCGACGTGCGTCGCCGTGTGCCGCGCGCTCGCCCGCTCGAGCGCGTTGCGGACGTCCTCGTGCCCGTACTTCAGGGTGCCGGCGAGGTCTGCGTGTCCGGGCCGCGGCAACGTGACGACCTTGACGCCCTTCCCCTCCGGCTCACCCTCGGGCTCGAACGGGCTCATACCCCACGTCCAGTTCTTGTGGTCGAGATTGCGGACGACGAGGGTCAGGGGTGTGCCGAGGGTGGCGCCCCGGCGCAGACCCGAGAGCACCTCGACCCTGTCTGTCTCGAGTTGCTGCCGGGGGCTTCTCCCGTACCCGAGCTGGCGCCGCCGCAAGTCGGCGTCGATCGCGTCCCGGTCGAGTCGCAGCCCGGCGGGCAGGCCCGTCAGCACCGCGACGAGCGCCGGGCCGTGCGACTCACCTGCCGTGACGAGGCCGAGTGTCATGGCGCAAGCCTAGACGCCCGCCCGCATCGCGCTGCTGCCTACGGCCGGCAGGCGGGCCGTCCGCGATCGGACGATCTCGTCGGCGATCGGGCCAACGCCCCGGGACGAGGTCACGGGGCGTCACGGACGAACTCGATCCTGGTCGTTCCGACGATGCCCCCGCTGTCGATCTCGTAGACGCAGACGCCGGTGCTGCGTGGCCTTGTCGGTGGGGGAACGTCGCCGGCCCAGACGGTGCCCGGGGCGGACGTGATCGTGATCGCTGTACGTCCGTCGACACCGATGCTTACCGGCGTTCGGGACTTGCCGATGAGGGTCAGGCTGAGATGCCCCTGTGCGCACTGCGGCACCGTGATTCGCGCGGTGCCGACGATGTCCCCGTTCGCCGCGACCCCACTGGTCGTCCACCGTATCCGGAGCGGCGAGTCGGCCTGCCACAGGGTCAGCCCCGGCAAGTCGGTGGCAGGCCCGTACGCGGCGAGAGCGCTCCCTGCGAGGACGATGTTCGACGGTGCAGCGACGTAGCCGCCCTGGAGTCTCCCCCCGTCCGCGTCGAGCACGAGCCCGTCGGCGGAGGGGACGGCGGGTCGTGTGCGTACCGGGGCCGCCGACGGAGCCGAGTAGAACTGGAGTACCCGGACGATCCGCTCGTTCCAGTAGAGCGTCTTCCAGAGCGCCTTCGGGAACGCGGTGTCGGAGTGGATGTAGGTGACGGGACCGGTGGCGATTCGGTCGATCCAGCGAGGCTCCTCGGTGGAGAACACCCAGGTTCGGTCAGCGCGTGCCAGCCGCTGGATCTCGCGCGCCGAGAGGGACGAGAACACGACGAGCGTGGAGGCGACGAGAACGACCAGTGCGTACCGGGCGCGAACCGGAACGAGAACGGCGACGGCCACGACCACACCGACAGCGAGTGCGAATGCGATCCGCATCGCGGCCGAGGACGTCGCCTCCTGCAGCTGCCAGAGCGGAATGAAGGAGAACGCATCGAGCGCCTCCTGCTGACCCGCAAACCGGGAGACGGGGAGGAGAAGGGCAGGAACGGCGACCGCGAAGGCGACGATCGACGTCAGGGGCTGCGGGCGGGGAAGTCCACGCGCAAGCCAGAGCACGAAGACGAGGAACAGCGGCGGCGCGACCGTCAACAGATCGCGCTCGGCGATGTGACCGACCCATCTCGACGCGAAGATCCCGACCTCGACCACCGAGAACAGCGTCCAGGAGGCCGCCGTTGCGACGAGAGCTGCGGCGCCCGCCGATTCCCGGTTCCGCGCGCATTCGCCGATCAGCACCCCGAGGGCGACCAGCGGGGCGCCGACGACGATCACGAACAGGCCACCGACGTGCCAGAAGACATCCTTTGCAGCGGCTCCGGGCTCGTAGCCTCCGGTGGCGGCCGAGTACACGCCGAATACGTCCACCCCCGGCGCGAACGAGAGACCCAGTACGACGATCAGCGCGGCGGCGATCGAGCCCAGCAACGGAGCTGCACGGCGTGCCAGGGTCATGTCGCGCTCGAACAGGCAGTGGAGGGCGACGGCGAGTACGGCCGTCGGCAGCAGCGCCATTGCCTGCACGCGCGTGAGCACCGCTGCGACCGTGAGGGCGATGAAGACCGCCTGTCGCGCTCCGGACGGCCGAACGAGGACACGCCACAGCGCCCAGAGCGCGAGCGTGGCGACCGGGTAGAACACCGTCTCCGTCATCAGCAACCCGGAATAGGCGAGCCCCGGGATACTGACAGCCAACGCCGCCGCGACGAGTGCCCATGCGTCGGCGACGACTCGCCGTCCCCACGCGAAGACGACCACCGCGACGGATGACATCGCCAGCGCCTGGCCGAACTGGGCCACGGCCAGGCCGGACGAGGGCCCGAACAGCGACAGCGGCAGTCCTACCAACGCCGGATAGACGAGCGAGTATCCGCCGGTGATCCCACCCATCAGCGTGAGCGGGCCTGGGTTCCACAACGAACGGCCGAGAAGCGCATACGTCATCTCGTCAGGGAAGATCCACGGCGCCTCGACACCACGAGCCGCCCAAAGACGCACGGCTGTCGACACGACGACGATCACCGCGACGAGCGACCATCCGACGCGTTGCGACCGGAGCTGCATGCATGCTTTGTACCCCCGGCTACCGCACCTGTACCGCCGACGCCGGGCGGACGCACGGGCTCGGTCTTCGCCGCCGCCCGTGCGAAACCCGCGGTGCTATGGGCTCGATCTAGGCGTGCTCGCGTCGACCGACGACCACGCCGGCGACGAGGATGATCCCGAAGATCACCACGCCGAGGACGATCCCGATGGTCTCGTACTGGTTCACCAGACTGCCTCCCTTGCCTCTCGGTGCGACACCAGGATACGCGGACGGCTCACGTGCTGCGCAGGGCAGCGCGCATCGCGACGAGCGGGGCCGGGAGCCCCGTCCAGCGCTCGAACGCGGCCGCACCCTGCAACAGGAGCACGTCGAGCCCGTCGACGACGACCTCACAGCCGGCGTCGTGCGCGGCCGCCACGAGCGCGGTCTCCCGCCCGTCCGGGAGATAGGCGAGATCGACGACCTGCATGTCACTCCTCGGGGTCACGATCAGCTCCTCTTTCACGGGGGTCGCGTTCACGAGCACGTCGCAGCCGTCCCCGGAGGGCGGCCATCCTGCCTCGCGCCGACTCGCCACGGTCACGGTGGCACCGGCGCGTTCGAGTGACTCGACGACCGCCCTGGCCGCTCCGCCGGTGCCGAGGACGAGGGCCTCCTTCCCGGCGGCGTCGATCTGGGCGGTGACGGCGTCCCCGTCCGTCGACGAGCCGAGGATCCGGTCATCGGCGAACACGAGCGTGTTCACGGATCCGGCCGCCCGGGCGACCTCGTCGAGGTCGTCGCACAGCTCGATCACCGCCTGCTTGTGCGGAATCGTCACGTTCGCGCCCGCGAAGCCCGTCGCTTGCAGGCCGCGAACGGCGTCGGCAAGAGCTTCGGGCGGTGTCGGCAGCGGCACGTAGGCCCAGTCGAGGCCGAGGGCGGCGAAGCCGGCGTTCTGCATCGGCGGCGAGAGCGAGTGCGATGTCGGCCAGCCGAGCAGGCCGACGAGCGTGGTCGTCCCCCGGATCGTGTCCATCCGGGCAGTATCGCGTGCCTCAGCTGCAGGCGTAACCGAACTCGCACACCTTGCGCAGGAACTCGCTCTCGCTCGCGGTGAAGAAGTGGCGTTGGGTGCCGGGAATGCGCACGTAGTACAGGTAGTCGACGGCGGCCGGGTGGGCCGCCGCCCGAATCGAGGCGAGGCCGGGATTCGCGACCGGTGTCGGCGGGAGCCCCGGGAAGCGACGGCTGTTGTAGGGGCTGTCGCTGCGGAGCGCCTCCTTCGTCAGCGACTTCGTGCCGGGTATGTCGAGGCCGTAGCGGATCGTCGCATCGATCCCCAGGGGCATCCGGTTGCGCAATCGGTTGTAGATCACCGCAGAGACGAGCTTTCGCTCGTTCGGGGCGACCGTCTCCTTCTCGATCATCGACGCGATCTTGAGAACGTCGTAGGGCGTCAGATTCTTGGAGCGCGCGTGCGAGAGGTTGACGCGAGCGAACGCCCTTCGGAACGCCGTGAGCTGGTCGGCGACGAGCTCCTTCCCGTTCGTGAACTGCGTGAACTCGTACAGGGCCGGGAAGAGGAAGCCTTCCATCGATCCCTGCTTCCAGTCGTTCAGGAACGGCTTCGGCGGACGCGCCTCGCCGACGGCGTCGAGGTAGCTCTTTCGGGTCAGCTTCGGCGTCACGCCGCGCTTTGCGATCGCGATCTTGCGGACGGCCGCCACCCGGTCTCCCATCTCGCGGACGTTCAGCCCCTCCGGAAAGATGATCTTGAGCCGCTCGACCGCGGGGACGGTGTCGGTCGTGACCGCCTGGGGCGCGTCGCTTCCGCCGCAGCCGGCGGCGACGCAGGCGGTGGCAGCGACCACCGCGAGCGCGAGCCATCTCACCGGCGGGCACCGGCGTCGAGCCAGCTCTGGAGCAGGTGCGCCGCCGCGACGGCGTCCTGCGGCGCTGTCCCGCCGAACCGCTGTGCGAGCGCGGTCGTGAAGCGCTCGTCGGCGGTCTCGACGGGGACGGACACGACTGTACGGAGCGCGCTCACGAAGGCGTCGGTCTCCGCCGCCTGCTTGCCGTGCTCACCCCGGAGCGTGAGCGGCAGGCCGACGACGATCCGCTCCACCTCGTTGTCGGCGACGATGCCGGCGATCTCGGCGAGGCCTTTCTCGGTCGTGGCCTTCTTCACGACCGATACGGGGCGTGCGAGTGTCCCGCTCGCGTCCGAGATCGCGACGCCCGTTCGTGCCGAGCCGTAGTCGAGCGCCAGAACCCGCACCGCAGCTCAGATGGCGTCGAGAATCAGGCGCTCGGCTTCGGCGAGTGCCTCCGAGAGCTTCTCGGGCTCCTTGCCACCTGCGCGGGCCATGGTTCGGCGTCCGCCTCCCCCGCCACCGACGAGGGCGGCGGCACCCTTGACGACATCGGATGCGCTGATGCGCTCCGCGACGGCATCGTCGAAGTTCGCGATCAGCGTCACCTTGCCGCCCTCGACGCCGCCGAGAACGACGGCCGCCGGGCTGTGACGTTGCTTGAAGCGGTCGGAGAGGTCGAGCAACGCGTCGCCGTCGAGTCCCGGCACGGACTGGACGATGAGGTTGGCGCCGTTGACCGCCCGCACCTCCGCCTCCGGGTCTCCCCCGCTCCCACCCTGCGTCGGCTTCCGCTTGAGCTCCTTCCTGACCTCCTCGAGCTCCACCCGCACAGCGTCGAGCTCCCGGGAGCGGCCGTGGAGCAGTGCCCACGCCTCGCCGGACGTGACTGCTTCGATGCGCCGGGCGCCCGAGCCGACCGAGCCCTCGGAGAGGATCGCGAACGCCCCGATCTCCGCGGTCGAGCGAACATGCGTGCCGCCGCACAGCTCGCGTGACACCCCTTCGATCTCCACCACGCGGACGATGTCGCCGTACTTCTCGCCGAAGAGCATCATCGCCCCGAGCTTCCGGGCTTCCTCGATCGGCGTCTCGAAGACGTGTAACGGGTGGTTCTCGAAGATGGCCCGGTTGACCCGTTGCTCGATCTCCTCCCGCTCCTCGATGGTGAGCTGCTGCATGTGCGTGAAGTCGAAGCGCAGCTTGTCCGGACGCACTGCCGAGCCCGCCTGCCTGACGTGGTCGCCGAGGACGTCGCGCAGCGCCTGCTGGAGCAGATGGGTTGCCGTGTGGTTCGCCATGGTCGGGAAACGGACGCTCCAGGGCACGACGGCGCGCACACGGCTCCCTGTCGTGAACCCGTCACCGCGGAGCACCAGCACCTGGTCGTCGCCGACACGGTGCGCCTGCAGCAACGCGGCACGCACCTCCGGCGACCCGTCGAGCTCGACGTATCCCTCGTCCGTGACCTGGCCGCCCCCGGCGGCGTAGAACGGCGACTCGCGAAGCTTGGCCAGGAACGTCCCGTCGCCGAGGTCCTCGTACGCGTGGAGCTCGGTCAGGACGTCGTGCTTGTGGTAGCCGACGAAGGTCGTCGCGTCGGCTGACCGTGCGAAGTCGGCCGCGCGCTGCGTGTCGGACTCCCCGCCCGCGCGCGAGATCGCCCGGTGCTCGGCCATCCGCTCGCGGTAGGAATCGACGTCGACCGGCTGGCCACGCTCCTCGGCGAGCTCGACGGTGAGCTCGAGCGGGAAGCCGTAGGTCGCCGCGAGTGTGAACGCGTCGTCGCCGGAGATCGCCTCCCGGTCGGCGAGCTCCTCGAAGACCTTGAGGCCGCGCTCGAGGGTTTCGCGGAAGCGCTCCTCCTCCGCCCTGACGACCCGCTCGATCTCCGCGCGCTGCTCGACGACCTCGGGGTACCACGGCCCGACCTGTCCGACGACGATCGCCGGGAGCCGGTAGACGCCTTCGAGCCCGATTCTCCTCGCCTGTACGACCGCCCGCCTGATCAGACGCCGCAGCACGTACCCGCGGCCCTCGTTGCCCGGAACGACACCCTCCGCGACGAGGAACGTCATCCCACGCCCGTGGTCGCTGAGCACGCGATGTGCCTTGGTCGCGGCCGGGGTCGCTCCGTAGCCGACGCCGGACTCCTGCTCGATCCAGTCCATGATCAACCGGAAGCCGTCCGTGTCGAAGATCGAGTCGGCCTCCTGCAACAGCATCGCGCCCCGCTCGAGCCCGAGACCGGTGTCGATGTTCTGCTTGGGCAACGGCGTCAGCTTGCCGTCGTCGTCGAGGTCGTACTCCATGAAGACGAGGTTCCAGAACTCGAGGAAGCGCTCGCAGCGATCGCAGCCCGGCGCGCAGTCGGCCTCGCCGCAGCCGTGCTCCTCGCCCCGGTCGTAGTTGAGCTCCGAGCACGGCCCGCACGGCCCCGTCGCTCCGGCCGGTCCCCAGAAGTTCTCGGAACGCGGTAGCCCGACGATGCGCTCGCGCGGGACGCCCTTGCGGAGCCAACCCTGCACGGCCGCGTCGTCCTCGCCGAGACCGAGCTCGGGGTCGCCGGCGAACACGGTCGGCCAGATCCGATCGGGGTCGAGCCCCATCTGCTCGGTCGCGAACTCCCAGGCGAGGTCGATCGCGCCGTCCTTGAAGTAGTCGCCGAACGAGAAGTTGCCGAGCATCTCGAACATCGACGCGTGACGCGCCGTGAGGCCGACCTCGTCGAGGTCGGTGTCCTTCCCCCCGGCGCGCAGCACCTTCTGCACGGTGGTGAAGCGGGGCGCCGGTGGATCCTTCTGGCCGGAGAAGTACGGCTTCAGCGGCTGCATGCCGGCCGAGATGAAGAGGGTCGACGGATCCTCGGGCGGCGGCAGGAGCGACCAGGACGGGAACCGCATGTGACCGCGCTGCTCGAAGAACGAGAGGAAGCCCTCGCGAAGATCGGCGGTCGTGCGCATCACGCGATCGTAGCCGCGATCAGGCGATTCCCCGGCGATTCGCCCACTCCCCGACGATGTCCCCGAGGCCCTCGCCGAGCTCCGTGAACAGCGAGTGCGTGGCCCCGTCGACGTGCTCGACATCTGCGTCGGGCCACGCCGCCCGGAAGGCCGGGACGAAGTGGCGGTTGGTTCTGTCGGTCGCCTCCGGGACGGTGGCGAGAAGGAGCAGGCAGGGTGTGCCTGCCGCCTGCAGCACGCTCCAGGCCATGCTCGGCCGCGTGGACGAGCCCGTAAAGCCCAGAATCCAGGGACGGTCGGGATACGCCGCGTCGATCTCGGCCTCGAGCTCCTGCCACGACGAGGCGACGTCGTCGGCCGGACGCGCCGCCTCGATGTGGTCGTCCAGCGAGGCGTCGAGCCGGGCGTCGGGCCAGTCGGCGTAGTCGGCGTGCCCGGCGTCGAGCAGGCAGACGCCCGCATAGCGCGCCGGGTCCCGCCGCGCAGTCTCGAGGACGACCGCTGCACCGCACGAGTGGCCGAGCAGGATCGGTCGCTCGAGACCGAGCGCGCCGACGGCGCCCTGGAGCAGGTCGCCAGGAGCGGAGTCCCCCTCTCACTGCCACTCGCGTACGGCCATCGTCGCACCGGCGGCGTCGACCTCGTGGATGCGGACGTTCCGGCTCAGGCTGCGGCTGGCTCGTCCGGCGGCTCGGGCACCGGCTCCGGCTTCGGCACCGGCGTCGGGCGCGGCCACGGGTCGGGCTTCGGCTCCGCGGCAGGACGCGGCTGTGCCGCCGGACGCTCGGTGTCCATCGGCGTCCTACCGGCCGTGCGGAGATCCTCGCGGAGATCCGCCTCGCGCTCGCGCGCCGCCTCCTTCGCGGCGGCCGCCGCCTCGCCGAAGCTCTTCGACTTCCGGAACTGCGAGAAGCCGTGGCTGATTCCCGCGGCGACCCCGGTGACCTTCTCGACCGGGGTCGTGATCACCGTCGAGATCGCGCGCACGGCCGTGTCCGCGCTGTCCGCCATGGAGACGGCGCTGTCGGTCACGGTATCGGCCTTGTCGAGCTGGTAGTTGACGCGATCGACGGTCGCGCCGGTCTTGACGATCACCGGCAAGAGATCGCGTTCGGTGCCTCGAATGAACGACGACAGCCGCTCGAATGCCTGACCGAGCCGGAACAGCATGAACGCGGAAGCGAGGCCGATCGCGATCAGAAAGAGAGCGAGACCCCAGTACGCCGCGTCGCTGGCCGTTGATCCGAGGACGGTCATCGAGCGAATCCTACCGGGTTGCGGAGACGATGACGCCGGCTCCGACGATCGCGTCGTCGTCGTAGAGGACCGCGACCTGACCGGGAGCGACCGCCTGCACGGGCTCGGCCAGTGTGAGCACGAAGCCGTCCTCGTGGAGATCGACGTCCGCGAGAACCGGGTTCGACCGGTACCGCACCTTCGCCTCGGCTCGCGTGACCGGCAGGTAGAGGCGGCCACGCACGACGACGGTCCTCGTCGCGAGTGCCTCGTGTGGCCCGACGACGAGCGTGTTCGAGGCTACGTCGGAGCGGATCGCGTACACGGGCTCGGCGCGGGCGAGCCCGATTCCGCGGCGCTGTCCCGGGGTGTAGCGCCAGATGCCGTCGTGGCGCCCGAGAACCGTGCCGTCCTCGTCGACGATCGGCCCCTCACGCCGCGGCAGTCCCTGCCGCTCGAGAAACGAGCGGTAGTCGCCGCCGGCCAGGAAGCACGCCTCCTGGCTCTCGGCACGGTCCGCGATCCCGAGCCCGGCGGCGGCCGCCTCGGCTCGCGTTGCGCTCTTTCCCTGCTCGCCCAGTGGGAAGGCGACCCGGTCGAGCAACGCCGGGTCGACCGTCGCGAGCATGTACGACTGGTCCTTCGCAGGATCGAGGCCCCTGGCGATCAGTCTGATGCCGTCTCGTTCGGCGATGCGTGCGTAGTGGCCCGTCCAGAGGATCTCGGCCCCGGCGTGCATCGAGAAGTCGACGAGCGCGTCGAACCGGAACCGGCCATTGCACCGCATGCACGGATTCGGCGTCAGCCCCGACGCGTAGCCTTCGACGAAGGGTTGCACGACGAGCGAGCGGAACGCGTCGCGGAGATCGAGCGTGACGTGCGGCAGGCCGAGGCGATGGCAGGTCTCGCGCGCCGCGATGACCGAGTCGGGCGAGCAGCAGACTCGTTCCGAGCCCGGGCCACTCGGATCGGCCCACAGGCGCAGCGTGACGCCGATCGCGTTCGGTGCAGCCCGGAGTAGAGCGACCGCACTGTCCACCCCGCCGCTCATCGCCACTGCCACGCGACCCGGCACGGGATCAGCCTTGAACTCCGGCGAGATCGCGTTCGCGAGTGCGTCGGAGGCAAGCGTCTCTCCGGGGACCGCCGCCGCTTCGAGCAGCGTCAGCCCCTCCAGCGGACGCGCGATGCCCGGTGCGTCGGCCGCAACGATGCGATCGCCCTCGAGCGTCAGGCGGACAGCTGCATAGTCCTCGCCACGCGCGGAATCGCCGATGAGCTCGCGGGTCGCCACGTCCAGGAGGCTACCGGCACGGTCCCGCGACATTCACGGGCGTGCTGGTGTTGGCCCGGCCGCCGGGGCTCAGTGCTGGCGGCAGAGCGCGTCGGCGGCGCCGAAGGTGTCCGCGAGCGCGTTCATCTCTCGCTCGTAGGCGACCTGGGTCGGACTGCTCGGATCGAAACCGCCGATCGCGTCCGCCTCCCAGCCGACGTCGGGCAGGACGCCCGGACCGATCACCGTCGCCCTGTAGCGCGTCCCGTTTCCCGCGGGGCGCCGCCCGGGCGGGTAGCCGGGATACGGGGAATGGGCGTAGAAGCCGTAACAGAAGTTTCCACCGGGATTGTGCGCGAGGAAGCTGTTCTCCCGCCGCCAGCCCGGGCCGTAGGCGGAGTCGTACGTGTCCAGGTAGATGTTGCGGCCGAAGCTGTCGGTCGGGTCGCCGAGTGTCGTGGAGCCGAACCCGTGCACGGGCTGGTCGAGGTAGGTGAGCCGGCCGAAGAGGTGCTCGGCATTCTGCGTGTTGACCCAGTCGAGATGGATCTCGAGCTCGGGCAGCGGGCCCGACCAGTGGGAGAGTCGCAGCTCCCAGACCGACTGGCTCGGCCGCCAGGGTGCGAGGCCGAGGTTGGGGAGCATCCGTTGCCAGGACTGAAGCGCCCAGTAGCTGCCGTCGGGGGCGGTACAGGCGACGACGAGCCATGGCAGGCTCGGCCCGTCGTAGCGCCGGCAGGCATTGCGGAAGCTCGTTGCGGCCCTGCGCATGCTCGCAAGAGCGCGGAAGCTCGCCTTGATCCGCGGCGCGAGGGCGTACCGCAGCGGATTGTTGTTGGCTGCAGTCGCCCTGGCGGTCTGCTTCTGGAGGAGCCGAAGCCTCGCCAGCTCGGCCTTGACCGCGGGGTTTCTCACGTAGTGGGTCTTGAAGCCGCCGCTGTAGTCGACCTCGAAGTGCGTCTGTACACCGCCGCGGGTCGGATGAACCGCGTTGACCGCGCCGAACGCGAGGACCCGGTAGACCCTGCCCTTCGCGCGGTAGCTGACGAGCGCCTCCCCGTCGCGGGACACCTGCAACTCGACCGCACTTGCGTCGCGGCCGACGATCGTGCTGGCGTGCGCGGGTGCGACGCCGCCGAGCAGCGCCGCCAGCACGGCGACCACGAACAGGGTCCGGGTCGAGGCTCGGAGTCCGCGGGGCGCTCCAACGGGTGCATGGGCATCCATGCATTTCGTATCGGCATCGGGCCGGAACGGCACTCCCTCGAACGAGCAGGGTCGTCCCCGAAGACAGCGTCAGGCGGCGGGAGGAAGCTCGTTGCCGACGGCGGCTGCCACGATCTCGAGGCGATTACCCCACGGGTCGCTCAGATGGAACCGCCGCTGCGCGGGGATCTCGGCATCGTCTGCCCACCGGACGTCGACGCCCGCAGCGACGAGGGTGCGCGCAAGACGCTCGAGCGACGCGACGGAGCCGACCGACAGGGCCGGATGAGCTTTCGCCGCCGGGACGAAGCCCTCCTCGACCCCGACGTGGAGCTCGGCCGCTCCGACGCCGAACCAGCACCCGCCCCGGCGGGCGAGGATCGGCGGCTTGTCGATCTCCGGGAGACCGAGCAGCGTTCCGTAGAAGCGTCGAGCGGCGTCCTCGCACCCGGCCGGCGCGGCAAGCTGAACGTGATGCAGCCCTGTGATCTCGGTCAAAGAGACGCGCGGCCGTCGTACTCGGGCAGAGGCTTGGCCGCGACCACGACGAACGTCAGGCCGTCCGGTCCGGCCGACGCAAGTCGCGTCGACGCAGCGTCGACGCGCAGAAAGTCGCCCTCTGCCAGCGCAACGACGTCGCCGTCGACCGTCATCGTGCCGGCGCCCTCGAGCACGACATAGACCTCCTCGTGCCCGGTCTCGACCTCGTCGTGCTCGATCCCGTCGCCCCCGGCTGGGAGTCGCACCTCGTTGATCCCGAACGCCGTCGTCCCGAGCGCCTTGCGCATCTTGAAGAACGCTCCCCGAAACGACTCGACGGACGGATCGTCATGGTTCACCAGTGTGTATCCCATGGGCGGGACACTACACACGGCAGGCCTCTCGCGACTCGCTCGACCGTTGCGGAGCACCGGGGCGACGAACGATGTGTCGGTGCACGACGTGACTGCGACTCGGAGCAGATTGCCCCACCCTGCCGATGAATCCCGAAGCCAATTGAGAACCTGGCGAACCAGGTGGGTGCGCTACCAGCCTCTGGCAAAGCCTCCGCCGGACACACGCTCCCTTGATGAGTCTTGGTTCACGTTGAAACTCCGGGCCACGCACAGGGTCGAGCACGTCGAATTCTAGACGAACCCGGCCGCCACCAGGCCGCGTGGTCACCTATTGCGCAGGGGATGCGGCGAAACGCCAGTCGATCTCCTGTGTCCCGTCGAGGCCCATCTCGCGGGCGAGGCGCTCGGTCAGCTCGAACTGCCGTCCCGCGCTCTTCAGCCTGTTGTCGATGACTTCTGTCAATACGGTGTGGCCTCCGAAGCGGATCAGGAGCTTGGCACCGCACGGAAGCACGGGATGCGAGACACCGTAGGACTTGTTGGTCAGGATCAGCCCACAGGACGTCCGCTCGGCGTCGCCTGCCTGCCCGCGCGAGGCTGCGAGGCCGGAGTACCAGCCGCCGCCCGCGGCGACGGCACCGACAGGCGTGGCAGCCGCGTCGGCGTCACCGCCGCGCCTCTCGATCACCGCGAGGGAGGTCACGCCTGCGAGCAGCGCCACCGCCCCGAGCGCGAGCAGCCGCTGTGCCACCGAGGCCTGCACGTCAGGAGCCGGTTGCCTTGGGCGGCGGGTCGACGACGCGCAGTCCGAGCTCGGCGAGCTGAAGCGTCCGTGATCGCCGACGGTGCGCCGCTCATCGGATCGAGCCCTGCCTGGTTCTTCGGGAAGGCGATCACGTCGCGGAGATTCGCCTCGCCTGCGAGGACCATGGTCATCCTGTCGATCCCGAGCGCGATGCCGCCGTGGGGCGGAGCGCCCATCGCGAGCGCATCGAGCAGGAATCCGAATTTCGCGCGCTGGTCGTCAGGGGTCAGCGCGAGAAGATCGAACACCTTCGCCTGGACGTCGGGCTCGTGGATACGGAACGATCCACCGCCGAGCTCGTTCCCGTTCACGATCAGGTCGTAGGCGTAGGCGAGTGCATTGCCCGGGTCGTCCGCGAACGACTCGAGCCACTCGTCTGTCGGTCGTGTGAAGGGATGGTGCACCGCCGTCCACCGGGATTCGTCCTCGTCCCACTCGAACATCGGGAAGTCGGTGACCCAGAGAAACGTGAACACGCTCTCGTCGATCAGCCCGAGGTCCGCGCCGAGCTGGAGCCGGAGCGCCCCGAGTACCCGCGACGTCATCGCGTGGGTATCGGCTGCGAACAGGAGCGTCTCTCCGGCCGCCGGGGCGAGGGCGTCGATCTCCTGCTCCGACAGGAATTTCGCGATCGGCGAGCGGATCTCCCCCGCCTCGTCGCGGATCACGTACGCGAGCCCCTTCGCGCCGAGCTCCTTGGCCCGCTCCTCGAGTGCCGCGACCTCCGACCGCGAGAACACGCGCGGGACTCGGAGGTAGCGCACCGCCTCGGCGCCGGCGAAGACGCCGAACTCGGATCCGCGCGTGGCGTCGGTCGCGTCCTCGATCTCGAGGCCGAACCGCGTGTCGGGCTTGTCCGAGCCGAACCGCCGGTCGGCCTCCGCGTAGGTCATGTGTGCGAATGGGCGTTGGATCTCGATGCCGAGGCACTCGCGCCACACCGCCGCGAACGTCTCCTCCATGAGCTCGAACAAAGCAGCCCGTTCGGGGAAGGCGATCTCGACGTCGAGCTGGGTTATCTCCTGCACACGGTCGGCCCGGAGATCCTCGTCACGGAAGCAGATCGCGATCTGGTAGTAGCGGTCGAAGCCGGCGATCATCAGCAGCTGCTTCAGCAGCTGCGGGCTCTGTGGCAGCGCGAAGAACGAGCCCTTGTGGAGCCTGCTGGGCACGACGAAGTCGCGCGCACCCTCGGGTGTCGACTTGTAGAGCAGCGGCGTCTGGATATCGAGGTATCCGGCGGCTTCCATCTGCCGGCGGATGATCCCGACCATCTGCGCCCGCAGGCCGATGTTCCGTTGCAGCTTCTCGCGGCGGAGATCGAGCCAGCGATAGCGCAGACGGAGCGTCTCGTCGACGTTGTCCTCGTCGAGCTGGAACGGAAGCGGCGTCGAGCGCGAGACGATCCGCAGCGTGGTGACCTGCATCTCGACCGCGCCGGTCGGCAGATTCGGGTTGACGGCGTCCGGCGCCCTCGCGACGATCTCGCCCTCGGCCTGGAGCACGAACTCGTTGCGGATCTCCTTGGCGAGCTCGGCCGCGTCCGGTGCGTGCTCCGGATTGATCACGAGCTGGGTGACGCCGGTTCGGTCACGGAGGTCGACGAACACGAGGCCGCCGTGATCGCGTCGTCGGCCGACCCAACCCGCTAGCGTGGCACGCTTGCCGACGTGCTCCTCGCGGAGCTCGCCGCACGGCATGTCTCTCCAGCTCATCCGGACAGTCTGCCGACGAGGTCGGCGTGAGCGAGCGGTTCGTCGGCGTGCCCCGGGCGCCGCAGGGTTGCCCCGTCGGATCGCACGATCACCGTCGCAGCGGCGCCGAGCCGCGCAGCCTGTGTCAGCTGTCCCTTCAGCGAGCGGCCCGCGAAATCGGTGTCCGCCGCCACCCCGGCCCGGCGGAGGTCGGCGAGCCAGCCCGCCACTTCCTGGACGGGGCACTCCGTCCTCGCGTGCCAGGAAGACGTCGATCGACGGCATCGCGGCCGTGACGCCGGCTTCCTCCATCGCGATCAGGAGCCGCTCGAGGCCGGCGCCGAATCCGACGCCGGGCGTCGGCGGCCCTCCGATCTGCTCCACGAGACCGTCGTAGCGCCCCCCTCCGGAGATCGTCGAGTTCTCGTTCTCCATCGGCCCGATGAACTCCCAGGTCGTCCGCGTGTAGTAGTCGAGGCCGCGGACGAGCGTCGGTACGAGCTCGTAGGCCACGCCGGTCGCGTCGAGGTCGGCCCGCACGTCCGCGAAGTGGGCGACGCACGCCTCACACAGCGACTCGCCGATCTTCGGCGCCTCGTCCAGGGCTGCGCGCACCGCCTCGGGCTTGGCCGAGGTAGTTGTCGAAGATGCGTAACGGGCTCGTCACGACCTTCTGCCGCGTCTCCAGCGTCGAGACGGTGCTCGTTCTCGACGAGCCAGCCGCGCAGCAGCTCGATGATAGGCGGGCCGGCACGTCGCGCAGCCGATCGAGTTGAGCTCGAGATGGTAGGACGTCACTCCGAGCCGGTGGAGGAGCGTGTCGTACAGCTGGAGGAGCTCCGCGTCGATCGCCGGGTCGTCGGTGCCGATCGCCTCGACCGATGCCTGCCAGTGTTCGCGGTACCGACCCCGCCCCGGCGCGCCGTAGCGGTACATCGGTGCGATGGTGTACAGCTTTCGCGGCTGCGGATCGCGGTGCATCCCGTGCTCGACGTAGGCACGGCAGATCGGTGCCGTCCCCTCCGGACGGAGCGTCAACGGCCGGTCCGACCGGTCGGTGAAGCTGTACATCTCCTTCTGGACGACGTCCGAGCCCTGCCCTGATGTGCGTGCGAACAGCGCCGTGTCCTCGAAGACGGGCGTCAGGATCTTGCGATAGCCGTACAGGTCGCACAGCCGCTCGATCTCGCCGGTGACGCGCTGCCACAGCGGCATCTCGGACGGGACGACATCGTGCGTTCCCCTCGGGCGCTCGATCCGGTCGCTCATTCGGCCGGCCCGCTCGTCACGGAGACCGGCGAGGAAGGGATTCGCCCGTCGTTCCCCCGCGAGAGTCGTACTCGGGCCGTGGCCGGGCCGGACGACGGTTTCGGCCGGATAGGCGTCGAGCAGCGAGCGAATCGACTCTTCGAGCACGTTCCAGTCGCCGCCGGGCAGGTCCGTGCGGCCGACCGAGCCGGCGAAGAGCACGTCGCCGGAGAAGAGCTCTCCCTCTGCGTAGTACGCGAGATGCGCCGGCGAGTGGCCGGGGACGAGGGTCACCGCAAACGAGATCCCTGCCGCGTCGATCGCCTCGCCGCCTTCGAGCCAGACGTCCGCGGTGGCCGCCGCGATGTCGAGCCCGGGTGGGGTGAATGCCGTCGGGTCCTCGAGCAGCATTCGTTCGCCTGCGGGCGCGTACACGCGCGCGTCGGTGAGAGCGGCGAGGTCGGCGAGGCTGACGATGTGATCGAAGTGCCCGTGCGTGACCAGGATCGCGCTGCACCGCGCACCGACGGCATCGAGCGCTCGACCGATCGTCCCCGCATCGCCGCTCGGATCGATCACGACCGCATCGCGGGAGTCGGTGCTCGTCCGCACCACATACGTGTTGGTGCCGATCGGGCCGAGCTCGAGCGTGTCGACGGCGAGAGACATCGTGGTCGAGTGTAGATCCTGCTCGACCGAAGCCGGGACAGGTCGCACCCGTGCCGCGTAGCGCCTCAGCAGGAATCGAGAGAGGGCGCGATACAGTGCACTCCATGCAATCGTGGAATCTTCTCGACGTCGCGGCACCCGACGGGGTCCGCACGCCGACCATCCTCCACTCGGGGGACGCACGCGCCATCGCCCTTCGACTCGAGGCGGGTCAGACCATGGGCGACCATCAGGTGCGGGAGCGCGCCTGGCTGACCGTCGTCGAGGGCACCGTCGAGATCGTCGCAGACGACGTCCGCGCGAGCGCGCCCGCGGGGACGCTCGTCATGTTCGAACCGGCCGAGCGCCACTCCGTCTCGAGCGCGACCGGTGCGCGCCTTCTCCTCCTGCTCGCACCATGGCCGGCGGAGGGGCACTACGCAGACGACGAGGTCTCGCACCAGACGATCTGACGCGGTCGGCGGCGGTCGCGCGCGGCGCGCGCCGGCTCGCTCGCTCTAACCGTTGTTCAGGCGCTTCTGTTGCTGACGCCAGACGACCCGGTCCATGAAGTAGCTGAACGGGACGAACACGGCCATCAAGAGGCACGTCTGCACGACCGCGCCGACGTACGTCATCTTGCCACCACCGAGGAGGAGGACGGTCGCGAAGAAGATCGGTGCGAAGATTGCGCCGCGCTTCAGCACCTTGCTCCAGGAAGGCGGCTGAACCTGACGGCCACGGCGTGAACCACCGCTCGACGAGGGCTTCTTCTGCCCCTTCGCGGTCGTGGCCTTGCTCCCGCGTCCGACCGGCTTCCGCGGCTCCTCCTCACGCTCGACGGGTCGCTCGACGCCGTCCTCGTCGACGAACACGAGCTCGTACTCGTGCCGCTTCTCCTTCGCGCGCCGTCGGCGCTGCTTCTGTGTCGCCATCAGGGAGAGTATGCCGTGCGGCGAAAAACCTCCGCGCCGCCCTCGATCACGGAGTGCACGATGTCCCCGGCGAGGTGGTACGCGACATGGCGCCAGTCCGTCGCCTCGAGGAGCACGATGTCCGCCGCGAGGCCGGGCGCCAGGCGACCGATCCCGTCTGCCCGGCGGAGCACGTTGGCCGCGTTCGCCGTCGCCGCGACGAGCGCCTCCTCGGGCGCGAGGTGGAGCTGCGTGCAGGCGAGCGAGAGGACGAGCGGCAGGCTGTCGCAATACGCGCTGCCGGGGTTGAAATCCGTCGCGAGCGCGATCAGGCCCCCCGCGTCGGCGAGCGCGCGACCCGGCGGCATCGGACGGTCGAGGAAGAGGGCGCTGGCGGGAAGCAACACGCCCGTGACGTTGCTCGCTGCGAGCGCGGCGATGCCGTGCGGGCCGGTCGCCTCCAGGTGATCGACGGATCTCGCGTCGAGGTCGATCGCGAGCGCGATCGCCCCCGACTCGGTGAACTGGTCGCCGTGAAGGCGCAGGTCGAGACCTGCGGCGGCGCACGCCACCAGGTAGCGACGGGCCTGGGAGGCGTCGAACGATCCTCGTTCGAGGAAGACGTCGGCGGCCTCTGCAAGCGGAGCGGCATCGGGCAGCACGTCGGCGATCAGGAAGTCGACGTACGCGTCCGCGTCGGCAAACTCGGGCGGAACGGTGTGCGCCCCGAGCCAGGTGGGGATGCCGCCCGCAGCGCGGACTGCGCGGAGCTGTGCGAGCTCGGTGTCACGGTCGAGCCCGTAGCCCGATTTCGCCTCGAAGGTCGTCGTCCCGTGGGCGCGCATCCGGGCGCGGTGATGCATGGTGACGCGGGTGAGCTCGTCGTCGCTCGCTCCCCGAGTGGCGCGTACCGTCGAGAGGATGCCTCCCCCCGCTGCGTGTAGCTCCTCGTAGGTGGCCCCACCGGCGCGCAGCGAGAACTCGTTGACGCGATCGCCGGCGAAGCAGGCGTGCGTATGGCAGTCCACGAGACCGGGAATGGCACACAGGCCGCGCCCGTCGATCTCCTGCGCGTCGGCAGCGGCATCTCGACTCAGCTCGGCCATCGGACCGATTCCCGCGATGCGCCCGTCGCGACAGAGGATGTACGCGTCCTCGACGACCCGCACCTCCCGCAGGGCATCGCCGCGCAGCGGTCCACGGTTCCCTGCCGGCGTCGCCACCTGCGCGAGATCACGGATCAGCAGTGACGTCACGTCGGCACGCGCTACCCTGACCCCCCGTTTTCGCCGTCGGCGGACGGCCGCAGGGCGCTCGGCAGATCGAGGGCACCGTCGCGGGCGGCGTCGAGCGCCGTCTGGTAGCCGGCATCCGCGTGGCGCATCACACCGGTTCCGGGATCGGCGGCGAGGACGCGCTCGAGCCGGGCTGCTGCCGATGCCGTTCCATCGGCGAGCGCGACCATTCCGCTATGGATCGAGTTGCCGATACCGACCCCCCCACCGTGGTGGACGCTGACCCACGTCGCGCCGGCGGCCGTGTTCAGGAGCGCATTCAGGATCGGCCAGTCGGCGATCGCGTCCGATCCGTCCTGCATCGCCTCCGTCTCGCGGTACGGGGAAGCCACCGATCCCGCGTCGAGATGATCACGACCGATGACGACCGGCGCCGAGACGCGGCGCGTCCGCACGAGCTCGTTGATCGCGAGTCCCGCGAGGGCGCGGTCGCCGTAGCCGAGCCAGCAGATGCGGGCGGGAAGCCCCTGAAACGCGACCTTGTCGGGCGCCATCGCGAGCCATCGTTGCAGGAGCGTGTCGTCGGGGAACAGCGCCTGCAGCTCTCCGTCGATGACCTCGATATCGGCCGGATCGCCCGAGAGGACGGCCCACCGGAACGGCCCTATCCCACGGCAGAAGAGCGGCCGTATATAGGCCGGGACGAAGCCCGGGTATGAGAACGCCTCCTTCAGGCCTCCCGCATACGCCTCCCCTCGCAGATTGTTGCCATAATCGAAAACATAACAGCCCATCCGGACGAAGTCGCACATGGCACGAACGTGCGCGACGATCGACTGGGACGCGAGGTCGAGATACCGCTTCGGATCGCGCTCGCGCAACGCCGCTGCCTCCTCGAACGGCACTTCGGCGGGGACGTATCCCGTCAGAGGATCGTGCGCCGCGGTCTGGTCGGTCACGAGGTCGAAGCGCTCACCGCGAGCGACGAGCTCGGGCAGGACGTCCGCCGCGTTGCCACGGAGCGCAACCGACAGGGGCGTTCCCGCCGCTGCCGCGCGCCTGACGCGTGCCAACGCGTCGTCGAGCGAGGTCGCCTGCTCGTCGACGTAGCGCGTCGCCAGTCGCCGGTCGATGGATCGCTGATCGACCTCGACACAGAGAATCGCCGCACCGGCCATCGTTGCCGCGAGCGGCTGGGCCCCTCCCATTCCCCCGAGGCCGGCCGTCAAGACCGTTCGCCCGGAGAGGTCGGGCGAGCCGAAGTGCGCCTCACCGGCCGCGCAGAAGGTCTGGTACGTCCCCTGCAGGATCCCCTGCGTCCCGATGTAGATCCAGGAGCCTGCCGTCATCTGGCCGAACATCGTCAGGCCCTCCGACTCGAGCCGCCGGAACTCGTCCCACGTGGCCCACTTCGGCACGAGGAGCGAATTCGCGATCAGGACACGGGGGGCGCCGTCGTGGGTGCGGAAGACACCGACCGGCTTGCCAGACTGGACCAGCAGCGTCTCGTCGTCCCTCAGCCGCAGGAGCACGCGAACGATGTCACGTAGCGCCTCGTGCGATCGCGCCGCCCTGCCGGTGCCTCCGTACACGACCAGGTCCTCGGGGTGCTCGGCGACCTCGGGATCCAGGTTGTTGAGCAGCATCCGCAGCGGCGCCTCCGTCTGCCACGAGAGCGCGTTGAGCTCCGCGCCTCGGGGCGCCCGGATCGCCGAGAGATCGCCACAGAGCGCTTCGATGCGTGCGTCGACCGGCGTCATCGCTTCCCACCCATACGCCCGTTCCCGTTCCCGTTGACCGCGCCGTTGGACGACGTCGCCCGACCGCGAGGCTCCGTCTCCTCCTCGGTCGGCCCCGTGCCCGGCCGCCCCGGGACGGGTCGCACGCCCTGCGCCGCGAGCGCCTCGCGTGCATCGCGCTCCCGAATTCGCGTCCGGAACCTCCACCAGCTCCACCCGGTCGCCAGCACGAAGAACCCGACACCCACGGCGAAGGCACGGACCAGGTTCCCACCGGTCACGCCGGCGATCACGATCAGGACGAGGCCCATGATCCCGTAGACGACGACCGTGTCACGGTACGGGTGGGCGGGGAGCGGCCGGTCGCCGGCGCCGCTGCGGCGGCCGGCCATCAGCGGAGCTCCCCGCAGACGCTCTCGACGGCCGCGAGCGCCTGACCGTCACGGATCGAGGCGGCGACGCGCTCGATGTCGGCTGCGAGCGACCGGTCCTCCCGCAGTCGCTCGGACAGCGTGCGGACGTAGGCTCGTGCCGCCGCCACACCGCGCCCCGGCTCGAGCGGCGCGAGGAACTCGACCGCCTGGGCGCCGGCGAGCAACTCGATCGCAAGCGCATGCTCGGCATTCGCGAGGACCTGGAGCGCCTTCAGGCCGGCCGCGTTTCCCATCGAGACGTGATCCTCCTGACCGGCACTGGTGGGAATCGAGTCCACGCTTGCCGGGTGGGCGAGGACCTTGTTCTCGGACACGAGTGATGCGGAGACGTACTGCAGGATCATCATCCCCGAATTGATCCCTCCCTCGCGCGTGAGAAACGCCGGCAGCCCTTCGGAGAGGCTCGGGTTGACCATGCGCTCGACGCGGCGCTCGGAGATGCTCGCGAGCTCGGCGGCGGCGATTGCGAGGCAGTCGAGGGCGAACGCGACCGGCTGGCCGTGGAAGTTGCCGTTCGAGACGATCTCCCGTTCCTCCAGCAACACGAGCGGGTTGTCGGTCGCCGCGTTGATCTCGATCGAGACGGTGCGCTCCACGTACGCGAGCATGTCCCTGCTCGCACCGTGCACCTGGGCGGCACACCGGAGCGAGTAGGCGTCCTGCACCTTGTCGCACCATCGGTGCGACTCGAGGATCGCGGACCCTTCGAGGAGCGTCCGCACGTTCGCGGCCGAAGCGACCTGCCCCGCATGGGGCCGGGCGGCGTGAATCGCCGGATGAAAGCTCGTCAGCGAGCCCTGGAGTGCCTCGAGGGACATGGCACACGCGATATCGGCCGTCCTGCCGAGCCGGAGCGCACGGACGAGCCCGAGCGCGGCGATCGCCGTCATGAACTGGGTTCCGTTGATGAGCGAGAGCCCCTCCTTCGCCTGCAGCCGCACCGGTTCGAGCCGCGCCTCTGCGAGCGCCGCCGCTCCCGGCATCCGCTTGCCGTCGAGCGTCGCCTCGCCCTCGCCCACGAGCGGGAGCGCGAGATGTGCGAGCGGCGCGAGATCGCCGCTCGCGCCGACGGATCCGCGCGCCGGGACATGCGGGACGATGCCTGCGTTGAGCACCGCGAGAAGTAGCTCGACCGTCTCGACGCGGGCGCCTGAGTAGCCCTTCGCGATGGCGTTGGCGCGCAGCACCATGGCAGCGCGCACGACCTCGTCGGGATACGGCTCACCCACGCCGCAGGCGTGGCTGCGAAGCAGCCTCAGCTGCAGCTCCTCTCCCTGGTCGTCCGGGATCGACTCGGAGACGAACCGTCCGAAGCCGGTGTTGACGCCGTAGGTGTGCTCACCGCGAAGGTCGTCGAGGAGCCCGCGGGAGCGCTTCATCTTCTCGATCGCCTCCGGGGCGAGCGCAACCGGTCTTCGTGCGGTCGCAACAGACCACACGTCGTCGACGGTCAGGTTCTCGCCCGTGAGGAGGAGTGGTTCGGTCACCGAGTGCGAGTCTATTCGCACGATGCTGCGTACCCACCCAACGGGTCAGAGCCGCCGCTCGAGCACGCGGTCGTCGGTCAACGCGTCGAGACCGAGTGCGGCCGGCTCGGCCACCGCGACCTCGGGTAGGAGGCCGACGAGCTCGCCGGCGCCGACCTCCACGCCGCGATCGTCCGCCAGTGCCCGGACGCGCGCGACGACCTCGGCGAGTGGAGCCGCCACGACGTCGACGACGTTGAGCGACACCTGGACGCGCCCACCGGCGGGCAGGGCGAGCCCGAGCGCCTGGACACCCGCCATGCCGCCGCTCGACTCCCGCACGGCGGCGGCGATCGCCTGCGCGTCCTCGAGCGTCCCGGTCGCGAGGTCGACGTTGAACGCGATCAGGAGCGGCCGCGCGCCGATCAGCACGCCACCGGCAGCCGGGTCGAGGCGCGGCGGCCCGTACGACGGGCGGATCTCACCGGCGGCCACCCGTCGCTGAAGCTCGGCCGGGCCTCCGCGGCGGAAGAAGGCGGGGCGCCTCCCGTCGCCCGCCTCGCCGTAGAGAAACACCGGCAGGTCGAGGTCGCTCGCCACGCTGCGGCCGAGGTCGTGAGCTACAGCGACTGCACTCCCCATGGCCGCGGGCGCGAGTGGCACGATCGGGACGACGTCCGCCGCCCCGATTCGCGGGTGGATCCCGTCGTGCCGACGGAGGTCGATGAGCTCGGCCGCTCGCGCGATGCCACTCAGCAGGCTGCCCGCCATGTCGCTCTCGTCGGCGACCAGGGTGATCACGGACCGATGGTGATCCTCATCGGAATGCACGTCGAGCACGCGCCCCGACACGGCGAGTGCCGCCGCGATCGCATCGATGACTTCCGCGTCACGGCCCTCCGAGACGTTCGGGACGGATTCGAGGAGCGCCACGGATCTACTCTACGGTGGCGCGCATGAGCACGAGAGCCGCCCAGATCCTGCCCGAGCGGCACGCGCCGTATCGATCGATCGCCTCGCTCCAGCGCGATCTCGCAGCATGCCGGCGTTGTCCCGACGCGGGCTACGCGGTCGAGTCGCTCCCGGTCGTCCAGGGGGCGGCGGGGCGGCGCGCCTACCTCTACGGCCAGGCCCCCGGAATCGTCGAAGGGTCGTTGGGAGCGCCGTGGCAAGGGCGCGCCGGGCGGTTGCTTCGCCGCTGGCTCGAGCTCGACGAGTGCGCTTTCGACGCGACGTTCTACTGCGCGTCCGTCACGCGCTGCTATCCGGGACGCGTCTCGAATCGTGGAGACCGCACACCCACGAGAGCGGAGCGTGAGCTCTGTGCGGCCTGGCGGGAAGAGGAGCTTCGCCTGCTCCGGCCCCCGCTGATCATCACCGTCGGCGGGCTTGCCGCCAGGGCGATCACCGGTGCAGCGACGCTCGGCGAGTGCGTCGGGAAGAGCTACGTCGTCGACGACGCGATCGTGATTCCCCTCCCCCACCCGTCGGGTGCGAGCTCGTGGCTCAACGACCCCGCGAATCGCCTGCGACTCGGCAAGGCGCTCACGCACGCACGACGCGAGATCGAGCGCCTCGATGATCCAGGCTGAACCTGCCGCGTCCGTGTGCGACGATGCCGGCATGCCGACAGCCCCCGTGACGCGACCCCTATGAGCCCTCTCGACCCCGAGATCGAGCAACGGATCGACGGCCCCGTCTCGGCCGAGGCGGTACGCGAGACCCGTCTCACGCCCACCAAGGCGATCGCAGGAATGCGGATCCGCCTGCCCGAGCGCGGCAACCGCAAGCTTCGTCGTCTGCTCGATCGCGCGAACGGGGACGCCCAGCTGAAGGCGTGGTGGCACGTGGCGAACGTCAATGCCGTCGCCAGGATGAAGATCAACGACCACTCGTGGGTGCACATCCAGGTCGTCGTCAACATCGCGTTGAAGCTCCTGCGACAGCTGACGAAGCACGGCGTCGAGCCGTCGTCCGTGCGCGATTACGGGATGACGAACGACGACGCGGAGGTGATCGTCGTCCTCTCCGCACTGATGCACTGCGTCGGGATGTCGGTTCACCGGCGGGGCCACGAGGACTTCAGCCTCTTCCTCGCCGAGCCGAAGATGCGTGAGCTGCTGGACGGGATCTACGACGAGCCCGACCGGACGGTGGTCGTCTCCGAGGTCCTGCAGGCGATCACGAGTCACCGGGCGGACGGCGAGCCGCTCGCGCTCGAGGCCGGCATCCTGCGGGTCGCAGACGCCCTCGATATGGCGAAAGGACGCTCGCGGATTCCCTTCGAGGCGGGGTCTGTCTCCATGCACTCTCTCTCGGCCGCGGCCATCGAGGAGGTCACGATCGAGGACGGGGACGAGAAGCCGGTGATGATCGGGATCCTGATGAACAACTCCTCGGGCCTCTTCCAGGTGGACGGGCTGCTCAAGGCGAAGTTGCGCGGATCGGGCCTCGAGCCGTACGTGGAGGTGGTGGCCCACATCGACACCGAGAACGAGAAGCGGCTCGTCTCCGTCTATCGACTCGATCTCTGAGCCTCCAAGGCGCGGGTTGCTACCATCCCGCGCGAGCCCTGCGGGATCGTCTAATGGTAGGACGCCGGATTCTGGTTCCGGAAGTTGGGGTTCGAGTCCCTGTCCCGCAGCTTCGCCCGATCGATCGTCCCGCCCCCGCAAGGGGGCTTTTTTGTTGGTCGAACGGACAACGATCGTGACGTCATTTCCAATGATTTTGTAAGGAAATCGACCCGAGCTTGTGCACATTCCGCTACGGTCCAGGCAACCGAGAGACACGAGCGGGCCGCTCTTCGCGCGGCACCGTGAGCCCTGTCCCCGAGATGGAGGTCAGACCTGAGAGCCCTAGCGATGGGTGCGTGCGCCCTGATCCTGTTGGTCTTGCCGGCGACGGCACAGTCCCGATCCGATGCGCAGCTCGGCGCGCAGTTGACCCGCCACCTGAGCACGATGAAGAAGGACCAGCAGGTGCTCCGCTTCCTCGCGAAGCACTCGTGGCTTCAGAACGACCCACGTTTCGCCGTGGAGGCGAAGCGGCAGCTCCGCCTCCACAAGGCGAGCCTCGAGCGCGCGAAGCGCAGGGCCGCTGCGACGCGCGCGGCGCTCGCAAGGAAGGCGAAGGAGCGACGACTCGCCGCGGTCGCCACGGCCAGCCCGACGCAGGTGATCTGTCGGGTCTTCGGGCCCCACTGCAAGGAGGCGCTCACCGTCTCGCGCTGCGAGTCCGGCCTGCGAACGGACGCACAGAACGGCCAGTACCTCGGGCTGTTCCAGATGGGATCGAGCGAGCGGCGAATCTTCGGGCACGGCTCGTCCCCGGTCGCCCAGGCGACCGCCGCACACAGGTACTTCGTCGCCTCGGGTCGCGACTGGAGCCCGTGGTCCTGCAAGCCGTGGAGCTGACGCCGCGCACGGTTTCGTCTGCAAAGTGCGGAACCCGGCCCCCGCGCCGGGTTCCACTGGGCGCTCGAACCTGCTAGGTGTCTGACTGTGGCATGGCTTCGGCGGAACGGTGAGCGCCTGACGCCCCTCGACGAGGCGGCGGCCTACGCCCGGTGTCACGGTGATCGAGACGAGGCCGTCCGGATCGTCAAGCTTCCTCCCCGCCGTGTGCGGTACGAGGGCCTTCTGTCGACGGGCGAGGAGATCCGCCGCGGGCTCGAGGCGCGGATCGACGGCCGCGACGGCGACATCGGCCCGGTCCCGACCCCGTAACGCACCCGGTCCGCTCCCCCGGTCTCCCGAAGTCCCGCCCGAGGCTTCGCTACACTGCCTCGTCGCACGGCCCATTCGTCTAGTGGCCTAGGACACCGCCCTCTCACGGCGGCGGCACGGGTTCGAATCCCGTATGGGCTATAGGACGTTACACCTTGGAAGATCCGCAAACCCGTCTACATGGCGGGTTTGCTTCATGAACCGGGAGATTGCGGTCACATCGAGACATCGTTCCCGGCGTGCCGCGGGTGCCCGGTGAGGGCCGACTCGTACCATCACCTACGTGCCTCGTACCGTCATCGGCGTACTGTCGCGGTGAGGGGGTTGACGTCCTGCATCGCACGACGATAGTTCGGTCATGCGGAAGCTCGTGCTCGCAGTCCTTCTCACAACGGTCGCGTGCTGCAGCCTTGCCGCGTTGGCGTCGGCCTCCACGGCGCGCTATCCCGTCGCCGTCCGATCGGCCTACCTGGAGAACTGTGTCGCCACGGGCACCATAGCCGCGCGAAAGCGCTACGGCGCCCGCGCACATCGCCTTGCCTCGGCGTACTGCGCCTGCAGCATCGCGCGGCTGGAGGCTCGGATGCCGCTGGCGGCGTTCAAGCAGTACACGCTCAATCTCGTCACCGGGCGCGCGCAGAAGCCCGCCCACCAGCGCCTGATCCTCGGCATCGCCACCACCTGCGCTCGATCGACGCTGCCTGCCTGACGAACGACGTCGAGTCGTTTGTGGGCCGTGCCCCCGGGGAGCAGACCCTCCATGCCGACTCCAGAACTCGCTCGACAGGGGGTCGCCAGGGACCCGGTTATCGGGTGGCGGCCTGCCATGGCATCGCGGAGAGACAGCCGAAATCGAACGTGAACCACGTCCGCTCGGCCGCCCCTCCGAGACGTCGAGTACCGCGATTCCGAGCCGTCCAAACATCCGTCCAACGAGACGATTAGCGAACGGTCTAGTACGTCACGTACACGAGCACCGCCAGGATCAACAGGCCGACGCCCGCGGAGCGAAACACGGCGAGCCACTGTCGGTAGCGGCGTCGCATCCGGCGGTCGTTCCAGTCGGCGTCCGTCATCGACCTCGCAAACCACCGGCGCCTCCCGAACAGGAGCACGACACCGACGATCGCGAAGATGATCGCGTTGGCCGGAACCGCGTGAACGACCTCCGCGGTCACGCCTACCACCTGCGCCCATCGTGGCGTCGCTGCGTGCGTCCGTCCTCGACGGCACCCCAGATGAGCAGGCCGATCCAGACGAGGACCGCGACGAGCGAGAAGATCGCGGCGACCAGTACGACGACATCATTCATACCATCACGTACCCCTCGAGCTCGGCTCTCACACAATGCCGCCCTGCCAGGCCGACGCCAACGGTGCAAGAGCGCACCCTTCTCCTCGGGCCGTCTCTGCCTCCGCACCGGACATGCTCCGGAGGTGTTCCTCGAACGAGGGAGAGCGAGTCCCCCGACTGGGGGAACATGGCGGCACGGGTCGCGTATGCAGGCACGTCGAGAGGGGACTCCCACTGCCGGGTGATAGGGGCACGGGATCTACCGTCGATGGTTGAGAGTGAGTGGGCTGCACGGGTTGTTCCGTTGGATGGCCGTGTCTCCAAGTGCCGAAGGCATCTTGCCCTCGGAGGCCCCGGTGAACGGCGCAGAAGGGTCGTCATGGACCGGAGTCAACGGTTGTCGTTCCGCGGTTCGTCGTCCGCCTCACGCGCGTCTGCAGTTCGCCATGACCAGCGCGGCCTCAAGGCCAGCGTTTCTCGCTCCGCTCGCGCCGCGCTCGGCTACGGGCGCGCGATGGTGTTACTCGGAGTGATCTGGCTCTTCGGCTTCGTCGCCATGGGTGCGGTGGTCGAGTTCGAGCGGAGGGTCGACGAGACGCGGCAAGCGCAGGTCGTGATCGCCGAGATGCGCAACCAGCAGGGAGCGCTGCTCTCGATCGCGTTTGACCCGGCGGTGACATCTGCGTCCAGTGTGCCGCGAAGGGCTGAAACGAAGGCTCGGCTCCGAGAGGCGGCCGGGGTGCTCGACGCCTCGGTCGCGATCCTCGAAAGGCTCGGTCACAGTGACGCGCCGGCGACGATTGGTCTGCTGACGGAGCGCTACTACGCGTTCACCGACCGGCTCGCGACTCTCGTCGCCGACAACGCCAGCGGCAAGGCAGCGCTCGAGCTCGGCAGGAGCCAGCAGCCAGGAGGGATCCAGGCGCAGTTGAACGCCGAGTTCTCCCGTGCTGATATCGACTACGGACGCGAGGCCGCCCGGTCGCGCAAGGTGGCGACGATCGCGACGATCCTGGCGATCGTGTTCCTCCTGGCCGCCTTCTCACTCGCGTTCGAGCGCGCCGTCAGGGCGAGGCGACGAAGCGATGACCAGGCCACGACCGACACGCTGACGGGGCTCGGCAACCGACGCAAGCTGTTCGCCGACATGGGACGAGACATCGGCGCTCTCTCGGGTGAACAGACCCTGACGATGGCGATCTTCGACCTCGACGGCTTCAAGGCGTACAACGACACCTTCGGCCACCCTGCCGGCGACGCTCTCCTAGCCCGGCTCGGGGCCAGGCTCGCAGCCACCGTCGCCGACCGCGGCAGTGCCTACAGGATCGGAGGCGACGAGTTCGTCATCACCACCAGTTCGGACGCCGACACCAGGCTCGTGATGGCCGCCCAGGCTGCGCTCACCGAGGACGGCGAGGGATTCGCGATCGGCTGCTCGGCCGGCTCGACGCGCGTCGCAGCCGGAGAGAACCTGGAACAGGCGCTGCACGTCGCAGACCAGCGGCTCTACACCAACAAGCGATCCGGCCGGCGCGACCCCCGCACCGAGGCCAAGGACGTACTGCTGCAGGTCCTCGCCGAGCAGAACGAACAACTCGTCGACCACGTCAGCCACGTCGCCGGGCTTGCCTGGAGCACCGCCGTTCGCCTCGATCTGCCACCCGACCAGGTCGGACGCATACGACTGGCCGCCGAGCTCCACGACATCGGCAAAGCCGCCATCCCCAAAGCCATCGCCGACAAACCAGGCCCCCTCGACCACCAAGAACGCCTGTTCATGCAACGACACAGCGAGATCGGCGAGCGGATCGTCGCCGCCGCACCGACACTCCAGGAGATCGCACCGATCATCCGACATGCCCACGAACGAATCGACGGCACCGGATACCCGGACAAGCTCGAACGCGACCAGATCCCGATCTGCTCCCGCATCATCGCCGTCGTCGACGCCTACGACGCCATGACCAGCCAACGGCCCTACCAACAGGCCATGTCCAGCGAGGAGGCCGTCGCGGAACTCCGCGACAACGCCGGAACACAATTCGACGAGACCGTCGTGGCAGCCTTCACCAGCATCCTCGCCGAGGCGTTCCCCTCATCACGCCCCGAGACACCGCCATACGGCGACGATCGCCTACCGCCACGCGACACCCGCCACTCCCTCATCGAAGACCGCAACCAGTAGGCACGCAGACAACCAACCGCCGCCGCGTCGACCCACCGACCCGTACGGCACCGCGGACAGGACCCAGCACGGCCCCCGCCTCCGGGCCGGGACACGACGCCACGGGTCTCGGGAGAGGTAGGCGGCGGGGTACCCCGAGGCGAGCCGCACCTCTCAGGGGAGAAGAAGGAGCCACCGCAGATTCGGGACACCCCGCCACACATTCTTTCGGGGCCGGCCGACAATTCCCCTTCTTGCCGGCTGGCCCTTCCTCATCCTATTGGCGGGAGACGTTCGTGGCCGCCAATGGCGGACGACCGCGGCCCGACGACGTCCTCACCGTCCGGAGCATCGAGCGCTGGTCGATCTGGCTTCGCGCTCCGACGCCGCTTGACGAGTCCACCCTGCTCCCGTAGCGTCGCAGCATGACGTGCCGCGTCGTGTGTATCGCAGGCCCCGAGGGATCGAATCTGCAAGCCGTCGGGACGGGCGTCGCCTCGGCGCTCGGTTTCACGGTCGTCGACGAGGCAATCGTCACGCGGGCGGCAAGCGAGGCCGGCGTCGACCCCCACGTGGTGGCCGACGTCGAGAAGCGGCAGACCTTCATGGCCCGACTCCTCGACGCTCTCTCCTCGAGCTCGGATGCGACCGCACACGCCTTCACCGGCGCCGTCACGGTCTACTCACCCTCCGAGGTCCCGATGACCGAGGAGCTCCGCGGGCTGATCAGAGCCGCGATCGAGGAGACATCGACGCGCGGGGACGTCGTCATCGTCTCACACGCGGCGTCGTTCGCTCTCGCGGACCAGCCGAACGTTCTTCGCGTCCTCGTCACTGCCTCGGACGCGACGCGCACCGCGCGTCTCGCCGAGCGGGACGGGCTGAGCGAGGAGGACGCGGCCCGTGTCGCCGAGGAGTCGACCGCGAGCAGGGCCGACTACCTGAAGCGCTTCTACGGGATCAAGGACGAGCTGCCGACGCATTACGACCTCGTGGTCAACACGGACCGCCTCAGCACGGAGGATGCGGTCGCGCTGATCGCGAAGGCCGCCGCCGCAGCCTGACGGACGAGCTCGGCTACCCGAACTCGAACGACGTGACGCCGAAGATTCGCTGCACCGGCAGGTGGGGGTCTGGGCCGTGGTACATCCGCGCGCACCCGAACGACTCGACGAGCCCGAATCCCGTCGCGAGCTCGAGGCCCGGTACCGTTCGGCTCCGGCACGTCGATCTGGATCGGCTCACCCTCGACGCAGCTCATGAGATGCGAGACGATCCGCTCCGCCAGATCCGCCCGGTCGGCGAAGACCGGCGCGATGCGGTAGCCGCGGCGACAGGGCCTGACGACGCCGTAGCCGACGACCGTTCCACTCTCGCGTAACGCGACAAAATGCGAGCGCGGTTGACCGACCCATCGACGCAGGAACGTCGTACGCGGGGCCGGAACGTGAAGGCGGTCGTACGCGTCGAGCGCGTCGAATCCGACGTCGTCGAGCGACACTGCGTCGCGGTCGGCCCGACCGCGGGCGATGCCGTCGAAGCGGAGATCGCGATAGGCGAGCCGGAAGCCCCCTTTCGCATAGAACGGGACGAGCGGGAAGACACCGTCCATCCCGATCGAGGCGCCGGGCTCGAGACGCGCGCGAAGCCGATCGAGGCGGTGGTTCCAGAGAGCTGCGCCGAGCCCACGGCCGCGGAGATCGCTGCGCACGATGAACAGGCCCATGAAGCCGAAGCGGCCGTCGTACGAGAAGATCGTGCCGCCACCCACGAGCTCGTCGTTCCGGCGCAGGGCGATGAACGCCTCGGGATCGGTCTCCCAGGCGATCCCGAGATCGGCGAGCCCAGGGTTCCAGCTCTCGGCCGCGGCCCACCCTCCCAGGATCGCAACCTCGTCGTGGCGCATCGGCCCGATCGAGATCCCTTCGGGGAGCGCGCTCACGACGTCGCTACCTGCCGATGCCCCGCACCCACTGCTCCCAGTCCTCGTAGGCGACGAACTCGGCCTGGTCGTCCGGGGGAGCCTGCCCCCAGTCGTTCTCCGACCTGGTCATCACGGCGAGGTGGCACCCGTCGCGCAACGGGGTCGCTCCGTGCCAGTGCCACACGTTCGCGGGGATCACGACCATCTCACCGACGCCGAGGAGCATCCGCCGGCTGCCGATCCCGACGGCGATCTCGCCCTCGGTGACGACGAGCAGCTGATCGACCGAATGCGAATGGCAGTTCGTGCGCCCGCCCGCCGGGAACCACACCGAGAGCACGACGAGCTCGCTCTCGTCGCCGGTGATCGCATGGTTCCGAACGGCGCCCTGAAAGTTCTCGGCGGGACTCGGGCGGGAGAGCGCCTTCGACGCGCGGAGCGGCCTCGCATGCATGCCGTTGAACCTATCGATTCGACGGCCGCGACGCCGTGGGATGGCTGCGGGAACTCCGCAGGGGCGGTCAGCGATCCCGCCGATGCCACCGTCCCGCCATCCCGCGATAGTCGACGCGTGCAGGACGCACCCGCCTTCAGCTCGACCGGGCTCGACGCGCTTCCGCCGCGGGAGATGGCCCGCAAGGCCGAGCAGGTCGGTGTCACCAAGGCAGCTCTCGGAACGCTCGAGACATTCGTCCTCGGCGTGCTCGCGGGTGCCTTCATCGCACTCGGCGCGGCGTTCGCGACGACGGTGACGACGGGTGGAAGCGCCATGCCGTACGGCGTCACGCGGCTCCTCGGCGGCGTCTCGTTCTCGCTGGGGCTGATTCTCGTGATCGTCGCGGGGGCCGAGCTGTTCACGGGGAACAACCTCCTCGTGATGGCCTGGGCCGGCCGGCGCGTCTCGACCGTGCGTCTTCTTCGCAACTGGGGGATCGTGTTCGCCGGCAACTTCGTCGGCGCCTTCGCGACTGCGCTCCTCCTCTTCGCGGGCAAGCAGTACGAGTTCGGCGGCGGTGCCGTCGGAGTGCAGTCGCTGACCATTGCGGCCGCGAAGACGAATCTCGGGTTCGGGCAGGCGATCGCCCTGGGTGCGCTCTGCAACGCGCTCGTGTGCCTTGCGGTCTGGCTCTGCTACAGCGCCCACTCGACGACCGACCGGATTCTCGCGATCGTCTTCCCGATCACCGCTTTCGTCGCCGCCGGGTTCGAGCACTGCGTCGCGAACATGTTCTTCATCCCCATGGGGCTCCTGATCAAGGGCGACACGTCGTTCGTGAGCGGGCAGGCCGACGTCCCCGATCTCGGCTCGCTCACCGTCTCGAACTTCCTCTGGGCGAACCTTCTGCCGGTCACGATCGGCAACGTGATCGGGGGAGCGGTCATGGTCGGCGCCGTCTACTGGCTCGTCTACCTGCGCCCGTCCGCCCCCTCGGCGCCGGCCTGAGCCCGGCACCCGCGTTGCTACGATCGGCGGCCCGCTCGTCGCCGGCTCCGAGCGCCCGGACAACCATGGCCAACGACTCCGATCCGCTCTTCCCCTCGGGCCCGACCACGCGTCGAGGCCTCCTCTCCGCCTTCAGCCGCCGGGCAGCGGATGCGGTCCCGATCCCCGATGTCCTCCTGCCCCGCGGACCGGTCGAGCGGGACGAGCTCGACCACTTCGAGGAGGTGACGCCCGACCACATCGAGCCCGTCCTCTCCGGAGAGCAGCTGATCGCCGAGATCCGTGCGTCGGAGGAGGACACCGGCATGCACATCTGGTGGCTCGGGCAGAGCGGCTTCCTCGTGCAGGTCGCAGACGAGTGCATCCTGTTCGACCCGTACCTCTCCGACTCGCTGACGACGAAATACGCCGGGACCGGATACGCCGCACGAACGCATCACCGGACCGGTCGTCGAGCCGTCGCTCCTCTCGTTCGTCAACGTCGTCACGTCGAGCCACGCCCACCAGGATCACCTCGATCCCGAGACGCTCCCGCAGCTCCTCGCCGGCGACGCGGCATTCGTCTGTGCTGAAGGCAGCGAAGACGTGGCGGCGGAGCGGGCGGGAAGGCAGCCCGATGCCGTCCTCGGCGTCGACGACGACGCGACGTTCGGGACGTTCACGATCAACGGTGTCCCTGCCCATCACGAGGGCGCGCCCGAGGCCGTGGGCTACGTCGTCCGCTGCGGCGCCTACGCGATCTACCACGCCGGCGACACACGGCGCGTCCAGGGCATCGCCGAGGCCGTGCAGCCCTACGGCGTCGATGCCGCGTTCGTGCCGATCAGCGGTCTCCACGGGAACATGGACGGCACGGATGCAGCGCGGCTCGCGTACGAATCGGGCGCGATCATCGCGATCCCGTGCCACTACGAGATGTTCAGGCACGACACGGCGAACACACGGCGGTTCGTCGCCGAGTGCGCGCGCCTCGGTCAGGAGTACCGTCTCCCCCGCGCGGGAGAGCGGATCACGATCGACTACGGCTTCTGAGCGGCCGCAGGGCATCCGGCGGCGTGCCGGGATCGGTCAGCGGGCGAGCCAGCCGCTGTCGAGCACCACGGGCGAGCCGGTGAACGAACGGCCGCCGGGGCCGAGGAGGAATGCCGCCACGTCGGCGACCTCTTCCGGCTCGAGCAGCCGCTTGAGCGCCTGTGGCTCGAGGATCACGTCCCGGAGCGCCTCCTCCTCGGAGATGCCCCGGCTCTCGGCCGCCGCGGTCACCTGGAGCGCGACGAGAGGCGTTCGCACGAAGCCGGGGCAGAGCGCGACCGCCCGAATGCCGTCTTCAGCTCCCTCGAGCGCAAGCGACTTGACGAGGCCGACGGCCCCGTGCTTCGCAGCGACGTATCCCGCCTTGAAGGGAGACGCGACGAGGCCGTGAACCGAGGCGACGACGACGATGCGGCCCTCGCCGCTCGACCGGAGGTGGGGCCAGGAGTAGCGGGCCAGGAGGAACGGGCTCGTCAGGAGAACGGCCAGCAGCGCGTCCCAGCGGTCCTCGTCGAACTCCTCGAAGCTCGACACGTGCTGGAAGCCGGCGTTGGCCACGAGGGCGTCGATGCCGCCGAGGCGTTCGACCGCTGCGTCGACCGCTGCCCTGTTTCCCTCCCGCGTCGCGAGGTCGGCGGCAAACGGCTCGCCCGGCCCGTCCGGATCCGGCTCGCGGTCGACGGCGAGAACCTGCCAGCCGTCGGCGACGAGTCGTTCGGCGATCGCCCGACCGATGCCGCTCGCGGCGCCGGTGACGAGCGCACGCTGCGCCGTCACGGGCCTCCGCGCACGTAGAGGACCTGGCCGCTCACGTAGGAGGCGTCGGCGGAGCAGAGAAACGCGATCACGCCGGCCACGTCTTCGGGCTGGCCGACGCGGCGGACGGGGGTCTGTTCGGCGACGAGCTCCGTGAAGGCGTCGAACGACATCCCCATCCGCTCCGCGGTCTGCTCGGTCATCGCGCTGACGACGAAGCCCGGCGCCACGCAGTTGACGGTGATCCCGAACGGCCCGAGCTCGATCGAGAGCGTCTTCGCGAGACCCTGGATCCCGGCCTTCGCGGCCGAGTAGTTCGCCTGCCCCCGGTTTCCGAGCGCCGACGTCGAGGAGATCAGCACCATCGTCCCGCTCCGCTGCGCCACCATCAGGCGCTGGGCCGCCCTGGCCGCGAGGAACGTGCCGCGCAGATGCGTGTCGATGACGTCCTCCCAGTCGTCGTCCGTCATCTTGTGGAGGAGGTTGTCGCGGATGATCCCGGCGCACGTGACGAGGATGTCGAGCCGTCCGGTCGGCTCGGCGGCGAAAGCGATCGCCGCCTCGACCTGCTCGCGCGAGGTGACGTCGCAGCGGACGGCGCGGCCACCGATCGCGGCTGCGGTCGCCTCGGCCCGGGCGAGGTCGAAGTCGGCCACGACGACGTCGGCGCCCTCGGCTGCGAGACGCGCCGCCGTCGCGGCGCCGATCCCGTTCGCACCGCCGGTGACGAGCGCGACCTGCCCGGCGAATCTCTCCATCGCGCTCAGCCGAGCCTCCGGATCACGAGCTCGGCGACGCAGACGGGCTTCTCCCCGCCCTCCCGCTCGACCGTGGTGACGATGACGGCCTGCTCGCCGCCGGGCACCTCGTCGACGGACGCGACCGTCGCCCTGGCGCGGATCCGCGAGCCGGCGGGAACGGGCGACGGGAAGCGGACCTTGTTCGTGCCGTAGTTGATGCTCATGCCGGAAGCGGGCATCCCCGCGAGGAGCTCGCCGAGGAGGGGCGCGCAGAGGGAGAGGGTCAGGTATCCGTGGGCGATCGTCGTCCCGAACGGCCCGGCGGCGGCTCGCTCCCGGTCGACGTGGATCCACTGATGGTCGTCGGTCGCGTCGGCGAACGTGTCGATGCGCTCCTGCGACACGTCGAGCCAGTCGGTCGGCCCGAGCTCCTGCCCGATCATGCTCGCGAAATCACTCATGCCGGCCCCCATCGTACGACGCTCGCGGCCCACGTGTAGCCGGTACCGGCCGCGAGGAGGGGCGTGCTGGATCCCGGGAGGCAGGCGTCCGCGTCTCCCTACCCTGCGGCGAGCGCGGCGCCGCGCAGGAGCCGCTCGAGCGAGACGTCCCGCCCGAGGAGCTCGAGGCTCTCGTAGAGCCCCGGGGAGATCCGCGATCCCGTGACCGCGACGCGGATCGGAAGGTACACCGTCTTCGGCTTCGCCTCGAGCCGCTCGCAGAGCGCCTTCAACGCGACCTCGAGCGACGGTGCGTCCCATGTCTCGACGGCGTCGAGGTCCCGGGCCGCCTCGGTGAGGATCGTCGCGTCGAGGAGCGCCGGGTCCGGCGCCACGTCCTCGAAGAGGAATCCGGCGAAGCCGGCGAATTCGCCGAGGCGACCGATCTTCTCCTGCACGATCGGGGCGGCGGCGCGGATCCTGTCCCCGTCCCAGGCGTTTCCCTGCTCGCGGAGATACGTGACGAGCGTTGCGGCGTACTCGTCCTCGTCGAGCGCCCGAAGGTACTGGCCGTTCATCCAGTCGAGCTTCGCGTAGTCGAACGTCGCGGGGCTCGAGCCGACCCGCTCGAGCGAGAAGCGCTCGACGAGCTCGTCGGCGGACATGATCGTCGTCTCGCCGTCGGGCGCCCAGCCGAGCAGCGCGAGGAAGTTCATCAGGGCCGGGGCGATGTATCCCGCATCGCGGAACTCGCCGACCGACACCGCGCCGTGCCGCTTCGAGAGCTTCTTGCCGTCCTCTCCGAAGACGTTCGGGGCGTGAGCGTAGACGGGAAGGTCGGCGCCGAGCGCCTCGAGCACGACGATCTGCTTCGGCGTGTTGGAGACGTGGTCGTCGCCGCGGATGACGTGCGTGATCCCGTCGATCCAGTCGTCGACCGGCGAGGCGTAGTTGTAGACGGGCCGCCCGTCGGAACGGAGGATGACCATGTCCTCGAGCTGGTCGGCTGGAACCTCGATGCGCCCCTTGATGGCGTCGTCCCAGCCGACCACGCCCTCCTTCGGCATCCGGATGCGGATCGCCCCGTCGTCCTCGTAGGCCTTGCCCTCGCTCACGAGCCGTGCCGCCTCGGCTCTGCATCGCTCGGCGCCGTCGAGCTGGAAGTGCGTCTCACCGTCCCAGTCGATCCCGAGCCAGCGCAGCGACTCCTCGATCTGCGCGACCGACTCCGCCACCTCGCGGCCGGTGTCGGTGTTCTCGATGCGGAGCAGGCACTCGCCGCCGTGACCGCGTGCGAAGAGCCAGTTGAAGAGGAACGTGCGAACGCCCCCGATGTGGAGGAAGCCGGTCGGGCTCGGTGCCATGCGGACGCGAACGCTCATCAGGCGGGCATTGTAGGTGCCGCGAGAGAATCGACCGGCGGCGCCCGCAGAGCCCAGACCGAGGGCAGCGAGAGGATCAGCGCCCACGTCGTCAGCATCACCCCGAGCGAGAGCCAGAGCGTCTCGTCGACCCCGATCGCGTCGGCCAGCGGCCCGACGATCGCGAACCCGATCGGCATGAGCACGAACGAGCCCAGCACGTCGTAGGAGCTGACCCGCGATTGCATCTTCTCCGGGATCTCGCGCTGGAAGAGGGTGAACCAGAGCGTCAGATGCACCGCGATTCCGGCTCCGGCGCAGAACGAGGCGATCGAGAGCAGCCACACGGAGGGAGCGACGACGAGGACGAGGACCTGCCCGGCGAGCGGCACGGCCGCGAGCGTGCACGCAACGAGCGGCCTCTTCGGGCGGACGCGCATCGCGATCAGGCTGCCCGCCACCGCGCCGACGCCGCCGATCGCGACGACGATTCCCCACGCCCCGGCGCCGCCGAGATCTTCCTTCGCGATCACGGGCCCGAGGACGATCCACGCGCAGAACCCGAGGTTCCCGATCCCGAACAGCACGACGGACGCCCACAACCACGTCCGCGAGGTGAACTCCTGCCAGCCCTCACGAAGCTCGTGCAGGAACCCCTCCGAAGCAGCCCCCTCCGGGCGTGGCGGGATCCGGATCCTCTGGAGGAGCACCGCGCACACGAGGAAGCTGACGGCGTCGATCCCGAGCGCCGCTCCCGGGCTTCCGGCCACGACGAGGGCGCCGCCGATCGCGGGGCCGAGGATCCCGGTGAGGTTGCGACTGAGCCCCTGCAGGGCGTTCGCCTGCTGCAACCTCGCAGCGCTGACCGTCTGCGGCACGAGCCCGATCTCCGCCGGGACGACCAACCCGCCGCCGAGGCCGTACAGCGCCTGGAAGGCGACGATCGCCGCGATCGAGCCGAACCCCCCGAGCACGGCGACCGCCGTCGCCGCCTGCGCCGCGCACTGGATCGACGACGCCCCGACCATGACGATGTTCCTCGGAAGCCGATCCGAGATCACGCCTCCGAAGACGAGGACGAGCGCCTCGGCAATCTGCCGAGCGGCGAAGACGATCCCGAGATCGGTGGCCGAGCCGATGTCGAGCACGGCGAAGGCGAGCGCGATCCCCGCGACGCGGTCGCCGACGGTGGTGATGACGGTGCCGCTGAACAGGAGCCGGAAGTCCCGCTCCTCGAGCGCACCCGGTTTGTCCCTCAGTGACAGAGCCATCTCGCGGCGGAATGGTAGTGCGAGCGCCAGAGGCGATCGCGGGTAGCGTGGGCCCCATGCTCTTCGGCGCTCACGTCTCGTCGTCCGGCGGCATCTGGCAGGCGATCGACCGTGCCGAGGCGCTCGGTTGCGACGCGGTCCAGGTGTTCACCCAGAGCCCCCGCATGTGGCGGCCGACGAACCACACACCGGAGGCGGTGGCGCGCTTCCGCGAGCGCCGGGCGGAGGCCGGGATCGAGAGCGTCGTCTGCCACGCGCTCTATCTCGTCAATCTTGCGAGCCCCGACCCCGTGATCCACGGGAAGTCCGTAGCGGCGATGCGCGCGTCGCTCGAGGCGGCGTCGGCGATCGGCGCCGAGGGAGTCATCTTCCACGTCGGCTCGCACCTCGGGGCGGGATTCGACGCCGGGCTGGAGCAGGTCGTGCCGGCCCTGCGGGAACTGCTCGAGCTGACGACCGACGACCTCTGGCTCCTGATGGAGAACTCGGCCGGGGCCGGTGGCACGATCGGTCGGTCGACCGACGAGCTGGCGGCGATCCATGATGCGCTCGATCGTCACCCGCGCCTCGGTCTCTGCCTCGACTCATGCCACTGGTACGTCTCCGGCGTCGACGTGACAGACGGAGCCGTGCTGGACGCCGCCGTCGCGGAGATCGACGAGCGGATCGGCCTCGATCGCCTCCGCTGCCTCCACGTCAACGACTCGAAGGCCCCGCTCGGCTCAAACCTCGACCGGCACGAGACGATCGGCAGCGGCCTCCTCGGTGACGACGGGCTCAGGACGTTCCTCGCGCACCCGGCGTTCGGAGAGCTGCCGGCGATCCTCGAGACGCCCGGGCCGGATGGCCACGGCCCCGACGCCGCCGAGGTCGCTCATCTGCGGGAGCTGGCGCCCGCGGCCTGACCGGCGCCGGGCGTCGGCCGTGTCTCGGAGATTGCCGGGCCTGCGTACCGGCTCGTCAGGCGGCCGGGTCGACCTGTGCGAACACGCGGAAGCTCGGCCGCGCGACGGGCATCTCGAAGAACTCGGGGTTGCGGCAACCCACGTCGTCGCCGCGCTGCTCGTAGCAGGACGCAACCTCGGCCTGGCACATCGGGAGCGGCGCCCGCCGCGCGACGACCGCACCGAAGCCGTCAGTTCGCTTCTCCGCTGCGCGGAGGAGGTCCAGGTCGATCTCGACGTCGAACACTCGCTGCATGCACCCCATGTAGGTGTGGCCGAAGGCCTCGTACGCGTACACGAACGCACAGGCGCGCTCGACGCACCCTCCGGGGTAGACGACCTTGTCGCAGTGCACCTCGCAGCGTCGACACGAAACCTCGTCCTGCGGCCGCAGGGGAAGGTCGACGGTGGTGGTGGGCAGCTGGGACTCGCTCATCTACGGGAAGACTGCAGCACGTCTTTCCTCCCCGCAAGACTTGACAAGCAGGGACTTTTCAGGTTGTCCCCGAGATGCCGCCGCCGCGCGAGACAACAGCGGCGGGCATCGAGGCGGCTCGCCGACGCCCCTTCGCGCCTCCGCCGCTAGTCTGACGGCGCCCGTGATACGCCGCATTCTCTTCGCAGGTCTGGCTCTCGGGCCTGCAGTGGTCGCGCTGCACTACCTCACGCACATCGGCGATACGGCGCTGTTCCTCCTGTCCGCCCTCGCACTGATCCCGCTCGCCTGGCTCATCGGCGAGGCGACCGAACATGCCGCCGTCCACACAGGTCCCGGCATCGGCGGCTTCCTCAACGCGACCTTCGGGAACGCCCCGGAGCTGATCATCGCGCTGATCGCGGTGCACGAAGGGCTCACCCAGGTCGTCCGTGGATCGCTCGTCGGATCGGTCGTGGGGAACCTGCTGCTCGTGCTCGGCTTCTCGCTGTTTGCGGGCGGTCGTGGAGCGATCGAGCGCTGGTCGAGCTTCTTCTCGTTCGGGGTGATCGGGCTGGCGATCGCGCTGTTCCTGATCCCGTCGATTCCGAGCTGGGACGGCGACCCCGAGGGTCGGAGCATCGTGGACCTCTCGGCGGCGATCTCGGTCGTCCTCCTCATCGTGTACGCCGGCGTCACCGTCTACACGCTGAGGCGCCACCACGACGTGCACGTCTCGACGGACGGGGAGATCGGGGCCTGGTCGTTCAAGGCAGCGCTGGGCGCACTCGGCGTCGCGACGGTGGTGACGGCGCTCGTCGCCGAGACCCTGGTCGGATCCCTCGAGACGTTCGCCGAGCAGGCGGGCCTGTCGGACTTCTTCGTCTCCGCGGTGATCGTCGCGATCGTCGGCAATGCGGCAGAGCACGGGGGCGCCGTCGTCGTCGCCTACCGGGGGAAGATCAAGCTCGCTGCCGAGATCGCGCTGTCCTCGTCGGCACAGGTCGCCGTGTTCCTGATCCCGGCGGTCACCCTCCTCTCGTGGCTCATCGACCCGCTCGCACTCGGCTTCCGCAAGGTCGAGATCGCAGCGCTCTTCCTGGCGCTCGCGATCGTCATGGCCGTGATCTCGGGTGGCGTCTCGTCGAGGCTCCGCGGGGGGATCCTGATCGTCTCCTACGTCGGCGTGGCCGCGATGTTCTTCGTCGCCGGTGACGGCTAGTCGCTACGAACCGAAGGTGGACGGCGCCCGGGTGAGTGGGTAGGTGGCGAGGTAGAGCTTCGCCACCTTCCCGTCGGCGTCACGGACCGCGCGCAGCACCTCACCCCGCTCGCGCCCGTCGACGACCCGCCACCGATCACGGCCCTCCGGCTCGAGGTAGGAGATGTTGCGCCCGACCGGTCCGTCGACGAGCTCTGCCTGGAATCGGCCGCCGCGGAGTGAGAGGATCATCTCCTCCCCCTCCGTCCACCATCGTCCGAGGACGCCGTCGAGTGCCGTCGGCGGCGCTCCGGCGGGGGCCCAGAGCGTGGGGACGCGCGGGAGAGCGTCGAGTGCCGCGACCGCGAGGTCGAGAGCGAGACCCGTCGGATCTGCGTGCGAGCCCGTGTTCATCAGCACCGCAGCTCCGGTGCGCTCGCCGCGCTCGACGACGAGACCGGCGAGGAACCCCGGCATGGCACCGCCGTGACCGGCCAGGACGCGGTCGCCGCGGCGGAACAACTCGAGCCCGAGGCCCCAGGCGAGGCTCCAGGTGTGCTCGTCGGCCATCGTCCGCACGCGGGCCATCAGGTCGAGCGTCTCCTTCGGCAGGACGCCGTCTGCGCCGTCGGCGATGAACGTCCCCCACCGGGCGAGATCGGCTGCGGTCGACCACAGCCATCCCGCTGCCGCCGTCGTCTCCGTGACCTCGGGGTCGGGCTCGTCCCGAACGGTGTCGGTGTACGGATCGACGTAGTACGGGCTCGCCTGCGGTGCGACCGGCCGGAGCGCCGTCCGCCTGAGGTCGAGCGGGTCGAGGATCCGGCGCTGTAGGAGCTCCTCGTACGAGGCACCTCCGGCGCGGATCACGATCTCGCCGAGCAACGCGAACACGAGGTTCGAGTAGTGCCACTGCTCTCCGGGCCGGAGGACGAGCTCGGCGTCCTCGAGCCCTCCGATCAGCTCCTCGCGCGACGGCGGCTCCATCGACTCCCAGATCTCGCCCGGCGGCTCGCGCTGCAGGCCGGTGAGGTGACTCAGCGCCATCCGCACCGTCGGCCCGGCAGGCGCCTCGGGAAGGAAGGCACGCAGCGGCGCGTCGAGCTCGATTCGACCCTCCCCGACGAGCTGCATCACGAGGACGGCGGTGAACGTCTTGGTGATCGACCCGATGCGGTAGGCGTCGTCGGCCGTCGCCTCGCGGCCCGTCGCCACGTCCGCGACACCGAGGGTGCGCTCCCAGACGATCTCGCCGTCGCGGAAGACACACGCCTGCACGGACGGCATGCGACGCTCCGCCTGCGCGCGACCGAGCAGGCCGTCGAGCTCGCGGGTCAGCTCGCTCTCAGGCAACACGCGTACGCCGCGAGCGCGTCGGGAACGACCTGGAGCGCCGTGTCGATGTCCGCATCGTCGAGATCGAGATGCGTGACTGCCCGGACGTGGGTCTGACCGAACGTCGGCGAGACCCCGACGCCGGCCTCGAGCAGCGTGGCGACGACGTCCGCCTGCGAGAGCGAGAGTCGTGACGTGTCGATCTGGACGAAGTTCGTCTCGACGCGGTCGAGCTCGACGGGAACCCCCGAGGCGTGCCAACCGCGGGCCAGGCGCTGGGCTCGCTCGTGGTCGACGGCGAGGCGGTCGACGTGATGGTCGAGTGCGTAGAGCGCGGCCGCGGCGACGATCCCGGCCTGCCGCATCGCGCCGCCGAACAGGAACTTCTGCCGCCACGCGAGCTCCATGAGGTCCGCCGGGCCGGCGAGGACGGCACCGAGCGGGCAGCCGAGGCCCTTCGAGAGGCAGAGCGTCACCGTGTCGACGCGGGAGCCGATCGCCGCGGCGGGCACACCGAGCGCGACTGCGGCGTTCAGGAGCCTGCGCGCCGTCGAGATGGACGCCGAGGCCGCCGCGCCCGCGCCGCGGCGGTGACGGCGTCCAGCTCGTCGAGCGGCCAGACGCGGCCGCCGGCGATGTTGTGGGTGTTCTCGAGGACGAGCACGGCCGGCTGCTGGTCGACGACGTCCTGCGCGCTCGCGGCCGCCTCGGTCACCTGCGCCGCCGTCGGCCGGCCGGCCTCGCCCGGCAGGCCGATCGTGAGGAGCCCCGCGTGGACTGCCGCGCCGCCGAACTCGTACCGGAGGATGTGCGACAGCTCGTGTGCGATGAGGACGTCGCCGGGCCGGCTGTGGAGCTTGAGGGCGATCTGGTTGGCCATCGTCGCCGTCGGCACGAAGAGGGCCCGCTCCTGCCCGAGAAGGTGCGCCACACGCTCCTGGAGCTCGTTGACCGACGGATCCTCCTTCATCTGCTCGTCGCCGACGACGGCTGCGGCGATCGCGGCGCGCATCCCCGGTGTCGGCCGGGTGACGGTGTCGGAGCGAAGGTCGATCACGCGACCCATTCTGCACGCCTGGCAATCCGGTGGTACGTTCGAGCGGTGATCGTGATCGGCGTGGACGGATCCGAGGCGGCGAAGGAAGCGCTGCAGTACGGGTTGCACGAGGCGTCGATCCGCGGTACCCGCGTTCGTGCCGTTCATGCCTGGAGTCATTCGCTCGCGATCCCGGCGACGGGGCCGGGCGTGCTCGCCGCGGCCGATGCGACACCGTTTCGCGAGGAGGCCGAGGCGTTGCTCCGTACGACCCTCGACGCGGTCGCCGGCGCTGCTGCCGAGCAGGTCGAGCGGGTCGTCGTGGAGGCCCCTGCCGGGGCCGCGATCATCGACCATGCGCGCGATGCAGAGCTGATCGTCGTCGGGCGCCGCGGTCTCGGCGCGGTTCGCTCGCTCGTCCTCGGCTCGGTGAGCAGCTACGTCGTCGCGCACGCCACCTGCCCCGTGCTCGTCGTGCCGGCGCCCCGCACCGAGCGGAGCTAGGCGCACGCCGCGTCGCGCCCGGCGCGTCTCCGGGTCGGAGCGCCGCACCTACACTCCGTCGATGGACATCGCCCTCCTCGAATCGACGATCGCCGACCGCGGCGAGCCTGCCTACCGCTCGCGCCAGGTGTGGGAGTGGGCGGCGAAGGGCGTCGAGGGCTACGGCGCGATGACGAACGTGCCCGCGCCGCTCCGCGAGGCGCTCGACGACACCGTGCCGTTCTCGACGCTCACGGTGACCGACGAGCAGCAGTCGAAGGACGGCACCGTCAAGACACTGTTCCGGACGCACGACGGCCATCCGGTGGAGGCCGTCCTCATGCGCTACCGCGACGGGCGGCGGTCGATCTGCGTCTCGTCGCAGTCGGGCTGCCCGCTCACGTGCACGTTCTGCGCGACGGGGTCGATGCAGTTCGGCCGCAACCTGAGCGCCTCGGAGATCCTCGACCAGGCGCTGCACTTCCGTCGGCTCGAGGAGATCGACCACTGCGTGTTCATGGGCATGGGCGAGCCGTTCATCAACTTCGACACACGTGGTGGCGGCCGCGCGCCGGCTTCCGGACGTCGGGATCACGCCACGGCGGACGACGATCTCGACCGTCGGGTGGCTGCCCGGCCTGACGCGCTTCATCGACGAGGTCGACGAGCCGATCCGGCTCGCGCTCTCTCTGCACGCCGCCAACCCGGCGCTGCGCTCGCAGCTGATGCCGGTGAACGACCGCTACCCGCTCGAGGACGTCCTGGCCGAGTGCGAGCGCTACGTCGAGCTCCGCCGCCGCAAGGTGTTCATCGAGTACGTGATGCTCGAGGGCGTCAACGACACGCCCAGGCATGCCGCCGAGCTCGCGGCGCTCCTCGACCCGAAGGCGTTCAAGGTCAACCTGATCCCCTACAACCCGACCGGGATGTACGGAGGCTCGTCACGCGACGCGATCGCGGCGTTCAAGCACGTCCTCGACCGCGCGCGGATCCCGGCGACGGTACGGCTCACGCGCGGCCGTGACATCGCCGCTGCCTGCGGGCAACTCGCCGCTACGCGCTAGGCCGCGACGTCGCGACCCACATCCACGGTCTCCCCTACTCGGCTCGCAGGTCGGCTTCCACGGCCCCGAGATGATTGCAGCCCGGGCACCGATACGGAACCGATTTCCGGACGCGGAGCTTGGGGATCTCCATCGGCGCTTCGCTGCGGTTCAGTTGCACGTCGAAGGCTTCGCCGCAGGCCGGGCAGATCACGTTGATTGTGGCGCCGGAGATCGGCATGTCGAGTAACCGATTGTAGACCGTCTCGGGACCTGGGATTCGTGAATGTGAGGGATGTGTACGGTCACCTCGACGCCGCCTCATCGGGCCGACGTCCCTACCCGCGGCGGCCCTCGTCGGCGTGCCGGCCGTCGACGACGTCGAGGGGTCGTTGAGCTGACCGCCGAGTGACGGACACCGGGTTCGATGTAGTCTCAGCCAACGATGAGGTTCCTGACTTGTGGCGAGTAGGCTCACCCGACTCCTGAAGAAAGACGTGGTCGCGATCGCGGAGGGTCGCAACCTCGGTCCGCCCAACCGCATTCTGATCGACCCCGTGCGCCACAGGGTCGCGGCGGTCGTCATGGTCACCCACCCGGTTCGCGAGTTGTCGGTCTACTTCCGGGCGAGCGCTGTGGCGTCGTTCGACAGCGACTCGCTTGCCGTGGAAGCGCTCTCGCATCTCCACGTCGCGGCTGCCGACGAGTTCGTGCTCGGGCTCCTCGCCGAGCGCCGCTTGCGTGATCGTCCGGTAGTCAGCAGCGAGGGGCGAGAGCTGGGTCACATCACCGATGCAAGCTTCGACGCGGAAGGCAACGTCCTCGAATACTGGGTTCGGCGCAAGAGGCTCGGCCGGGTACGCCCACGCCTCAAGATCCACCCGGACACGATGACTGCGCCACCCGGATACCTCGCAATCGTCGACCACGAGTCGCTCGGCGACAACCAGGAGCCCGCTCAACCCGAAGAAGAAGACCCACGGCCAACGGACTCAGCCGCCTAGCTGTCGTTCCCGGGCGTAGGAGCGGGTCACGCCCCGGAGGTCACACCGCGGACACGGCTTCCCCCGAGCGAGGCTCGAGCACGACCACTGCCGTCTCGCGGGGCCGGCGGGCGGCGTATGCGTCGAGCTTCTCGTCGATCTCGCGCCAACGCTGCCCGCGCTGTGTCCCCCGACATCGTCAGGCACCCTGATGCGTCCCGTCGAAGGTCGGCTCGTGGGCGCCCGCGTCGAGGCGGAACGGCGGATACTCGCGGGTCATGAACGCGGCGTACGCGACGACCCTGAACACCCAGCGGTTGAGGCCGATCACGAGGTCGAAGATGTCCTGTGGATACCGCGCGGTGAACAGGAGCAGGATGCCGGCAACGAGGACGAGGACCCCGATGAGGCCGAAGCCACCGCTCGAGCCGAAGATCGAGGCGATGCAGAACTGGGGGATGGCGAGCAGCCACCACCCGATCAGAGGCAGGCCGCGGCGGAGATCCTGCGGATAGTCGATCTCCAGTCGTGCCGGGTACTCGGGCACCTCGGCTCGCGTGAACGGCGGATATTCGTCCGTGCCGAGAGCGCCGAACGTGTAGAAGGCGACGCGCCACGACCAGCGGAGCACTCCGACATTGAAGTCGAAGATGCCGCGGGGATAGCGCCCCGTGAACAGGACGGCGAAGAACGCGATCACCGTCAGGACGACGAAGGCCACCCAGAGGAAGAACAGCACGATGAAGTGGGGAATTGCGAGGATCCATTTGACGAGCCACAGCCACCGGCTCAGCTCCGGTGCCAGCTCGCCCTCGACGACGACCGATGGTGCATTGCCTACGACTTGCATGGGGACCACCTCCACCCCGTACGCTTGCACATGGCGATCGCCGCCGCATCAGTGCCGAGCACGGGGCGCCGTGCAGCCAACTACGGATCGTCGTGCGGGCGGCGCGCGCGAGGAGAGTCACGGTCTGGCGCTGCCGGTATCCCCGGAGGTCGCGACCGGCCGGACTAGCGCCAGACACGCGCCAGCAGCCCTTGGCGCGGCAGCCGCGGCCGCGGCGGCGGCGGGCGGTTCGTGAGCAGCGCGGCAGGAACGTCGTAGGTGAGCCAGCGCCCCATCTCTCCCCCACCCACTGCCCTGGCGGCGGCGGACATGCCGGCTTCGCGCACGCCCGGGCCGTGGGCGTCGCTCGCGATGCAGTGCGCGAGCTCCAACCGGAGCAGCTTCCGGGCGCAGGATGCGACCCGTCGGCCGAGCCGCCCGTCCAGCGAGGCCGCGGTGAGCTGAACGTAGGCGCCCGCCAGCACCGGTCCGGCGAGTATCTCCGGCCGATGCTGCACCTCGACGTTCCGCTCGGGATGCGCGATGACGGGCACGGTCTGGTCGAGTTGCAGCTGCGCACACGTGTGCGCCAGGTCGAGGGGCCAGTTCGTGTAGGGGGATTCGAGCAACAGCAGCATCGAGTTGCCCCCGAGGCCGAACCGGCCACGGGCGCGCGCATCGAGCTCGGGCAAGTGGTCGAGCGCGATCTCGCCGCCGCCGCGAATCTCGATCGCGATCCCCGCCTCCGCGACCGCCGCTCGCACGGCGGCGAGCGCCTCCTCCATCGCCTCGGGCGTCGTCGGGTAGTCGTAGCGCACGTGCGGCGTGCCGCACACGACCTCGACGCCGTCGGCCGCCAGCGAGCGCGCCATCGCGACGGCGGCGTCCAGATCGAGAGCACCGTCGTCGAGCCCCGGCAGCAGGTGCGTGTGGAGGTCGATCATCCCGACAACGTACTCCGTCGAGACCGCTCGGTGACACCCCACGCCCGCGTGTCGGGCCGCTCCGCCGGTTGCGGCTAGGTGCTGTTCTCGCCCGTGGCGTCGCGCATCGGGTGGATCCGATTCCGCTTCCAGGCGCGGTACGCCGTGAACAGGAACGTGAACTCGAGTGCTGCTATCGCGATCTGTCCGACCATTTCCCCAGGCCCTCCCGTGTGACCTCCTTCACACGTTGTGGTCGCAGAACGCGCCGTTGTCAACCGCGAATGCGCACACGCTTCGGACGTCGGAGCAGGGGCCACCGCGGGTGTCCGACGGCCCCTCGTTCGCTAGGGTCGACCCACCACCGCGAGCGACTGCGACGCCCGTCCGTCCAACGAGGAGGAAGTCACCGAATGCTCAAACGCCTGTTCTTCGCCGTGCTGTCGTTCTGGCTGCTGAAGAAGTACGTGCTCCCACGGTTCACGGGTGAGGGAGACGCCGCGCACGACGAGACGACGTAGCGGCACATGAGCGAGCAGCCGCAGCAGGAGCGCGACGACCGGCCTCCGATCTGCCCTGCCTGCGGCGTCACGATGGGCTTCGTCCTCGGCGAGAGCGAGGCGCCGCTCCATGTCTGCCTCGAGTGCGGCTTCTCCGAGGGCGACTGACCGCGCGACCCCGCCGAGCGTCGACAGGTCGTGGACGCGCGTCAATCACTCGTCCTGAGGATCGGACATCCCGTGCCGGCAGTCGACCCCAGTACGTATGCGCTCTGTCGCTCACGGCCGTCCCGTGCCCTATTTCCGCGGCGCGCTGCGTCGGGGTCTCGTCCTTGCCGTCGTGGTGCTGGTCACGGCCGTCGCCGCTGCGGCAGCGCCGGACGCACCGGCGGTCACGAACTGCTCTCCTTCCGCTTCGTGGGGCAGCAACCGCGCCGACCTCGCCGGACAGGTCATCGCGCTGATCAACCAGCACCGCGCCACGCTGGGCCTGGCCCAACTCTCGGTCTCCTCCTCACTGAGGGCGTCGTCGGAGTGGAAGTCGCTCCACATGGCCGGCAACGGATATTTCGGCCACGACGACCCGGCGCCCTTCTCGAGATCCGCCTACCAGCGGGCTCGGGACTGTGGCTTCTCGGGAGGCACGTGGGGCGAGAACATCGCCTACGGCTACGCGACGGCCCAGGCCGTCGTCAACGGCTGGCTCGGCTCATCCGGCCACAAGGCGAACATCGAGAACGGCGCCTTCACGTCCACCGGGGTGGGCGTCGCCTCGAGCGCCGGTGGTCAGCTCTACTGGACGCAGAACTTCGGCAACGACGTCGGAGCGGCCCAACCGCCGGCCCCGGCTCCACCCCCTCCCCCGCCCTCCGGCACCCCGTCCCCGAAGGCTCCCGCGGCGCCGGCGACGACACCGCCACCGGCTCAGGCGTCCTCCGCACCCGCGCCGACGCGAGGCACGCCGCCCTCGACGACGACGGGTATCCAGGTGGGTGCGATGCGCGCACGCGTGTCCCTCCGCAACAAGCAGAGGCGGCTCGTCGCCTCCGTTGCCTTCGTCCACCTGGCGACCGGACGCAAGCTCACGGCAGGTGACGTCCGCTGCCGCGCGGAGGTCGCAGGCAAGCGGCTCCGCGTCCGCGTGAACGCGTTCAGGAACGCGTCGGCGCGCTGCAGCTGGCAGATTCCCACGTGGGCGAAGGGAAGGAAGGTCACGGGCGTCGTCGCGGTGCAGATGGGCGACAGGGCGGCACGCAGGCTGTTCATCCGCGTGCTCGCTTAGGGCGCGACTTCGACGACCGGCCGCCAAGGCGCCGGCCGGCGAGCGGTGATCATCACGAGAGAGAGCTGCCTCGGCTCACGCGAGTGTCCCGGGCTCAGGACAGGCGAAGCACCCGGCGCACCTTGCGTTTTGCAGCTCGCTTGCCCAGCCGATACGTGATGAAACCGAGCACTGTGTAGAACCTCGTTCTGGGCTTCAAGCCAGCCCCCTCTCGACGGTGGATGGTCCTCTTCATGGTCGCTGAGCGCCGATGAGCGCGTCGCGCGGGTTGCATCAGGGTTCGCTCACATCCCCAGGGCCGACCCAGGCATCGGGGTACCCTGTGACTCGGATGGGCAAACGGGTTGCCTCGAACAGGACGAGAGCGCACGGTCAGCGTGGACACGCTGGACACCGGCGGCAGCTCCTCCGTGAACGCACGTACCTGCGCCGCCCCCTGCGGACACGACACCGCGCCGACGCCGCCCGTTGAGTCGCGACACGTCCACCACGCGCGTTGCGGCTCCGTCGCTCATCGTGGACGACCCGCTCTGGTTCAAGGACGCGGTCGTCTACCAGCTTCACGTGCGCGCCTTCCGTGACAGCTCGGGGGACGGTATCGGCGACTTCCACGGTCTGACCGAGAAGCTCGACTACCTCCACGATCTCGGCGTGACGGCGCTCTGGCTGCTCCCGTTCTATCCCTCACCGCTGCGCGACGACGGCTACGACATCGCCGACTTTCGTGGAATCCATCCCGACTACGGGTCGATGCGGGAGATGCAGCGCTTCCTGCGTGAGGCGCACAGGCGCGGCCTGCGCGTGATCACCGAGCTCGTCGTCAACCACACATCGGATCAGCATCCATGGTTCCAGCGGGCCCGGCGCGCTCCTCCGGGCAGCCGTTGGCGCAACTTCTACGTCTGGAGCGACACGCCCGACCGCTATGCCGACGCCCGGATCATCTTCCAGGACTTCGAGTCCTCGAACTGGAGCTGGGATCCGGTCGCGAACGCGTACTACTGGCATCGCTTCTACTCGCACCAGCCGGACCTGAACTACGAGAGCGCGGACGTACGGCTGCTGATCCTCCGCATGCTGGACTACTGGTTCACCCTCGGGGTGGACGGTCTGCGGCTCGATGCAGTGCCCTATCTCTTCGAGCGCGAGGGGACGATGTGCGAGAACCTCCCCGAGACGCACGAGTACCTGAAGCAGCTCCGATCGCACGTCGACGACCGCTTCGAGAACCGGATGCTCCTCGCCGAGGCCAATCAGTGGCCCGAGGACGCCGCCGCCTACTTCGGTGACGGCGACGAGTGCCACATGGCGTTTCACTTTCCCGTCATGCCGCGGCTCTTCATGGCGGTCGAGATGGAGGATCGATACCCGATCATCGACATCCTCGAGCAGACGCCGGCGATTCCGGACACGTCTCAGTGGGCGCTGTTCCTGCGGAACCACGACGAGCTGACGCTCGAGATGGTCACCGACGAGGAGCGCGACTACATGTATCGCGTCTACGCCCACGACCGTCAGGCGCGGATCAACCTGGGAATCAGGCGTCGGCTGGCGCCGCTGCTCGGCAACAACAGAGCGAAGATCGAGCTCCTCAACGGCCTCCTGCTCTCCCTCCCCGGAACTCCGGTCATCTACTACGGCGACGAGATCGGGATGGGGGACAACGTCTACCTCGGCGACCGGAACTCCGTCCGGACGCCGATGCAGTGGAGCGGCGATCGAAATGCCGGCTTCTCGCGCGCGAACCCACAGCGGCTCTACCTCCCGACCGTGATCGATCCGGACTTCCACTACGAGACGGTCAACGTCGAGACGCAGCTCGCCAACCCCCACTCGCTTCTCTGGTGGATGCGGCGCCTGATCGCGCTCCGCACGAGACACCACGTCTTCGGGCGGGGCAGCCTCGAGTTCCTGACGCCCGAGAACCACAAGGTGATCGCGTTCCTGCGCCGCCACGAGGACGACGTGATCATCGTGGTCGCGAACCTGTCGCGCTTCGCCCAGTACGTCGAGCTCGAGCTCGCCGAGTTCAAAGGGCTCGTCCCGCGCGAGCTGTTCGGCCGCACGACGTTTCCGCCGATCGGGGACCTCCCGTACCTGCTCACGCTCGGCCCGCACGCCTTCTACTGGCTCTCGCTCGAGCGAACCCGTGCGGAGACGGCCGACGTCCCGACGATCGCCGTCACGGGCACGCAGGAGCAGCTCTTCTCCCGCAGGACGAAACGCTCCGTCGAGGACGCGATCGCGAGCTTCATCCAGCGGAGACGATGGTTCGCGGGCAAGGCCCGTGCCGTCCACGATGTCTCGATCCGCGACGTCGTCTCCGTTCGGGTGCCGGAGCGAGAGCCGGCGATGCTTGCCGTGGTCAACGTCGAGTACGTCGACGGCGAGCCCGAAGCGTACGTGCTCCCTCTCGCCGTCGCGGTCGGCGAACAGGCCGAGCGGATGCCGGAAGACGTCCCACACGCTGTCATCGCGCGGCTCGCGCGAGCAGGTGAGGCGGCCGTGCTCTACGACGCACTCAGCGACGAGCGCTTCTGCGCCGCCCTGCTCGACGGGATCGCAAAGCGCCGCCGGTTCAGGGGATCCGCCGGCTCGGTCGTCGGCCGGCCGACGGCGGCACTGAGGCGGATCCTGCGGGACGCGGAGGGACCGCTCGATCCCGATCTCTTCAGGGCGGAGCAGTCGAACAGCTCGGTCATGTTCGGGCACAGCATCATCCTCAAGCTCTTCCGGAAGGTGGAGGAGGGCGTCAACCCCGACCTCGAGGTCGGGCTCTTCCTCGGGCAGAGGGGCTTCCCACACGCGCCGGCACTCGTCGGATCGCTCGAGTACGAGCGGGAGGGCGCAGAGCCCGTGACGGTCGCGATCGCGCATGAGGTCGTCGCGAACCAGGGAGACGCGTGGCAGTACACGCGCGAGACGGTGAGCCGATTCTACGAGCGCGTAGCGAGCGAGGAGGGCGATGTCCTCCGGAAGCCGTTCGTCGCCGACACACGACCGCTGATGGAGATCGTCGAGGAGCCGCTGCCTCCCGAGGCGCACGCCACGAGCGAGGCCTACCTCCGCTCGGCGGAGCTCATCGGCCGCCGCACCGCCGAGCTGCACAACGCGCTCGCGTCGGACGCCGAATCGGCGGCGTTCGCCCCCGAGACGTTCACGCCGCTCTATCAGCGTTCCGTCTACCAGTCCATGCGGAACCTCACGCACACGAGCCTGCGCCTCCTCCGTCGCTCACTTCCGGCGCTCGACCCAAACGAGCGGGCCCAGGCGGAGCAGATCCTGGCGGCCGAGCGCGATCTCCTCGACCGATTCCACGCCGTCGTCGAATACCGCCGAACCGGGCTGCGAACCCGCTACCACGGCGACTTCCACCTCGGCCAGATCCTCCACACGGGCAAGGACTTCGTCATCATCGACTTCGAGGGAGAGCCGGCTCGCTCCCTGGCCGACCGCAGGATCAAGCGCTCGCCCCTCCGCGACGTGGCAGGCATGCTGCGCTCGTTCGAGTACGCCACGTATGCCGGCCTCTTCGACCAGGTCGAACAAGGTGCTGTCGAGTCCGGGTCGGAGGCATTCCAGGTGCTCGAGCAGTCGGGGCGCCAGTGGTCGACCTGGGCATCCGTCTCGTTCCTGCGGTCGTACCTCGAGACGGCCGATGCCCACTACCTCCCCGAGACGAGGGACGAATTCGGACGAATCCTCGACGTGTTCCTCCTCGAGAAAGCACTCTACGAGCTCGGCTACGAGCTCAACAGCAGGCCGGACTGGGTGCGAATCCCACTCGCCAGCATCCAGCGGCTCCTCGGAGAGCGGGTCGGATGAGATGGCCCACAACGCCGGCGCCGGCGCGATGGGTGCGCCGGCCGGCGGGGGTCGTCAGTCGCCGACCGGAACGGCGGTTGCCGGGCCGCTGATCGTCGCGCGGCGCCCCGGGCGCTCGTTCAGCCTGAGCTCGTCCGTCTCGAGCTCGGGCTCGCCTGAGGTCTCGCCCAGAATCCGGATCTCGTCGGCATCTTGCTGCGCCTGCGCCTGAAGCGTGATGCGGCGGGTGAGGACGTTGGCTCGCTGCTGGAGGCGGTGCACCTCGACGAGGTCGCTCGCCCGGAGCGCGGCTGCGCTCCGCTCGTAGGCGCCGCCGGTGCTGAAGAGGTGCGTGAGCTTGAGCATCAGCGCGACGAGGTCGATCGCAATCAGGAAGGCGAGGAAGAACTCGACATACTTCGTCACGGCCGGGCTCGCCTTCTGGACGCGGTCGAGGGCCGCCTGGCGCGCGAGAAAGTCGCGGTTGGCCTTGATCGCTGCGACCCGATTTGCGATCTGGCTGCTTTCGGCTTCCTGCCAGACCGCGATCTTCCGGCGGTTCGCGGCGATCGTGGCCGCGATCTGGGGCCGGGCGCGCTTCAGCTCCGCCGCGGCGGTCGCCGCCCTGCGGGCATCGCGCTCGTAGTACGGCCCGCGGCCGATCTTGTGCGTCTCCGAGCAGCTCGCAAGTCCCGCCTCGCAGTCGGCGAGGAAGCGGCTGTTCGTGACCTGCTGCCGGAGACGTGTCTCCTTGGCTTGCGCGGCCGCGATGGCCTTCTCCGCGGCGCCGATCCTGGCCTCGTAGGTGCGCGTGATCTGGTTCGTCGCCTCGTGGATCCGTGCCGTCGTCGTCTTGCTGAGCTCGTCGTTGATCGACCCGCTGTAGATCACCTGCGCCATCGGCAGGCCGATCACGAGTGCGATCGCGAGCGAGAGCAGCAGGCGCGGGATCGCGAGCACGAGATTCCACGCCCGGCTCGTGCCGAAGCTCTTCAGGACGAGGCGCTCGATCAGGCAGTACAGGACGGCCCAGAGCGGGAGCACCCACAGGACGTTCGTGATCGGGGTGCTCCACCACTGGCCGGCGGCGACGGTCATCCCGAAACCACTCACGACCGCCATCCCCGCGACCCACATCCCGAGGCCGTTGAAGAAGCTCGCCTCGCTCGGCACCATCCGGAGGACGGAGGCGTCGCCTCCCGCGAGCCACGCCCAACCGGCACGCGTGCGCCGACGCGGAGCGGAGCCCGTCATCGCGCCGTCGATCGTCCCCATGTCATCCGTAGTCGAGCCAGCAGTCACGCAAAGACAGGAGACGCACGATCGGCGGCCGAGTTGGCGAGCTCTCCCCGAGTTCGCGAAGCCTTAACAGTCCGCGACGACCGCGCCTCGCCCAGCCGCTCCGAGCCTCTGGCCGGCGTGGACGTTTACGGCAAGGCGAAGATCGGGAAAGACAGCTCCACATCCGCCGGCGACCGGGAAAGCAATCGATGTGGTCAACGCTGTCGACTTGGCGCGGCGATCGTACTAAGCTCGCAGTTCGAGCCTGCCGTCCGTTTGCTCTGGAAGGTGAAAGGGGGATCACGCTTGGAGCACCACTCCGGGCATGAGTCGTCGTCGCTGCCGGCGTACCTGCGCGTTCTGCGCAGGCGCAAGTGGATCATCATCGCCTGCGCGGTCGTCGTCCCCGTCACCGCGTACGTGCTGTCTGCGCGGCAGCCTGCGCAGTACCAGGCGTCGGCCGAGGTCTACCTCAGCTCGCAGGATCTCGCGGGAGCGCTCACCGGCATCAGCTCCTCGTACGTCGACGAGCAGCGCCTGGCCGACACGCAGTCCGCCCTGGCGCAGGTGCCGTCGGTCGCAAACAGCGCGATCGCCCTCTCGGGGCTCAGCGGCATCAGCGCCGGCGAGTTGCTCGGCAGCACGACGGTCTTCCCCGGGGCCAACACGAACATCCTCACCTTCACGGTCACGAACCATGGCGCGGAGAACGCTGCGCTGCTCGCCACCTCATATGCAAAGGCCTTCACCGCGTACCGTGGCCAGCTCGACTCGGACGCGGTTCGCCGGGCCCGAGCCGAGATCGCACAGCAACTCGAGCAGCTGAAGGCCGACGGCGAGGTCGGCTCCAAGCTCGCCGTCAGCCTGCGCGACAAGGATCAGCAGCTCGCGACGCTCGAGGCGCTGCAGACCTCGCGGACCTACGTGATCCGAACGGCGGAAGGCGCCGGCCAGATCGCGCCGACGCCCAGGAAGAACGCGATGCTCGGCCTCATCCTCGGCATCGTCCTCGGGCTCGGCCTGGCGTTCCTCGTCGATGCGCTCGACACGCGCGTTCGGTCGGCGGGCGAGGTCGGTGAGCGGCTCGGCCTGGCCCAGCTCGCGCGCATCCCACCGCCGCCGAAGAGCATCGCCAAGGACGGGCTCGTCATGCTGGCGCAGCCGACGGGGACGAACGCCGAGGCGTTCCGCATGCTGCGAACCAACATCGAGTTCGCCTGCCTCGAGCGAACCGACGTCCGCACGATCATCATCACGAGCGCGGTCGAGAAGGAGGGGAAGTCGACGACGGCCGCGAACCTCGCGGTCGCCGAGGCACGTGCGGGACGCCGCGTGGCGCTCGTCGACCTCGACCTGCAGGGTCCCGTACATCGATCGGTTCTTCGGCCTGCTGCACGCACAGGGCGTGACCGACGTCGCGCTCGGCAACGTCACGCTCGAGGCCGCACTGACCCGCATCAACCTCGACACGGGCAGCTCGAGCGTGATTCAGGCCGCCATGCCGGCGACGAACGGCCACGTTCCCGAGCAGGGCATCCTGGACGTTCTCGTCACCGGCCCGCGCCCTCCCGATCCAGGCGAGTTCGTGGGCAGCCGGCGACTCGCCGACATCCTCCACCACCTGCACGAGCGGTACGACCTCGTGATCATCGACACGCCGCCCGTCCTCCGCGTCGGCGACGCGATGACGCTGTCGACCGTCGCCGACGCGATCCTCGTCGTCACGCGCCTCAACGTCATCCGCCGGCCGATGCTCTCGGAGTTGCGACGCCTGCTCGACGACGGCGCCCGCAACGAAGCTCGGCTTCGTCGTCACCGGGTCCCGCGGAAGGCCAGAGCGGCGGCTACGGGTACGGCTACGGCTACGGCGGCTACGGGTATGCCGAGTCGACAGCCGGCAGACAGGTCGGCCCGCGCGTGCGACACCGCACGCGCCCGAGGCGGACGCACGGCGCCGGAAGTCGAGAGGACGTGAGCCAGCTCGAGCAGGTCGCCACCGGCACGCCCGTACGCGGACGAGGCCGCCGGACACGAGCCCGATCTCGTCGAGGACATCGTCAGCGAGCGCACGCGCGACCTGATCCGCAAGCGGCGCTTCGGGAAGACGCACCGCCGTGGCTGGTTGATCAAGCGGGCGCTCGCGGCCGCCGACGTCGATCGGCCTCGTCGCTCGCCTTCCTGCTCGCCCAGCTGACGCTCGACGTCCGGTCGCAGGCCGCAGTACGACACCGTTCGGCGCCGCGTCGCGTATCTCGTCGTTCTTCCTCTCGCTGCCGCTCTGGCTCGCACTCGCACGTGTCTACGGCCTCTACGACCGCGACGAGGCCCGCACCGACCACTCGTCCGTCGACGACCTGTTCGGCGCTCTTCAACATGCTCACCGTCGGCACCTGGGTGTTCTTCACGATCACCTGGCTCACCGGGCTCGCGCATCCGACCGTGCCGAAGCTCCTGCGTCTTCTGGGGCTGCGGCGATCGTCTTCGTCGCGCTCGCGCGCGGTGTCGCGCGCAGCATCTGTCGCAACCTCGACTCGTACGTCCAGAACACCGTCATCGTCGGCGCCGGGCACGTCGGGCAGAGCGTCGCGCACAAGTTGCTGCAGCATCCGGAGTACGGCGTCAACCTCGTCGGCTTCGTCGACGAGCACCCACGCGAGCGCCGCGACGACCTCGACGAGCTCACCGTGCTCGGCAAGGTGAGCGAGCTGCCGCAGCTCGTCGCGCGCGCTCGACATCGAGCGGGTGATCATCGCGTTCTCACAGGCACCGCACACCCAGGCGCTCGCGATCGATCCGCGAGCTGAACGGGCTCGACGTGCAGGTCGACGTGGTTCCGCGACTGTTCGAGGTGCTCGGGCCGCAGGCGACGATCCACGGCGCCGAGGGCATTCCTCTGCTCGGACTGCCGCCCGGACGCCTGCCCTGGTCGAGCCTGGTCATCAAGCGGGCGATGGACATCGCGCTCGTCGTTCGTCGCGCTTGATCCTCCTGGCGCCCCTGCTCGCGGTCATCGCGCGTCGCGATCAGGCTCGATTCGCCAGGGCCGGTGTTCTTCCGGCAGGTGCGGATGGGCAAGGGAGACCGCCCGTTCCGGATCCTCAAGTTCCGCACGATGGCGGCCGACGCCGACGAGCGCAAGCACGAGGTCGCCCACCTGAACAAGCACTCCGACGGCGACGACCGGATGTTCAAGATCCCCGACGACCCTCGCGTCACACGCGTCGGCCGCTTCCTCCGGAAGTACTCGCTCGACGAGCTTCCTCAGCTCGTGAACGTGCTGAAGGGCGACATGAGCCTCGTCGGCGCCGCGGCCGCTGATCCCCGACGAGCACCGCCACGTCGACGGCTGGGGCGTGCGCCGGCTCGACCTGAAGCCGGGCATGACGGGCCTCTGGCAGGTGCTCGGCCGCGACGACATCCCGTTCGGCGAGATGGTCGGCCTCGACTACCGCTACGTCACGACGTGGTCGGTGCTCGGCGACGTCAAGCTGATGTTGCGGACCGTTCCGGTGATGCGCCGCAGCGGGGCCTAGATGGCGCCGCAGGTGACGATCGTCGCCCACGATGTCGAGGGGGCCGGCGGGATGGAGCGGCAGCTGCGCGAGCTCGTCATAGGGCTGCTCGCGCGAGGCGTGTCCGTCACCGTCGTGTCTCGAACCCTCGGGTTGCCTCCGCACGAACGGCTGCGCTGGCGTCGTGTTCCTGGGCCTGGGCGGCCGTTCGTGCTGGCGTACCCGTGGTTTGCGGCCGTCGCGTCTCTGATGCTGCTTCGTCGCGGAGCAGGTGTGCTCCACACGACGGGTGCCATCGTGCTCAACCGAGCGGACGTCTGCACTGTCCATTACGTCCACAACGGCCCCGGCGGCAGGATCGACAGAGCGAGTCGCACAACCCCTCTCCATCGCCTCAACGCACGCGTCGGACGGATCCTGAGCCGCGCGTTCGAGCGGTTCAGCCTACCGGAGCAGGGCACGGAGCCGCGTGCTCGTTGCCGTATCGGAGTCGATCCGGCAGGAGATCGTCAGTGGCCTTTCCGCAGCGCGCCGACGACGTTCGCCTGATCGGCAACGGCGTCGACACGACGCGATTCGCGCCGGATGAGAGCGTGCGCGCCAGCGGCGCGAGCCGAGCTCGGTCTCCGAGACGAAGACCTCGTGGCGCTGTTCGTCGGCTCGGAGTGGCGTGGCAAGGGCCTCGACATCGCCATCGACGCCCTGGAGACCTGCCGCGAATGGAGGCTCGTCGTCGTCGGTGACGGCGACGCCGGGCGGGCACGCCGTCGGGCAAAGCGATCGGCGCAGAGGATCAGCTGGTGCTGGTCGGCGAGTCCGAGGAGCCGGAACGGTACTACGCCGCAGCCGATGCGTTCGTCCTGCCGAGCGCGTATGAGTCATTCTCGATCGTGGCCTTCGAGGCCGCTGCCTCCGGGCTTCCCGTCGTGGCGACGGCCGGTGGGTGCGATCACGGAGCTCGTCGAGGCAGGTGGCGGCATCAACATCGAGCCCGACGCGGCCGACCTTGCGGCTGCGCTGGCACGGCTCGCGGCGGACCCGTCGGCCAGATCGACCATGGGCGACCGGGGCCGCCAACTGGCGGCGGAGCACGGTTGGGATCGGATCGTCGATTCCTACCTCGCTCTCTATAGTCCCGTCGAACGCTCAGAGGCAACACTCGTAGAGGTTGGGTCTTGAGGCTTGCCGTCGTCAGCCACCCCTGCGTGACGCCTGTGAACCAGGCGATCTATGGTGAGATCCAGCGCCAGACCGGCTGGGAGACGAGGATCATCGCACCCGCGCGCTGGCGCGACGAATATGGCAAGCGTGTCCTCGCGCGCGATCCCCGCTTCCGGGGCGATCTCGTCGGCCTCGATGTCGTCGGCAAGGGGAACATCCCACTTCACGTCTATCGCTCGGGCCTCGGCCGAGGCATTCGTGGTTTCGCCCCCGACGTCGTCTTCGTTCACCACGAGCCGTACGCGCTCGCGACCGCACAGGCGTTCCACGCCTGCCGGGGTCTCGATTGCGCGGTGGGTTTCTACAGCGCTCAGAATCTCAAGAAGCAGTACCCCCCACCCTTTGCATCCCTCGAGCAGTACGTCTTCTCCCACGCTCGGTTTGCCATGCCTTGCTCCGAAGCTGTGGGAGGAGTCCTGGTCGAGAAGGGCTTCACGGGTCAGAGAGTGGTCGTCCCGCTCCCCGTCGATGTGGACGTTTTCCGGCCACGTACCGACCGCAACGAGACAGGACTGTTGCGAGTCGGGTTCATGGGACGACTTGTGCCGGAGAAAGGGCTCGACGTCGTTCTCCGGGCGCTGGCGCGACTCCAGGCTGACGAGATCGCGTTGAGCGTGATTGGAGAAGGGCCCGAGCGCCAGACGCTCGAGAGCCTCGCGAAACAGCTTGAGATGTGTCGGACCGCGTTACCTGGCATGGATACGTCCCGCACTGCGAGGGTCCACGAGGTCCTCGCGGACATGGATGTCCTCGCGGTTCCCTCGCTCTCGACCGGCGATGGACAGAGCAGTTCGGCCGCGTCGTGATCGAGTCGCTCGCATGCGGCGTGCCGGTGGTCGCCTCGCGGTCGGGAGAGCTACCGAAGCTCGTGGCCGACCTCGAGGGAGGCTGGTTGTTCACCGAGGGCGACGACGCCGAGCTGGCCGGGATCCTTCGGCGGCTGTCCTGCCACCGGGACGAGCTGCGGGCCACCGGCGCACGAGGGCGCGCCGCGGTGGTCGAGAAGTACTCGCTCGCTGCGGTTGCCGGGACGATGGCGAAGACGATGCTGCAGGCACGGGAGCAGGCCGCATGAGCGAAGTGACCCTTACCGCACGACAGACGGCCGCCCCGCTCGGGGCGGCGCTGATCGCGTTCATCGTCGGTGTCGAGATCGTCCGCCAGCCGTCGATGACCCGGATGATCGCCGCTGCCTGCATCGGCCTTCTCGCCTTCGTCGCCGCGGCGCAGTGGCCCGAGCGAACGGTCGTCGCGACGATTCTGCTCCTCCCCTTCCTCGCGCTGGCCCGGCGCATGCTGCTCGAGTTCACCGGCTGGCAGTCGACCGACCCGCTGCTGCTCGTGGCGCCGGCGGTGCTCGGATTGATCCTGATTCGCCTGTTCGTGTTCGAGAACCGCGAGCTCGCAAGAGACCGTGCGTCCAAGCTGATGCTCGTCGTCCTCGTGATCACGTTCCTCCAGGTAGCGAACCCGCGCGGCGGCGGGATCGGCGCCGGCCTGGCGGCACTTCTGTTCACCGCGGTGCCGCTGGCCTGGTTCTTCGTCGGGCGCGAACTCCCGACCGAGCAGGCAATGCGGTGGCTCTACGGAGGGCTCGTCGGCGTCGCCTGCATTGTTGCTCTCTACGGCTTGAGCCAGACCTGGAACGGCCTGCTCAGCTGGGATGCGGAATGGGTTCGCCAGACGGGTTACGCAGCCCTGAGCATCAGCGATGTGATCCGTGCCTTCGGGACGTTCTCGAGCGCCGCCGAGTACGCCTACTTCCTGGCGATCGGCATCGTCGTGGCGGTCGCCTTCGCACTGGCACGACTGCCACAGCTCCTTCCTGCGATCCCGCTGCTCGCGGTCGCGCTGTTCTACGAGTCGAGCAGAGGCGTCATGGTCACGACGACATTCGCCGTAATCGTCGTCCTCGCGGCCCGAACCGGCAACATGCGGCGTGCCGTCGTTGCACTCGCCGGTTGCCTGGTGGGCCTCGTTCTGGCGTACACCTTCGCCCAGGGATATCTCGAGAGCAAGGCGGCGTCCTCGTCGGACCCGCTGGTGAGCCACCAGCTGAGCGGACTCGCTGATCCGTTCAACAAGGACACGTCGACCCTTCCGTCACACCTCGCGATGCTCAAGAACGGTTTCCGGTCGGGATTGCTGGACCCGCGGGGCAACGGGATCGCGTCGACGACCCTGGCAGGCTCGAAGCTGGGGAGCGAGGGATCCACGTCGACGGAGGTCGACGTGTCGAACGTGTTCGTCTCGCTCGGCACGTTCGGCGGCCTCGCCTACCTCGCCCTCATTGTGCTCGTGCTGCGGGCGGCGTTGCGCGTTGCCGTGGAGCGCAGGGATGCCGTCTCGCTGGCGGCACTCGGCATCCTCGTCCTGACGTTCGGTCAGTGGCTGAACGGCGGGTTCTACGCCGTCTCGCCACTCATCTGGCTCACCGCCGGGTTCGTGATCGCACGCGACGAGCTCCGCGACGCGGGAAGCGGACGCTTCAGGAGCACACGGTGATGCGTGACCTTCTCATACTGACCCCCGACTTCCCGCCGGAGACCGGCGGGATCCAGACGCTCATGCACCGGATCGCATCTTCTCTCGAGAGGTCCCGGCCTAGGGTCGTGACGCTGGGATCCGGCGGCGAGAGCGCCTTCGACCAGGCCCAGCGTTCCCGATCATCCGTGTCCGGACGCCGGGCTCAGCACGGCACCTGCGCATCCTCGCACTGAACGCGCGCGGCTTGGCGCAGGCAGTGCGCCGAAGGCCCGCCGCGATCCTGAGTGGGCACATCGTCACCGGCCCCGCGGCGATAATCGCCCGGCGTTGGCTCGGCATCCCGGTCGTCCAGTACGTGCATGCACAGGAGCTGAACCGGCGACCGCTGTCTGGCCCGTCGAGTGTCTCGGCCGTGCCGATGCCACGATCGCCGTCAGCCGGCACACCCGGTCGCTCGCGCTGGGGCTCGGAGTGCCGCCGGAGCGCATTCACGTCGTACACCCTGGAGTGGATGTCCCGTCTCAGAATGGTGGTGTCCCGAACCATCGCGAGCCGTCGATCGTCGTCGTGGCGAGGCTCACAGAGCCCTACAAAGGGCATGACGTTCTCCTGCGGGCGCTCCCGCTGGTGCGAGACCGGGTTCCGAGCGCCCGCCTGGACGTGATCGGGGACGGCCCGTTGCGTGAGCACCTCGAGGCTCTTGCGCGCAACGCCGGCGTGGCCGGCGCGGTCACGTTCCACGGGCGCGTCTCCGACCAACAGCGGAACTCGATCATGGGGCGTGCATCCGTTTTCGCCATGCCTAGCCGATTGGACTCACTCGGCGCCGGCGAGGGCTTCGGCATCGCCTACATCGAGGCGGGAAGCCTTGGGCTGCCCGTGGTGGCCGGACGTGTAGCCGGGGCACTCGACGCCGTCATCGACGGCGAGACGGGTCTCCTTGTCGATCCCGAGAGCCCAGACGAAGTCGCGGATGCGATCATCGCGATACTCACGGACACGCAGTTGGCCGCTCGCATGGGCGAGGCCGGCCGCGAGCACGCCAGGACGCTTTCGTGGCAGCGAGCAGCGACTGGCCGTCGAGGACATTCTGGACGAGGTGATCGCCCGATGAGAGTGCTCTACGTCAGCCACACCTCTCACGTCAGCGGCGCCGAGCGATCGCTGCTGGAGCTGATCTCGGCGTTGAGCGATCGCGTCGATCCCGTTCTCGCCTGCCCGGGAGGGGATCTTGCCCGCCGGGCCGAGGCCGCAGGGATACGGACGGTGCCGCTTGCTCCGTTCGAGATCGGCTTCGGATCAGGGCCAATGGAGCTGGTGCGGGCAGGGCGAGGCATGGTTCGCACGGCTGCGAGAGTTGCTTCGCTCTCCCGTCGGCTCGACGTCGACGTCGTCCACGCAGCCTCTGCGCGCGCGGGGCTCATCGCCGGCGTGGCTGCAACCCTCGGAGGACGGCGGCCCGTCGTGGACGTCCGCGACGCAGTACCGGGCGGGCTGCGAGCCGCCGCCGTCCGCTGGGCACTGCGGCTCTCGGCGCGGGCTGCTGGTCTTCAACTCCCGGTTCACCCAGACCCGGTTCGGTCCAACACGCCCGGCCCGCAGCACAGTCGTCTACCCCCCGGTGGACATCGAGCGCCTGCTGCAGATCCCGCTTCGGAGCGATCGGCTCCGCCTGTCGCTCCGGTGCTTGGAGTCGTGGGACAGCTCACACCCTGGAAGGGGCAGGACGACGCGATCCGCATCCTGGCGCTCATGAGGAAACGCTTCCCCTCGGCAAGACTGAGGATCATCGGCTCCGTGGTCTTCGCGGGCGACGGTGTCACTTTCGACAACGAGGAGTATGAACGCCAGCTGGTCGGTCTCGCCCGTGAACTCGGGGTGGCCGACGCGGTTGAGTTCGCCGGCGAGACGGACGATCTCAAGTCTGCGCTCTCATCGCTCGACGTGCTACTCGTGCCGTC
>CAVWPE010000005.1:0-190036 GCA_963756835.1 uncultured Thermoleophilia bacterium
CCATGATCGTCAGTGACGGGTTCACGGACAGCGTTCGCGTCATCAGCGATCCGTCGCCGACGTAGAGCCGCTCGACGTCCCACGACCGCCCGTCCGCATCGACGACGGACCGCTCCGGGTCACTGCCCATGCGGCAGGTGCCCTGGACGTGCGTACTGGTGAGCCCCGACCAGATGACGCGCGAGGCGCCGGCTGCCCGGAGCGCGTCACGGGAGAAGTCGAGCGCGGCTGCCGCGCGTCCGAGCTCGACGTCCGTGAGCGCAGCATTGAAGGACTCGGTGCCGTCCTCGCCGAGGGTGACGCTGCCGTGGTTGTCGTCGTTGACCATGGCGAGGACGCCGATCCAGCGGCGGTAGCCGCGCATCACGTCGACGAGATCGTCGCCCCAGAGCGGCCCGTTCTCGTCCTCGACGCCGGCCGCGAACGCGATCGGATCGGTCATCGTGGTCGCCTCGATCACGAACCCGCCGTCCTCGTCGTGCTGATGCTCCATCGCGTGCGCGGTGATCGGGTACACCATGTGCGCGTCCTGCGGCTCGTCGAAGAGGCCGTAGACGAGCCGCACCGGGTGGAAACCGAGGTTCTGCCCCACGAGCCGGCTACTCGTGCTGTCGGGCAAGCCCGACCGCATGAGGATCTGCGGCGTGTTCAGGGTTCCGGCCGCAACGACGACCGCTCCCGCATCGACTCGGCGAAGCGTCCCGCTCGCATCGGCGTACTCGACGCCTTTCGCCTCGCCGTCCTCGATGATGACCCGCTCGACCCGAGCGTCTGCGCGCAGCTCGAGATGGCCGGCCGCCCAGGCGTCGTGGATGTACGTGTTGAGCGTCGACTTGCCCGCGTTCGTCGGGCAGCCCTGCAGGCACGAGCCGCAGCTCATGCAGTTCGCGTCGGTGTACGAGCGCACCGGATGGAGCTCCGCACCGAGGGCCCGAAAGCCGGGCACGACCGTGTACACGCTCTTGCGCCAGTCTGTCCGCTCGCGGACGCCGAGGCGTTCTCTCGACGCTGTCGTAGTGGGCTGCGAGGTCGGACGGGCCGAACGGAGAGCCACTCTCCCCGACGAGCCCGCTCGCGTCGTGCCACTTGGCGAGATCCTTCTCGTGCGCCCGCAGCGCGACCTTCGTATTCACGGTCGTGGTGCCGCCGACGCACCGGGCCGCCAGCAGCAGCATCGCTCCCTGGGCGCCGTCGTTGATGGGCGCGAACCGGACCGGCCACCAGATGTCGTGGTTGGCCTTCGCCTCCCAGCGCGTGAAGTCGGCCGCAGTCCTGTGTGGGCCGAGCTCGAGCAGGAGGACGCGACGACCGTGAGCGGCGAGCTCGCCTGCCACCACTCCGCCGCCTGCGCCCGAGCCGACGACGACGACGTCGAAGCGTTCGCTCATCCGACGATCCCCAGGTACGACCAGTCCTTCGCGAGGCGTGTGGCGAGGGGGGTGTTGAAGTCGATCTCCGCCCACGCGCCGGTAGCGTCGACGCCCGGCGCCACGAAGTCGCTGTAGAACGCCTCGATCGCGAGCGCGCGCACCCACAGGAACTCGGGCGTCCCCGCCCGCTCCTCGATCGCACCGGTTGCCACGGAGGCGAAGGCGGACAGAGCGGCGGCGCGCGTCCCCTCGTCCATCCGGGCGAGCAGCGCATCGATGTAGACGCTCGGCCGCACGCGAGCCGAGCCGGGCACGATCGCGTCGCACACGTTCTCCACCATGCGGGCCGTTTCGGCGTCGAGAATCTGGAGCCCGGCATCGCCCATCGCTCGATGATATGCGTTCGGCGCGATGAATACATCGGCTCACGCGCCCTCGCGTGCGGCGCGTGTCGTCCTTGCGGGATAGCGGGTGGCCTGATATGACTAGCGCCATGGTGAGCGTGCCGGCAGCACGGGTACATCGAGATCGCCGGTGCCGTCCCGATGATCCCCCTCCGTGACCGACTCGCGCAGCCCGGTGCGTTCGTCGTCGCGGCCGAGGTCGTCACGAGTCGTGGGCTCATGACCGCTGACGGCAACAGTCAGGTGATGGAGGTGGCGCGCGAGCTTGCCGCCGATCCGCGCATCGACGTGCTCTCGATCACCGACAACCCGGGAGGGAACGCGATGCTCTCGCCCGACGGGCTCGGGGCCGAGCTGAAGGCGCGGGAGCCAGGAGGTGATCATCCACCTCTCGTGCAAGGACTGGAACCGCAACGCGCTCGAGAGTCGAGGCTGGAAGCTCGCCTCGGACGGCTTCGACAACGTCCTTGCCCTCTCCGGCGACTATCCGGTCACGGGACGTAACGGACTCGCAGCTCCGGTGTTCGACACCGACTCTGTCGGGCTGCTCGACCTCCTCGCCGAGATGAACGAGGGTCTCCCGGATCTGCGCAAGCCCGATCTGCGGCTGGCGCGGACGGATTTCTTCCTCGGCTGCGTCGTGACGAACCACAAGCGGCGCGAGCGCGAGGTGATGCCGCAGTACTTCAAGCTGCGCAAGAAGGTCGCCGCCGGCGCGCGCTTCGTGATCAACCAGATCGGGTGGAACACGCGAAAGGACGACGAGTTGCTGCGCTGGATCAGGCGCGCCGAGTTGCCGGTCTCTGTCGTCGCGAACGTCTATCTCCTCTCGCCGGGGGTCGCTCGCGTGTTCCACCGCGGGCAGATTCCCGGCGTCGTCGTCACTGACGAGCTCCTCGCGGTCGCCGAGCACCACGGCAAGAGCCGCGACAAGGGCCGGGCGTTCTTCATCGACCTTGCCGCGAAGCACGTTGCGACTGCGCGCGGGCTCGGCTTCAACGGCGTCTATCTGGGCGGCCACATGTCCGCCGCCACGTTCGGCGAGATCCTCAACCTTGCAGAATCCTACGCGGCCGTCGACTGGCTCATGTTCGCGCCCGAGATCCACTATCCCGACCCCGGACGAGTTCTACTTCTTCGAGGCCGACCCGGAGACGAAGCTCTCGTCCGACGTCGTCAACGCGGAGTACCTCGAGTCGCAGCGCCGCCGCAAGACCGACCTGCGGGTGCCGCTCAAGTACCGCTTCAGCCGGCGCCTCCACACCGTCGCGTTCGAGCCCGAGGCGCCGCTGTTCCCGGCCGGCCGGGCGCTCTACGGGGCCGTCGAGAAGGCGTCGCCCGTCGCGAAGGTGGCACACGCACTGGAGCAGGCGGTCAAGGTGCCGCTCTTCGGCTGCCGCGACTGCGGCGACTGCTCACTCCCCGAGATCGCCTACGTCTGCCCCGAGTCGCAATGCGCAAAGAATCAGCGCAACGGTCCGTGCGGCGGCACGCGCGAGGGGCTGTGCGAGGTCTACGACACGGAGTGCATCTGGTCACAGGCCTACGAGCGACTCAAGGCGTACGGGGAGGAGGAGTCGATGCTGGACGGCCCGGTGATCGTGAAGGACAACGCGCTCGCACGGACGAGCGCCTGGGCGAATACCTTCCTCGGGCGAGACCACACGGCCAGCCAGCATGACGAGGGCTCGTAGTGCCGCGCTCCGTGCGTCTTCATATCAGGCTACCTGATATAAGAGGGTATTCTGATCAAGGAGGAGATCGCTGTGTCGTACGCTGATCGATGGACGACAGTTCGGGTGGAGGTCGACGACGGCATTGCCTGGGTCGAGTTGAACCGGCCCGAGAAACGCAATGCGATGAGCCCGACCCTCAACGCCGAGATGGTCGACGTGCTGCTCGAGCTCGACGCGGATGACGACTGCGGGGTGCTCGTGCTGACCGGGGCGGGCGACGCGTGGTCGGCCGGGATGGATCTCAAGGAGTACTTTCGCGAGGTCGACGGTGGGCCTGAGCACGTTCAGCGGCGCGTGCGGCGCGACGCCGCCTACTGGCAGTGGCGTCTCCTGCGCACGTATGCGAAGCCCACGATCGCGATGGTCAACGGCTGGTGCTTCGGCGGCGCCTTCACGCCGCTCGTCGCCTGTGATCTCGCGATCGCGGCAGACGAGGCGACGTTCGGACTGTCCGAGATCAACTGGGGCATTCCGCCCGGCAGTGTCGTCAGCAAGGCACTGGCCGACACAGTCGGATCGCGGATGGGCCTGCTCTACGTGATGACCGGGCGCACGTTCGGCGGGCAGCAGGCGGCAGAGATGGGCCTCGTCAACTCCAGCGTCCCTCTCTCCGAGCTCCGCGGAGCCGTCGAGTCGCTCGCGCGGGAGTTGCTCGAGAAGAACCCGGTCGTGTTGCGGACGGCAAAGCTCGGCTACAGGCACTGCGGCTCCATGAGCTGGGATCAGGCGGAGGACTATCTCTACGCCAAGGTCGAGCAGTCCCAGTTCCTCGACGCCGAGCGCGGTCGGGAGCAGGGCCTGGAGCAGTTCCTCGACGAGAAGCGGATCAGGCCGGGCCTGCAGACCTACGAACGGCAGGCACGCTGACGTGGAACCGGGGCTCAGCTACGTGCTCGGCCGCCTCGACCGCGTGTTGCGCCGTCGGCTGAGCGCCGCGGTCGAGGCACACGGGCTCACGCTGCCCGCCTACACGGCGTTGTCGGTGCTGCGGGCACAGGACGGGCTCTCGAACGCTCAGCTCGCGCGCCGCTCCCTCATCACGCCGCAGTCGATGAGCGAAGTCCTCGCGTTTCTCGTCGAGCAGCGCTATGTGCAACGACGCGCCGAGCCCGACGACCGGCGCATCATCCGGATCGAGGTGACCCCGGCGGGTAGCCGGGCGCTCGCCCGCTGCGACGAATCCGTCGGCGATGTCGAACGGGAGATGCTCGCCGACCTCGACGACGGCGAGACTGCGGTCCTTCGCGACTCGCTCGGCCGCTGTTCTCTCGCGCTCGAGGGCACGGCGGCCGCTGCGGGGCCTGTGGACCACCTCGACCGGGGCTCGGACGGCGGCTTCGCCGTCCTGGCGTAGCAGGATGCTGCCGGGAGAGGTCATCTGGACGCCACCCGCGGACTGGCGCGAGCGGTTCGAGATCGGCCGCTACATCGAGTGGTTGCGCACCGAGCGCGGGCTGGACTTCCCGGGCTACGACGAGCTCTGGCGCTGGTCGGTGAGCGACATCGAGGGCTTCTGGGCCTCGATCTGGGACTACTTCGGCGTCCGTGCGCACACGCCGTACGAGCGCGTGCTCGGCTCGCGCGAGATGCCGGGCGCGGAGTGGTTCCCGGGCGCGACGCTGAACTTCGCCGAGCACATGCTCGGCCGCGACGAGGATCTCGACAGCGTCGCGATCGTCGCCTATTCCCAGACGCGCGAGGCGCGCCAGCTCACGTTCGGTGAGCTCCGCGAGCAGGTTGCACGGGCACGCGCGGGCCTGCAACGGCTGGGAGTCGGCCCCGGCGATCGCGTCGTCGCCTACCTCCCGAACATCCCGGAGACGGCGGTCGCATTCCTCGCGGCGGCGAGCCTCGGCGCAGTCTGGGCGACGTGCCCGCCCGAGTTCGGTGTGAGCAGCGTCGTCGACCGGCTCGGTCAGCTCGATCCGAAGGTACTGCTTGCGGTCAGCGGCTACGTCTACGGAGAGAGGCTCATCGACCGTGCCGAGAACGTCGCTGCGATCCGTGCGCGGCTGCCGTCGCTGGAAGCGGTCGTCGACGTCGAGTATGCAGGTGGGGCGATTCCCGCTGCAATGCGGTGGGACGAACTTCTGAGCGAGCAGTTGCCGCTCGCGTTCGACCCGGTGCCGTTCGCACATCCCCTCTACGTCCTCTTCTCCTCGGGCACGACCGGCCTGCCCAAGGCGATCGTGCACGGCCACGGCGGGATCCTGCTCGAGCACCTGAAGAACCTCGGGCTGGGCTGGGACGTCCGCCCGGGCGATCGGCTCCAGTGGTTCACGACGACCGCCTGGATGATGTGGAACGCACTCGTCTCGGCGCTGCTCCTGCGAGCGTCGATCGTGATGCTCGACGGCAACCCCGGCTACCCCGACCTCGGTAATCAGTGGAAGGTGGCCGAAGAGCGCCAGGCCGACACTGATGGGGATCAGCCCGGGGTTCGCGCTCGCCTGCCGCAAGCAGGGCGTCGAGCCGGGTAGACAGTACGACCTGTCCTCGCTGCGTGCGCTCACCGTCGCCGGCTCACCGCTTCCCGTCGACGGCTTCGAGTGGATCTACGAGCAGGTCGACCCGAGCGTGCTCCTCATCAACGGCAGCGGTGGTACCGACATGTGCTCCGGCATCGTCCAGGGCTGTCCGCTCCTCCCCGTGTACGCAGGCGAGATCGCGGGTCGCTGCCTCGGCGTCGACGTGGCGGCGTTCGACGAGGACGGCAAGGAGATCGTCGGGGAGCTGGGCGAGCTCGTCATCCGCCAGCCGATGCCGTCGATGGCTGTCCGGTTCTGGAACGATCCCGGCCAGGCGCGATACCGCGCCGCGTACTTCGACCATTATCCCGGCATCTGGCGCCACGGCGACTGGATCATGTTCACCGAACGCGGCAGCTGCGTGATCACAGGGCGCTCCGACGCGACCCTGAACCGCGGCGGCGTGCGGCTCGGGACGAGCGAGTTCTACTCGGCTCTCGCGGAGCTCGACGAGGTGGTCGACAGCCTCGTCGTCCACCTGGAGGAGTCGGACGAGCTGATCCTGTTCGTCGTCCTGCGCGAGGGGATGGAGCTCGACGACGCCATGCGCAAGCGCGTCGCCGGAGCGCTGCGCGACGCACTCTCGCCGCGCCACGTGCCGGACACCATCGTCGCGCTGCCGGAGATCCCGCACACGCTCACGGGCAAGAAGCTCGAGCTCCCGGTCAAGCTGATCCTCACCGGTGTCCCTGCGGCCGAGGTGGTCAGTCCGGACGCGCTCGCGAATCCCGCCGCGATGGAGCCCGTCCTCGCGTACGCGAGCGCCCGCCGGCAGCCGGGCTAGGCGGGTTACACGGCCACGAGCGCCGAGTCGCCCTAGCCGTTTTGTATGCAATATGAGGGTCGGCTGGCGGAATATCCGGCTTGTGACGCAGTACTGCATGCAATATGATGATTCGGATGCCTCGGGGCGACGGAGCTCAGTCACAGACGGTGAAGGCCAAGCTCGGCCTGCGAGAGCTCGTCCTCGACGGTGCGTTCGCTCCGGGCGAACGCGTCCCCGAGATCGAGCTCGCGAAACGACTCGGCGTCTCGCGGACGCCTCTGCGCCTCGCGCTCTCGACGCTCGCGCACGAGGGATTGCTCGAGCCGCTCCCGGGCGGCGGCTTCGTGGTGCGCTCGTTCACCCGGTCCGACGTGTCCGACGCGATCGAGTTGCGGGGCGTGCTCGAGGGCACGGCCGCAAGGCTCGCGGCGGAACGCCTCGAGTCCGCCGGACGAGCTCGATCCGCTCGTCGCGGCGGTCGAGCAGCTCGACGACGTGCTCGAGGACGTCACGCCGGAGTCGCTCGTCCAGTACGTCGATTTCAACGACGCCTATCACGAGGCGCTCGTCAGGCTGGCCAAGAGCCCGACGCTCGCCCGCGCAATCGCGGCCAACGCCGCCCTCCCCTTCGCCGCGCCAGGAGCCCTGCTCACCTCGCACGCGTCGCTCCGGCGCTCGCGCGAGATCCTGATGGTGGCGCAGCATCAGCATCGTGTCCTCGTCGACGCGCTGCGGGCACGTCAGGGCACTCGCGCCGAGGAGATCGCCCGCGAGCATGCTCGGCTCGCGGAGCTCAACCTCGAGCTCGTGCTCGAGGACCAGGTCGCTCTCGCCCGGATCGGCGCCCCGCTGATGCGTCTCGCGATCTGAACGATGCAGGACCCTCGCAAAGAGATCGCGTGCCCGGGTCGCTCGTCGTCGCGGCCGGTCCCGTGGTGAGCCGAAACCGTATCTGCGTCGAGCGCAGACGAAGTCGAGCGCAGACGAACAAGAAGACTGTCAAGAGCCCAACCGTCCCAGGAGGGAGCATGACCATGGCACCAAGCAACCTGCAGGAGATCCTCGACGGCGTCCCCGCTGTCGAGCTCTTGCGCAACTCACAGATCGGCGCGTACGTCTATCCGGTCGTCGCCGCCGAGTTCACGAACTGGCGCCGCGAGCAGCGAGCGTGGCGTGAGACGGCGGTGCTGTACGACCAGACGCATCACATGGTGAACCTCTTCTTCAAGGGTCCCGACGCCATGAAGCTGATCTCCGACACGGCGATCAACAGTGTCGAGAACTTCCCCGTCGGAATGGCCAAGCAGTATGTCCCGACGACGCCGGCCGGGTACGTCATCGGCGATGGAATCCTCTTCCATCTCGACCCGGGCGAGTTCGTCTTCGTCGGGCGTGCTCCCGCAGCCAACTGGCTGCAGTACCAGGGTGAGACCGGCGGGTACGACGTCGAGGTCGAGAAGGACGACCGGTCGCCGATGAGGCCGTCGGGCAAGAAGGTCACGCGCAAGGTGTGGCGGTTCCAGGTGCAAGGCCCGAACGCGTGGCAGGTCCTGGAGAAGGTCAACGGGGGCCCGCTCGAGGAGGTCAAGTTCTTCCGGATGAGCGAGATGAACATCGCGGGCCAGACCGTGCGGACGCTTCGCCATGGCATGGCCGGCGCGCCCGGCCTCGAGATCTGGGGGCCCTACGAGACCTATGACGGGGTGAAGGAGGCGATCCTCGAGGCCGGCGCGGAGTTCGGGCTCGAGCCGGTCGGCTCACGGGCGTACTCGTCGAACACGCTCGAGTCGGGTTGGATCCCGTCCCCGCTCCCGGCGATCTACTCCGGCGAGGAGCTCCGGCCGTACCGGGAGTGGCTCACTCCTTCGAGCTACGAGGCCGTCAACGCGATCGCGGGCAGCTTCGTCTCAGACGATATCGAGGACTACTACCTCAACCCGTTCGAGCTCGGCTACGGGCCGTTCGTCAAGTTCGACCACGAGTTCCACGGCCGTGAGGCGCTCGAGCAGGTCGACCGTGAGGCGCAGCGGAGGAAGGTGACACTTGCCTGGAGCAGCGAGGACGTGTCGGACATCTTCGCCTCGGTGTTCGACCCGGAGGGCGAGGCCTACCAGGTATTCGACCTGCCGAACGCGAACTACGGCTCGTCCAACTACGACTCCGTGATAGACGAGGCCGGAGACGTCGTCGGCCTCTCGCTGTTCACGGGCTACAGCGCGAACGAGCGTCGAGCGCTCTCTCTCGCGACCGTCGACCCGGAGATCGAGGTCGGTACCGAACTGAGGGTCGTGTGGGGCGAGCCCGATGGGGGGACGCGCAAGACCACCGTGCAGCCGCACAGGCAGAAAGAGGTTCGCGTGATCGTGAGCCCGGTCCCGTACTCCGAGGTCGTGCGCGAGTCGTACGCGGGCGGCTGGCGGACGAAGGGCGCCGTCACCTGACGCCGGTGCAGAGGGGTCGTCGCGGGGCCGGGCAGAAGCCTGGCCCCGCACGATCGGTTCGATCCAGGAGCAGCGGTCGGCCCGCCTGCCCCTCGACCTGCACCCCGTCCGGTCCCGGCGCCGGGCCTTCCCAGCTTGCTCGCGTCGCCGCGTCGCTCGGCGACCCGCAACCGTCGCCCGTTCCGGGTGTGTAACCGTAGACTCATCCAGGAGGATTGTGAAATGAGCGATTCGACGATCGACATCCGCGTTGCGAGAGGCGTCCGGTGACGGGCGCGGTGGTTCGTGACCTGGCGCACCTATCGCACGTCGAGCTGCTGACGCCGAAGCCCGACGAGAGCCTCTTCTACTTCAGGGAGATCCTCGGGATGGAGGTCGCCGGTGAGGCCGGTGATTCCGTGTATCTGCGCGGGTTCGGCGACTACGAGCGGTCGTCGCTGAAGTTGACGGCTGCCGAGCAGGCGGGTGTCGGGCACGTTGCCTATCGGACGCAGAGCCCCGAGGCCCTCGAGCGCCGAGCCGCCGCGCTCGAGGCGGCCGGGGTGCGGGGGGAGTGGCTCGACGGCGACCTCGGTCACGGCCGCGCGTACGGCTTCGACGACCCCGACGGTCACCGGCTCGAGCTGTTCTACGAGTCGGAGCGCTACGAGCCGCCGCCGGAGCTCCGGCCGGCCCTTAAGAACCAGCCGCAGCGCTTCACCGGTAGGGGTGTCGCCGTGCGCGGTCTCGACCATGTCAACTTCCTCGCCGTCGACGCCGCCGAGAACCGCGTCTTCGCGGAGCAGCACCTGGGTCTGAGGCTGACGGAGCAGATCGTGCTCGACGACGGCACCGAGGCCGGCGTCTGGCTGGCGTCCAACCAGAAGTCGTACGAGGTCGTCTACACGCTCGATCAGACGCGGACCCGCGGCAGGCTTCACCACATCGCCTTCCTGGTCGATGAGCGGGAGGACGTGCTGCGCGGCGCGGACATCTTCCTCGAGTACGGGATCGTGATGGAGTCGGGCCCGCACAAGCACGCGATCCAGCAGACGTTCTTCCTCTACACGTGGGAGCCGGGCGGCAACCGGATCGAGATCGCCTCCGGAGGGCACCTGATTCTCGACCCCGAGCACGAGCCCGTGGTCTGGTCGCAGGCGGAGCGTGCCAAGGGCCAGGCGTGGGGAATGAAGACGATCGCCTCGTTCCACATCAAGGGGACGCCCCCCGTGCCCGAGGAGGACGTGCTGCTTGCCGCCGCCGGCCACTGAACCGTCGGCCCGGGCACGCGAGCTCGTTCGGGGCGCGTACGACCTCCACGTCCACGTCGAGCCCGATCTTGCGAAGCGCCGGATCGACGATCTCGGGCTCGCCGACCGGTTTGCGGAGGTCGGGCTCGCGGGCTTCGTGCTCAAGTCGCACTACGTCCCGACGGCGGAGCGGGCGGCTGTCGTGCGCGCCGCCGTGCCGGGCATCGACGCCCTGGGTGCAATCGCGCTCAACGCCGGGGTCGGCGGGCTGAACGCACAGGCGGTCGAGATCGCGGCGCGGGGAGGAGCGCGGATCGTGTGGTTGCCGACCGTCGATTCGGAGAACGAGGCGAGCGAGGACGGGCCGAAGCCGGCCAAGCAGCCGGTCTGGCGGGCGATTCAGGACGAGTTCGTCGCTGCGGGCGTCGGAAGCGAGCCGGTGCGGCTGACGGAGACGGGCCTGGCCGCGGTGCTCGAGGTCGTCGCTCGTCACGATCTCGTGCTCGCGACCGGACACCTCGGGCGGGCCGAGATCCACACGGCGGTACGGGCGGCGCTCGCCGCGGGGGTCGCGCATGTCGTCGTCACGCACCCTGACTATCCGACGCAGGGTGTTCCCGTCGACGAGCAACGCGATCTCGCCGCGCAGGGAGCGGTGCTCGAGCGCTGCTTCGCTCCGATCCACTCGGGCAAGGTCTCCTGGGAGCAGACGTTCGAGGCGATCCGTGCCACCGGGCCTGAGCACAACGTGCTCTCGACCGATCTCGGTCAGTTGGCGAACCCGCCGGTCGAGGACGGGCTCCCATCGATGGCCGACCACCTCCTCGAAGCGGGTTTCTCCGAGGACGAGGTCCGCACGATGGCCGTCGTGAACACGCGAAAGCTGGCCGGTGTCTAGGACGCTGCTCGTGGTCAGCGCGCATTCCGCCGACTTCGTCTGGCGGGCCGCCGGGGCGATCGCGACCGTGGTCGAGGACGGCGGCACGGCACATGTCGTCTCGCTGTCCTATGGCGAGCGGGGTGAATCGGGCGAGCTCTGGAAGGAGGACGGCCAGACGGAGGAACGGGTGAAGGAGATCCGCCACGCCGAGGCCGAGGCGGCCGCCGCGACGCTCGGCGCCGACTTTCGGGCCCTCGATCGTGGCGACTACCCACTCGTGATGGACGCGAATGCCGTCGACGAGCTCACCGACCTGATCCGGGAGCTTCGGCCGCAGGTGATGATCACCCACGCCGCCCGAGATCCGTTCAACCCCGATCACGGCGTCGCGTACGAGGCTGCGGTTCAGGCGCGGGCCCTCGCGAGCGGCGCCGGCGTCGCGAGCGCGTTCACCACGATCCCTCCACCCGAGCTCCTGCTCTTCGAGCCGCACCAACCCGAGCTGTGCGGCTTCGTCCCGACGACGTTCCTCGACATCACGCCCGTCTGGGCGAAGAAGTCCGCGGCGATGGAGTCGATGGGCGCACAGGGATACCTGCGCCAGTACTACTCGGAGCGCGCCGAGCACCGCGCCAACCACGCGCGGCGCATCTCGGGGCGAGGTGGGATCCTCTATGCGGAGGCCTTCCAGCGCGAGATCCCGATCGTGGTCGACGCGCTGTGACGGACTTCGCGACTCTTGCGCGGCTCGGCGTCGCGACCCTCCACGAGGCCGCGGGCCAGACCGGCATCGTCGACCTGGCGCTGATCCAGGTGGTGCCCGGCTCGCGCGTGGCAGGCCCGGCGCGGACTGCTCTCTGCGCCGATGGGGACAACACGATGGTGCACGCGGCCGTCGCGCATGCTGAGCCGGGAGAGGTGCTGGTGCTCACGAGCACGTCGTCGGCTCCGATTGCCTTCGTCGGAGATCTGCTCGCGACCCAGGCGAAGGCGCAGGGCGTGGCCGGCATTCTCGTCGACGGAGCCGTGCGCGACCTGGACGAGCTCGTGGCCCTCGGACTGCCGATCTGGACACGGTACGTCCGCGCGCAGGGCGCCACGAAAGGGCAGGTGGGGGAGCTCGACGCCGTGGTGACGATCGGCGGGACCGACATCCGGCCGGGCGACGTGGTCGTGATGGATTGCGACGGGGCGATGGCTCTCGGACGCGAGCGGGTCGCAGAGGTGTTGCCGCTCGCGATCGCGAGGTCGGAGCGAGAGGATGCCGCCAGAGAGCGGTATGCGGCGGGAGAGCTCTCGTACGACCTGCACGGGCTGCGCGAGGTCGTCGAGGGCTGATGCGCGTCGCCGTGCTCGGGCTCGGCGAAGCAGGCGGCCGGATTGCCGCCGATCTCGTCGCCGCCGGCTGCGTGGTTCGCGGTTGGGATCCCGTCGGTGGAGTCGAGGGAGTTCCGAGCGCCGACGGCCCCGGCGACGCCGTGCGAGGCGCCGATGTCGTTCTCAGCCTCAGCACGGCGAGCGCATCGCTCGCCGCGGCTCGGAGCGTTGCCGGTGAGCTCCCTGTCGACGCTGTCTACGCCGACCTGAACACGGCCTCGCCCCAGCTCAAGCGCGAGCTTGCGGAGGTTGTGCCGGTGCTGTTCGCGGACGTCGCCCTCGTCGGGGTCGTACCCGGATCAGGTCTCGCGACACCCGCTGTTGCCTCCGGCCCGGGTGCGGCGCGTTTCGCCGAGCTCTTCCGCCCGCTCGGGATGCCGGTCGACGTCGTCGGGCTCGCGCCGGGCGACGCCGCGGGGCTGAAGCTGCTGCGCAGCGTCTTCATGAAAGGCATGGCGGCGGCGACGCTCGAATGTCTCGAGGCGGGTCGCGCGGCGGGTGTGGACGAACGGCTCTACGCAGACATCGCCGCCGTCATCGGCGAGCCGCTGCTCGAACGATTGATCACCGGCTCGCGAACGCACGCCGTCCGACGTGCCGACGAGATGCGAGCGGCCACCGCTTATCTGGAGGAGCTCGGCGTCGAGCCTCGCGTCGCACGCGCAGCGGTCGGAGTGCTCGAGTCCCTCGGCTCGTGACTCGGCCGCCGTTCACGAGAACGGCATGGCCGGCGACGGGCCCGGCCGTATACGGTTCCCGGTGCCACCCCAAGTCGAGGGTCGCAGGTTGAGGAGGTCGATCCCACGGGCTCGGAACATCGTGAAACACGCTCCTTCTCGCCTGCGCTGTTCGCGTTCCTCCGAGATCTGCGGGAGAACAACGACCGCGAATGGTTCAAGGCCAACAAGCGGCGTTACGAGGAGGCGGTGCTCGAGCCTGCGCTCGAGTTCATCGCGGAGTTCAGTCCGCGCCTGCACCGGATCAGCCCGCACTTCGTCGCCGATCCGCGGCCCGTCGGCGGGTCGCTCTTCCGGATCTATCGCGACACGCGCTTCAGCAAGGACAAGACCCCGTACAAGACGGCCACCGGGATCCAGTTCCGGCACGAGCTCGCCCGAAGCGCGCACGCTCCCGGTTTCTACCTCCACCTCGAGCCGCGCTCGGTGTTCGTCGGCGTCGGTATCTGGCGGCCGGACTCGGCGACCCTCGGCAAGATCCGCAGGGCGATCGCCGAGAAGCCCGAGGAGTGGGCGGCTGTCAGGTCGAAGGGCGGGCTCGGCCAGGGCTTCGAGCTCCGGGGCGACTCGTTGAGGAGGCCGCCGTCGGGCTACGACGGCGCGCACCCGCTGATCGAGGATCTCAAGCGCAAGGACTTCATCGCCGTCGCCGCGCTCACCGAGAAGGCCGTCGTTTCGGAGGGCTTCGCCGATGAGCTCGAGAGGTTGTTCGGCTCGGCTGCACCGCTTGCGCGATTCGTCTGTGCGGCGACGAACGTGCCCTACTAGCGAGAACGCGCAAGGGGCGGTCGCGCGGTGAGCCCTGTCGCCCGGGCTCCCGCGCGACCTCGGTCAGGCGTTCGGCCATCGCCGGCAATGCGCCGATCTGGCCGAGAAGCGAGATCGTGTCGACGATCTCCCACTCCTCCGCGATCCGTCCTCCCTCGCAGCGGCTGATCGTGATCCCGCTGAAGGCGACCTGCCTTCCGCTCGGCGGCGTTCCCATCAGGTCGCCGTCGTGCGTGCCGCTGATCGTGTAGCGCGTCGTCACGTAGTCGCCGTCGGCGAATTGCTGCTCGATCGCAACGCTCAGCCCGCTGAGCGCGGTGCGGAACATCTGTACGCGCTCCTTGAGACCGTCGGCGCCTCGAACCTCGTCGGGATGGAGCGTGTAATCGGCCGAGACGATGCCGTCGAGCGCGTCGAAGTTCCCCTGCGACGCGTTCTCGAAACATGCCAGCACCGCTGCCTTGTTCTCGTCGTTGCTGGCCATTCTGTGCCTCCTCGAGTCGCTTGACCTGACGCCCTGGAGGATCGCGCCGGCGGGGCTCGGCATGCATCGGTAGGACTACCTACGCGGCTACCGATCTTCCGGTCGGCGGCGCACCGCGTACGTCGCCGCCTCGGAACGACTGCGCAACCCGAGCTTGGAGAGGATGTGGGCCACGTGGTGCTCGGCGGTGCGTCGGCTAATCACGAGCCGCTGCGCGATCTCCTCGTTCGTACATCCATCGCCGAGCAGCGTGAGCACCTCGATCTCGCGCCTGGTCAGCTCGCCGGTCTGCCTCGGGGACGACCGTCCCGTCGCTCCGAGCTCGCGGAGCAGAGCTGCGGTGAGGTCCGCGTCGGCGAGTGCCCCGATTCGCTCGAAAGCTCGGAGCGCAAGCTGAGCCTCCGCGACGGCGGCCACCGGCGTGTCAGCCGCGAGCGCCCGGGCGAGCTCTCGCTGCGCGCGAGCTGCCTCGAGCGGGAGCCTGAGAGCGGTGAAGCGCCGCAGACGCTGCCTGGAGGTGGCCCGGAGCGCTCGATTCGCTCGTTGCAGCTCGAACGCGCCCCTCCGCGAGCTCGGCGTATGCGAGCACGGCGTCGTCCGCGCTCGAGGCCGCGATGGTCGTGAGCTCGTCGAGCGCCGCGTGTGCGGCCGGCACGTCTTGGCGCGCGACGCGGATCTGAACGAGCATCTCGAGAACCGGGGCGCAACCGGGCTCGCCGTGCAACTCGCCCTCGAGGCAGAGGCGGGCCAGCTCGTCAGCGAGGACGAGCTCCCCACGGCCGAGCGCGATCGCAGCGAGCGTGCGCCGGGCGATCGGATGCGACTCGTGCCCGTCGATCAGGCGACGTGCCTCCTCGAAGCGCCCCTGACGGGCGCGTAGGTCACCGAGCCGGGCGAGCGGCCAGCCGCTGAGCCCGCGGTAGCCCTCCTCGAAGGCGCGCGCGGCCCCGAGGAGCTGCTCCTCGGCTTCGGCCCAGCGGCCGACAGCGATCAGGAGGCCGCCGTAGTGGGTTCGGCAGACGGGGGAGACGAAGTCGCTCCAGGCACCGAAGGCGCCGGCGACGGCGAGCCACTGCTCGGCCCGTGGACGTCGAGCGCGGTCTCGCACGCGCTCAGAAACCGACAGTAGATGTCGCCGACGGGGACCACCCCGACGACCTCTCCGGCGGAGACGGCCGTCATCGCCTCGTCGAGCAGCTTCATTCCCTTCCGGCACCCGACCTGCTGCGACGTGCGACTCGCCGAGCAGAGAGAGCGCGTCGAACTCGAGGTCGACGTCGCCGAAGCGCCGCGCGATCGCCAGGGCTGCTGTCGCAAGCCGCTCGCGCTCGCCCGCATCGTCGGCGAACGGGGCACGGTCGAGCACGAGCCAGCCGTGCCCGGCGCACTCGTCCTCGTTCTCGAGGAATGACGCTGCACGGGCCATCCACCCGCCCGCGACGGTCATGTTGCCGTTGATCGTCCCGTGGAGGAACGCGAGCCAGCGGGCGCGATCGGCAGCAGCGACCGAGTTGCTCCTCCTGGCGATAGGCGGCGAACGCTCGCTCGGTCACGTGATCGCACCCTGATAGTCGCGCAGGAAATGGAGCGCCCGTCCAAGCCCGTCGAGCGTCTCTCCGGTTTCTCGAATCGCAGCCCGCACGTTCGAAGGAGGCACGCGCACCGTTCCCAATCGGCATCTGCCAGCGCTTTCCAGCCGTCGCGAAGAGGGTCGTCGGTCGCGCCGTCCATTGCTCCAATCGTCACACGGACGGCCGAACATGACGAGGCCCCCGGATCTGCGGGGGCCTCGTCGTGCCGCGACGGCGATCGATCGCCGTCGACGCGCGTCCGACACCGACGTTCGCCATCAGGAACGCGCCTTCCTCAGCCGGATTGCCCGTGTCGACGAGTGCGAACGTCGCCCGCGGCATGATGTCGTCGCCGTAGAGCTGGGCCGCCTCGTGGCCGTCCGACGTGCAGCCCGCGGAGTGGAGGAGCGCCGCGTAGTACGTGTCGACGAGCTCCTCGTGCGAGGCGTCGGCGAGCTCGCCCAGACAGACCGCGAGCACCGCCGTCCGGAGTGCGTGCTCGAGCGGCTGCCCCGTGCCGAGATCGGTTGCGAGCGAGAGGGCGCCGACGATGTCGGCTGCGCGGATGGGCGCTTCGAGCGAGTGGCGTCGCCGGCGGGCGCTCCCGGGCCCTTCGCGGTCATAGGGGTATCCTACGCTCGCTCGTCGAGCGACGACTACGGCGTCGAAGGCGGGGTGATGCAGCCCGCCGAGGACGTCGATCAGCTCCGCCGGCGGCGTGCGGTCTGCCGCATGTCGCGGCGCGGTGGAGGTACGCGATGCGGCCGCGGTCGTCGACGACGAGGTCGATACCCAGCAACAGGGTGTCGTCACCCTTCGTCACGCTGACCCGCTCGCGCGGCAAGGAGCGCGCGGATCCCCGCACCAAGGACGCGCGGGCGCAGGATCCACGTGGGACGGGGTCGGAGAGCGCCGAGCGCGCGATAGAGGGTGCGCTCCGGGTCGGCGATGACGAGGATCTCCCCGAGCTCGAGCTCGGCGCGCCAGGCAGCAGCCCGCTCCGCGCTCTGAGGCGTGACGACGACGAGCCGGCCCCCGGCCCTCTCGATCTCGGGAACGGCCTCCACGACACGGCGGAGGTAGGAGCGGCAGACGTTTCAGCCGGGGTGGCGGCCGAGGTAGACGACCGACGGCTGCCCGGCGAGATCGTGCTCGGTGACGTCCGCGCCGTCGGCGTCTTCGAGTTGGAACGAGGGAAAGGAGTCCACGCCGACACGGTAGCAGCTATTAGGACAAAACTTGGACAATCAGATGAGCCGGTTCTGGGTCGCCCAGCGCGTCAGCTCGTGGCGGCTCGAGAGCTGCAGCTTGCGGAGGACGCTCGAGACGTGGCTCTCGACCGTCTTCACGGAGAGGCTGAGGCGGGCCGCGATCTCCTTGTACATGTAGCCGCGCGCGATCAGCTGCAGCACCTCGCGCTCCCTCGGCGTGAGCTCGTCGAGCTCGGTGTTGCCGCCCACCTGCTCGCCGGCCCGGAACGCGTCGAGCGCGAATCCCGCGAGCCGGGGCGAGAACACCGCGTCCCCTTCTGCGACGCGCTCGATCGCGCTCGTCAGCTCCTCGCCCGAGATCGTCTTCGTCACGTACCCGCGCGCGCCCGCCCGGATCACGGCCATCACGTCCTCGGCGGCGTCCGAGACCGACAGCGCCAGGAAGCGCACGCCGGGCCGATCGGGCGCGACCGCATTGATCACCGTGTCGCCGCCACCGTCCGGAAGGTGGACGTCGAGGAGGACGACATCGGGGTCGAGCTCGCGAATGAGCGGCACGGCTTCCGCGACGGACGACGCCTCACCGACGACCTCGACGGCATCGCCCAGCTCGGCCCGGACACCCGAGCGAAACAGGTGGTGGTCGTCGACGAGGACGACGCGGCGTCTCACGATGCTGTCCTCGGAAGGGCCAACTCGATCTCCGTTCCCTCGCCCGGTGCGCTCGTGATCTTCGCGCTTCCGCCCGCACGGTGCATCCGGCCTAGGATCGACTCGGAGACGCCCCTGCGATCCGACGGGACGGCCGCCGGTTCGAAGCCGGCGCCACGGTCGCGAACGAAGACCGACACGGTGTCGGGGCTCACCTCGGAGTAGACGTCGACGAGGTCGGCTTTTGCGTACTTGGCGCTGTTCGTCATCGCCTCGCGCGCTGCGAGGCCGAGCGCCACGATCCCTTCGTCGAGAGGGCAGTCGCCGGAGCTCGCGAGCTCGACGCGCACGCCGTAGCGCTCCTCGACGTCCGCGGCCGTCGCCGACAGACGGGAGACGAGCGACTCGGCTCCGCCCGGCGAGGCCTCACCGTAGAGCCACGAGCGGAGCTCCCGCTCCTGCCGTCTCGCGTACGCCGCGACCTTGCGCGGCTCTCCGGCATGGCGTTGGATCAGGGCGAGCGTTTGCAGCACCGAGTCGTGGACGCGCGCCGCGACCTCGTCGCGCTCCTCGCTGCGGATCCGTGCGGCGCGCTCGGCGTCGCGATCGAGGGCGAGGCGCCACAACCAGGGCCCGGCGATCAGGAGCAGCGAGCCTGCGACGGCGCCCGGCGCGAGGACGGACTGGTCGACGCCTCCGCGGGAGAGGACGAGCACCGCCCCCGCGGCCGCGAGCGTGACACCGAGGGCAGACAGGGGCGCGTTCCTCGCGAACGTCCCGCCGCGGCGCCAGATGAGAGTCAGCCCTCCGGCCACGAGGGCGATTCCGACCACGACGCGATCGTTGAGGCCGAGCGCGTGGAGGACTGCCGAGATCCCGAGCAGGCCGAGCAGCGCGACGGCCCAGACGTTGCGGGAATCGCTGTAGGCCCAGAGTGCGAGGTAGAGGAGAACGCCGGCTCCACCGGCGAGTGCGAGCAGCGCGAAGATCAGGCGGATCAGGGTCGGATCGACGCCCAGGGTCTGCGCGATGCCCGCGCAGACCCCCGCGACGACCCGGTCGTCCGAGCTACGAGCGAAGGAGCGGATCGCCATCGACGGTCATGGTAGGGAGCGTGTGACCTCGACCAAACCGGCGCCCACACTCGCGTCGAGCACGAGGACGCGCAGGCCGGTTCCGGTGACCGAGACGTCTGCGTGCCGCCCGTCGTCCGAGAGGCCGAGCATCTTCACCTGTCCGGCCTGGGCAGTTGCGGTACCGCGCAGCGCGACGTCGGTCGGCACGATCACCCTGAGGGCACCGAGGCCCACGCGAGCGTCGATGTGCGTCTCTCCGACGGGGAAGCGGGTGCCCGCGAGGTCGATGCGGAGGTCTCCGATCGCGAGGTTGTATTCGCGTTGCACGCTGGCCGGACTCGCCGGCTGGTATGTCCGCTCGCCGATGCCGTCGCGCACGTCGACGTGGAAGACCGTCGCGACCGCGGCGGCAGAGGCCAGGATCGCGACCACGATGATGGCGAGAACGACGGAGATCACGGCGATCACCCCCCGGCCGCCGGCCGAGGCTTCGACGGGGGTACCGTCCTCCGCGAGCACGAGGTCGGTGGACGTGCTCCGCGACGCGGGTCGTTGCGTCCACAGGATCACGGCGCCGGCGAGGAGGACCAGCACCCAGGCCGCGTCGCCCTGCGGCCAGAGCGTCGCCCGGGAGAGCAGCACCGCTGCGGCCACCGCGATAAGGCCGACGCCGATCAACGGCCACGGTCGTTCTCCTCGGCCCCGGAGGGCGTCGGCCGCGATCGAGTCGGGCTTACCCTCCTCGGGGATCACGAGCACCGCGGCAAGGTAGATGAGGATTCCCGCGCCTCCGAGGAGCGTCAGGACGACGAAGCCGACCCGGTAGAACGCAGGGTTGAGGTCGAAGTAGCGCGCCAGTCCTTCGCAGACACCGGCGAGCATGCGGTTCGAGCGACTCCGCTCGAGTCGCTTCACTGCTGTGTGGTCGATCGCATGTTCAGTCATGGCTGCAGCGTGGCTCACGGCGCTGCGCGCGTCTATCCGGAATGACCCCGAAACGACCCTGACTCGAACTCCAGGGGAGAACGAAAAAGCACCGAGTCGGTGTTCCCCGCGAGTGCCAGGGCCGACTGACCTGTCGCCGAAGCGACCTGCCGATTGGCCGGCTCTCTGGTGCCTCAGTTGACTTGCGTCGCCTGCTGCCCCTGGAGACTCCGTGCTCGGTGCTCGACCAACATACGTCTTTCCCGAGCGTGCGGTCAATGGTCATCGAAACGGAAACTCCGCTCGTTGCGGACAAATGTTTGCGGCGGCGATTCCCCGGGCGGGTGCTCGCGCTCGTTCCTGCGCGACATGTCCCCCGGGTGATTGAATGCACCCGTGGCTTCCCCACCGATCATCCGGATCGAGTACTGCGTCCCCTGAAGCGCGTTGCCGAACGCCGCCGGTCTGGCGGTGCGGGTGCTTGAGGAGTGGGAGGGACGGCTCGGGGCGCTCGAGGTCATCCCCGGTGGCGGTGGAATCTTCGACGTGCACGTCGACGGCGAGCTCGTCTTCACGAAGTCGATGCTGGGGCGGTATCCCGACCCGGACGACGTCTTGCCGCTCTTGCGGGAACGTATCGAGAGCGCCTGAGTCCGCCTCTCGGGACATGTCCGAAAGGGCGACTTGTGCGGCGTGCAGTCCCGATCTAGCGTCGACGCCATGTCGATCGCCGAGCTTCCGGCGCCGTTCGTTCACTCGCCCCGTCGCCGCGCGGACGACCGGCGCGAGCGGCGTCTCGGGAGCGTGCGACCGCTCGTCGGCGACGGCGGCTGCGACGTGCGCCTCCGCAGTGGCCCGGACGCGGATCTCGTGCGTGTTGCCCTGCTCGAGTGGCTGCCGCTGTCGCCGGCGGAGCTCGCCCCGGAAGCGCGCCGCGGCGGCGAGGCGCTCTCCACGTCGTGTCTGGCGTCGCTCGTCCGGCCGCCCACGGTCTGGCCGCTCGTGGAGGCCGTCGCCGCGATCCGCCTCCTCGGGGGCGAGGAGCCCCTCGAGCGCGTGCCGCTCGCCTGGCTCGTTGGTCACGCCCGCGGGCGCGTCGAAGCCGTCCACCTGACGCGTGTTCGCAGGCGCGCCGCGCGGATCGCGGCGCAACTCCCCCTCGAGGAGCTTCCATGCGCGAGCGTCGCAGTCGGGTCCGCCTGCGCCCTCATCGAGGCGGACGACGAGGAGTGCGCGTCGATCGCGGCCCACGCACTGGCCCGGTACGCGCTCAGTCGGCTCGTCGCTCGTGAGGCCGGGGTGCTGCACCTACCATGACCTGATCGCGACCTCGAACCTCCGCACCTTCGCTCGACTGCTGCAATTCCTGCGGCCGTACCGCTCGTCCCTGATCATCTCGACGCTGCTTGCGATCCTCTCCCAGGCCGCGGCGATCGCCGTGATCGTGCTCACAGGCTTCGTGATCAACGAGTTGCGCGGGGGGCAGGACGGGCATTACCTCGCGTTCCTGATCCTCTCGATCCTGGCCGTCGGCCTCCTCCGCTCGCTCCTGATGCTCGGCCGCCGGTTCATCTCCGGGAAGCAGGCGCTCGCGGTCGAGTGGGACATGCGCGACGCGCTCTACTCGCGCCTCCTTCGGCTGTCCTTCGGCTACTACGACCGTCACCAGACCGGCCAGCTGATGTCGCGCGCGACGGTCGACCTCCAGACGATCCGGTTCTTCCTGGGCTACGGCCTCATCTTCTTCGCCCAGCACGTGATCACGATCGTCTGTGTCACGGCGGTCCTCTTCTTCTACGAGTGGCGACTTGCGCTGATCGCGCTCGCGATCACCCCGCTGCTCGTCGGTGTCGCCTATCGCTACAGCCATGTCTCCCATCCCGTGCTCCGCGACGTACAGCAAAAGCTGGGCGAGGTTGCGACGGTGTCCGAGGAGTCGATCGTCGGCGTCCACATCGTCAAGTCGTTCGCGCAGGAGGAGCAGGCCGAGCGTCGCTTCCGACGCGCCTCCGACGACGTCTTCGAGGCGTCCGTCCGCGCCAACACGCAGCGCTCGCTCTACGTGCCGCTCCTGACCTTCCTGCCGATGCTGGCCCAGGCCGGTGTTCTGCTCGCCGCGGGTCACTACGTCGTCCAGGGCGATCTCACGATCGGAGGGTTCTTCGCCTTCAACCTCCTCCTGATGATGCTCGTGATGCCGCTCCGGATGCTCGGGATGTGGGTAGGGCAGGCTCAGCGTGCGACGGCCTCGGGGGAGCGCTTCTTCGAGGTGATCGACGAGCCCGAGGAGATCTTCGATGCGGCCGGCGCGACCGAGCTGACCCCGGGCCCGGGCCGGATCGTGTTCGAGGGGGTCACGTTCGGCTATGACGGGGATCGCCCCGTGCTCGAGGGCATCGACCTCGAGATCGAGGCCGGCACGACCATCGCCCTGATCGGCGCGTCGGGATCGGGCAAGACGACCCTCGCATCGCTCGTGCCGCGCTTCTACGACGCGGGGGCGGGCAAGGTGCTGATCGACGGCGTCGACGTCCGTGACGTCACCCGTCGTTCGCTGCGCCGCGAAGTCGGGGTCATCTCGCAGGATCCGTTCCTCTTCTCGGCCAGCGTTCGCGACAACATCGCCTTCGGCGTGCCCGACGTCTCTGCCGAGCTCGTCGAGGCTGCAGCACGCGCGGCGCAGGCGCACGCCTTCATCGAGGAGCTGCCGAACGGCTACGAGACGGTGATCGGCGAGCGAGGCATCACTCTGTCGGGCGGCCAGCGGCAGCGGCTTGCGATTGCGAGAGCGCTCGTGATCGACCCGCGGGTCCTGATTCTCGACGACGCCACCGCCTCCGTCGACGCGACGACCGAGGCACTGATCCGGGCCGGGCTCGCCGAGGCGATGCGCGGCCGGACGACGATCGTCATCGCGCACCGGCTCTCGACGATCGCGCTCGCCGACACGATCGTCGTCCTCGAGCACGGCACGATCGCCGCGAAAGGGTCACGCGCGGAGGTGCTCGAGAGGAGCGCGGTCTTTCGGGAGATCCACGACTACGGTCTCCTCCAGGAGATCGGGGTGTCGGTATGAAGGTGTGGCAGGCGGGGTCACACCTCTCGGAGGAGCGCGGCGGCAAAGTCGGCGACTGGTCGTGGCAGCAGTCGCGCCGCCGGATCCGGATGCTCGTCGGTCTCGTGACGCCGTATCGGGCCCGCACCGCCGGGGCGGTCGTCTCCCTGATCGCGTTCACGCTGGTCGCTCTCCTCCCACCGCTGCTCGCCAAGCTCGCCGTCGACCAGGGCATCAAGACGGGCGACCTGCAGCGGCTCGTCTGGATCGTCGTGGCGTTCGTCGTCGTCGGTCTCGCGACGTTCGGTCTCTCTTCGCTCCAGACGTATCTGACGGGTTGGGTCGGGGAGCGCGCCCTCGCCGACCTCAGGATTCGCCTGTTCGAGCACCTGCAGCGCCTGTCCCTCGGCTACTTCGAACGCAACCGCACCGGTGCGATCATCAGCAGGATCACGAACGATGTCGAGGCCCTCGACACGCTGATCACCGACGGCGTCACGTCGCTCGTCCAGAACGTGATGCTGCTCGTCGGAACGGCGGTCGTGTTGTTCGTCCTCGACTGGCGACTGGCGCTCGCGACGCTCTCGGTGATCCCGCTGATGGCGCTCGCGACGGTCTGGTTCCGGATCCGCTCCAACCGCGCCTATCGACGGGTGCGCGAGCGCATCGGCCTCGTGACGGCGACGCTCGCGGAGGACATCGCAGGCATGCGCGTGGTGCAGTCGTACGCCCGCGAGCCTCGCAACCAGTCGAGCTTCCGCGGCATCAACAGCCTGTACCGCGACGCGAACTACGAGACGATCGTTCTCAACGGCCTCTACTTCCCGGCGGTCGACTTCCTCGCCTCTCTGGCGACTGCGATCGTACTCGGCTACGGGGGTTACCTGCTCGTCAACGACCAGGTGACGATCGGGACGCTGCTCGCGTTCTTTCTCTACCTTGCCAACTTCTTCGACCCTGTCCAACAATTGTCGCAACTCTACAACACGTTTCTCTCCGCGACCGCGGCGCTCGACAAGATCATCGAGGTGCTCGACGAGGAGCCCGAGATCGTCGACGCCCCCGCCGCGATGACTCTGCCTCGCATCGAGGGGCACGTCCGGTTCGACGACGTGCGATTCGGATACGGCTCGCTCCCCGAGGTGCTCCACGGCATCAGCCTCGACGTACCGGCAGGAACGGCGGTCGCCCTCGTCGGGCAGACGGGCGCCGGCAAGTCGACGATCGCGAAGCTGATCGCGCGCTTCTACGACGTCCGGGAGGGCCGGATCACGATCGACGGGCACGACGTCCGCGACGTCGAGCAGACGTCGTTGCGGCGTCAGCTCGGCGTCGTCCCGCAGGAGGGCTTTCTCTTCGCGGGGACGGTGGCCGAGAACATCGCCTTCGCGCGGCCCGATGCGACGCAAGAGGAGGTCGAGGCGGCGGCCGTCGCGGTCGGCGCCGACGGCTGGATTCGCGCGCTCGAGAACGGCTACGAGACAGAGCTCGGCGAGCGTGGCTTCCGGCTCTCGCTCGGGCAGCGTCAGCTGATCGCGTTTGCGCGCGCGCTGCTCGCCGACCCGCGCATCCTGATCCTCGACGAGGCAACCTCGTCGGTCGACATCGGCACCGAGCGAGTCATCGAGCGGGCCTTGCAGAAGCTTCTCGCCGGTCGGACGGCATTCGTGATCGCGCACCGGCTCTCTACGATCCAGGGCGCCGACCTGATCGTCGTCCTCGCGCACGGGAAGATCGTCGAGCAGGGGACCCACGCCGAGCTGATGCGGCGCGAAGGCGTCTACCGTGGCCTCTACGGCGACTGGGCCGAGCGCGTCGCGTAACGCGCGAGTACGGCCCGCGCGTCCAGCTTCTCGGCTGCCGCGAGCGCCTTCGCGGTCTGCTTCGACGTGTTCCGGCCGAGGGCGCCGCTCAGCACCCACCTCCGGGTCAGCCGCGGGAGGCGGAACTGGTCGCCGAGGTCGGGCTCGCGCTTCGGATCGAGATACAGCTCGACCGCGACTCTCCGCACGAGCGCCGGGTCGGCTGGGGCGCGACCTGCCGTCTCGAGGCGATACGCGACGAGTGCGGTGAGAACCTGGAGCTCGCGGACGCCGGTACGCACGGCGAGACCGACGGCGACCGACGTGGAGGCGACCATCACCCACGGCACCCGCGTGAACCGCGCCCCCCGGACGACGGTGCGAAGGACGGGAACCGCGAGCACGACGACCCGCTGGATGTTGTCCGCCAGCGCTTCCGTCTCTGTCTCGCCGGCGAGGAGCCTACGGCCCTCGGCGGCCGAGGTCACGCGCTCGCCGGTCATGACGACGCGGTCGATCGCGGCGTCCACGAGGCTCCCGACCGCCTCGGTGAGGGCGCCGTGTCGATGTTCGTGGGCTCATGCCTGCAACGGTAGCGCCACCGGTTACCAGTCGGTCGGCCGGTAGTCCTTCAGGAACTTCCCCCACATGTGCTCGCCCGTGTTCATGCCGTCGACGATCGGATCGACGATTCGTGCCGCGCCGTCGACGATATCGAGCGGCGGCCGGAACCGATGCTCGGCCGTCTTCTGCTCGGCGATGTGAAGCGGATCCTCGTCGGTCACCCAGCCCGTGTCGACGCTGTTCATGTGGATGCCGTCGCCGTGGTAGTCGGTGGCAGAGGTGCGGGTCATCATGTTCAGCGCCGCCTTCGCCATGTTCGTATGAGGATGGCGGGTCGTCTTGAAGCGTCGATAGAACTGCCCCTCGACGGCCGAGACGTTGACGATGTGCTTGTCGCGGTTCGACGTCCGGAGCATCAGGGGCTTGAGTCGTGCGTTGAGCACGAACGGCGCGACGGCGTTGACGAGCTGCGTCTCGAGGAGCTCGATCGTGGACACCTCGGCGAGGAGGAACCGCCACGAGTTGCGATCGCGGAGATCGACCTGCTGCAGATCCTGGTCGAGCCGACCCTCGGGGAAGAGGTGGCCCTGATCATGCGCCTCCTCCGGGAGGAGCCGCACCTGCGAGAGTGCCGCGGAGGCCACCGTCTCGAGCACCGCCGGCGCCGAATCGGCGAGCACGGGCGCCTCGGCTTCCAGCATGTCGTAGCGGCGGAGCCCCGAGTAGTCACCGAGAAGGGCTTGTACCTCGTCGGTCAGGGTGCCTTTGGACGCGAGCTCGGCGGCCAACATGTGACGATAGAAGTCCGGAGGTCGTCTGACGGTCTGGCACGCGTTGTTGATGATGTAGTCGAGGCGGTCGTGCGTCGCCTGCATGTGATGGCAGAACGCCTCGACGCTCGGCGTGTGCCGGAGGTCGAGGCCGTAGATCTCCAGGCGGTCGCGCCACTCGTCGAAGTCGGCCTCTTGCGCGTAGCGTGCCGCGGAGTCGCGCGGAAAGCGGGTCGTCACGACGACGTGCGCTCCGGCGCGGAGCAGCTTGATGCCGGCCTGGTAGCCGATCTTGACCCGACCGCCCGTGAGCACGGCGACGCGCCCCGAGAGGTCGGTCGTCTCGAAGCGCTTCGCGAAGTTGAACGCGGCGCACGGCGGGCACATCTGGTCGTAGAAGTGGTGGAGCTCCCGGTAGGGCCCCTTGCAGATGTAGCAATGCTGCTCGTCGGCGGTCTCGCGGGCGTCGGAGCCCTCGTCCGCCTCGACGAGGCTCTTCGGCGGGTAGACGTTCGGCGTCGTGAACACCGGCTTCTCGCGCAGCACGCGGATGCCCGTGTCGTCGAGCAGCGCCTCATCGGCGCGGATGCTCGCGTCGCGCTCTTCCTTGCGCTTCGCCTTCGTGTAGCGGCGCCGTTGGACGGCGTCCGGATTGAAGACGTTCGCGGCGGCGGTGAGCAGGCGCGTGCGCTCCTCGACGGAGAGCGAGCCGAGGAGTCCCCGGTCGCGGACGACCGACTCGAGTATCTCCGTCGCCGCGCGCAGCTGCTCGGCGCTCGCCGCTCCCTCGCCGGTCCTCTCGTCGTTTTCTGCCGTGGACATCGCCGGGCAGGGTATCTGGCGGCAGGGCGGGGAACGGCTCGACTACGCTGCACGGCAATGGCGCCAGAGATCCCCGACACCGATCCCGTCGAGACGCGCGAGTGGCTCGACTCCGTCGACGCCGTCGTCGAGACGGACGGCCGAGAGCGCATGGGGTTCCTCCTCGACCAGGCGATCGATCACGCGCAGGACTACGGGGTCAAGGTCTCCGCGGGGCTGAGCACGCCCTACGTCAACACGATTCGCGTCGACGAGGAGCCGGCGTTTCCCGGAGACCCCGACCTCGAGCCGCTCGCGACAGCGCTTGTCCGCTGGAACGCGATCGCGATCGTGCTGCAGGCGAACGCGGAATCGACCGAGCTCGGCGGGCATATCGCGAGCTACCAGTCCGCCGAGACGCTCTACGAGGTCGGCTTCAACCACTTCTGGCGCGCGCGATCCGAGAGTCACGGAGGCGATCTCGTCTACATGCAGGGTCATTCCTCGCCGGGAATCTATGCGCGCGCATTCCTCGAGGGGCGGCTGAGCGAGGAGCAGCTCCACCGCTTCCGGCGCGAGGTCGACGGCGGCGGCCTCTCGTCGTACCCGCATCCCTGGCTGATGCCCGAGTTCTGGCAGTTCCCGACGGTCTCGATGGGCCTCGGCCCGCTGATGGCGATCTACCAGGCGCGGTTCATGAAGTACCTCGCGGCCCGTGGCGTCGTCGATCCCGGCGACCGCAAGGTGTGGGCCTTCATGGGTGACGGCGAGATGGACGAGCCGGAGTCGATGGGCGCGATCTCGCTCGCCGGGCGCGAGAAGCTCGACAACCTGGTCTTCGTGATCAACTGCAACCTGCAGCGGCTCGACGGCCCCGTACGCGGCAACGGCAAGATCATCCAGGAGCTCGAGACCAACTTCACGGGCGCCGGCTGGAACGTGATCAAGGTGATCTGGGGCTCCGGCTGGGACCCGCTGCTCGAGGCCGACTCGGAGGGATGGCTCCACTTCCGCATGGAGGAGGCCGTCGACGGCGAGTACCAGACGTTCAAGTCGAAGGACGGCGCCTACGTGCGCGAGCACTTCTTCGGCAAGTACCCGGAGACGCGGGCGATGGTCGAGGACTGGACGGACGAGCAGATCTGGGAGCTCCGGCGGGGCGGCCACGACCCGCAGAAGGTCTATGCCGCATACGCGCGCGCGATGCAGGCAAACGGGCAGCCGACCGTGATCCTCGCCAAGACGATCAAGGGCTACGGCATGGGGGAGGCGGGCGAGGGGCGCAACATCACCCACCAGCAGAAGGCGATGAACGAGGAGGCGCGGCTCGCGATCCGCGACCGCCTCGGCCTTCCGCTCACCGACGAGGAGGCAACAGGCGCGTTCTTCCATCGACCGAGCCGAGGACAGCCCGGAGCTGCGCTACCTCCTCGAGCGGCGCGCCGCGCTCGGCGGCAGCCTGCCCGCGCGCCATGACGACGCGGCGCCCCTGCCGACTCCGGCGCCGTTCGAGACCGTGCTCGAGGGCAGCGGCGAGCGCGAGAACTCGACGACGATGGCGTTCGTCCGGATCCTCAACACGCTCGTGCGCGATCCCGCGATGGGCGAGCGGATCGTGCCGATCGTGCCCGACGAGTCACGCACGTTCGGGATGGAGGGCATGTTCCGTCAGCTCGGCATCTTCTCCCAGGTCGGACAGCTGTACCAGCCCGAGGACTCCGAGGACTTCATGTTCTATCGCGAGGACGAGCACGGCCAGATCCTGCAGGAGGGGATCAACGAGGCGGGTGCGTTCTCGTCCTGGATCGCGGCCGCAACCTCGTACGCGAACCACGGGGTCGCGATGGTGCCCTTCTACGTCTTCTACTCGATGTTCGGCTTCCAGCGGATCGGCGATCTTGCCTGGGCTGCCGGCGACAGCCGGGCGCGCGGGTTCCTGATCGGCGCAACGGCCGGGCGGACGACGCTCAACGGGGAGGGGCTCCAGCACGAGGACGGGCACTCGCACCTGCTCGCGTCCGTCGTCCCGAATTGCCGCGCCTACGATCCCACGTACGGCTACGAGCTCGCGGTGATCGTGCGCGACGGCCTCCGGCGCATGTGCGAGGAGCAGGAAGACGTCTTCTACTACCTCACCGTGATGAACGAGAACTACGTCCAGCCGGCGCTGCCCGCGGGCTCCGAGGAGGGAATCCTGCGGGGCATCTACCTCCTCCGGGAAGGTGCCGGCGACGGGCCGCGGGTGCAGCTGCTCGGCTCGGGAGCGATTCTGCGCGAGGTGATCGCCGGCGGCGACCTGCTCGAGGCAGACTTCGGCATCGCCTCGGACATCTGGAGCGTGACCAGCTTCACGGAGCTTCGGCGGGAAGGGCTCGAGGTCGAGCGGTGGAATCGGCTCCATCCGACCGAGGAGCAGCGGGTTCCGTTCATCGAGGAGGCATTCGCCGGCCGCGAGGGGCCGTACGTCGCCGCGACCGACTACCTGCGTTCCTTCGCCGACCAGATCCGCCCATTCGTGAAGGGGCGCTACTCGGTGCTCGGCACCGACGGCTTCGGGCGGAGCGACTACCGGGTCAAGCTGCGGCAGTTCTTCGAGGTCGACCGGTTCCATGTCGCGGTGACGGCGCTCAAGGGTCTCGCGGACGAAGGTGCGATCGCTCCGACGCTCGTGCAGGAGGCGATCGAGCGCTACGGGATCGACACCGACTCCGACGCTCCCTGGCACCGCTAGCGCCCCGGCGGCCTCACCGTTCGTGCCGAAAGAGCGCCGATCGTTCCACACGGCCGCTTGAAATAGCGGCATTCCAGCGCTCGTGTCCCGAACGGACACTAGCCGCCGAGTGTCGTTCGTCGTAGTCCTTCCGGTCTATCCAATACGACCGAAGGAGGATGGATGTGACCAGGCAGATGATGGCTGCGGCGGGCGCCGTGATGGTGGCCTTCGCGGGCGTCGTCGCGTATGCGACCGCGGCCGGCGACACGCCGACCAAGATCGAGGCGTGCCGGAACCTCCGGCACGGCCTCGTCCGCATCGTGCTCGACTCGAGCGGCTGCAAGAGCAACGAGGTTCCCCTAGCGTGGGACATGCAGGGCGGCTCGGGCCCGGCCGGCCCGGAGGGGCCTGCCGGACCAGCAGGCCCGGCCGGCCCGGCCGGCCCGAAGGGGGACTCCGGTGGCGGGGCTGTCTCCGTCGACGCGTTCGATGGCACGGCCTGCACGACGTTCGACGGCAAGCCGGGACAGATCGACGTCGGCTCGACGGCGACCGACCTGATCACGCTGACGTGTGAGACCGGCACGACGCCGCCTCCGCCCACGGGGAGCTCCGGGCTCGTCATCAACGAGGTCGACTACGACCAGGTCGGTGCCGATACGGGCGGCTTCGTCGAGATCGAGAACACCGGCACCACGGCGGCGTCGCTCGACGGTGTCGCTCTCGTACTCGTCAACGGCGGCGACGGCGCCGAGTACGGGCGCAAGGTGCTGACGGGCAACCTTGCCCGCAGGAGCGAGGTTCGTGATCGACGTCGACCCGCAGAACGGTGCACCCGACGGCCTCGCGCTCGTCGACACCGCCAATAGCGTGTTGCTCGACGCGTTCAGCTACGAGGGTGCGATCACGGCTGCGACGATCGGCTCGAAGGTGTTCAGCCTGGTCGAGGGAACGATGCTCCCGGTCGACGTCGCCGACTCGAACACCGACGACGGGTCGCTCGCCCGGATCCCAGACGGGAACGACACCAATGACGCGGCCGCCGACTGGGTCTTCACGACGACACCGACGCCCGGTGCGGCGAACGTGAAGACGCCGTGAGTCGGACCGGGTGATCCGAGCCGGGGTGGGGCCGCGCTTGGCCTCACCCCGGGCCGTGTCGGGCACGGCGCCTAGCGGTTCCCCTTCAGGCGCATGTTCTCGCGCGCTTCCCTGGAGACCGCGATCCACTTCTTGCGGGCTGCGGCCGCTGCCCGCTTGTCGAGCTTCCGGTCGAGGTGCTCGAGCTCGGCCTGCAGCTTGAGGTAGCTCTCCCAGCGCTCGGCCGAGAGCGAGCCATCGTCGAGCGCGGCGTGCACCGCACACCCCGGCTCCTGATCGTGGGCGCAGTCGGAGAACTTGCACGACGCGAACAGGGCCGTGACGTCCTCGAAGGCCTCGTCGATGCCCTCATCTGCGACCCAGAGCTGGAGCTCGCGAATGCCCGGTGTGTCGATGACGAGCGCCCCACCGGGCAGCAGGATGAGCTCGCGGCGCGTGGTCGTGTGGCGGCCCTTGCCGTCGTCGCGTATCTCCTGCGTCGCGAGAAGCTCCTCGTCCGCGAGCGTGTTGACGAGCGTCGACTTGCCGACCCCCGACGAACCGAGGAGCACGGCCGTCAGGCCGATCGAGAGCTGCGCTCTGACGTCGTCGAGCCCGACGCCCGTCTTGTTCGAGATCGGGATGACGGGCACGCCGCCGGCAATGGTCTCGACTTCTGCCACCGCTGCCTCCGGCGATTCGTGCAGGTCGGACTTCGTCAGCACGATGACCGGCCGGGCGCCGCTCTCCCAGGCGAGGATCAGGTAGCGCTCGAGCCGTCGCAGATTGAGATCCTCGTTCATCGAGGCGACGAGGAAGGCGATGTCGATGTTCGTTGCGAGCACCTGCTCCTCGGTCGCCTGCCACGCGGTCTTGCGCGAGAACTTGGTGAAGCGGGGCAACACCGCCGTGATCGTCCCCGAGCCGTCCTCGGGTCGAGGGGCGACGACGACCCAGTCGCCGACAACGGGAAGATCGGCCGTGGTCTCCGCCTCGTGGACGAGCCGGCGCGGCACGTCACAGCGCAACTCGCCGTGGACGGTGAGCACGTCGTAGGCACCTCGATGTTGAACCGACACTCGTCCGGCGACGACGCCGTGGTCGTCGGCGAACGTTTCGTACAGCGTGCTCAGCCGGTCGTTCCAGCCGAGCGATTCGAGTTCGGGCAAGCGGAAACTCCCTTTCGTCCTCGGGTACATGTAAGCGGCACGCGGGACGGCGCGCCAGTCGACGAGGTCTGTTCGGGAGGTCGGAGGGTGATCCGGGCTAGCCGACGGACCGCGCGACGCGGAAAGTGGAGGCGACTATGACAATCATCGAGTACCTCCTTCGGTCGGGACGATCCTGCGAAGTGAAGCATATCGCAGATCGAACCCGTGGTACAGCTAGCCGCAGTCCGTCGAGCACCGCGTCGGCGGCGCGGCGGCCCGAGCGGAGCGCGCCGTTCAGCGACGGATGCTCGCGATGATCGCCGCACGCATAGAGGCCGTCGGCGAGGCGAACCGGCTGCGGGGCGAAGCCACCGACCGGATAGGCGGGCAGTGCGCGCGGGATCCGATAGGTCCTGAGGTGGCGCCATTCGCCCACGGGCGTGCCGAACCAGCCGCGAAGCTGCCTGCCGACGGCATCGAGATCGGGCTCGCGGGCGCCGAGCACCGTCACGGAGACGAGCGCACGCCCGGGCGGGGCATAGCCGGGCGCCGCCTCGCTCGGCACGCAGAGGTTGTTGATCGGCCCGCCCTCGCCGTTGACCACGAGCCACGGCCCCGGAATCGGCGTCGCGGGCGCGTCGAAGTAGATGCACGTGACGCCGTTCCAGCCGTGGGTCGGCTCGTCGACGATGCCCGCCGTTGCGAGCACGACCGCCGTGGCCCGGAGTTGCTCGCCGGTCTCGAGCGAGACGGCGTGTGGGCCGACCGTCGCCACCGCCGCTCCTGTGCGAACGTCGATCCCCTCGGCGAGCTGGGCGGCGATCGACCCCATCCCGCGCTTGGGAAGCGCCGCGGGCCCGTCCGCGAACGCCTTCAGCACGAAGTCGAGGAACCGACTGGACGTTGTCAGCCGCTGCTCGAGGAAGATGCCGCGGAGGAACGGGGCGAAAAAGCGCTCGGTCGTCGCACGCGAGATGCCCGCACGGCGGAGCGCATCGGCGGTCGTGGTCTCGTCGCCGGACGCCCGCAGGAGCTTCAGGATCGCCGCGCCGTCGCGCACGCCGACAACGCCACCGGCGAGAGCCCGAACGCTGCGGACGGGCGACTGGCGCGGATCGGCGAGTCGGCGGAAGCGCCCGTCGGCTCGGATGATCGCTCCGCGCGAGAGCTCACCGAGCTCGAGCCGCTCGTAGTCGAGTGCGGAACGGGCCTCGGGATAGGCGGTGGGGAGAACCTGGAACCCGTGATCGAGGAGGAATCCATCGAAGACGTCGGTGCGCACTCTTCCCCCGACGCCGTGTGATCGCTCGAGCACGAGCGGTGCCCGTCCGGCCGCAACGAGCGAGCGGGCGCAGGCGAGACCCGCGACGCCGCCCCCGACGACGATGACATCGTGTTCGTCACTCACGACCGCGAGCGTACCGTGGCACGCCTAGCGTTGATGCCATATCGAGCCGCACCCCGCGGTCAGGCGGAATGCGAGAGCGCCTGCGCGAGAGCGGAGTCGAGATCGGGATAGCCGAAGGCAAAGCCCGATCGGAGAAGCTTCGCCGGAACGACGTGTTGTCCCTCGAGGAGCATCGTCCTCCCCATCTCCCCGAACGCGAGCCTGATCGCGAAGGCGGGCGCCGGCACGATCGTCGGCCGGTGGAGCGCCCGTCCGAGCGCCTTGGTGAAGTCGGCGTTCGTTCCCGTCTGCGGCGCGGTGACGTTGACCGGCCCCTCGAGCGGCTGCTCGAGGGCGAAGAGGTACGCGGCAACCGCATCGTCGAGGGAGACCCAGCTCCACCACTGCTTGCCGCTCCCCGACGTTGCCCCCGAAGCCGAGCCTGAACGGAAGCAGCATGCGCTGCAACGCGCCGCCGTGCTTCGCGAGGATGAGCCCCTGCCGCAGGTGCACGACCCGAAGGCCGGCGGTCCGTGCGGGCTCCGCGGCGGCCTCCCACTGCTCGACGACCTCTGCGAGGAACCCGTCGCCGCGGGGCGAGCTCTCGTCGAGCTCCTCGGCGCCGCGACTCCCGTAGTAGCCCGTCGCCGAGGCGCACACGAGGATCGGGCCTCGCCGGGCAACGCCGGCCGCCGTCTCGGCGATCAGGCGCGTGCCCTCGACGCGCGACTCGAGGACGCGCCGCCGGACGGACTCGCTCCAGCGCTGGCCGATGTTCTCGCCGGCGAGATGGACGATCGCGTCGACGTCCTCGAGCGCGCTGTTCGTCGATCGTGCCGGCAGCGATGTCCCACTGTGCTTCGCCGGGTCCCGTGGAAGCGCGACGGACGAGACGGACGAGATCGTGGCCGGCGCCTGTCGAGCGCAGGCGAGAGAGCCGTTCCGATCAAGCCTGTCGATCCGGTGAGAGCGATCTTCATGACTGAAACATATACAAAACCTGGACTGCGGCGGCGGCGAGTCGCTCGTGCGAAGATCGAAGCATGGACATCGAAGCCATCATCGCGCGCGTCTGGCCCGGGGAGCCGGCCAGTGCCGAGGTCCTCGGTCGAGGCTTCACCCATCACAATTTCAGAGTGGACGTCGGCAGCGAGTCCTTCGTCCTTCGCATCTCCGGGCCTGATGCGGCCCTCCTCGGAATCGACCGCCGAGTCGAGCACGAAGCGTCTCTCGCGGCCGCGGCGGTCGGAATCGGGCCCGAGGTGGTCGCGTTCGTCGAGCCCGAGGGATATCTCGTCACGCGTTTCGTCGACGGGGAGATCGGCCCGGTCGAGCGCATGCGCGAAGCGGCGTCGATCGAGCGCGTTGCACGAGCGCTCTGGGCCCTTCATCGAGGGCCGTCGCTGGCCCGGCGATTCAACGCCTTCCGGGTCGTCGAGGAGTACCGTTCGACCGCATACGCGCACGGTGCGGAGGTGCCGCCTACCTATGTCTGGGCGCGGCAGATGGCGCGCCGGGTCGAGCGGTCGCGCGGCGTCTTCGCCGAGCGACCGTGCCACAACGACCTGGTCAACGACAACCTGATCGACGACGGTCGCAGGATCCGCATCGTCGACTGGGAGTACGCCGGCATGGGCGACGTCTTCTTCGACCTGGCGAGCTTCTCCGCCAACCACGGCCTCGATGGCGAGGCGCGGCGGTCGTTGCTCGCCGCCTATGCCGGAGACGTGCGAGCCGGGGACGAGCGGGCGCTGGAGCTGATGCTGTTCATGTCGGATTTCCGTGACGCGATGTGGGGCGTCGTGCAAGGTGCGGTCTCCGAGCTCGACTTCGACTTTGCCTCCTACGCGCGCGAGCACTTCGAACGGCTCGAGGCGACCGCCGCCTCGCCGCCGCTTTCGTCGCCGGCCCTGCGAGCCGCTGAGCCGGGCCAACGGTCTGAGGCAATTCACGGCGTGCAACCACATTACGCTTGAGTCAATGGATGACATGGTCGACCTCGGGCTCGCGCGCGGGTCGAAGCCGCTGTACACGACGATTGCGGATCAGTTCGCAGTGGCGATCATGGACGGCCGCCTTGCCGCCGGCACGCGGCTGTCGCCCGAGCGGCAGCTCGCCGCGTCGCTCGGTGTCAGTCGGATGACCGTCCGGCAGGCGCTCGGTGAGCTCGAGCGGGCCGGTCTTCTTCGCCGCGTCGTCGGTCGCGCGGGGGGGACGTTCGTCCGGGAGGCGACGGACGCCGTGGCGGGCATGAGCGGGGTCTCCGCAGCACTGCGGCGTCAGGCCGGTGCGGGCACGCCGAGCTGGTCTCGGCCGATGTCCAGCCGGCCGGGAAGCGGACGGCTGCGGCGCTCGGCCTCGTGCGCAACGACCGCGTCGTCGTCATCGTGCGGCTCCGGCTGGCGGGCGGGAAGCCATTCGGCGTCGAGCGCTCCTCGCTCCCTGCGAGCCGGTTCCCCGATATCGAGGACATGGATCTCACGGGCTCCCTGTACGACCTGATGGACGTCGGGTTCGGCCTGCGGCCCGTCCGCGCCGTCGAGCGCGTCGAGACGGCGGCCCCGCGACCGTCGGACGCTCGAACGATCGCCGCCAAGCGCGGTGTTCCCCTTCTCCTCGTCGAGCGCGTCGGCTACGCCGCTGACGGCACGCCTGTCGAGTTCGCCCGCGATCGCTACCGCGGTGACCGGACGTCGCTGGTCATCGAGTCGCTCCTCCTCGGAGACTGAGGGCCCGAGTCGCGCCGGGCGCTCGAGCGGCTTTACGCGTCGGGCGGGCGAAAGGCGACGAACGGATCCGTGATCTCGAGGGACTGCCGCGCGAAGGAGAACTCCTCCGCGGGACGACCGCCGGCACGTCCCGGGTCACGCCGCCCGCCTGTCGGCTCGATCGCGCCTCGACGGAGCAGGACGCGCTTCAGGTTGGTCGCCGACACGTCGTACCCGAGCGCGGCCGCGTAGACATCGCGCAGTTCCGTCAGCGTGAAGGTGGCCGGAGCGAGTGCGAACCCGATGTTCGAGTACGACAGCTTGCCCCTCAGGCGTTCGTGCGCCGAGTGGATGATCGCGCCGTGATCGAAAGCGGTGGGCGGAAGGTCGTCGACCGGGTGCCAGGTCGTGTCGTCCGGAACCGAGGGGTCGACCCCGAGCCGCACCAGCCCGAGATAGGCGGTGGCGATCTCCCACTCGACGGGATTCCGCCCTGGGTCGCCGTACGTCGCGACCTGCTCGAGGTGCGCGACCTCGGCCAGGTCGACCTTCGTCGCCAGATGCCGCCTGATCGATGCCTCGAGCGTCTCGTCGGCCGCGAGCACGCCGCCCGGCAATGCCCAGGCACCGCGGAACGGGTCGCGGGCCCGCTGCCAGAGCAGCGCCTGGAGAACGCCGTCGCGGACCTGCATCACTGCGGCGAGGGTCTCCTGCGCCGGTCTGATAGACTCGCCACCAGGTTTACGACTCATAGACAAAAACTAGCGAAAGGCTCGGACGATGACAACGCGAAGGGCTCGCTGGGCGATCGCCGGAGGGGTTGTGGCGGCCGTCGCACTGCTCGCCGCGAGCTGTGGTTCGAGCGACAACGGAGCCTCGGGTACGACGGACGGCGCACCGACCGGCATCAAGGTGGGGCTGATCACCGACCTCGGGCAGCTCAACGACAACGGCTTCAACGAGCTCGCGTACAACGGCCTCAAGCGCTCCGAGAAGGAGCTCGGGGTCCAGGGTCGCGTCATCGAGTCGAAGTCGGCGGCGGATTACATCCCCAACATGAGCTCGCTCGCGCGCCAGGGCTACGACCTGATCATCGGCGTCGGCTACGCGCAGGGTGACGCGATTGCCAGTGCCGCAAAGGCGTTCCCCGACACGAAGTTCGCGATCGTTGACGTCGATCAGGCGACGCTCAAGGGAAAGCCGGCGAACGTCGAGGGCCTTTTGTTCCGCGAGGAGCAGGTCGGCTATCTCGTCGGGTACCTGGCGGCGCTCTCGGCCAAGCGAGCCGGCGGGAACAGGATCAGCGCCGTCGGCGGTTTCAAGGAGCCCCCTGTCGATCGCTACATCGCCGGGTACAAGGCCGGTGCCACCGCTGCAGTCCCCGGGATCACGGTCAAGTGGGGGTACTCGCAGGACTGGGACGACCAGGCGAAGTGCAAGGAGCTGGCTCTCGACCAGATCGCAGCGGGCTCGAAGGTCGTCTTCCAGGTTGCGGGCGGCTGTGGCCTCGGATCGTTGCTCGCGGCGAAGCAGAACAAGGTCTGGGGTATCGGCGTCGACGCCGATCAGTCGTTTCTCGGCCCTCACGTGCTGACGAGCGGGCTCAAGGGTGTCGACAGCGCGGTCTTCCTGACGGCCAAGGCTGTCGAGGACGGGACGTTCGCGGGCGGTGGAAACGCCGTCTTCGGCCTCAACGAGGAGGGGGTCGGGCTGGGGGCATTCAGTCCGAACGCCAACGCCGACGACATCGCGAAGACCAAAGAGGTCGAGCAGAAGGTCGCCGACGGGACGATCGACGGCATCCCGACGACCGTCGGGTGACGGCGGAGGCGCGGGGTGCGGGCACGTCGAGCCCGCCCCCCGTCGCCGTTCCGTCAGGCGGTGCGCACCGAGTGGACGGGTGGGAGGTGGTCGGCGACCGGAGCCCAGGTCGCCCCTGCGTCCGCCGATCCGAAGACGTCACCCGAGGTGGCGCCGAAGTAGAGCTCGAGATCGCCTCCGGCCCCGGCCGAGTCGAACGCCTCGCGAAGCACGGTCAGGTACGCATCGCGTGGGGGAAGCCCGTCGCCCCTCGGCGTCCACGTCGCTCCCGCATCGCGTGTCTCCCAGACGCGCACCGTTCCTCCGGGCGTCGTCCGATCCTCGGCGCCGATGAGCGGGATCACGTATGCGCTGTCGGGATCTGCGGGGTCGACGACGATCGGGAAGCCGAAGTCCGACGGAAGGTCGGTGCCGTCGCCGATGTCCAGCCATGACGCGCCCGCGTCGTCCGAGCGGTAGACGCCGCCGTGGAACTGCATGAACAGCCGCTCCGGCCGTGCCGGAGAGCGGCGCACGTTGTGGACGCAACGCCCGAGAGGGTCGTCGGCCGCATCCTCGGGCAGGTACTCCGGATTGATGCCGCTGTTGGAGTGTCGCCACGTCGCGCCGCGGTCGTCCGAGAGCCACACTCCGACGGCCGAGATCGCGACCATGAGCCGGTCGGGGTCGCCCGGCCAGGGAACGATCGTGTGCAGGCAGAGCCCTCCTCCGCCGGGCGTCCAGTCGGGCCGCGTCGGGTGATCCCACAGCCCTCGGTTCAGCTCCCATGTCAGCCCGCCGTCGTGGCTCTCGAACAGGCAGCCGGGGTCACCTCCCGCGTACAGCGTCCCGTCGGCCTCACCTGCGCCGATCACCCAGATCCGGGCGAGCGAGGCGTCGCCGTCCTCGGGCAGGGCGACGCCCGACGTCTCCTGCCACTCTCCAGCCGGGTCGTCGGCGACCCAGATCCGGCCGCCGTAGAACCACGAGGTCACCGAGGCCAGGTAGCGGCCCGAGCGGGGATCGCGCATGGCGTACTCGACCGACTGTCCCGGGAACGCGCGCGCCCTGACCTCGAAGCCGCTCCCGACGTCGCCGTCGAGAACGAAGAGCCCTTTCTTCGTCCCGACCAGGATCTCCGTCATCTCATCCTCCTGTGATCGCCGGCAGGACGTGGATCCGGTCGGTGGCGCCGACCTCCGTCTCTCCCTGTGCGAGTTGACCGTTGACATAGACGTTGACGTGCTCGCGGATCATCCGGCGCTCGTCGAGCACCCACCCCGAAACGGCGGGTGCGCGCGCCTCCAAGGCGATCAGCGCCTCCTTCACCGTGCTGCCCTCGAGGTCGAGCTCGCGGGCTCCTGCGAGCTCGGAGAGGGGTGCGCGGAGGAGAATGACCGCCATGGCTCGATCCTATGGTGGATCCGCGCCGGAAGAGAAACCGGGTGCGCCGTCGCGCCAGGTTTCCGGTCCGAGCGAGAGGGGCCGCGTTGGACGGCTCTCGGACGCACAGTGTGCATTCATCCAGGACAACCCGTTCGTCGGCGCCGTGAGCACACGGTGCGACCCGAGGCGGTCAGCCTCGGCCGCTCAGCTGCGCTGCTACGGGGCGAGCTCGAGCACGCCGTGCGGTGCGCCGTAAGGCGGCGAGCTTGTCGAGGAACGGCTGCGCGGGGAATGCCTCCGGCCCGAGCACGCCGGCGCCGCTCCACGCTCCGTCGACGAGGAGCTCGAGAGCGCACGCGGGGTTGAGCGCGGTCTGCCAGACGACCGCCTGCGAACCGTACTCGCGCATCGACCACTCGTTGTCGACGACGTGGTAGAGGTACGTCTTCCGCGGCTTGCCGTCCTTGCCGATCCCGGTGACGAGCGTTCCCGCGCACGTCTTGCCGCTCATCCGGTCACCGAGCGTCGCGGGGTCGGGGAGGATCGCGGCGATCACGTCTCGGGGGGCGACCTCGACCCCCTTGACCCTGACCTTCTCCTTCGAGTCGAGCCCGAGGAGGTGGATCGTCTTCAGGATGTCGATGAAGTCGTTCCCGAGCCCGTACTTGAACGTGACGCGCTTGCAGTCGACCCAGCGCGGCACGAGCAGCACCTCCTCGTGCTCCACGTTGACGCACTCGACGGGGCCGATCCCCTCGGGGAAGTCGAACGTCTCCGGCTCGGAGAACGGCTGCGGTCGTGAACCAGCCGCGGTCCTTCTCCCAGATCGCGGGGGGGTTGAGGCACTCCTCGATCGTGGTCCAGATCGAGAACGTAGGAGCGAACTCGTATCCCTCGACGACGAGATTGGCGCCGTCGCGGATCCCCACCTCGTCGATCTCGGAGAAGAGCTCGTCGGCGGCGTGGCGCGCGAAGACATCGGCGGCGCCCGGCTCGATCCCGATCCCGACGAGCGCGAGTTGGCCCTTCTCCTCCCAGGCGCCCGCCCGCTCGAACTGGTAGTCACCGAGCTTGACGCCGCTCTTCTCGAACGGCTGCGTCGGGTGGGGCTCGGACAGCGTCATTGCCATGTCCAGGTAGGTGACGCCCGCCTCGAAGCAGGCGTCGAAGATCGGGACGTTGAAGATCGGGTCGACGGCATTCAGGACGTGCGTGGCGGCCGTGGCGCGTATCAGATCGGCGACGGAGCCCTGCGCCGATGCGTCGACGTGGTGGGCGCTGAAGCGGGCGTCGTCCAGCGACGAGACGACGGCTTCGGAGCGACCGGCGTCGTAGTCGGCGAGTGCGCAGTGCTCGAAGAACGAGCGCCGCTCGATGATGCGGGCGAAGGCGGCGCCGACGCCACCCGTCCCGACGACGAGGATTCTCATGGGGTGGTTCTACCTGATCGCGCGGTCAGGGGGGACACGAGCGTGCGCGGCGAGACGCGCGGATCGCGGTGATACGCTCGCGCGACCAGAGTGTTCGTCCCCGGGAGGAGCCAGAAATGGGCGGTGCCGCGAGCCAGCACAAGATGTTCATCGGCGGTGAGTTCGTCGATTCGTCGACGGGTGAGACCATGGAGGTGCTCAATCCGGCGACCGGCGAGGTGATCGCGGAGGTGCCGCGGGGGAGCGCCGACGACGTCGAGCGCGCCGTCTCGGCGGCGAAGGCAGCGTGGGACGAGTGGCGCTTCAAGACTCCGAAGGACAGGATGGAGCTGCTCCTCGCGCTCGCCGACGTCATCGAGGAGAACGCCGAAGAGCTCGCGCGACTCGAGTCGCTGAACGTCGGCAAGCCGTGGTGGGTCGCGGTCGACGAGCCCGGGATCATGGTCGACAACCTCCGCTTCTTCGCGGGCGCCGCGCGGAATCTCGAGGGCAAGGCGGCCGCCGAGTACGTCGAGGGCTACACCTCGATGGTGCGCCGCGAGCCGCTCGGCATCGTCGCGGGTATCTGCCCGTGGAATTATCCGCTCTTCATGGCGGTCTGGAAGATCGGCCCCGCGCTCGCCGCCGGCAACGTCCAGATCCTCAAGCCGGCAGAGCAGACACCGCTGACGACGCTTCGCTTCGTCGAGCTCGCCCAGGAGGTGCTCCCGCCCGGCGTCCTCCAGGTGGTCACGGGCGACGGCGTGCCGGTCGGCGACGCCCTCGTGCGTCATCCGGCGATCTCGCTCGTCTCGCTCACCGGTGACACGGCGACGGGGAAGCTGATCGCGAAGAACGCCGCCGACACGGTCAAGCACGTTCACCTCGAGCTCGGCGGGAAGGCTCCGATGGTCGTCCTCGACGATGCCGATCCCGCGACGGTGGCCGAGGCGATCAAGATCGGGGGCTTCTTCAACTCGGGACAGGACTGCACTGCGTCGTCGCGGATCCTCGTCGACGAGCGGATCTACGACGACGTCGTGGCCCGCACGGTCGACGCGGTCGGGTCGCTGACGGTCGGAGATCCGGGCAGCGACGACGAGATCGGGATGGGGCCTGTTATCTCCGCCGAGCAGCAGGAGCGCGTGCTCGGATTCCTCGAGCGCGCAGTCGACGCGAAGGCATCCGTCCTCACGGGCGGGGGGTCGGTCGGCGACCGTGGCTACTTCGTCAAGCCGACGATCGTCGCAGACGTGGAACAGGACGCCGAGATCGTCCAGAGCGAGGTCTTCGGGCCGGTCATCACGATGCAGCGCTTCTCGTCGGACGATGCGGCGGTCGCCATGGCGAACGACGTCCGCTACGGGCTTGCCTCCTCGGTCTTCTCGGAGAACGTGGGGCGGGCGCTGAAGGTCGCCGCGGGGCTCGACTTCGGATGCGTCTGGATCAACGAGCACCTCTTCCCGCTGACGCCCGAGATGCCGCACGGTGGCTTCAAGGAGTCGGGCTACGGCAAGGACATGTCCGCGTACTCGATGGAGGAGTACACGCGGGTGAAGCACGTCTGTGTGAAGCTCGGATGACGGAGGAGGGCTGAGGTGAGAAGTGGCGACCTTCAGCAGAACGCGCGAGACCACCTCTGGATGCACTTCACGCGCATGGGTGGGTTCGGCGCCGGCCACGAGGTGCCGATCATCGTCAAGGGCGACGGCTGTTACCTCTGGGACGCGAACGGCAAGCGCTATCTCGACGCGCTGGCAGGGCTGTTCTCCGTCAACATCGGCTACGGCTTCGGCGAGGAGATCGGCCAGGCGGCCCTCGAGCAGATGCGCGAGCTGCCGTTCTACACCAACTGGTCGTACGCGCACCCCAAGGCGATCGAGCTCGCGACCGAGCTCGCCTCGCTCGCGCCCGGCGACCTGAATCGCGTCTTCTTCGTCTCGGGGGGCTCCGAGGCCGTCGAGTCGGCGTGGAAGCTCGCACGGCAGTACTACGCGGCTCGCGGCGAGAAGCGGCTGGCGGCCGCGCTCGGCGAGCCGGAGACGCGGCACGACGCGATCGTCTCCGCTGCCCGCCGGGGGCCGCACCGCTACAAGGCGATCGCCCGCCACATCGCGTACCACGGGACGACGATGGGGGCTCTCTCGATCAACGGCATTCCCGCGCTGCGCGAGACGTTCGAGCCACTCGTGCCCGAGGTGCGGCACGTGCACAACACGAACCGCTACCACCGACCGGGCGGCGAGACCGAGCAGGAGTTCACGCAGTTCCTCCTCGACGACCTCGAGCAGGCGATCCTCGCGATGGGGCCCGAGACGGTCTGTCTCGTCCACATGGAGCCCGTCCAGAACGCGGGCGGCTGCTTCACGCCGCCCGAGGGGTACTGGGCCGGCGTGCGGGCGATCTGCGACGAGTACGACATCCTGCTCTCGGCCGACGAGGTGATCACCGCCTTCGGCCGGCTCGGGCACTGGTTCGGCTCGGAGCGCTACGACATCAAGCCGGACATCGTCACGTGCGCCAAGGGGCTGTCGTCGTCGTACGGCCCGATCGGTGCGGTGATCGCGACCGACCGCGTGATGGAGCCGTTCCTCGACGCGACGTCGGTGTACTCGCACGGCGTCACGTTCGGCGGCCATCCGGTGATGTGCGCGATCGCGCTCAAGAACATCGAGATCATGAAGCGCGAGGGCATCATCGAGCACGTCCGCGACACCCAGGACGTCTTCCGCGCCAAGCTCGAGACCTTGCTCGATCTCCCGATCGTCGGAGACGTGCGCGGTACAGGGTTCTTCTACGCCGTCGAGCTCGTCAAGGACAAGGAGAACCGGACGACGTTCGACGACGCCGAGTGCGAGTCGCTTCTGCGCGGCTATCTCTCACCCGCGCTCTTCGACGCCGGCCTCATCTGCCGTCAGGACGACCGCGGCGACCCGGTCGTGCAGATCTCGCCGCCGCTGATCGCCGGCGAGGCCGAGATGGACGAGATCGTGGGCACGCTCGGCGCCGTCCTGGCCGAGGCCTCGAAGCGCTTGAAGCTCGGGGGCTAGCGGCGGGAAGGGTACGGTTAGCCCTACTGCGTCGGCCGCACGGCTCGGGCAGTATCCAGTCGGACCCGACGAGGAGGCGCAGGTGGAAAACGGAAGCGGATCGGCGGTCGTCGTCGCGCAGGACGTGACGCGACGCTACGGTGCCGGCGATACGGCTGTCGACGCCCTGCGTGGCGTTTCGGTCGACGTCCCGGCTGGAAGGTTGACCGCGGTGATGGGACCGTCCGGGTCCGGCAAGTCGACCCTGATGCACATCCTCGCGGGGCTCGACAAGCCGACCTCGGGGTCGGTCACCGTCGCCGGCAAGGAGATCACGACCCTGGGAGACAGCGAGCTGACGAAGCTGCGTCGCGAGCACATCGGCTTCGTCTTCCAGTTCTTCAACCTGCTGCCGATGCTGAACGCGAAGGAGAACATCCTCCTCCCACTGACGATCGCGGGCGAGAAGCCGGACGACGCCTGGATGACCGAGCTGATCGGCTCCGTCGGGCTCGGCGACAGGCTCAGCCATCGCCCCTCGGAGCTCTCGGGCGGACAGCAGCAGCGCGTTGCGATCGCGCGCGCGCTCGTCTCACGGCCCGACGTGGTCTTCGCCGACGAGCCGACCGGCAACCTCGACTCGAAGACGGGCGGTGAGATCCTCGAGTTGCTCCGGCACGCGGTCGAGGACATGCACCAGACGGTCGTCATGGTCACCCACGAGGCGCGTGCTGCCGCGATCGCGGACAGGGTCCTGTTCCTCGCGGACGGCAACATCGTTCGCGAGCTGTCGGGCGCGTCCGCTGCACGACATCTCCGCGTCGATGGAAGAGATCAGCGCCCAATGATCAAGTTCGCGCTGAAGGGAATGGCGGGACGCAAGCTGCGCACCGCTCTCACGGCGCTCGCAGTGATCCTCGGCGTCACGATGGTCAGCGGCACGTTCGTCCTGACGGACTCGATCGACAAGGCCTTCAACGCCATCTTCTCGACCGTCTACGAGGGCACCGACGCGACGATCACCGGCAAGTCGGCCTTCGACCTCTCCGACGGCTCGGGGACGACCGCGCCGCCGTTCGACGAGTCGCTTCAGCCGGAGGTGGCGGCGCTTCCGGGTGTCGCTGCGGCGATCGGCGGCGTCGGCGGAGAGGCGCAGCTGATCGGCGAGAACGGAAAGGCGATCGTCTTCGGCGGAGCGCCGAACCTCGGCTTCAGCGTCGACCCGACGAAGCCCGAGTTCAACACGCTCACGCTCGAAGAAGGTGCCTGGCCGGCCGACCGCGAGGTCGTGATCGACATCTCGACCGCGTCGAAGAAGAGCCTCGATGTCGGCGACTCGATCGGCGTTCAGGCGGAAGGGCCTGTCGAGCAGTTCACGATCTCGGGTCTCGTGAAGTTCGGCTCGGTCGACACGATCGGTGGTGCGACGCTCGCCGGCTTCAATCTGCCGACGGCGCAGCAGCTGTTCCGCAAGGTCGGCAAGCTCGATCAGATCCGGGTCGCCGGCAAGCCGGGCGTCTCGCCGGCCCAGCTCGTCTCCGAGATCGACGCGATCCTCCCCGCAGGGCACACAGGTGCGGACCGGCGCTCAACAGGCCGTCGAGGACGCCAAGGATACGGATGCGTTCATCTCGTTCCTCCGCTACTTCCTGCTCGCGTTCGGCGTGATAGCTCTCTTCGTCGGCGCCTTCGTCATCTTCAACTCGCTCTCGATCACGATTGCGCAACGAACGCGCGAGCTCGCCACCCTGCGGACGCTCGGAGCCTCGCGACGGCAGGTGCGGTTCTCGGTGATCGTCGAATCGCTCGTCATGGGGACGATCGCCTCGATCATCGGGCTGTTCCTCGGCCTCGCGCTCGCGACAGGGCTCTTCGATCTCTTCGATGCCGTCGGATTCACGCTGCCGAACAGCGGGCTGATCTTCGGCACGCGCACGATCATCGTCTCGCTGCTGCTCGGGATCAGCGTCACCCTGATCGCGAGCATCATGCCGGCGTTCAAGGCGACGAGCGTGCCGCCGATCGCGGCCGTACGCGAGGGCGCCTCGATCGCGCCGGGCCGCTTCGCCCGCTTCCGGACGCCGATCGCCGCCGTGATCACGCTGCTCGGCTTCGCAGGCCTGCTCTGGGGGCTGTTCGGCCCCGGTCTCGACACGACGAAGATCCTGCTCTTCATGATCCTCGGGATGGTGCTCGTCTTCATCGGCGTCGCCATGCTCTCGGCGCCGCTGATCCCGGGGCTGACGGGCATCCTCGGCTGGCCCGGGGCGCGCCTCGGCGGCGCCGCCGGCGCCCTGGCACGCGACAACGCCCGGCGGAACCCGCAGCGGACGGCGTCGACCGCGGCCGCGCTGATGATCGGGCTGGCGCTCGTCACGCTCGTCGCCACGCTCGCAGGAAGCGTCGTGCAGACGTTCACGGGGGCGGTGAACGAGATCTTCATCGGCGACTACGCGATCACGGCGCAGAACAACTTCTCGCCGATCCCGGTGGATGCGGCCAATGCCGCGGCCGAAGCGCCGGGCGTGATCTCGGTCGGGAACGTCCGAACCGGCGAGACGCTCGTCTTCGGCTCGACCGAGTTCTCGACGGCGGTCGACGCGGGCGCGAAGGACGTGATCAAGCTCGACTGGGTCGAGGGGTCGAGCGATGTCTTCACCGAGCTCGGCAAGGACGGCGCCTTCGTCGACAAGGACTACGCGAAGAAGCACGACCTCGACGGTCGGCTCACCCGTCGCGATCACCTTCGCGAACGGCACGGACGGCAGACGTTCGTCGTCAGAGGCATCTTCGATCCGCCGTCGGGCGGCTCACCGTTCGGCGTCGTCACGATCTCGACCGAAGCGTGGGACGCTCAGAACCCGACGCCGAAGAACGTCTACTCGTTCGTCCTCATGAGCGGGGGCGAGTCGGAGGCGAACGCTGCCGCTCTGGAGAAGGCGCTCGAGCCGTACCCGAACGCGAAGGTGGCGACGAGGAGCCAGTTCGTCGACAACCAGATCTCGGGGCTGAAGTCGATCCTCAACGTCCTCTACGTCCTGCTCGGTCTCTCGATCATCGTCAGCCTCTTCGGGATCGTCAACACGCTCGTGCTCAGTGTTTTCGAGCGGACCCGGGAGATCGGGATGCTGCGCGCGATCGGTATGACGCGGCGGCAGACCCGACGGATGATCCGGCACGAGAGCGTGATCACGTCGATGATCGGCGCGTTCATCGGCATCGTGCTCGGAGTGATCCTCGCCGGGCTGTTGATCTTGAAGATCGACCTGATCGACTTCTCGTTCCCGACGACGCAGGTGATCGTGTTCGCCGTCGCCGCGGTGATCGTCGGCGTCGTCGCGGCGATCTTCCCGGCACGCCGGGCTGCGAAGCTCAACCCGCTCGAAGCTCTGCACTACGAGTAGGTCGGCTGGACGGGCCCGCCCTACGGCATCGCGATGGTACAAGCTCGTGCGTCGCGCGACGCCGTCGCGCTCGGCTGCCTCGGCGACCGCTGCCGCGACGACCTGCGTCACGTCGCGGTTGAACACGCTCGGGATCACGTACTCCGGCCCGAGCTCGTCGTCGGCGATCACCGATGCGATCGCGTGGCCCGCAGCGACCTTCATGCCCTCGGTGATCGTGCTCGCACGCACGTCGAGCGCTCCGCGGAACACGCCCGGGAACGCGAGCACGTTGTTGATCTGGTTCGGGTAGTCGGAGCGGCCGGTTGCGACGACCGCGACCTTGCCGGGCGGAAGATCCTCCGGCGCGATCTCGGGTGTCGGGTTCGCCATCGCGAAGACGATCGCATCGTCCGCCATCCGCGCGACTCCGTCCCTCGAGACCGCTCCCGGCATCGAGAGGCCGAGGTAGACGTCGGCGCCCTCGAGGACGTCGTCCGCGGAGCCGCTCGCGCGGTCGGGATTCGTCCGGCTCGCGTACGCCTCCTTGTCGCGTCGAGGCCGCTCGCGACCGGCGTAGATCGCGCCTGCGCGGTCGCAGCCGATCACGGTCCGGACGCCCGCGTTGAGGAGGATGTCGGTGACGGCAACGCCCGCCGCGCCGACTCCGCGTGACGACGACCTTCACGTCGCCGATCTCGCTTGCCCACGACCTTCAGCGCGTTGAGGAGTGCCGCCAGCACGACGATCGCCGTGCCGTGCTGGTCGTCGTGGAAGACCGGGATATCGAGCTCGGCGCGGAGCCGCTGCTCGATCTCGAAGCACCGCGGGGCCGAGATGTCCTCGAGGTTGATGCCGCCGAAGCCGGGCGCGATCGCCCTTGACGATGGCGACGATCTCGTCCGGGTCCTTCGTATCGAGACAGAGCGGCCAGGCGTCGACGCCGCCGAACTCCTTGAAGAGGAGCGCCTTGCCCTCCATCACCGGCATCGCTGCCCTCGGGGCCGATGTCGCCGAGCCCGAGCACCGCGGTGCCGTCGGACACGACCGCGACGGTGTTCTGCTTGATCGTCAGGTTCCAGGCCAGGTCCGGATCGTCCGCGATCGCCATGCAGATCCGCGCCACTCCGGGCGTGTACGCCATCGAGAGGTCGTCTCGTGTCTTGACGGGGACCTTCGACTGCATCTCGATCTTGCCGCCGAGGTGCATCAGGAAGGTCCGGTCGGAGACGCGCTCGACCTCGACGCCGTCGGTGCCCCGGACGCTCTCGACGATGCGCGCCAGGTGCTCGGCGTCGGCCGCGTCGACCGTCACATCGCGCACCTTCGTGCCCTTGTCGACACGCACGAGGTCGATCGCGCCCATCGAGCCGCCCGCGTCGCCGATCGCCTTGGCGAGACGCGCGAACGAGCCGGGCGCGTCGGAGAGCCTGACGCGAATGGTTGCGCTGAACGACGCGGACAGATGACTCATGCTCGGATCACTCCTTCTGCGGCGAGCGCCGCGATCTCCTCGGGCTCGTACCCGGCCGCACGCAGTATCTCTGCAGAGTGCTCGCCGACGGCGGGAGGGCCGGCCCGGTGAAGCGCCCGTTCCCCGTCGAACGACACCGGGAGCGCCGTCAGCCTGAGATCGGGGATCGACGGGTGGGGCAAGAGACTGGAGGATCCCGAGCGCTTCCGTCTGCGGGGCGTGCACGACATCCGCGACGTCTGCCACCGGGGCGGCCGGGACGCCGGCGTCGGAGAGGCGCTGCTGCCACTCGCCGGAGTCGCGCTCCCGGAGCGGGACCTCGAGGATCGAGCACAGCTCGTCGCGGTGTGCGACCCGGTCGCGGTTCGTCCTGAAACGCGGATCGTCGACGAGGGCGGGGAGGCCCACGACGGAGCAGATCGCCGCAAACAGGCGATCGTTGCCACCGGCGATCATGAGCTCGCCGTCCCGTGTCGGAAACACCTGGTAGGGGGCCACCATCGGGAACCTCGTCCCCTGGCCGTGCGGGACGGTGCCGTCCGCGAGGTAGCCCACGAGGTGATAGCCGATGTAGCCGAGGGCCGTCTCGTAGAGCGAGACGTCGACCACCGATCCCTCGCCGCTCCGGTCGCGTTCGAGCAGCGCGGCGAGGATGCCGAGTGCGGCCCACGTGCCGGTGCCCTGGTCGATCAACGAGGAGCCGACGCGCACGCCCGGGCGACCGGGCTCGCCGGTCATCGAGATGAGGCCGCCCGCCGCCTGCATCAGCGCGTCGTAGCCCGGCTCGTCCTTCATCGGCCCCACGTGGCCGTAGGCGCCGACCGAGCAGTAGACGAGCCGTGGGTTGCGCGCGCGAAGGGCGTCGGCCCCGAGACCGAGCTCGTCGGCGAGGCCCGGCCGCAGGCTCTGGAGGAAGATGTCGGCATCGTCGACGAGCCGCAGCAGCGCCTCGCGACCGCGCGGGTCGCGCAGTGAGAGCGCGAGCGACCGCTTGCCCGCGTTGGCCGAGAGGAACATCGTTCCCTCGCCGTTCCAGAACGGTGGCCCCCAGGCCCGGCCGTCGTCGCCCGTGTCGGGGCGCTCGACCTTGATCACGTCGGCGCCGAGCGCCGAGAGGATCTGCGCGCAGTACGGTCCCGCGATCGACGTCGTCACGTCGAGGACGACCGTCCCGGAAAGTGGTGTGTGCGCCATGGCACCCATCATGGCCGTTCGGCTCTCTGCGAGGATGCAGTCATGTTCCAGATGATGGTCGACTGGGTCTCGGGCTCGAACTGGAGCTACGTGGCGGTCTTCGCGGTCGCGGTGCTCGACGCGTTCTTTCCCGTCGTCCCGAGCGAGACGATGGTCATCGTCGCCGGAACCCTGGCCGGCGCCGGCGACCTCAACGTCTTCCTCGTGATCCTGGCGGCCTGGGGCGGGGCGGTGACCGGGGACAACATCTCCTACGGCATCGGCAAGGTGGTCGGCGAGCGCACGGTCAAGCGTCTCTTCCGGCACGAGAAGGCCCACCGGGGCTTCGACTGGGCCGAGCAGCAACTCGAGGAGCGGGGGAGCTACATCATCATCGTCGCACGGTTCATCCCGTTCGGCCGCACGGCGGTCACGTTCACGTCGGGCTACACGCGCGGACTTCCGTGGCACCGGTTCTTCCGCTACGACCTCGTCGCCGGTGGCGTCTGGGCGACGTACGCGACGATGCTCGGTTACATCGGCGGGAAGCAGTTCGAGCAGCAGCCGTGGAAGGGCATCCTGCTCGGGCTCGCGATCGCCTTCACGGTCGCGTTCCTCGTCGAGTTCGTCCGACACCGCCGAGGCGGCGACCCGGCCGTCGGGGCCGAGCCGGACGCCGACGCGGAACCGTGAACCGCCTCGCCTCCGAGACGAGCCCGTACCTCCTCCAGCACGCCGAGAATCCGGTCGACTGGTACCCGTGGGGGCCCGAGGCGTTCGAGCGCGCGCAAGGGGCGAGGATCGCCCGATCCTGCTCTCGATCGGCTACAGCGCCTGCCACTGGTGCCACGTGATGGCGCACGAGTCGTTCGAGAGCGCCGCGACGGCGGCGGTGATGAACGAGCACTTCGTCAACGTCAAGGTCGACCGCGAGGAGCGCCCCGATGTCGATGCGCTCTACATGGAGGCGACGGTCTCGATGACGGGCCAGGGCGGGTGGCCGATGACGGTCTTCCTCACCCCGGCGGGAGAGCCGTTCTACGCCGGCACGTACTTCCCGCCCGAGCCGCGCCACGGGATGCCGTCCTTCACGCAGCTGCTGCTCGCCGTCAGCGAGGCGTGGCACACGCAGCGGGACGACATCGTCGCCCAGGCGCAGCGGCTCGTCGAGGCCGTCGGTCGCTCGTCGCGGATCGAGCCGTCGACGGAGCCGCTGACCGCCTCGCTGCTCGACGAGGCGGAGCGCGGGATCGGCCGCACGTTCGACCGCGTGAACGGCGGCTTCGGGCGCGCGCCGAAGTTTCCACCTGCCTCGACGCTCGAGTTTCTCCTGCGCCGGGACTCGGCGGCGGCGCGCGAGATGGTCACGAGCACGCTCGACGCGATGGCTGCGGGCGGGAATGTACGACCTCGTCGGCGGCGGGCTTCCACCGCTACTCGGTCGACGACCGCTGGCTCGTGCCCCACTTCGAGAAGATGCTCTACGACAACGCCCTGCTCGCCCCGACCTACCTCCATGCGTGGGTCGTGACCGGCGAGACGTCGCTACCGAGTCGTCGTGGAGGAGACGCTCGACTACGTGATCCGGGAGCTGAAGCTCCCCGGCGGAGGGCTTGCGTCGGCGCAGGATGCGGACACGAACGGCATCGAGGGCCTCACATTCACCTGGACGGAAGCCGAGGGCGTCCCGGCGGAGCTCCTCGTTCCGTTCGAGCACGGCCGCTCGATCATCCGCGGTGAGATCCCGGAAGAGCTGCGCGCCCGGCTGCACGAGGTGCGGGACTCGCGGCCGCAACCCGGTCTCGACGACAAGGTGCTCGCCTCCTGGAACGGGCTCGCCCTCGCCGCGCTCGCCGAGGGCGCACGGCGGCTCGAGCGCGAGGACTGGCTGCGGGCGGCTCGCGGCGTCGGCGACTTCCTGCTCGGCCCGCTGTCGAACGGAGAACGGGAGGTTGTGCCGATCGTGGCGCGAGGGCAAGGTGAGCGGAGAGGGCTTCCTCGACGATTATGCGAACGTCGCGCACGGGCTGCTCGAGCTGCACGTCGCGACCGGGGAGCTGCGCTGGCTCCACGAGGCGCGTCGTCTCGCGCTGCTTGCCGTCGAGCTCTTCGGTGACCCGCGGCACGGCGGCTTCTTCCTCGCGCCGATCGGAGGTGAGGAGCTCGTCGCGCGCACGAAGGATCTCGACGACAACCCGATCCCCTCGGGCAACTCGATGCTGGCGCACGTGCTCCTTCGCCTCGCGCGTATCTGGGGTGACGACGAGCTCGAGCTGCGTGCGGTCTCGGTACTGCGGCTCGTCGAGCCGATGCTGGGCCGCGCGCCGGGCGCATTCGGCTGGGCACTGTGCGCGCTCGATCTCTGGCTCGCGCCTCCGCGCGAGCTCGCGATCGTCGGCCCGGTCGACAGCCCCGTCGCGCGTGCCGCGCTCGCCCCGTTCGCGCCGACGACGGTCGTAGCGGTCGGTCCAGCCGACGGCGTTCCCCTGCTCGAGGGCAAGGGGCTCGTCGAGGGCGAGCCGGCGGCGTACGTGTGCGAGCGGTTCGCGTGTCGTGCGCCTGTGACCGACGCCGAGGAGCTGTCTGCCCTGAGCCAGAGGTCGTCGTCACTGAATCGACTAACCTCCCTCGACATGACAACTATCGAGCAGACAGGTGCGGAAGACGTTGCGTGGGACCTCTCCGACCTCTACGCCTCAGGCGACGACCCGCGCATCGGATCCGACTTCGCCGAGGCCGAAGCGGCGACGGCGGCATTCCGCGAGCGGTACTACGGCAAGGTCGCAGATCTCTCCGCTGCCGAACTTGCGGCGGCGATCGACGAGCGCGAGCGGATCGAATCGATTGCGACGCGGGCACTCTACTTCGCGCATCTCGAGTTCTCCACGAACATGGCGGACACGGCTCGCGGAGCGCTCGTCTCGAAGCTCGGCGAGAAGGCTGCCGGTCTCGAGACACAGCTCCTCTTCTTCGGGCTCGAGTGGGCGGCGATCGACGACGAGCCCGCAGCGGCGATCCTCGCGGATCCGGCGCTCGACCACTGGCGCCACTGGCTCGCCTCTCAGCGCGTCTTCCGTCCGTACATTCTCACCGAGCCGGAGGAGAAGATCCTCACCGAGAAGTCCGTCTCGGGCGTCACGGCCTGGTCGCGCCTCTACGAGGAGGTGCTGGGCGCGATGCGCGTCGACCTTCCCGGCGCCGAGGAGCCCGTCTCGCTCGAGACGGCGATGGCGAAGCTCTACGCGACGGATCGCGACGTCAGGCGCGGGGCCGCCGGAGCGGTCACCGACGCCCTTCAACCCGGACTGCGCACGCGCACCTCGATCTTCAACACGATCCTCGTCGACAAGTGGATCGACGACCGGTTGCGCGGGTACCCCACCTGGATCACGTCCCGGAACCTCTCGAACGAGACCACCGACGAGGCGGTGCAGGCGCTCATCGACGCGGCGACGTCACGCTACGACGTGCCGCAGCGCTACTACCGGCTGAAGGCGAAGTTGCTCGGACTCGACCGCCTCGAGGTACTACGACCGGTTCGCCCCCGTCGCCGAGGACGCGTCCAAGACGTCGTGGGCAGAGGCGCGGAGCGTCGTCGTCGAGGCGTACGCCGACTTCTCGAGCGAGGCGGGGGATGCCGTCGAGCGGTTCTTCGACGAGGGCTGGATCGACGCCCCCGTGCGACCCGACAAGCGCCACGGCGCCTTCTGCGCGACGAACGTCCCCGGCGTGCACCCGTACGTGTTCATGAACTACACGGGTGACCGCCGCTCGATCCTCACGCTCGCCCACGAGATGGGCCATGCCCTCCACGGGTCGATGGCGCAACCCCTCGGCTACTTCAACGCGTCGACGCCCCTGACGACTGCCGAGACCGCCTCCGTGTTCGGTGAGGCGCTGACGTTCAAGCGGCTGCTCGAGTCCGAGGACGACCCGCGCAAGCGGCTCGATCTGCTGACGGGCCAGCTCGAGGACGCGATCGCGACGACGTTCCGGCAGATCGCGATGAACCGCTTCGAGCATGCCACCCATACCGAGCGCCGGGAGCAGGGCGAGCTGTCGCCGGAGCGGATCAACGAGCTCTGGATCGAGTGCCAGACCGCATTGTTCGGCGACTCCGTCGGCGTGGACGGCTACGAGAGCTGGTGGAGCTACGTACCGCACTTCACGAACGTTCCCGGGTACGTCTACGCGTACGCGTACGGCTACCTGTTCGCGCTCTCGATCTTCCGCTCGTATCAGCGCGAGGGAGACGCCATGGTCGCTCCGTATCTCGACCTCCTCCGCACGGGAGGCTCGAAGTCGCCGGAGGATCTCGCCCGCATGGTCGGGCTCGACCTCACCGACCCCTCGATCTGGGCGAGCGGCATCGACGCCATCTCCGACGATCTCGACGAGGCCGAGGCTCTCGCTGCGGAGATCGGGCTCGGCTGAGCAAACAAATCGTCGCGCACTAGCGTCTACGTGTTGGGACAGTTAGGGTCGTCCCGGCAACCATCCCATCGACGGTCAGTCACGTTTCATTCACTCAAGGAGTGTTCATGCGCAGAATCACGATTCTCGCTCTCCTCGTCGTTACGGCGCTCGGCATCACCGCGTCGGCCGCGACGACGGCGCCGACCGAGACGGGCGTCACCGCCAAGAACATCAAGATCGGCGGCACGTTCCCGCTGTCGGGCCCCGCGTCGTTGTACGCGACGATCCCGGTCGCGATGAAGGCGTATTTCTCGTACATCAACGCCCGCCGCGGCCCGGACGGCAAGCGCGGCGTCTACGGCCGCCAGATCATCTGGAACTACAAGGACGACCAGTACTCGCCGCCGCAGGCGGTGCAGCTCACGCGCGGGCTCGTCGAGCAGGACAACGTCTTCGCGATCGTCGGCTCGCTCGGCACCGAGGTCAACACGGCGATTCGGCCGTACCTGAACTCGAAGAAGGTCCCGCACATGCTCGTCTCCACCGGTGCGACGACGTGGGGTGCGGACTGGAAGAAGTACCCGTGGACGACCGGCTGGCAGCCGGCCTACCAGTTCGAGGGCAAGATCTACGGCCAGGCGATCGCCCGTAACAGCCCGAACGCCAAGATCGGCGTCCTCTACCAGAACGACGACTACGGCAAGGACTACATCGCCGGGCTCGAGGAAGGCCTCGGCGCGAAGACGTCCAACATCGTCGACAAGGAGCCGTTCGAGGTCACCGCGCCGAGCGTTGCGTCGCAGATCGCGAAGCTGAAGGCGAGCGGTGCGACCGTGTTCGTCCTCCTCGCGACGCCGACGAAGACGATCCAGGCGTATGCGACCGCCGGCGCCCTCAAGTGGACGCCCGACGTCGTCTACACGAACTCGGTCTCGGCGACGGACACGTTCCTGACCCTCGCGAAGGCGAACGGCGGCGGCGCTCTCGTCGACAAGACGTTCACCACGCAGTACGCGAAGGATCCGGCCAGCCCGGCATGGGACAACGACGCCGCGATGAAGCTCTACAAGCAGGTGATGGCGAAGTACTACCCGAAGGGTCGGGTCACGGACTCGCTCAACCTGTACGGCTTCGGCACGGCGGAGGCGTTCGTCGAGCTTCTCTACAAGGCAGGGCAAGAACCCGACGCGCGCCTCGCTGATGAAGGCGTTCCGCACCTGGAACCAGGCGAACCCGTTCCTGCTCCCCGGAATCAAGCAGAGGACGAACGCGACGAGCCAGTTCCCGATCAAGTGCGAGCGGCTCATCAAGTTCACGAACGGCACGTTCGTCCCGGTCTCCGGGATCAAGTGCCAGTAGGCATCTGAGCCCGACTCGGGCAACTCACGCACGACCGACGGGGCCGGCATCGCCGGCCCCGTCTGCGTCTTCGGGCGTGCTCTCGCTCGGAGCCGCCTGCAGCCGATAGCGCTCCCAGTACCCCTCCATCGTCGTCATGCGGGTGGCGCGGTGGGCGAGGTCCGGCGGGCTCACGTTGACGGCGCGGACGATCCAGGCGTCGCCGACGTCCAGGATGTTGACGCACCCCGGCGCCTGCTCGAAGTGGCCGAGGAACATTCTCTCGCCGGTGAGCGCGTGGGAGAGGATGGCGCGGTTGACCGCTCCGTGCAGGACGAGCAGCACCGTGTCCCAGGTCTCGTCCGCCAGAAGCCGCTCCAGTCCGGGGATGACCCGGTCGAAGAGCTCGCCGATCGTCTCCCCGCCGAGGAACCGCTTCTCGTTCGGGACGACGCCGCGGAACGCGTGCACGAAAGCGTCCTCGAGCTCGTGCTGAGGGATGGAAGACAGTCGCGCGCCGCGGATCTCGCGGAGCTCGGGCCACGCCTCGACGGCTCCATCCGGCGCGACGAGCTTTGCGGTCTCCATCGTTCGGGGAAGCCCGCTCGCGATCACGCGATCGAAGTCGATCCCCTCCAGAAGCTCGCGTGCGGCGTCTGCCTGCGCGCGGCCCTCGTCGGTCAGCGGCACCGAGTCGGGGTCGACGGGCCGGCCGGCGTCGTCGAAGTACGCGACTGCACCGTGACGCATGAGGTAGATCCGGCGGCGACCCGTCCCCGCGGCCCCCTGCGTCAACCCGTCAGCTCCGCGAGCGCCTGAAGTGCCTCCGGTTGCCGCGCCTGCAGGACGAGCGTCGTCACGCCGCTCTCGCGCCAGGCGGCGAGCCGGTCGGCGATGCGCGCGCGGTCGCCGACGAGAGCGATCTCGTCGACGAGCGCGTCAGGGACGGCCGCGATCGCCTCACTCTTCCTCCCGGAAAGGTAGTGCTCCTGGATGGCCTCGGCCTCTGCCTCGAAGCCGTAGCGAGATGCGAGGCGCGTGTAGAAGTTCTGGCCCCGTGCGCCCATGCCACCCACGTAGAGGGCGAGCATCGGCTTGAGGAAGTCGCGACAGGCCTGCACGTCGTCGGCCATCACAACGGGCACGAGAGGGGCGAGGTCCCAGTCGGCCGGCCGTCCGCCGCGGCGCGCGAATCCCTCCTCGAGGGCCGGCCCGTGGACGCCGGGAGCGCGCTCGGGCGAGAAGAAGATCGGCAGCCAGCCGTCCGCGATCTCGGCCGTCAGCGCGACGTTCTTCGGCCCGATCGCCGCGAGGTAGATCGGCACCTCGCTCCTCAGCGGGTGCACGATGATCTTCAGCGGCTTGCCGAGGCCGGTCGCGCCGGGGCCGGAGTACGGTATGTCGTAGTGCTCGCCGTGGTGCTCGAGCGGCTCGGCGCGGCGAAGGATCGTGCGCACGATCTCGACGTACTCACGCGTGCGCGTCAGAGGCTTGCCCCAGGCCTGGCCGTGCCAGCCCTCGGCCACCTGCGGGCCCGACGTGCCGAGGCCGAGCAGGACGCGACCGCCGGAGAGGATGTCGAGCGTGGCCACGGTCGTCGCCGTCGCGGCGGGGGAGCGGGCCGGCATCTGCATGATCGCGCTCGCCACCGCGATGTTCTCGGTCGTCGCCGCGATCCACGCCATCGGCGTCACGGCGTCCGTGCCGTAGGCTTCGGACGTCCAGACCGAGTGGAACCCGAGCCGGTCGGCCTCCTGCGCGAGGGCGATGCCGCCGACCGGGTCGTCGTACCCGAGTTGCAGAGCGAGGCGCATATGAACGATCCTACTCGTGTGACGTCCCTCTTTCCTCCAGCCTTCGTCGAGCGACGCTCCCACTACCGCGAGTTCATGCAGCAGCACGTGCTTCCGAACGAGCGCGTGCTCGACCGGGAGGACGACGAGGCAGAGCAGCTGATCGCGAGCCTGCAGGAGAGGGCAAGGACAACGGGCCTCTGGGCTCCGCATGTCCCTCCCGAGGCCGGCGGTACGGGTGCGGGCTTTCTCTACTACGCCTGCCTGAACGAGGAGATCGGCCGCTCCCGCTGGGCTCAGCTCGTATTCGGCTGCCAGGCGCCCGATGCCGGGAACGCCGAGATCCTCCATCACTTCGGCTCGGCCGACCAGAAGGTGCGATTCCTCGAGCCGCTCGTCTCGGGTCGCGCACGCTCGTTCTTCTCGATGACCGAGCCCGACGTGGCGGGCTCCGACCCGACCCTGCTGCGAACGAGAGCCGTGCTGGACGGCGACGAGTGGGTGATCGACGGGCACAAGTGGTTCTCGAGTGGCGCCGACCGATCGACCTTCGGGATCGTGTTCGCGATCACCGATCCGGAGGCGAGCACCTACGCCAGGGGCACGATGATCCTCGTGCCGACCGACACGCCCGGGGTCGAGATCACGCCGACCGCCGTGATGGGCCATCGAGGGCGAGGCTGGAACACGCACTGCGAGGTGCGCTACAGCGGCGTTCGCGTCCCCGTCGCGAACACGCTCGGCGAGCGCGGTGAGGCGTTCCGGCTCGCGCAGAAGCGGCTTGGGCCCGGACGCATTCATCACGTCATGCGCTGGCTCGGGCAGATGCAGCGGGCCTTCGACCTGATGTGCTCGTACTCGCTCGAGCGGGAAGCGTTCGGCGGCCCTCTTGCCGAGAAGCAGACGGTGCAGAACTGGATCGCGGATTCGGCTGCCGAGATCCAGGCGTGTCGCCTGCTTACGATGGAGACGGCTCGCAAGATAGACGAGGGGTCGGAGGCGCGGGTCGAGGTCTCGCTCCTCAAGTTCTACGCCGCCTCGGTCCTGAACGAGGTCATCGACCGGGCGATCCAGGTGCACGGCGCCCGTGGTCTCACCGATGCCACGCCCCTCGCCGAGATGGCGATGCAGGCGCGTGCCGGACGGATCTACGACGGGCCGGACGAGGTGCACCGCATGGTCGTGGCACGCCGGATCCTCAAGACGTACGCCGCGGGCGACAACTGGGAGTTCTCCTAGGGTCGGGCGCGTCAGTGCGCGAGGTCGGGCGGCGGCACGACGACGCCTTCGGGCGTCCTGGCGCCGGGAACGTTCGGGAACCGGAAGTCGACGGGGTCTCGTCCGGGCTGCACCGCCCACGCATGCCCCGTTCGCCCGGAGCAGAGAGCCAACCAGACGGCAGCTGCCACGTCCGCCGCCGCCACGAGCGGAAACGCTGCGTCCTCGATCGCGTCGCGCGCGGCGCCGGTAAGCATCGGTGTGTCGGCGATACCCGGGCACACGGCGTTGATAGAGATCCCGCGTGTGGCGAGCGTCGGGGCGACGCTGCGGACGAGACCGACGACCGCATGCTTGCTGGCGGTGTACACCGGATCGGAAGGCATGGCGGTCAGGCCGGCGAGCGAGGCGGTGGCGACGATCCGGCCGCCGTCGGGCATCACCCGGGCGAGGTGCCGGATCCCCAGGAAGACGCCGTCCACATTGACTGCCATCGTCCGGCGGTAGCTTTCGAGGGTGATCGAAGCCGGGTCCGTGCCGCCGCCGAGAACGCCGGCGTTGAGGCAGGCGATGTCGGCCGGCTCGACCGCCTCCCAGTGCTGCGGATCGGTGACGTCGAACCCGGTCGTCAGGTCGAGGACGGCGACGTCGAAGCCCTCGACCGTCAGGCGGGAGACGATCGCGGCACCGAGACCAGAGGCTCCACCGGTGACGATCGCGTTCACGGGACGAGCACGACCTTGCCCGTCGATCGTCGCTCCTCGATCAGGCGGTGCGCGCCCGCCGCGTCCGCAAGCGGGAAGGTCGCGCCGACGATCGGGTGCAGGCTCCCGGCGCTCCAGAGACGCAGGAGCTCGAGGGCGGCGTCTCGGACGAGCGCGGGCTCGCGCTGCATCAGCCGGCCGAGGTAGAAGCCCTGCACTCCCACGTTTCGCCCGACCAGAAGAGCGGGATCGAGCGCCGGCCAGGGCCCGCCCGCGAAGCCGATCGCGATGACCGAACCGAGGGGACGCAGGAGCGGTATCGAATCCGCGAAGACCTGGCCACCGACGGGGTCGACGACGACGTCGACGGGCTCGACCTCCGGGAGTTGCTCGTACGTGATCGCCTGGGCGGCCCCGAGCGAGAGCGGCAGCTCGGCCTTCGCGAGCGAGCCGACCGTCGCGACGACCTCGGCGCCGAGGTGGCGGGCAGCGACGACCGCCGCGCTTCCGACCCCACCCGCGGCCGCATGGACGAGGACACGGGTACCGGGGCCGACGCGAGCCTGCCTCGTGAGCGGGATCCACGCTGTCAGGTACGCCATCAGGAAGCTGGCGCCCTCCTCGAACGAGGCGCCGTCGGGCAGGTCGAACGTCCACTGGTCGTCGAGCGCGACCTGCTCCGCGTATCCGCCGCCCGTCGAGCGCACGAGGCCGAGAACGCGGCGGCCGTCTGTGGTCGTGCCGGCGACCTCGGTGCCGGGCACCCAGGGAAGGTCGGGCATCTGCGGGTAGAGGCCGCGCCGGACCAGGACCTCGAGGAAGTTGATCGCGGATGCTCTGACGTCGACGATGCTCTGCCCTGCTGCCGCGACGGGCGGCGGGAGCTCGCGAACGACGAGCTCCTCGGGCTCACCGATCCCCTCGAGGACGACAGCCTTCATCAGCGGCCCGAAAACGTGGGCGCGCGCTTTTCGAGGAACGCCGCCACGCCCTCCTGCCCGTCCTCGCTCAGGAGACAGCGGCGGAAGCCGTCCGCCTCCCGTCGCAGGCCCTCCTCGAGCGAGAGGTCGCGCGTCGTCCGGGTGAGCTCCCGGACGACGGCAACGGCGTGCGGTGACTGCGCGGCGAAGCCCGCGGCGATCCCGGTTGCCACCGAGATCAGCTCGTCGGTCGGCACGACCCGCTCGACGAGCCCCCACGCGTACGCCGTCTCGGCGTCGATGAACTCCCCGCCGAGGTTGAGCAGGTTGGCCCGGCCGATGCCGACGAGCCGCGGCAGGCGTTGCGTGCCGCCGCCTCCCGGAATCAGTCCCAGCTTGATCTCGGGCTGGCCGAGCCTCGCGTCCTGTGCGCAGATGCGCACGTCGCAGCACATCGCGAGCTCGAGGCCGCCGCCGAGGCAGAAGCCCTGGATCGCCGCCACGAACGGGATCCGGGCCGCGTCCATCCGGTGGCCGAGCGCATGGAGGCCGCGCGCCGCGCCGCCCTCTCCGCCGCCCCGCTCGCGAAGCGCCGGGAACTCCTTGATGTCCGCGCCCGCGACGAACGCACGCTCACCCGCGCCGCGGAGCACCACCGCGCGCGTGTCGGGGTCGCCGTCGAGCCGGTCGATCTCGATCTCGAGCTCCTCCAGGAGCGCGGCTGAGAGCGCATTCATGGGGGGGTTCTCGATCGTGACGAGCGCGACCGCGCCCTCGTGCTCGATCGTGATGAACGTTCCCACTGTTCCTCCTCGGTGGCCGAACGACGTCTAGGAAAACTGCTCTCGAAGCGCCGTCTTGCGGAACTTGCCGACGGCCGTCTTCGGGATCTCGTCGACGGCCTCGAACCGTTCCGGCAGCCACCATTTCGCGAAATGCGGCGCGAGGAACGCGCGGAGCTCGTCGGCATCCGCCGTCTGGCCCTCGCGGAAGACGACCACGGCGAGCGGGCGCTCCGACCACTTCTCGTCGGGAACTGCGATCACGGCCGCCTCCGAGACCGCAGGATGGCCCATCAGCGCGTTCTCGAGTGCGACGGTCGAGATCCACTCGCCGCCCGACTTGACGAGGTCCTTCGAGCGGTCCTGGATCTCGACGTAGCCGTTCGCCTCGATGGTGACGATGTCCCCGGTCTTGAACCAGCCGTCCTCGGTCCAGCGGTCGCCCGCCTCGGGTGCCTCGTAGTACGACGAGGAGATCCAGGGGCCGCGCACCTCGAGCTCGCCCATCGTGGCCCCGTCCCAGGGGACGAGCCCTTCCGTCGCCGCGCGCGCGGATCTCGACGAAGGGGGCGGGACAGGCCTTGCTTGGCGCGGTAGGCGTACTGCTCGTCCTCGGAGAGGGCGAGCTCACGGCTCGAGAGCGAGGAGACCGTGCCCATCGGCGCCATCTCGGTCATCCCCCAGGCGTGCACGATGTGCAGGCCGTGGCGCTTCTCGAAGCCCTCGATCATCGATCGTGGGGCTGCCGCGCCGCCGACGATCATCGACCGCAGCCGCGACAGGTCCCACCTGTCGGGCTCGGCGTCCAGCAGCTGCAGGATCCCCAGCCAGATCGTCGGCACGCCGGCGGTGACGGTGACCTCCTTCTCGACGAGCGCGTCGAGCAGTGACGTCGGATCCATGTGCGGCCCCGGGAAGACCTGGTCGGAGCCGACGAGCGTGCACGTGAACGGGAAGCCCCAGGCGTTCGCGTGGAACATCGGTACGACGGGCAGAACGACGTCGTCCTCGGCGGCGCCGAGCGAGCCGGCTTGCGTCGCGGCGAGCGAGTGGAGCACGATCGCCCGATGCGAGTAGACCGCGCCCTTGGGCTTGCCGGTCGTGCCGCTCGTGTAGCACATCGCCGCCGCCGAGCGCTCGTCGATGTCGCGATAGGAGAACGCCGCGGGATCGGCAGTCGCGAGCAGCTCCTCGAAGTCGATCGCACCGGGAGGCGTCTCTCCGGCGCCGACCGCAACCACGTGCTCGAAGCCGACGCGATCCTTGAAGGCCTCCACGAGCGGCCAGAGCGTCTTGTCGGCGATCAGCACCCGATCGCCCGCGTGCGTCGCGATGTAGGTGAGATCGTCCGGGTGAAGCCTCAGGTTGAGCGTGTGCGTGACGAACCCGCCCATCGGCGCTCCGAGATAGGCCTCCAGGTGCTCGTGGTGGTTCCATGCGAACGTGGCGACGCGGTCGCCGTCGACGAGCCCGAGCTCGTTCCGGAGCGCGAGAGCGAGCTGCTTCGCACGACGGGCGAAGTCCGCGTAGGTGTACGTGTGCCAGCTCTTGTCCGGCAGCCTGCTCGAGATCTCCTTGTGGGCGAACAGCTGCTCCCCACGGCGCAGGATCGCTCCCACATTCAGCTCGTAGTCCATCGTCAGTCCCTGCATCTCACTCCCCGTCGTCGTCGAGTAGATGGGCAGCCACCTCGGAGCGGAGCTGCGCTCCGGACGCTCCCCAGGCCTGGATCCACAGGGCACGCTTGTAGAGCCGGTGGAGGACGTGCTCCCAGGTGAAGCCGATCCCGCCGTGGGCCTGGATCGACCGCTCGCAGGCCGCGACCGCCGCGTCGGCGCAGTGCGACTTCGCCGCAGCTGCCGCGATCGACGCGCGCTCGTCGCCCTCGGCGATGCACCACGCGGCGAAGAGGGCGAGCGACCGGCCGAGCTCGAGCTCCATGAGCGTCGTCGCGAGCGGATGCGAGATCGCCTGGTAGGTGCCGATCGGCTTTCCGAACTGCTCGCGCTCCTTCGCGTAGGAGACCGCGAGCTCGAGCGCCCGCGAGCCGACTCCGCACGCCTCGAGCGACAATGCGGTCAACGAGCGGGTACGGATCTGTGGCATGAGGGCGGAGCTTGCGAGCTTGCGTCCCGGCGCCCCGCCCGAGACGACGCCCAGGGGCCGCGTCTCGTCGTTTGTCGACAGCACCTCGCGATCGGCGCCCTCGAGCTCCCAGATCGAGTCGCCCCCGATGCACGCGACGCGGGTCGCCGTGTCGAGGTCGGCGACGAGCGGCCCGGTGGCCAGCGTCCAGCTCGCTTCGCCCCGCGCCACCTCGCCCTGCAGGTCGGGCGGAAGCGCGGGCAACACGACGCCGACGGTCGACCAGTACGGCGCGTGCGTGAGAGCCCGGCCCATCTCCTCGAACAGAATTGCCTCCTCGAGGAATCCGAGCCCCGCTCCTCCGTCCGCCTCGCCGACCGAGACCCCGGTCCAGCCGAGCTCTGCGAGCTCCCGCCAGGTCGGCTCGGGATGGGTGGCGAGAAACGCTCGCGCCTGGGCGCGGAGCTCGTCCTGCTCGGGCGTGAACGCGAAATCCATTATCGCGACCTCGGGAGACCGAGCACGCGCTCGGCGATGATATTGCGGAGGATCTCGGACGTGCCGGCCTCGATCGTGTTGCCGCGGCTTCGGAGCTGCGCGTACTGCCAGTACCCGGCATAGGGTGCGTTCCCGGCGAGGAGCTGTGCGTCCGGCCCGAGAAGCTCGAGGGCGAGCTTCGTCAGGCGCTGCGCCGCCTCGGACCACTGCTGCTTGAGGATCGATCCTTCCGGCCCGGGAACACCGGTCTTCATGAGTGCTGACAACGACCGGTAGGCCGTGTAGCGGAGCCCTTGCAGCTCGATCCACTCGCGCGCGATAGCGTCGCGCTGCAACGGTGTCGCGCCGCGGTCGCGGGCGAGCTCGATCAGCTTCCCGACCATCACCTCGAGCGCGGCGGTCAGCGCGAAGCCGAGCGTCCCACGCTCGTGGAGGAGCGTCGTCATCGCGACCTGCCAGCCCGCGCCGATCTCGCCGATCACGTTCTCGACGGGAACCTCGACGCCCGTGAAGAAGATCTCGTTGAACTCCGCCTCGCCCGTGATCTGGCGAAGTGGTCGTACCTCGACCCCGGGCGACTTCATGTCGACGATCAGGTACGTCAGACCCGCGTGCCGCTCCGAGTCGGGGTCGCTCCGCGTAACGAGGATGCACCAGTCCGCGATGTGCGCGTACGACGACCACACCTTCTGGCCGTCGACGACGAAATGGGATCCTTCGAGCCGCGCGCTCGTGCGAACGGCGGAGAGGTCGGATCCGGCATCGGGCTCGGAGAAGCCCTGGCACCAGATCTCCTCCGCCGAGAGGATGCGCTGGAGGTGGCGCCCCTTTTGCTCGTCGCTGCCGAGCGCGATGATCGTCGGGCCGGCCATGCCGAGCCCGATGACGCCGAGGTGCGGCGGTGCCTCGGCCCGCGCCGTCTCCTCGAGGAAGATCGCCTGGTAGCTGTAGGGCTTGCCGCCGCCGCCGTACTCCTTCGGCCACGTGAGGCCGATGTAGCCGGCGTCGTAGAGCGCGCGGCTCCAGTCACGGATCGCGCTGTCCGAGTAGCGCTCCTCGCCGCCGCGGTGGCCGCGGAGGTCGGGCGGAACGTTCGCCTCGAGCCAGGAGCTGAGCTCCGCGCGGAAGGACGCCTCGTCGGGGGTGTCGCGCAGGTCCACTGCCGCTGATCCTAGAGGGTTCGCGCTCTGTCGACGAGCGGAGCCTTGCTTAACCGTCCGTTCACTCTGTCTGCGGGCGGTCTGTCTAGGCTGGCTCGAAGGCCGAAGCCATCGCAAAGGAGGAGCCCGATGTCTACCCCCGAGATCCCCCCGGCGGCCGAGCCCGCCGATCACCGAGGCCAGCTGGAAGAGGCCCTCGTCGAGATCAAGCGGGTGATCGCGGGACAAGACGAGATGCTGGAGCGCGTTCTCGTTTGCCTCGTCGCGGGCGGGCATCTTCTCATCGAGGGCGTGCCGGGCCTCGCCAAGACGCTGACGATCAAGACCACAGCAGCCGTTCTCGGCGGCAGCTTTCGTCGCGTCCAGTTCACGCCGGATCTCGTGCCGAGCGATCTCGTCGGAACGAGGATCTACCGGCCGGACTCGGGCAGCTTCGATACCGAGGAAGGCCCGGTTTTCTGCAACTTCCTCCTCGCCGACGAGATCAACCGCGCGCCCGCGAAAGTGCAGTCCGCGCTGCTCGAGGTGATGCAGGAGCGGCAGGTGACGATCGGCCACGACACGCTCCGCGTTCCCGATCCCTTCCTCGTCATGGCGACGCAGAACCCGATCGAATCGGAGGGAACCTATCCCCTCCCGGAGGCACAGGTCGACCGTTTCATGCTCAAGGTCATCGTCGGCTATCCGAGCCGGGACGAGGAGCTGACGGTCGTGCAACGGTCGCTCGTCGATCCGGTGGCGGTCCGTCAGGTGCTCGAGATCGCGTCGTTGAAGCAGCTGCAGCGTGCCGTGCTCGATGTCTACGTCGACCCTTCGATCGTCGCCTATGCCGTTTCCCTCGCCGAGGCCACGCGCGATCCCGGCGCCTTCGGGCTCACCGAGATCGTGGGACTCGTCGAATACGGTGCGAGCCCGCGCGGGCCGATCTCGCTCGTGCAGAGCGCCCGTGCTCTCGCGCTGATTCACGGCCGCGACTACGTGCTCGGGAGCGATGTCCGATCGCTCGCACGGGACGCGCTCCGGCATCGCCTCGTGCTGACCTACCGCGCGCTCGCCGAGCAACGAACGGCGGACGACGTGCTCGAGGCCGTTCTCCTGGCGGTGGCGGCACCGCCGCTCGAGCTCGGGAGGCCGGTCGCCGCGTGAGCCCGCTGCGGGCATTCGGAGTCGTCGAGACGCCGGAGCGCCCCGGCCCCGGGCCGATGCCGGAGCCGCTGCTCCGGGCACTCGAGCTCTCCATCGGTCGTCGGGTCGACGGCCTCCTGGCCGGTGACCATCGCTCGAGCCTGCTCGGCCGCGGAAGCGAGCTCGCGCAGGTGAGGCCCTACGTTCCCGGCGACGACGTCCGCCTGATCGACTGGAACGTGACCGCGAGAACCCGTGAGCCGCACATCCGCGTGCAGCTCGCCGAGCGCGTTCTCGTCACGTGGGTCGTGCTCGATCGGACGCCGTCGATGGACTTCGGGACTGCCGACCGGCGCAAGGCCGACGTCGCCCTCGGCGTCGCCCTGGCGCTCGGGCACGCGGCGAGCGTTCGCGGGAACCGCGTCGGGCTTGTGCCGTTCGGCGCCGGCAGCGCCGTGCCTCTGCCGCCGCGGCAGGGCCGCGCCGGGCTCGTCGGCCTGCTGCTCGCGCTCGGTGACGAAAGCTCTGCCGGCGGGGTTGCAGCCGACCTGCGGCCCGGCGCTGACGACGCTCGGTGCGGTCGCCCGGCAGCGATCGTTGATCGCGGTCGTGTCGGACTTTCGCGGCCCTCGCGACTGGAAGCCACAACTCGTGGACCTCGCCGGCCACCACGATGTGCTCGCCGTCGAGATACGCGATCCGCGCGAGGATGACCTCGTCGACGTGGGGGAGGTCTGGTTCTCGGATCCCGAGTCCGGCGCGCGACTGCGTGTCGATACCGGCGATCCCAACCTGCGCGTCACGGTTCGCCGAGGCTGCCGCGCTCGACCGTCGCGACGTCGCCGCCGATCTCACGTCCGCACGCGCCTCCCATGTCGTTCTCTCTACCAGGGGCGACTGGCTCCGCGCGCTCGCCGCCCACCTCGGAGGCAGGCGTCGATGACCTTCGGAACGCCACTTGCGCTCGTCGCGCTGCTGATCGTCCCCGTCCTCGTCGTGATGCTCGTCCTCGGCGAGCGGCGCAGGCGTACCCAGGCAGCCGTCTTCGGGACGCCCGCGCTCCTCGCGGCCTCGTTGCCTGCACCACGGCGCATCAGGCGCCTGCTGCCCTTCGCACTCGCGATCGTTGCGCTCGCGACGCTCATCGTCGGCGTAGCACGGCCGAGAGCGACGCTCTCCGTCCCGGATCGGTCGGCCACCGTCGTGCTCGCCCTCGACGTGTCCCGCTCGATGTCGGCGACCGATGTCCAGCCTTCCCGCCTCGCCGCCGCTCTCACCGCCGCTCGCGCGTTTCTCGACGTCGCGCCGAGCGACTATGCGGTAGGGATCGTCACGTTCTCGACGGCCGCATCGGTGGCACTCACGCCGACGACCGATCGCGATGCCGCCCGCGCTGCGCTCGACCAGATCCGGCTCGGCTCGGGGACGGCGATCGGCGACGCGATCGATCGTTCGGTCGCCACCGCGCGCTCCGGTCTCGCCCCGGGGCAGCCGCTGCCGTCGGATGCGCGCCCGGCGACCGTGGTGCTGCTCTCGGACGGCGAGCAGACCTCCGGAACGAGGACGCCGCAGCAGGCAGCGGAGGACGCGAAGAAGCTCGGTGTCCCCGTCAACACCGTCGCGCTCGGTACGGCCGACGCGGTCGTCGTCGTACCGCTGCCGAACGGCCTCGAGGAGCAGGTCACGGTCACTCCGGATACGAAGACTCTCGAGGAGATCGCGCGGATCACGGGTGGTCGGTACACCGCGGCGCCGACCGCCGACCGTCTCGAGCAGGTCTATCGAGACCTCGGCGGGCGCCTCGGAAAGAAGCGCGAGCAGCGTGAGGTCACGGCAGCGTTCGCGGGTGCGGGAGCGGCGCTGCTCCTGATCGCTTCGGGGCTCTCCGTGGCGTGGACGAGGAGGCCGTTGTGAGAGGCCCGCCTCGTCTGCCCGCCGCTCGCGATCGCGCTCGCGGCGGTCGCCATCGCGGTCGCCGCACCGACGGCTGGTGCAGCCGACGAATGCGAGGGACTGCGCGTCTGCCTCCCGCTCGCGGGCCCGTGGGTCGTCGTTCCGCCGGGTGGCGTCGAGTACGAGCTGGCCTGCCCCGCGGCCGGGTACATCGTCGCTGGCACGGACTCCCGCGTGGCGAGCCGGGACGTCGATGTGTCGTTCCGCGCCGAATTGGGGAGCCCGGTCGGGCCGGGCGTCACGACGAGGCGGAGCGTCGTCTTCGAGGCCGTCCGGACCCGGGTGGGGGCGGGGCCGTCGAGCTTCAGGCCGTTCATCGGCTGCATTCCCACGCAGGGGGGCGGGGGACGGGCGCTCACAGCCGTCTCGGCCGCGTCACCGGGGGTGAAGCCGTCGCAGCCCGTGCGGAGCATCGTCGTCTCGCGCAAGGTGCGACGTCCGTCGTTCGTCGTCCGGGTCGCGTGCCCGTCGGGATCGCGGCTCATCGGCTCCTCACATGCGGTCGCCTTCCGCCAACAGCTCACGCCCTCGAGCGCGATGTTGACCGCCGTTCGCGTCACGCGAGCCGTCGTCGGCCGCGCCGTCGTCGCCAGCATCAGGTCGACATCCGCGGCCGGTCCGAGCGCCGAGGTGCAGGTGCGCGCGCTGTGCGCGAGGGTGCCGTGACCTTCGCGTCGCCCCTCCTCCTCGTCACTCTTGCCGTTCCTGTCGCTGCGTTCCTGGCGTATCTCTGGATCGAGCGGAAGCCACCAAGCGGGGCGATCTCGTTCCCGAACCTCGCCGTGCTCGCGAGCGTTGCGGGCCGGTCGAGCTGGAAGCGCCACCTCGTCGCGGCCCTCCTCCTCAGCACGCTCCTGCTCCTGTGCATCGCGGTCGCCCGTCCGCGCGTCGTCGTCGCCGCACCGGTCGATCGCGCGACGGTCGTCCTCGTCGTCGACGTCTCCGTCTCGATGAACGCGGTCGACGTCGCGCCGAGCCGGCTCGAGGCGGCCCGAAAGGCGATCAGCTCGTTCGTCGACAGGGTCCCGTCGCAGGTCAGGATCGGCGTCGTCGCATTCTCTGACGATCCCGTCGTGCTCGCGTCGCCGACGACCGACCGGGAGCAGGTTCACGCGGCGATCGAGGCTCTGTCGCCCGGCTTCGGGACGGCGATCGGCGATGCCGTCGCGCGTGGCGTCGAGCTCGTTCAGCTCTCGACGGGTGAGGGCGGCGCCACGACCGGCGCGCCGACGAAAGCAGGTGCGGTCGTCCTGCTCTCCGACGGCGCCCAGACCCGCGGCATTCTCGACCCGCTGCAGGGTGCGGACCTGGCGCGGCAGGCCGGCATCCCGGTCGACACGATCGCGCTCGGGACGCTGGATGGGAGCGTGACGATCAGGCGCGACGGCGTTGACGTCGTCGTGCCCGTCCCGCCGGATCGCCAGACGCTCGCGAGGATCGCCGAGGCGACGGGAGGCACGACGTTCGAGGCGACCGACGCCGATCGGCTCGCCGCCGTCTATCGAAAGCTCGGCAGCGTCGTTGCGACCAAGGACAAGCCGCGCGAGGTCACCGCCGGCTTCGTCATCGCGGCGGCGACCTTCCTCGCCGCTGCGATCGGCCTCGCCGGGCTGTGGGCGCCCCGGCTTCCGTGAGCCGCCGACGGCTCGGCAGCTTCCGACCGCGCGGAGCAGTAGGCTCCCTGATTCAGTGGCTACGTTGCTCGTCGGTTGAGGGAATCACCTTGCGATTCGGGGGAATTGTCGCCCTCGACGGCGTCTCGTTCGACGTCGAGCCGGGCCAGATCTCGGGCCTGATCGGCCCGAACGGCGCGGGGAAGACGACGGCCTTCAACGTCATCACGCGGCTCTACAAGCCGGACGGCGGTCGACTCGAGCTCGACGGACGGTCGCTCCTCCAGACGCCGCCGCACGGCATCGTGCGTCGCGGGATCGCGCGCACGTTCCAGAACATCAATCTCTTCAAGTCGATGTCCGTCCTCGAGAACGTGCTCGTCGGCGCCCATGCGCTCGGCCGTGGCGCCGGAGAGGCCGAGGCGCTCGCGACGCTCGAGTACGTCGGCCTCGGGAGCCGCAAGCATCAGCCTGCGGCCGAGCTGCCCTACGGGATCCAGAAGCGAGTCGAGCTCGCGCGCGCGCTCGCAGCGAAGCCCCGCCTCCTGTTGCTCGACGAGCCCGCCGGCGGGCTCAACCACGAGGAGGTGGAGGAGCTCGGCGACTTCATCCTGCGTGTGCGCGACGATCACGAGCTGACGGTGCTCCTCGTCGAGCACCACATGAGCCTCGTCATGCGCATCTCCGACCATGTGAACGTCCTCAGCTTCGGCCGCAAGATCGCCGACGGGACACCCGAGGAAGTGCGCGCCAACCCGGACGTGATCGAGGCCTACCTCGGGAGCGACGACGACCAATGAGCTCGCTCCTCGAGCTTCGCGACGTCGAGGCCCGCTACGGGCCGGTGCAGGCGCTGCGCGGCGTCTCGATCGACGTCCCCGACGGGGCCGTCGTCGCGGTGCTGGGAGCAAACGGCGCCGGCAAGACGACGACGCTCCGGGCGATCTCCGGCACGGTCAAGCGCAGCGGTGAGATCCTCCTCGCCGGCAAGCCGCTCCGAGGCGGCCCGGAGGCGGCGGCGAAGGCCGGGATCGCCCACGTCCCGGAAGGCCGCGGCACCTTCACCGAGCTCTCGGTCGTCGAGAACCTCAGGCTCGGCGCGTACACGCGCCGTGATCGCTCGGTGAAGGCGGACATCGGCAGGATGTCGGAGTACTTCCCCTGGATCCGCGAGCGCGGCGATCAGTCGGCCGGCACGCTTTCGGGCGGCGAGCAGCAGATGCTCGCGATCGCGCGGGCGCTGATGGCGAGGCCGCGACTACTGATGCTGGACGAGCCGTCGCTCGGTCTCGCTCCCCTCATCGTCCGCGAGATCTTTCGCATCGTGCGAGACCTCAACGAGAAGGAGGGGCTGACGGTTCTCGTCGTCGAGCAGGATGCGCGTGTCGCGCTCAACGCGGCGTCGACGGCCTACGTCCTCGAGGTCGGGACGGTCGCGGTGTCGGGCGCGAGTGTCGACCTGAAGGCCGACGATGCCATCCGACGGAGCTACCTCGGGTACTGATGGCCGACTTCTTCCAACAGGTCGTCTCGGGGCTCGCGGCCGGTGGCATCTACGGGGCGCTCGCGCTCGCCCTCGTGCTCATCCACCGCGCGACCGGCGTGATCAACTTCGCGCAGGGCGAGATGGCGACGTTCTCGACCTACATCCTGTGGACGCTGACGACGAACCACGGGGTCTCGTACTGGCCGGCGTTCGCGATCACGATCCTCGTCTCGTTCGTCGGAGGGGTCGGAATTCACCAGACCGTGATCCGGCCGGTCGAGCGAGGGTCTCAGATCCGCGTCGTGATCGTCACGATCGGGTTGCTCCTCGGCCTCAACGGGCTGATGACGTGGATCTGGACGGGCGAGGTTCGTGCAGTCGACAGCCCGTTCGGACGCGAGACAGTCGATATCGGCGGAGTCGCGATCTCCGTGCTCGACATCGGCACGATCATCGTCACCCTCGTGACGGTCGTCGTCCTGTGGGCGTTCTTCCAGTTCACGAAGGTCGGGCTCGCGCTGCGGGCCTCCGCCGTGAACCCGAACGAAGCTCGACTCGTGGGAGTGCGAGTGCCGTGGATGCTCGGGCTCGGCTGGGGTCTCGCGGCGGTGCTCGGTGCGATCGCCGGGATGCTGACGGCCCCGACCCACTTCCTCGATCCCAACATGATGCAATCGGTTCTGATCTACGCGTTTGCGGCCGCCGTGCTCGGGGGAATCGATTCGCCGGTCGGGGCCGTCGTCGGAGGGCTGGTACTCGGCGTCGGGCTCAACCTGCTCGGCACGTACGTCGACTTCGTCAGCGCCGAGCTCCAGCTCCCGGCGGCACTGCTCGTCATACTCGTCGTCCTCCTCGTTCGACCGGCGGGTCTCTTCGGTCGGCCGATGGTGAAGAAGGTCTAGCCGTGATGAGCCGTGCCACTGTCCGTGCCCTGCTCGCGTTCGCCGTGCTGACCGTCGCCGTGTACGCGCTGCCCGCGTTCGTGAACGACTTCCGCGCACAGCAGTTCGCCTACGTCGGGATCTACCTCGTGGCGCTGACGGGGCTGAACATCCTGACCGGCTACACGGGGCAGATCTCGCTCGGCCACGGCGCCTTCATGGCGATCGGTGGGTACACCACCGCGATCCTGATGGCCGATCACGGGGTCAAGGACATCGTCACGATCCCGATCGCGATCCTCGTCGCCGGGGCAGCGGGCGTTCTCTTCGGGCTCCCGGCCGCCCGCCTCACGGGCCTCTATCTCGCGTTGGCAACGTTCGCGATCGCGGTCGCGATGCCCTCGATTCTCAAGCGCTTCGAGGACTTCACGGGCGGCGGCAGTGGGATCAACCTCTTCGGGATCCCCGAGCTGACGGCGTCGCTCACACCCGTGCGAGTTCGCGGGCTTCGAGATCACGTTCAACAACTGGCTCTACTACCTCTCGTGGACCGTGGGGTTGATCGGCTACGTGGTCGCCTGGCTGGTTCTGCGCGGGCGCACGGGCCGCGCGTTCCGGGCGGTGCGGGACAGCGAGACGGCGGCGGTCTCGTCGGGAGTCAACCTGACACGGACAAAGGTTCTCGCATTCGGGATCAGCGCCGCGTACGCCGGTGCTGCAGGGGCGTTGTTCGCCATCGCAACGACGTTCGTGAATCCGGACTCGTTCCCGGTCGCGCTCTCGATCATCCTGCTCGTCGGCGTGGTCGTCGGCGGCCTCGGCTCGCTCAAGGGGCTCATCGTGGGCGCGATCTTCATCCAGTTCATGCCACTTTGGGCCCAGAACATCTCCAAGTCCCCCGGTGCGCCGGCGGTCATCTACGGCGTGATCCTGATCCTCCTCGTGCTCGCGCTCCCCGGCGGCGCAGCGGGCCTTCTCTCGCGTTTCACGCAGCTCGCGCGGCGGCGCCAAGACTTTCCGAAGCCCTAACACTCGGGGGCTACCATCGTCACGAGCACTGCCGGCCCTCGCCAGACGACGAAGGAGATGGACCCCGATGAATCGCACGTTGATCCCGATAAGCGCTGCGCTCGTTGCTGCGCTCACCCTCGGGGTCACGGTCGCGATCGCGGGGACCGTCGGCGCCACGAACGACCCGGGCGTGACGGACAGCACGATCTTCCTCGGCGGGACGGCACCGTTGACCGGCCCTGGATCGCAGTACGCCGCCGTTGCGCGCGGTGCCGAGGCCTACTTCAAGTACGTCAACGCGAGGGGTGGCGTCAACGGCCGCAAGATCGTCTACAAGGTCGTCGATGACGCCTCCAACCCGGCGCTAAGCGTTGTGGCGACGCGGCAGCTCGTCGAGCAGGACAAGGTGTTTGCGGTCTTCAACTCCCTCGGAACGGCGCAGAACCTGGCGGTGCGCCCCTACTTGAACGCGATGAAGGTCCCGCAGGTGTTCGTCTCGTCGGGCGCGACGACGTTCGGGCGCGACTACGCGCAATACCCGTACAGCATCGGGCTCCAGCCGAGCTACCAGGCCGAAGGTTGGGTCTACGGCAAGTTCCTCGCGCGGACGGCGGGGAGCACGAGAGTCGCTGTGCTCTTCCAGGACGACGACTACGGGAAGGATCTGCTCGGAGGCCTCAAGCGCGGCCTGCAGCGCTCCAAGGCGAAGGTCATCGCCGCCCAGCCGTACGACGTCACATCGCAAGACGTCGCGCCGCAGATCGCCAAGCTGAAGGCCTCCGGCGCGGACACGCTCGCGATCTTCGCGACAGCCGACTACGCGATTCAGGCGTACCAGTTCGCGAACAAGCTCGGCTGGAAGCCCAGGCACGTGATCAACAGCGCCGGCGCCGCCTCCTCCACCTCGATGCAGATTGCGGCGGCAGGGGGCCAGAACAAGCTCGTGAACGGCACGATCTCGATCCAGTTCGTCAAGGATCCGACCGATGCGGCCTGGAAGAAGGACGCGGCGATGAAGCTCTACCGCAAGATCATGAAGCCAGTACGCCGCGGGTGCGAACGCCGCCGATTCGCTCTACGTCTACGGCATGGCGGCTGCCTGGACGGTGATCGACGCGCTCCGGAAGGTCGGCAAGGACCTCACCCGCGAGTCGCTCCGCAAGACGCTCGACACGTTCACGTCCGCGGGGAACCCGTTCATGCTTCCCGGCATCGTCGTGAAGACGAAGGGAAAGGACCACTTTCCGGTCGAGCAGATGATCCTGCAGCGCTGGCAGAAGGGCTCATGGCGTTCCTTCGGCGGGCTCTGGGGTTACCGCGGGACGTAGGAGCGGCACCTTGTCTCGCCCGCGCGAGGTACCGCGACTGCGACGGGCCGGCACGGCGCTCCGCTAGTCTCACCGCGACCGGCGCGAGGAGACCGCCCGGCGACAGTTCGCATCGCCGATGGCCCACCTCGTCTCCGAGATACTCGCTGCATCGCTCGACGACCTCCTGGCGGAGGCGCGTGCTGCTCGACGCATCGATCGCGTCACCTACTCACCGAAGGTCTTCATCCCGCTGACGACCCTCTGTCGTGACGTGTGCGGCTATTGCACATTTGCGCGGCCGCCGCGCCGTGGCGAGCGAGCCTACCTGCCGGTCGACGACGTCCTCGCGATCGCGCGAGCCGGGGCTGCCGCAGGGTGCACCGAGGCGCTGTTCACCCTCGGCGACAAGCCCGAGCTGCGGTACGCGGTCGCGCGGGAGGAGCTCGCCGCGCTCGGGTTCTCGAGCACGATCGAGTACCTCGCGCACTGCGCAGGCCTCGTCCTCGAGGAGACGGGCCTCCTTCCGCACCTGAATCCGGGCGTGATGAGCCGCGCCGAGCTCGAGCTTCTCCGCCCCGTGTCCGCGTCGATGGGGATCATGCTCGAGACGCTTTCCGATCGACTGTCGTCGAAGGGTGGCCCGCACTGGGCCTCACCAGACAAGGTGCCTGCGGTGCGACTCGAAACCATCCGCCTGGCCGGCGAGCTTGCGATCCCGTTCACGAGCGGGATCCTGATCGGCATCGGCGAGACGCGGGCGGAGCGCCTGGATGCGCTGCTCGCCCTCGCCGAGCTCGACGACGAGCACGGTCACATCGGCGAGGTGATCGTGCAGAACTTCCGCGCGAAGCCGGGCACGAGGATGGCCGGTCATCCCGATGCGCCGCTCGACGAGCAGCGGTGGACGATCGCCGCCGCGCGCGTCCTGCTCGGGGCGGACTGGCACATCCAGGCGCCGCCGAACCTGGCGTACGACGACTTCCCTCTGCTCCTCGACGCCGGGATCGACGACTGGGGCGGTGTCTCGCCGGTGACGATCGACCACGTCAACCCGGAGGCTCCGTGGCCGGAGGCCGAGCGGCTGCGCGAGGCCGTCGAGTCACGCGGCCTCGCGCTCGCGCCCCGACTGCCGCTCTACCCGGAGTTCGCCAACGACCTCGACCGGTGGGTCGACCCGGCGGTGCGTCCGTCGGTGCGCCGTGCGGCAGACGCGATGGGGCTCGCCCGCGAGGATCGCTGGGCTCCCGGAGAGCCGGTGACGGTGCCGTTCGTCGTTCGGCGAGATGCGGCTCCGCACGAGCTGGTCGGAGAGGAGCTCGGCCCGGTCGAGCTCGAGCGCCTTCTGAGCACGAGGGGAGCGGAGCGTGAGCGCGTCCTCGCCACTGCCGATCGCCTTCGGCGTGAGGTCTGTGGGGACGACGTGACCTACGTCGTGACGCGGAATATCCAGTACACGAACGTCTGCTATTTCCGGTGCGGCTTCTGCGCGTTCTCGAAGGGCAAGCTCGCGGAGAACCTGCGCGGCCCGGCGTTCCTCGTCCCGCTCGAGGAGATCGTACGTCGATCGGAAGAGGCCTGGGAGCGCGGGGCGACCGAGGTCTGCCTCCAGGGCGGTATCCACCCGTCGTTTACCGGCGACTACTACGCCGAGGTCGTCGCGGCGATCCGCGCGGCGTTGCCGGAGATTCACATCCATGCGTTCTCGGCGCTCGAGATCTGGCAGGGCGCGGCGACGCTCGGCGTCACGCTCGACGACTATCTCGCGCGACTTCGTGACCTCGGGCTCGGATCGCTTCCGGGGACGGCGGCGGAGATCCTCGACGACGAGGTTCGCGCGATCATCTGCCCGGACAAGGTCTCGACCGGCCAGTGGCTCGAGGTGCACGAAGCGGCCCATCGCGTCGGGCTGCGCTCGAACGTGACGATGATGATGGGTCACGTCGAGCGTCCGAGGCATTGGGCGAACCACCTCCTGCGTGCGCGGGAGCAGCAGGAGCGGAGCGGCGGCTTCACGGAGTTCGTGCCGCTCCCGTTCGTGCCGATGGAGGCGCCGATGTTCCTCAACGGCCTTGCACGCCGAGGCCCGACGTTCGGAGAGGCCCTCCTCGTCCACGCCGTCGCGCGACTCGCTCTCCACCCGCTGATCACCAACATCCAGGTGTCGTGGGTCAAGATCGGGCCGGACGGCGTGCGCCAGGCGCTCGCCGCCGGCGTCAACGATCTCGGCGGGACGTTGATGAACGAGTCGATCTCACGCGCAGCCGGGTCGGAGTGGGGCCAGGAGTTGCCGCCCGAGCAGATGGAGGAGCTGATCCGGTCGGCGGGACGCGTGCCGCGCCAGCGAACGACGACCTACGGCGTGCCGCCCGACGCGCAGGTGGCGCGCTCGTTCGGTGCCGCGCCTCTGAGCGCGCCGTTGAACCCGCCGGTTCGCGATGCCGGCCTCCAGCGCCCTGCGCGGCTCGTTCGTCCCGGCCTCGTCGGGGTCCGGGGATGACACCGCCACCGTACATTTCGGTCGTCCTTCGCATGGGCAAGCTTAGGCGGTGCGCTGGTTCTTCCGCATCCTGGTGCTCGTCGTCGTCGCCGGCCTGATCATCCAGGTCGTCCCGTACGGCCGCGACCACGAGAACCCGAAGACCGTGCAGGAGATCACGTGGAATGCGCCTGCCACCCGCAAGCTGGCCAGCAGCGCGTGCATGGACTGCCACTCGAACCTCACGGTGTGGCCGTGGTACACGAACATCGCGCCGATCTCCTGGCTCACCACCCGCGACGTCGAGAAGGTCGCTCGAAGCTGAATCTCCGAGTGGCAACGGCCACAGGAAGCGGACCTTCAGGAAGTGATCGAGGTGATCCGCTCGAACGAGATGCCGCCGCTCCAGTACCGCGCGATCCACGCCGACGCACGCCTGAGCGACACGGAGCGGCAGCAACTCGAGGTCGGGATCACGAAGAGCTGGAGGTCCGACCCTCCCGGCTCGTAGCGTCACCCTGCAGGGTTGCCGTGCATTCGGCAAGCGGAGCGTGCTGCTTTCTCGGCACGGAACGCCGTCAGCGCGCGAGCCGCTCGCGCGCCTGTTCGAGGTGAACCGTCCTGCGAGCAACGCGCTCCCCGCGATCGCGGCTTCGCAGCCGAGGTCGCGGATGGCGACCACATCGTCGAGCGACGAAACGCCTCCGGCAGCGATCACAGGTAGCCCGGCGCCGAGAACGTCCCGCAGAAGGTCGACGTCCGGCCCCGCGAGAGAGCCGTCCCTCACCGTGCTCGTCACGAGCAGGCGCTCGATGCCGGCTGAGGCGCAGTCCCGGGCCAGGGCGCCTGGCGTCGTCTCCGACGCCCGCATCCAGCCGTCGACGGCGACCTTCCCGTCGCGCGCGTCGATTGCGATCACGAGGCGCTCGCCGAACCGTGCGGCAGCGTCGGCAAGGAAGGCGGGGGAGAGTGCAGCGGTTCCGACCATGACACGGTCTGCGCCGGCAGCGATGGCCGAGTCGATCAGCTCGACGTCGCGGTAGCCACCACCGACCTGAAGCGGGAGCCCGGCCGCGGCAGCGACTCGCTCGACGAGCCCCGGGGTCGGCGACCCGCTGAAGGCGCCGTCGAGATCGACCAGGTGCAGCCTCGCTGCACCCTCGTCGCGGAAACGGCGTGCGAGCTCGACCGGATCTCCGCCCTCGATCGTGACCGCCTCGCGCCGTCCCTGTGACAGCCGGACAACGCGTCCTTCGAGCACGTCGATGGCCGGTATCACGTTGAACGCTTGTATTAACACGTTATCATGCTATCATGGATAGAGATGGCACGCACGCAACAGAGCAGCACGCAAAGGAGCATGGGGCGACAGAGCAAGGGGCGACAGAGCCCCAAGCGAGACGACCCCTCCCGACAGGCCGCGCGACCCGCAGCCGGCCGTGTGTCGTCCGTCGACACGACGGACGGGACGGAGGGCATCACGGAGCTCGCCGAGGCGATCCGCTCGCTCAGAGACCGTCGACGAGGTGACGGCCTTTCTCCGTGATCTCTGCACGCGGGCCGAGCTCGAGGCGCTCGCGCACCGCTGGCAGACCGCGCGCCTCGTCGACCAGGGCGTCCCGTACGTCGAGATCGCCGAGCGAGTCCCCACCTCGACCGCCACCGTAACGCGCGTCGCACAGTGGGTGCGCCACGGGGCAGGCGGATATCGCATCGCTCTCGACCGAGGAAGGCGCCGATGAGCGCGTTCACCCGAGCGGGACAGGATGGTCGGCTGACGTTGGCGGTGCCCGCGAAAGGGCGGATGGCCGAGACGACGCTTCGACTGTGCGCGGACGCCGGTCTCTCGTTCGAGGTCACGGAGCGCTCTCTGGTCGTTCCGTGCGCGAACGCTCCCGTGGACCTTCTTCTCGTTCGTCCGAGTGACATCCCCGAGTACGTGCAGGACGGGGTCGTCCACCTGGGCGTCACGGGCGCGAACCTCGTGGTCGAGGCGGAGGCTGACGTCGTCACCCTCGCCGAGCTCGGCTTCGCGCGTTGCACCCTTCAGGCCGCGGTTCCGAACGACGCGCCGCAGACGGCGATCGGTGATCTCGGCGGCCTGCGTATCGCCACCGCGTACCCCGTGTCGACGAGGATGCTGCTCGGCGAGCGAGGGATCGAGGCCGAGATCGTGACCGTCTCCGGGTCTGTCGAGGCCACACCACGCCTCGGCCTCGCCGATGCGATCGTCGACCTCGTCTCGACCGGCTCCACCGCGAGCGCCAACGGGCTCAGGCTGATCGGGACGCTTCTCTCGTCGGAGGCGGTTCTGATCGGCGGCCGGGCCGCAGTCGAGGAGCAACGCGACCTCGTCGAGCGACTCGAGCTCATGCTGTCCGGCGTGGTTGCGGCGCGCAGGCGTCGCTACGTGATGATGAATGCGACGAGCGAGACCTTGCCCGCGATTCGCGCCGTTCTCCCGAGCATGGGGGCGCCCACGGTTCTCACGCTCGCGAGCGAGGGCGACATCGCCGTCCATGCGGCAGTTGCGGCCGACGACGTCTGGTCGTTGCTCCCTGCTCTTCGTGATGCCGGGGCCACGTCCATTCTCGTCCTCCCGATCGAGCGCCTCGTCCCGTGAGAGGGGCGGGTCTCGACGACGCGATCCAGGTCGTCTCGCCGATCGTCGCCGACGTTCGGGCGCGAGGCGACGCGGCGGTGCTCGAGTGGACCGAGCGCTTCGACGGGCCTCGCCCCGACGGCATTCGCGTCACGAGCAAGGCGATCGAATCGGCGCGAGTCGACGATGACGTTCTCGAGGCGCTGCGCGCGATGATCGCGGCTGTTCGGACGTTCAGCGAGGCGCAGCGACCGCCGGACACGTCCGTAGAGGCGGCACCGGGCATCGTCTCCGAGCGGCGGTGGTTGCCGCTCGACTCCGTCGGTATCTGTGTTCCGAGTGGGCGCTTCCCGCTTCCCTCGTCTCTCGTGATGACGGCGATTCCCGCCCTCGTTGCCGGTGTGCGGCGCATCGCGGTCGTCACTCCCAACCCCGTTGCGGCGACGCTCGTCGTGGCACGGGAGCTCGGCCTGGAAGAGGTGTATTCGATCGGTGGGGCCCAGGCGGTCGCGGCGCTCGCGTATGGAACGACGTCGATCGATCCGGTCGACCGGATCGTCGGTCCGGGAAACGCATACGTGACGGCCGCCAAGCTGCTCGTCTCCACGCGCGTCGGTATCGACATCCCGGCCGGACCGAGCGAGGTCGTCGTGATCGCCGACGAGACAGCCGACGCGGACGCCTGCGCGGCAGACCTCCTCGCCCAGGCCGAGCACGGGAGCGACAGCGAGGCTCTCCTTCTCAGCACCGACCCCGTGCTGTCCGCCGCCGTCACTACGCTTGTTGCTCAATATGACAACGTCACCGTCGAAACGGTTTCTTCTCTGGCTGAAGCGCTGGCTCGCTCGGAAGCGTTCGCGCCCGAGCACCTCGAGTTGCACGTCCGCGATCCCGAGGCGCTGCTCGACGACGTTCGGAACGCCGGCTCGGTCTTCGTCGGCGGTTCCGCTGTCGTCGGGGACTACGCCGCGGGTGCGACGCACGTCCTGCCGACGGGTGGCCTCGCGCGCTCCTCCGGCGGTCTCGGCCTCGAGATGTTCATGAAGCCGCTCCAGATCGTGCGGACGACCCCGGCGGGCGCTGTAGCCGCAGCGCGCGTGGTCGGGCCGATCGCGCGGGTGGAGGGCCTGCCGCTTCACGCGGCGGCTGCCGAGCGAGCACTGGAGGAGGCGTGAGCACGCGGTCCGATCGGCCGGCGCTGCCAGGTCCGGAAGCGGTGCCGCTACCGGACGCGTTCACGCCCTACCGGTGGGCTGCGACGGTCGACGAGGTCGCTGCGCGTCATGGGCTCTCACCGGCACAGGTGCTGAAGTTCGATCAGAACACGCCGCCGCTCCCCGGCGTCGCGCAGGTGCCGCTGGCCGAGAGCTTCGCCACGCTCAACCGCTATCCCGACGGTCTCTACCGTGAGCTCCGGGAGGCTGCGGCCGGCTACGTCAGCGCAGGCTCGGGCGCCGAGATCGGCTGGGAGCAGATCGTCGTCGGCGCAGGCGCCGACGACCTGATCCTGCTCTGCGCCAGGACGTACCTCGATGCCGGCCGAAGGGCCGCGATCCTCCCGCAGACGTACTCCCTCTACCGCATCGCCACGTTGCTGAGCGGCGCCGAGCCCACCGATGGGACGGAGGGGGCGAGCCTGATCTGGCGCTGCAACCCGGAGAACCCGACCGGCGCGGTCACGCCCGCGGCCGAGCTCGTCGACCTCGCGCGGGCGAATCCGGGTGCCGCGGTCGTCGTCGACGAGGCGTACATCGAGTTCGGCGGCGAGTCCGTCGCCGCGTGGCTCGACGAGTGCCCGAACCTGATCGTGCTCCGCACGATGTCGAAGGCATTCGGCTACGCCGGCCTGCGGGTCGGCTACGCGGTCGCCGCCGCGGAGACGGCCGCGGCGCTCGAGGCCAGGAGAGCGCCCGCCCCGATCGCGGCGCCCGCCGCGCGGATCGCAGCGGCCGCCCTCCGCGACCCGCGCACCGACGTTCCGTCGGAGATCGAGGAGCGGGAGAGGGTCCGCGCGGCGCTCGTGGCTGCCGGTCTCGACGCGCCGCCGGCCGCCGGCAACTTCGTCTGGATTCGGTCCGATGCAGATCTGGGAGCCGGCCTCGAGGAGCAGGGCATCATCGTCCGTCGTTTCCCGAACGGGATCCGGGTGACGCTGCGAAGGCCGTCGGAGAACGACATCCTCCTGCGGGCGCTCGGCGCCGAGCCCGGCCCTGCTCGGGGACGTGAGGCGACGATCATCCGCACGAGCACCGAAACGGCATTGCGGATCACGCTGAGCCTCGACGGCAGCGGGCGTTCGAACGTGAGGACAGGCATCGGCTTCCTCGATCACCTGCTCACGCTCCTCGCGTTCCATGCGGGGTTCGACCTGGACTGCGTCGCCGGCGGAGACCTCGACGTCGATGAGCATCACACCGTCGAGGATGTTCTCGCGGCTTTCGGGGACACGCTCCGCGAAGCGCTCGGAACGCGCGAGGGCGTCACGCGGTACGGGTCTGCCGTCGTGCCCATGGACGAGGCGCGGGCGACCGCGGCCGTCGATCTCGTGCGACGGCCGCACGCCGAGATCTCGCTGGCGTTTCGTGGCGAACGAGTGGGCGGCCTCGCCAACTCGCTCCTGCCGCACGCGCTGGAGCGGTTCGCGATGCAGGCCGGCTGCACCGTCCACGTCGAATCGGCCGGCGACGACGATCATCACATCGCCGAGGCCGCGTTCAAGGCGCTCGGGCAGGCGCTCCGACAGGCCGTTGCTCCCGGAGACGGCGGCATCCGGTCGACGAAGGGGATCGCGTGAGAGTCGTGCTCGCCGATTACGGCGCCGGCAATCTCAGCTCGGTCGCGTCGGCGTTCGCGCGCGCGGGAGCCGACACGTCGATCACGGTCGATCCGGACGTCGTTCGCGATGCCCCGCTCGCCGTCATCGCCGGCGTCGGTCACGTCGAGAGCGCCGCTCGCGGGCTCGCTGCGCACGGCCTCGACGAGGCGATCCGCGAGCGAGTCGCTGCCGGACGCCCGGTGCTCGGCATCTGCGTCGGGATGCAGCTGCTCTTTGGCGCCAGTGACGAGGGCGGGTCGGGGCTCGAGCTCCTCGACGGGCCGGTTCGGCGGATACGGGCAGCGCGCGTCCCGCACATGGGCTGGAACGAGCTCGCTGTGGCGCGGTCGTCCCCGCTCGTCGACGGGCTCGAGGGAGCGGACGTCTACTTCGCGCACAGCTACGCCGTCGAGCCGACAGACGACGGCGTCATCGTCGCCGTCGCCGACCACGGCGGCCCGATCGTCGCCGCCGTCCACCAGGGCTCGGTCGCCGGCGTTCAGTTCCACCCGGAGCGCAGCGCCCGGGCCGGCGCCCGGGTGCTCGAGAACGCGTTGGCATGGTCAAGAAGCGCGTAATCCCCTGCCTCGACGTCGCGGGAGGCCGCGTCGTCAAGGGCGTCAACTTCGTCAACCTGCGGGAGATGGGTGAGCCGATCGATCTCGCGACCCGCTACTCGGAGCTCGGTGCCGACGAGCTCGTGTTCCTCGACATCACCGCGACGCTGGAGGGAAGAGGGCCGATCCTCGAGTTGATCGAACGGGCGGCGTCCGAGCTGACGATCCCCTTCACGGTGGGCGGCGGCATCACGGGCCTCGAGGACGCACGGTCGCTCCTCCGGGCCGGAGCCGACAAGGTCGCGGTCAACCGTGCGGCCTTCGACGATCCCTCGATCCTGACCCGGCTCGCCGACGAGTTCGGCTCGCAGGCCGTCGTCTGCGCGATCGACGCGCGCGCCGGCGAAGTCGTCACGCACGCCGGCAAGATGCCGCGGGAGCGCGATGCCGTCGACTGGGCCGTCGAGGCGGTGGAACGTGGCGCGGGGGAGTTGCTCGTCACCTCGATCGACGCGGACGGCACGCGGGAGGGATACGACCTGCCGCTGACGGCGGCCGTTGCGGCTGCCGTCGAGGTGCCGGTCGTCGCATCGGGGGGTGCCGGCAACGCCCGTCATCTCGCCGAGGCATTCGCCGTCGGCGCGGAGGCGGCGATCATCGCGTCGATCGTGCACGAGCGGCCCGAGAGGCTGCCCGAGCTGAAACGCGAGCTGAGGGAGGCAGGATGGAACGTCCGAACGTGAGCCCGACCGAGCTGATGCCGGCGATCGTGCAGGACGCGCGCGAGCGGTCGTGTTCTCATGCTCGCCTGGATGGACGACGAGGCGCTCCGTCGCACGCGCGAGTCGGGTGAGGCCTGGTTCTGGAGCCGCTCGCGTCAGGAGTACTGGCACAAGGGCGCAACCTCGGGCAACACCATGGCGATCGTCGAGATCCGCGACGACTGCGACGGGGACGCCATCCTTCTCCGCGTCGATCCCGCGGGGCCTGCCTGTCATACGGGTGCCGAATCGTGCTTCGCGCCCTGGCTGTGGCGGGTCGTCGCGCAGCGGGCCGCCGAGCGTCCCGGAGGGGTCGTACGTCGTCTCGCTGCTCGAGGAGGGTGTCGCGGCCGCCGCGCAGAAGGTGGGGGAGGAGGGCGTCGAGGTCGCGCTCGCAGCGGTCGGCGACTCCGACGAGCGCCTCGTCGAGGAGCTCGCCGACCTCTGGTTCCACAGCTACGTCCTGCTCGCCGCCCGCGGCCTCGATCCCGAGCGGGTCGAGGAGGAGTTGCGTCGGCGCCACAGCGACGCCCGCGGCTGAGACGAGGAGCCGCATCGCTGCGCTCGCATCGATCTTCGCCGTCCTCGCGAGGCCGTCGACCCTCCACCTCGTAGATTGCTGCGCCGCGCCCATCGCCAACCCTCGGAGGTTTGGTGGCGAAGCTCAGGTTGCAGATCACGATATCGCTCGACGGCTACGTCGCCGGCCCGCGGCAGAGCGCAGAGAATCCGCTCGGCGACAGCGATCTCGCCCTGCGCGAATGGGCCTTCGCTACGAAGAGCTTCCGTGCGTCACACGGCGGCGAGGGAGGTGGGACCGGGCTCGATGACGACCGGCTCGCCGCGGCAACGACGGGTATCGGGGCGACGATCGTGGTCGGAACATGTTCGGGCCCGGTGCGAGGCGACTGGGGAGACGAGCCGTGGCGCGCCGGATGGGGAGACGATCCGCCCTTCCACACCCCGGTGTTCGTCCTCACGCACCACCCGCGCGAGCCTCGTCGACGTGATAGAGATCCACGTCGTCCCGCTGCTCATGGGTGATGGCGAGCGCCTCTTCGCGGACATCGACGGTGGCCCCGGTCGGCTACGTGTGCACGTCGCTCGTCAGCTCACCCGCGGCTGCGCATTTCAAATACGAGCGAACCGGAAGCCCCTGGAGCTGCAGCGCCCGGCGCTGACCGCGCGGCGCTACGCCCAGGGGAGCTGGTCCCAGTAGGGGGGCCGTTCCGGCCGCGGACGCTCGAACGTAGCGTAGGCCTCTCGTGGGTCGGGCGTCTCCGTCTCGGCGCTCGCGCCGTAGCGCGCCGCGAGCTCCGACACCGGATACAGCAGCTTCTCGTCCTCCGACCGCGCCCCCACCATCAGGACGACGGACGGCCCGTCGCCTGCGCCGACGAAGACGTGCTCGGTTCCCGGCGGGCAGTGGAAGAAGTCCCAGGGGCCAAGAAGCCGCTCCTCGCCCTCGACGAGCAACGTGCACTCCCCGGACAGCACGAGGAAGGCCTCCTGTAGCGACTCCGAGTGGTAGAGGCAGTTCGGCTTGCCGGGCTCGAGGACACTGATGTTGATGCCGACCTGGGCAAACGACGCGTCTTTGCTCTCGAAGGAGCACCCCGATCCGAAGGCATCCGAGTCGATCCACTCGGTGTCTCCGACGTTGACGACGAACCAGCCGTCGGTCGCCGGTGCGAGGCCGGAGCCGGTGTCGACGAGTTGCGCCTCCTGCATCCGCGGCAGTGTATCCCTTCGTGCCCGAGGAAGCAGTCCGGCGGGTGCAGGTCCGTAGTACACCGCAGTGTGTGCGCGGTTCTCTCATTGGCCCCGGTCGGATTCCTGCCGATGACTCGAGCCGGTGGACGAGCGACGCTGGACATGTGGCACTCACGATGCCCAGACCCAGAATGTTCAGAGAGCGGACCCTTGCCGGCGTTGCCGTCGCGATGGTCTTCGTCCACGTGGTTGCGGATGGGCTCGTCTCACCCGAGCCCGGGGTAGGGTGGCGTGATCACGTCGTGCCCGCGGCCGCGGCGGCCGCCACGCTGGGGATCGCGTTCGCGGTCGTGCGGTGGGGAAGCGCAGGGCTCTTTGCAGCGACCGTGGCCGTTCTCGGCGCATGGTCGCTCGTTGGTGCCGGGATCGCGGCCACCAACGTGGCCGGGGGACGACTTCGGATCGACGACGTCACGGGCCTTGCCCTCGGCATCGTAGGCGTGGTGCTGGTGGCGCTCGGAGCGAGGGCGCTCTGGCGGACCCGACGGCGCGAAGGGAGGTGGGTGCTTCGGCGGATCGCGCGGTTGGCGCTTGCGGTAGTCGTCGGCGCGTGGCTCGTAGCCCCCGTCGCAATCGCGATCGTCGCGACGCATCGGCCGCGCGGCGCGGTCGAGTCGGTCGAGCTCGGCCGGCCGGCGCGCGACGTAACGTTGCGGACCGCGGACGGGCTCTCCGTTCGTGCCGCGTACGTCCCCTCGCGAAACGGAGCTGCGGTCGTGCTCTTCCCCGATCAGGCTGAGCACGGCGGCGCACGCCCGGATGCTCGTCCGTCACGGATATGGGGTTCTCGCCGTCGATATGCGTGGCTACGGCGAGAGCGACGGCGATCCCAACGCATTCGGTTGGGGTGCGACACCGGACGTCGATGCCGCGGTTGCGTACGTCGTCTCCCGTCCCGACGTCCGCCCAGGGGCTGTCGCGGGCCTCGGCCTCTCGGTAGGCGGCGAGATCCTGCTCGAGGCCGCGGCGGGAAACGCCGGGCTCCGGGCAGTGGTCTCCGACGGAGCCGGCGAGCGCTCGATCCGTGAATCCCTGACGCGGGGAGTCTCGGCGGCGCTCGTGCTCCCGCTCCAGGCAGTCGAGACGGCGGCCGTTGCGGCTCTCACCGGCGATAGGCCGCCCCCGGGATTGCAGGACATCGTTCCGCGCATCGCGCCCCGGCCGGTTCTGCTCGTCTTCGCGGGCCGGGGCGGAGGAGGCGAGGAGCTGAATCGCACCTTCGGCTCTCGTGCAGGCGTGGGAACCGAGTTGTGGGAGATCCCGGAGGCGAAGCATGTCGAGGGCATCCGCGCGCGTCCGGCCGCGTACGAGCGGCGCGTCGTGTCGTTCCTGGATCACGCGCTCGGCGTCGACCCGTCTACCGATCCTTCGGGCGTGAGCTCAGGCAGTCCGTAGCGCGTCGATCGTCGCCACGGGCACGATGCCGTCCACGTGGCGTGCGAGCTCCGAGTCGAGGGTGACGAACGCGTCTGCCTGAAGCTGTGTCAGGGCGATGTACTCGGCCGTGTACGTCTCGGCCCACCCGAGCTGCTCCGCGATCTTCCACGCCCGGCGCCGCAGCACGGCGTCACCGAGAAGTCGGATCGGCAGCGCCCAGATCCACGCGAGGCGCGCGAGCGCGATCTCGGGCCGGACGTCGCCGGCGTGGACGGCTGCGTGAAGCGCCGAGAGTGTCTGTGACCGGAGGAGCGTGGGCGCGAGCAGCTCGTGCTCGCCTGCCGGCTCGATCTCACGGCGTGCGAGCTCGAGCGCGACGCCGCTGTCGATCACGAACCTGGTCAGGGCCTGGACGCTATCGCAGGTCGCCGCGGCGCGCCGAACCTGGTCGGCTGACGTCGAGACGAGCCGGCGACGTAGGATCCCTGCCGTGACATCGTCGTACTGGCTCAGCGAAGTTCCGCCGCCTCGTCCTACCGTGACCGTCGAGGATCCCGACGTCGTGGTCGTTGGAGCGGGCGTGACCGGCTGTGCCGCTGCCCTGCGGCTCGCTCGCGCGGGCAGGCGCGTGCGCGTGGTCGACTCCCGCGAGGTTGCGGGAGGCGCGAGCGGCCGAAACGGCGGCTTCGCGTTGCGCGGCATGCCGGCTCCCTTCGACGTCACGGCGGCCTCCGTCGGAGATGAGACCGCGCATGAGTTGATGGCGTGGACCGAGCGGGCGATCGACACGATCGAAGGCCTAGCGGGCGATGCGTTCCGGCGGGTCGGCTCGCTCCGGGTCGCGTTCGACGAGGAGGAGCGCGACGAGCTCCGCTCCGAGTACGAGGCCATCGTCGCTGCCGGGTTCGCCGCGGAATGGCTCGAGGCGTCGGACCTCCACGCCCCGGGACGCTTCACCGCCGCGCTGCGGCACGTACCGGACGGCGTGCTCCAGCCTGCACGCTGGGTGAGGCGGCTCGCCGGCCTCGCGGCGGAAGCGGGCGTCGAGATCCGGGAGCACGCGCGACTGATGTCGCTCGACGAGGTGGGCGACGCCACCGTCGTCGTCTGCGTCGACGGCTACCCCAGCGGGCTGCTCGGCCCGATCGAGGGGCTGGTCATCCCCACACGTGGCCAGGTGATCGCGACGGAGCCGATCTCCGAGCGCCTCTTCGACGTCCCCCACTACGGCCGTCATGGGTACGACTACTGGCACCAGGACGAAGCCGGGCGAATCGTCGCCGGAGGCTTCAGGGACGTATCTTTCGACTCCGAGTTCACCTCCGACGAAGCGCTGACGGAGCCGGTTCAGGAGGCCTTGCATACCTTTGTCAACAGTCTGGTCGGGCGCGACCTCCGTGTCGACTATGCGTGGGCCGGCATCTTCGGCCTCGTCATGGATTTCCTTCCGATCGTCGGGCGTGCGCCCGGTCTCGACAACGTGTGGGTTGCCGGCGGCTATTCGGGTCACGGGAACGTGCTCGGGTTTGCGTGCGGCGAGCTTGTCGCCGACGCAGTCATGGGCGGTGACGTGCCGTTTCTCGACGTCCTCGACCCGGCGCGGCTGCTGAACGCCGGAGCCTGACGCGCTGCCCTCAGCTGGGTTTGAGCACCGCGTGGCCTGCCTGCGCGGAGCCACTTCTGGAGCTGTGCGGTGGCGGCCGAGCTTCGAGCTGACGCTGTCGAGGGGGCGGCCGCGCTCGCGGTGCGCGACGGCGGCCGCGTCAACTGGCCGACGGCGGCCGATCGTTCTGGGAGGAGGAGTTCCCGACGAGGGTTCGATCCTCGACTACCCGTGAGCGCTCGTGCGGCCGGCGTCTACCAGGCCCGACGGTACTGATCCGGCGTCGAAGGCTCGAGGTCGGACGCGCGCGCGGCCCGGCGCGGGAAGTACGGGTCGCGGAGCATCTCGCGCGCAAGGAGGACGACGTCTGCCTGCCCGGACGCGACGATCTGCTCGGCCTGCTCGGGCTCGGTGATGAGTCCCACTGCGCCCGTCGCGACACCGGCCTCCCGACGAATCCGCTCCGCGAACGGCACCTGGTAGCCCGGCCCGACGGCAACCTCCTGGTGTCGGACGGCGCCGCCCGAGGAGACGTCGATCAGGTCGACGCCGAGTGGCGCGAGTAATCGCGCGAGCTCGACGCTCTCGTCGATGTCCCAGCCGCCGTCGGCCCAGTCCGTCGCGGAGATCCGGACCCAGAGAGGTAACTCCTCGGGCCACACGCCGCGAATGCCCTCGACGACCTCGAGCAGGAGCCGCACGCGGTTGCGAAAATCGCCGCCGTACTCGTCGGTGCGCTCGTTCGCGAGTGGCGAGAGGAACTCGTGCAGCAGGTAGCCATGCGCCGCGTGGATCTCGACGACGCGAAAGCCGGCGTCCGCGGCACGGGCAGCGGCGGCGCTGAAGCCGTCGATCACCTCCCGGATCCCCAGCGCGCTGAGCGGTGTGGGGGGCTCGCCGCCGGGCTCGAGCGGGATCGCGCTCGGGGCGACGGGCTGCCAGCCACCGTCCGCGATCGCGAGCCGTCGCCCACCCCGCCAGGGAACATCGCTCCCGGCCTTTCGGCCCGCGTGCGCGAGCTGCATTCCCGGGAGTGCGCCCTGCTGCCCGATGAACGCTGCGAGGGGTGCCCACGCCTCTGCCTGCTCGTCGTTCCAGATTCCCGCGTCCCACGGCGATATCCGCCCGTCCCGGAGCACGGCCGTGCCCTCGGTGAACACGAGCGCCGCTCCACCGACCGCGCGACTCCCGAGATGGACGCGGTGCCACTCGTTCGGCAGGCCCTCGTCGGAGGAGTACTGGCACATGGGCGAGACGACGATTCGGTTCCGCAACGTCAGAGACCGCTGCGGGAAGGGGGTGAAGAGGGTCATCGTGGGTTCAACGGCGCGCGCGCCCTGTTTGTTCCAGGAGCCTCAGAGCTCGAGTCGCTGCAGCTCCAGCGCATCCGCCTTGGCCGCCGCGACCTTTGCGATTGCGAGATCCTGGATTGCGAGGCCCGTCGAGTCGAACAGGTGATGTCGCGGGCGCTCCGGCGGCCCTCTGCCCCGCCCGTGAGGACGCGGCCGATGTCGGTGACGCGATCCGGGGTGACGACGCCGGCCGCGCTCCGGCCGCGAGCTCCCCGGCGTGGCTCGCCTGCTCGAAGGCGTGAACAGATAGAAGATCAACTGCTGGCGGTTGTGGAAAGATCTCCGTCTGTCGAGGGAACGAAGACGTATGCCGGGCTTCGTGGGCGGGGACGAGAGAACGGTGTACGGCGCGCGCCTGACACCCGTGCATCCCTCTGTGGAATGAGGACATTCCATCCTTGGGCGGAAGTGGAAAGCTCGCGAGTGTTGCTCGTTCATGATCGCCTGACATGCATGCGAGGCCCGATAAAGGATTTGCCGGCCATCCCACCCTAATGAGTGTGGGAAGCCTGGACTCCGACCTCGAGGATCTGTACAGGCGCCGCCACGGTGCGTTCCAGGTGATGCTCGCCTCGGTCACGGGCAGCGTCGAGAGCGCGTGCGATGTCGTGCAGGAGGCGTTCGCGCAGGCGCTGCGCGACCAGGGAGGGTTCCGTGGCGAGGGGTCCCTCGAGGGGTGGGTGTGGCGGATCGCGTTCCGGGTCGCGGTCGGGCAGAAGGGATCGCGCGAGCTCGCCGTGGACGAGGTGCCAGAGGTGACTTTCGTCCACGAGAGCAGCGATCCGGCGCTCGCGACAGCGGTGCGCCACCTGTCGCCGCAGCGACGGATGGCGGTCTTCCTACGCTACTTCGCGGATCTCTCCTACGCAGAGATCGGCGAGGTGCTGGGAATCGCTGAGGGAACGGTCGCGGCGACCCTGTCCAAGGCGCACGAGCAGCTCGGCGCCGAGCTCTCGACCAACGAGGTGATGGCATGAGACGCCCTGTGTCAACCCTGTGTGGCGAGGAGGCGGTTGAGGTTGCCGTGGCGGTTGGGGTCGTAGGGTTGGTGGTTTTGCCAGAGGCGCCAGAGTACGCGGGTCCAGGCGCGGCCGAGGATGCGGATTGCGTGGGGGTGGTCGTGGCCTCGGGCGCGGGCGCGTTGGTAGATGTCTGCGGCCCAGGGGTTGTGGTGGCGGCTGCTGTCAGCGAGGACGTTGACGGCGCTGCGGAGGGTTTTGTTGCAGGACCAGCGGAAGCAGGCGATCTTCTTTTTGCCGGATTCGATGGCGATGGGGGCTTGGCCGGCGATCGCTTCGAGCGAGCTGCTGGTGGGGTGGCGTTCGCGGCGGTCGCCGATCTCGGCCAGCAGTTCGGCTGCGGTGATGGCCGATTTGGGGTCGCGGAAGAGCGATTGGAAGGTCTGGCCGTCGGGGTGGTCGTCGAGGAGGCCGCGGATCTGGCTGGTGAGCAGACGGATCTGCTCGACCAGCGGTTTGAGTGTGGTGACGAGCGCCAGTACGACGGCGCGGCGGGCTTCGTGCTCGAGTTCGCCTGCTCTGCTGTTGGGGGCCTGGCGCAGCCGCTCGAGCAGTTCGGCCGGGTTGCGGCGGCCGCTGTAGCCGTTGCGGGCGAGGAAGCCGGCGAGGCGTTTGGCGCCGAGGCCGCGTGCGTCTTGGGGGCTGGGGTAGCGCTCCAGGAAGGCGAGGCCGATCGGCGAGTCGATGTCGGCGAAGATCCGGGCGGCGCCGGGCCAGAAGGAGTCGAGCTGGGCGCGAAGCTGGTTCGCGAGCGCGACCCGCTGCTCGACCAGGTCCTCACGCGCTCGCGTCAGCGTCCTCAGTGCTTTCGTCTCGTCGCTGTCGGGTGCGAGCAGGTTGAAGCGGTGCATGTCGGTGCGGGCGAGTTCGGCCAGCACGTAGGCGTCGAAGCCGTCCGACTTGCCGCCGCCGGAGCGGTAGCGGTCGCGGGAGGCGGCCAACTGGTTGGGATGGATGGCCACGACGCTGATGCCGGCGTCGAGCAGCCGGTCGACGACGAGACCGTTGGGCCGTTCGATCGCGACCCGGCTGACATCGAGATCGGACAGCCGACGCACGAGCGCCGAGACCCCGTCCTCGCTGTGGCTGTAGCGCCGCTCCTCCAGCCGGCGGCCGCTCTCTTCTACAACGACCAGCCGGTGCTCCTCGCTTGCCAGGTCGATCCCCGCCGTCCTCTCCATCGCACCCTCTCCTCGTCTCGCATGACTGGAAACGGGCCGACCGGCGAGGTACCCTGGCGGATGCTCATAGGCGGGCCCTCGGCGGGGCAACGCCCTGTTGCCGCTCCGGGTGCCTCACACCGCCGGGAGGCGCTGGTCTCATGCGGGCCGTCTACGCGGCAAGCGACGGAGGCGCTCTCCCGGCGGCGGTCAGCCACCGAGCGACCCTACGGGTCGCCAAGAAAGGTTGTCCTATGAGCACGTACGACGACAGCCTGCTGGCAATTCGCTTCGCCGCCCTCGCGCCCGAGCCGCTGCCGGGCAACTGGGCTGACGTCGTCGGCCGGGTCGACTCAGGTTGGAAAGGCCGACGGGAGCTCGGGCTTCCCGACGCGCTCTCGCGCCGTCGCCGCCGGCTCGTAGTCGTGCTCGCAGTGGTTGCGCTCGTCGCGGTGGTCAGTGCCTCGGCACTCGCCGTGCGCGCCTTCGTCATCGAGAAAGGCTTCATCGGGATCCCACCGATAGGTGCGACGCCGAGCACCCCGACGCGCGGCGAGCTGGTTCTCAGCGCCTATGGAGTGACTCGGCACTCGCGCAACAAAGTGTGGGTGTACCGCGACGGGCGGATGATCTTTCAGCGCGAGCTCCACCCAGGAACCAAGCACCCACCCGGTAGTGCCAACCGGGAATCGACCGGCTTTCTCGAGAGGCAGTTGACGCCCAAAGGGATCGAGAGCCTGCGATCGGAGATCCTCTCGACTGGGCTCTTCGGCCACGACCGCGAGCTCGAGATGGCCCGGCCCGTGCCGTTCTTCAACTACATCTACGTGCGCAACGGCGGACAGCTCGTCCGCGTCACGTGGCATCAGGACCCTCCGTATGCGTCCGAGCACGCATACCCGCTTGCGACCCGTGAGCAGGCGACCACACTCCAGCGACTGGTCGCGCGTGTCACGGAGCCGGAGACCTGGCTGCCATCGAGCGCCTGGCGTGATCGGCAGGTGCGCGCCTACGTGCCGGCGACGTTCGAGCTCGGGTACGGCCCTTGGCCTCTCGATGCGAAGTACTCCGACATCCTGAAGAAGCTCCCCGCGCCGGCGCGAGACGTTCTCCGCGCCACCAATCCCAGGCGAAAGCGGGGGCTCGTGGGCTTCCAGGGCGATTTGGTTCCTGCGTACACATACTTCTACACGGTGACGAGCGAGCAGGCGCGCTCACTCCGCACGGCGTTCGTAGACGCAGGACTCGAAGTCGACTGGAGGGTCGGGGACGTAGCGCTCGCCTACCGCGTCGGAGCGCGACACCCCAAGGCCGGCGCCATCTCCATCACATTCGTTTCGATTCTGCCACACGGCGAGCCGAGCGGCCCTGGCGGGTGACGTTCGAAAGGCGGAACGCCTGCACCAAGCTAATGGCCCGCCCGATCCGACGAGATACGCGCGTACACTGCTGCCCGAACCCACAACATGTACTTGAACCGCTCAGCAGGCTCCAGTCCTTGAGAGGATGGAGTCATGTCAAGTACATCGCGGAGGTATTCGCCGGAGGTTCGGGAGCGTGCGGTGCGGCTGGTTTTGGAGCAGCAGCGCGAGCATGAGTCGCAGTGGGCGGCGATCAGATCGGTCGCGGCGAAGATGGGTTGCACGGACGAGACGCTGCGGACCTGGGTGCGGCGGGCGGAGGTCGATGGGGGCCGCCGCGCCGGCGTGACCTCGGAGGAGCGGGCGCGGCTGAAGGAGCTCGAGCGAGAGAATCGAGAGCTGCGGCGGGCCAACGAGATCTTGAAGTCGGCCTCGGCTTTTCTTCGCGACCGAGCTCGACGGTCGAACCAGGAGGTAATCGCCTACATCGATAAGCACCGGGACGTCTTCGGGGTCGAGCCGATCTGCAGTGTATTGCAGTTCGCCCCGCGCACCTACTACGCAGCCAAGGCCACGGCCGCCCTCGGCGCGGGCGCTGCGCGACGCGGAGCTGAAGCCGGAGATCGCCCGGGTGCACCGGGACAACTTCGGCGTCTATGGCGTCGACAAGGTCTAGGCGCAGCTGAACCGCGAAGGCATCCGGGTGGCGCGCTGCACGTCGCCCGGCTGATGCGGGAGCTGGGCTCGAGGGGCGTGTGCGGGGCAAGCAGAAATTCACGACGATCGCCGGCTGATCAGGCCGAGCGGCCGCGGGATCTCGTCGACCGTCGCTTCCACGCCGGTCGCCCCGAACCGCCTATGGGTGGCGGACTTGACCTACGTTCCCACTTGCCCGGGCTTCGTCTACGTCGCCTTCATCATCGACGTCTACTCACGGATGATCGTCGGCTGGCAGGCCTCTCGGTCTCTTCGCTGCGATCTCGCTCTCGATGCCCTCGAGAAGGCGATCTGGGACGCGCACCCAGGCGACGGCCAGAGACTTGACGGCCTGGTCCATCACTCCGACAGGGGCGTGCAATATCTTCTCAATTCGCTACACCGAGCGTCTCGCCGAGACCGGCGCTGTCAACTCGGTCGGGTCGAAAGGCGACTCGTATGACAACGCGCTCGCCGAGACGATCATCGGCCTCTACAAGACCGAGCTGATCCGCAACCGGGGACCGTGGCGCGGCCTCGAGGACGTCGAGTTCGCGACCCTCGAATGGGTCGACTGGTTCAACCACCAACGGCTTTTCGAAGCCTACGGCCAGATCCCGCCGGCCGAGTACGAAGAGATCCACTACCGTCAGCAGGAAAGCTCAGGCCAGCAGGCCGAGACTCAAACCAAACAGCCTGCATGAAACCCGGAGCGGTTCACATACTCGTCTGGCGCCAGCGTCGCGAATGACACTTGAGCGGGACACGGCGCAAACCGAGATGATCAGGCCGTGGAGTTTGTCGAACGCCTCCCGACGGCCGACGAATACGTCGGGCTACTGCGCCCCGCAAGGGCCTCGCCCTCGGTCGAGGACTGCCATCGTGCTAGTGATGAGCGAGGTTTTCTCGGGAGGGCCAACGCCCGGTTGGCGGCATGTCGAGTCGGTCCGTGACAGACTCGCGCCACTGCGGAGTGTCGAACGGTTTTCCCCAGTAGTCGGTCACCTCGACCGCCTCGCCGTTCGCGATCTCGGCGATCGTGACGTTTCGGAACACCGCACCGTCGCCGTAGTCACAGCTCCACTCGACCACCAATAGATCTCCCAACTGGTAACGGGCGCCGACCGCGAGCGTCAGCTCCTCGAAGGTGCCCTCGACTCCGCCGATCAACTCTCGGCCCCGGACGACCTCGCCCATCTGAGGCCATTGCCGCACCACGTGGTCGGCGAGCGGCACACCGAGTAGATAGGCGAGCCGAGTCTCGCCGTTCGAGACACCTTCATCCATGCTCAGATCTCCCTTGTCGCGAAGGAACCGCATCAGAGTATTTCATCCGCTCTGAGCCGTTGACGTCGCCAGCGCCAGTGCTTGCGGGGTGTCACGCGCGCAGGGTTGCGTGGAGCGGAGAGGAATACCCCCACAGCCGTCTCGCCTCGAGGTGAAGAGCATGAAGCACGCGCACGTCGTTCTCGTCGTTCTCGTCGTTGTCGCTGTCGTCGCCGTGGTCACGGCCGTCGCGTTCGCGACCCTGTACTTCACACGGGACTCGGGGACAGAGTCGGCCGTCGCGCAGCCGTGCGGCGACCGAATCTTCGGCCACGTCGCCTCGCTGGCCAAGAAGGACGGTCAGTCCGAAATGCGGTTCGACCCAGCCTGGTTCACGAGTGGCGTGACGGCGAACACGGCCGCTGCGGAGGATGGCGCGGTCGAGTCCGGCGAGCCGGTTCCGAACGACAACTACCCGATTGAGGAGGGGCACCGGCTCCTGATGTACCTCGTACCCGATGGGGCGCACGTCAGCGTCCTCACCAAGCAGGGCGCCGCCAAGTTCGGTGAGACGCCAATCACAGTCTCCGAGCTTGCACAGCTCGTAAACGGAGCCAAGCCAGTCGAGTTGTTCGAACCGCTCAATACCGGCGTTTGGATACGCGTGAACATCGACACCGTATGCGCGCTCGACCAGCAGTACCAGCCGTAGCACCGCCCTGGCTGGCCCGCGCCAGCGTTAGGAGTGTCACATCAACGGATGACGTGGAGCCGAACCGCGGCTAGACATCGCGTCCGTCGAGCCGGATCGTCCATGACTCGATCGTGGAGACGAGTAGGTGTGTTCCGCTCCAGGGGTCGCGGGCAAGCGTGGCTCTCACCTCGTCCTCCGATGCGGCCTCGACCGCGTACACAACGCGATGCTCATCGAAGAGTGGGCCGCCCAGCACGATGAAGCCAGCCCGGACGAGCCCGTCCATGAAGACTGCGTGCTGATCCCAGCGCGACTGCTCTGCCAGCGGCTTCACGTGGTCGTACTCGGGGCCAGAGCGGTGCAGCACGACATGGAACATCGTCACTTTCGCATGGTACCCCGACTTAAGACGTTTGGGCCGTCGCGCCTGAGAACGAGCCGGTGACCTGCGCCAGAGTTCACGAATGTTGCTTGATTGACCGCCATCCCCAGCGTGGGGAACGGCGAATGATGACGGAGGGTATGGCGGTTGTCCTCACGCTGTGTCAGAGTCTTCGGAAGCATGGTGGCTACCAGCTCTGCCTGGCCGGGCGAACGGTGCGCCGGTCGGCGTGCAAATGAGAAGCTGAGATGCGCGGCGTGGGTTCCCCTGGCAGTCGTTCTCTTTGCGGGCTGCGGCGGAGGCGGCACGAGCAGGCCGGACAGGTTGGCGAGGAATGTCGCAGAGCGGCTTGGGTGCTCCAGCTCGTACACGGCCGGGTCTACCGCGGCGCCATTTATCGGGAGGTGCACGTTTCGCGGCCTCCACGTCTCGATCATCACGTTCCAGAGCAATGCAGACCGCAACAACTACATCTGCTCAACATGCGGCTTCGACGCCGATACTGACGCGCGAATGATCGAAGGGACCGCCTACCGTCTCGGCGGCAATTTTGTCGCTGGCAGCCGTTACCTTGTACGGGTGCCGGACGCGCAGGCGGCACAAGCAGTCAAGGACGCTCTCGGCTTAACCAGCTCCTAGAACACCTCGCTGCAGCCCTCGGTTATACGAGACCGGCCCGCCCGAGTCGGCCCTCGCCTGCGCCACCGTTCGTAACCACACCCCGAACGAACCGCTATTCCCGTTGGCCGTGGAGGTCGCGTTCGTACACGTACATGACCGGCCCCTGATCGCCTCCCACACGGTTCGTAAATCCGAGGCTTTCGTAAAGACGGCGCGCGGCGAGGTCAGGTTCGTCGACGCCGATCTCCATCGTGTCGGCACCGCGGTTCCGAGCCTCTTGGAGCGCAGCCTCCATCAGCGCGCGCCCAAAGCCCTTCCCGCGGCAGGCGGGGACGACGTAGAGCTCGGCCAGGTAGCACTCCAAACCACTGCTCCAGATCGCGGTGCGGAACCGAAGAACTGCCAGCCCGTCGGGATCGTCGCCGACAAGCAGAACAACCGTATCGCCGCCCTCGAGCAGGTAGGCGATCCGCTCTGCCAAGTCCACCACCGGCGGCGTTGGCTCATCAAACTCGCGGTTGAAGTCGTAAAGCAGCGACGCGACAAGGTGGGCCTCGCCGACTCCGGCACGTCGCACCATGGGAACGTCGGCATCGACCATCCCCGGCAAGAGTATCTGCGGCAATAGCTGGATCGTGCGGCGCATCGTTGGGTCAGACCACGGACAGTCAGCTGCGCCAGCGTCTCGCGGTCACCCGAGTATGGTTCGGAGACCAGGCATTTTCGGGTAGGTCATCCGAGTTGCTGGATGATCTGGATGAGCTCGTCGGGTTTGTAGCCCTGGCTGCGGGCGTAGCGAAGGAGCTCTCGCGCTTGTTCGATGACGGAGCTCTGCTCGGGGGTGCCGGTGATGGTGATGCCGCGGCCGCGGCGGAACTCGAGGAGACCCTCGTCGCGGAGTTGGCGGAGTGCACGCAGGACGGTGTTGGTGTTGACGCCGAGGACGGCGGCGAGGTCCTTTGCGGGCGGGAGTCGTTCGCCGGGTTTGGCTTCGCCCTCAGCGATGGCGCGGCGGATCTCGCCGGCGACCTGCTCGTGCAGCTCGAGGGAATCCTCGCGGTCGACCTTGACACTCAACATAGTGATATTCATACTAGCGTCATTCCGACCGCGAGACAACCGTGACCGTCACCACACCGCCCCGCAAGCGCGACATCGAGCGGGATAGCGAGCTCGAGCGACGTGTCGCGGAGCTCGAGGCGCAGGCCGAGCAGGCGCTGATCGAGGAGGCGCGCCGGATGGCGCGACGCCGCCGACGGCGGAACGGGGTGGCGGTGCTGCTCGTTGCTTGCGCCGGGGTCGCCGCGTTTATCGGCTTTGGCGGTACCGGCGGCGGAGGTGCGGGAGGCGTGGCGCTCGCCGATGGGTCAGGCGTCGAGGGGCTGGCGGCGGCAGCCGCGTCCTCGCTGTCTGCCCTGCCCGCGGGTGCTGCACCGCAGGCGTTCGCGTTCGATCCGCGCCGGCCGAACATCGTGTACGTAACAAGCGCAAACGGCGGCGTCCATGTCTTCAAGACGACCGACGGCGGGCGGCACTGGCAGCCGACGGGTGCGCGAGGGGCGGGCTGGGCAGGCGACATCCTCTCGCTCACAGCGGACTCGGAGCATCCCGGAACCCTTTACGCCGGGAGCGACACAGCCGTCTACAAGACCGTGAACGGTGGCCGTAGCTGGCGGCCCTTCAACGAGGGTTTGTTCCCATTACCCGGGGCCCGTGTTTGCTATCGCCTGGCGCCGTATGTGAAACCGACCTGCGTGAAGCAGCCCTGGCACTTCGGTACCGCGGGAACGACAAACTGGAACCGCGGCAACGGCTGGGTCGGCGACATCGCGGTAGACCCGGCCGACAGCAGCGTCGTGTACGCCGCCGCCGGGGAGGTTCGCAAGAGCACCGACGGAGGGCGCAGCTGGAAGGCGATGCACCTGCCGTACGCGAAGAACTGGCACGAGGTGGCCAGAATCGCGATCGCCCCGACCCGTCCCGCGTCCATCTACGCGATCGCGCACACCAACATGGTGAGCAACAGCACGGCGATCTACAAGTCAACCGACGCCGGCAGCCACTGGCACGCAACCGGCGGCCCGAACCCGGGATTGCCGACCTCTGGGAGCCACGGCTCGACCGACGAGTTGGTAGTTGACCCGCGGCATCCCCAGACCATCTACGCCGCAATAGGCGGCATGGTGCTCAAGACGACCGACGGCGGCGATCACTGGCAGTCGATCACGGACGGCCTCCCACCTCGCGATGCAAGCTCGCCCCCGTTCGGCCTACCAGCGGGGAATGTCACCTCGCTCGCCGCAGATCCGCAGCGCCCAGGAACCCTCTACGTGGGCCTGCATACCGGGCTGTACGAAGGAAGCATCTACACGACGACCGATGCCGGCCACTCCTGGACGCTCGTTCTCAAAGGCGCTGTCATCGCTGCGCTCGCGGTCAACCCGGCACGCCCGACAACGATCTGGGCTGCAGCTTGGGGAGGCAAAACAGAGCAAAACGGAACCCAGACCTGGCAGCCACGCATCTACAGGAGCACCAACCGCGGCCGCACCTGGGCCAGCGCACCGTGACCACCCACACGACAGTCACGCCGCGAGGTGCGCATCCCTTGGCATGCGTGTGGTGTGGTTGATGGTGATCCTGGTGATCGGCTGACCACCTCGCCCGGCCCGACCGCACGTAGCTCGAGGCGCGATGGGACGAACTCCACCCTTACTATCAAGCCTGGCCGCCCGCCCTCCTCAGCTGACGACGCCAGTGTCAGCACAGCCGCCTGCGCCGGCGATGCGGTTGGCAAGACGTCTTGCCTGCGCCGAGCTCGTGGCCTTCAGTTGAGCGACTCGAGGAACTGCGGGACCGACACCGGGTCGTGCCCTGCAACACGCCTGACGTCATCGGTGACGACATCCCACTCTCCTGCGGCGATCGCGGTGTAAGTCGTGACCCAACTCTCGACCTCCCACGCCGGCGCCCCGTAGGCCGCTCTCGATGCGTACGCCTGTTCCAACGTCTCGTTCTCAAACGTCACGCGCCGCCCCGTCAGCTGCTGCTTGTGTGGATCACCGTCAGCAGCATTCGACTGCTCCGCGCCACAGGCGATGGTGCAGCCCATGTCGGGTGACGTTTCGCAACACTGGGGCAGACGAGCGGCGGCTGTCCCGCTAGCATCGTCGAATGAGCGCCTTGCGGGAGCCGGTGCCGTTCGAGGTGTACAAGGCAGGCGTTTACCTGCACGGTACGAAGGCTGATCTCGCGGTGGAAGATCTGCTGGCCTCGGGACGCGAATCGAACTTCGAGGCTGGCCGGGTGATGAACTACGTCTACTTCAGCGCAACTCTCGACGCCGCGGTCTGGGGCGCTGAGCTCGCGAGCGGTGAGGGCCGCGGGCGCGTCTACATCGTCGAGCCAACCGGGGAGTTCGAGGACGACCCGAACTTGACCGACAAGAAGTTCCCAGGGAATCCAACGCTGTCCTTTCGTAGCCGCGCGCCGTTGCGTGTTGTTGGCGAGCTTGTCGACTGGGTCGGCCATTCGCCCGAGAAGCTCGACGCCATGCGAGCCAAACTCGATGCATTGCAGCGGGACGGAGCGGCGCAGATCGTGGACTAGATCGACGCGTGGTCGAATGTCGGAACACCGGCGCGTGCGAGCGCACCGACTGGCTGTCAACCGCTGGGGATGCTCGGCGCGTCCGCGGGTTGGGCTTCGACGCTCACTCTGCTGCGTTTCCAGATCAGGATGCTGACGGTCGCGGTCCAGAAGATGAAGGCGACGAGCCCGATCAGGCCGGCAGGGGTCGCGGTAGCGATCCCGATCACGATCGCGGCCCAGCCGAGCCAGTTGGGCAGCTGCGCGCCGCGCAGGATCGCCAAACCGCTCGCGATGCCGAACACCAGGCCGCCCGCCGAGACCGGCAGGAAGAGTTTGAGCGCGAGCACGTTCAGCGCCTGCGCGGCGGCGGGCGCGAGATGGCCGGGAACGCTCGCCAGCGCGTAGTCGAAGCCGAAATAGACGCAACCGCCCGCGGTCAGCACCGCGGCGCCGGCCAGCACCACCGAACTGAGCGCCACCGCTGCCGGTGTGCGACGCAGGTAACTGCGCAGCGACCCGGCAAAGAGCAGGAAAAACGCCAACGCGAGCATCCACAGGTAGTCGGACGTCCTGGCGCTCGAACCATGCGCTTCGTAGAACGCGATCACCCGCGCCCCTGAATCCGTCGCACTCGGCGCACCTGATGCCGACGCGAACGCAGCCACAGCCAGCACCGCGAACACAACGCCGGTCAACGGTGCCAGACGACCAAAACGATCGGACACGACACCCATCCTCTCGGTCACACACGGACGCCCGGTGCTTCACCCGACATCGGGCAAGAAGACGAGAGTACGAAACAATCAGCGGGCGCGCAACCCCCCCGAAACGCCAGTCCTCGACGCCAAGCTCCCGAAGCGCTAGCCGAAAGCCATCAGACTCCGACTTCGACTTCGACTTCGAGCCAGGGAACATTCCCGCATCGCTGGGCCGCCGACTGCGCCCGCGGGTGCAGTCGGACACACCCGACGGCTGACTCAGTCCGGAGGTAGACGGCATTCGCCTGCGCTAGCGTTCTCGCGCCGGAGCTCTGAACCTAGAGCGCGAGCCGCTGCAGGTCGAGCGTGTCCGCTTTCGCGAACGCCGCGATCGCGATCGCGAGATCCTGGATCGCCAGGCCGGTCGAGTCGAACAGCGTGATGTCCTCGGCGCTTCGGCGTCCCTCGGCTTCTCCGGCGAGGACGCGGCCGAGCTCGGTGACTCGGTCACGCGTCACCACTCCCGCGACAACCCCGGCTGCCAGCTCGCCTCCATGTGAAGCTTGCTCCCAGTCGTCGCAGAAGAGATCTGCGCGCTCCAGCTCGGCGACCGCCACCTCGGCCTTCCCGGGGCCGTCGGCTCCCATCATCGAGACGTGTTGGCCGTCCCGGAGAGAGCCCGCGGGGAAGAGCACCTCCTTGCCGGGGGTGACGGTGACGACGATGTCGCACGCGAGCGCCTCCTCTCGTGACGGTGCGACCGTCGCGCCGAGCCGGTCCGCAACGAACGCCGCCCGCGCGGGGTCGATGTCCCACACGCTGACCTCGCTCCCGAGCGCGCGGAACATGCGCACCGTCTCCGCGCCGTTCACGCCGCACCCGATCACCGCGGTCGTCTCGGCCCCGGACCGGCACAGGGACTCCGCCGCGATCACGGCCGCGGCGGCAGTTCGAACGGCCGTCACGGCAGCAGCGTCGAGGAGTGCGAGCAGCGCGCCCGTATCGGCGTCGGAGAGCAGAACGAGCCCGGTGACGGTGGGAAGGCCCTGCGCGGGATTCCCGGGGAACGACGTCACCCACTTCAGGAGAGCGTGACCGTCACCGAGGGCGGGCATCGCGCGGAAGTCACCCGCGGGATAGTTCGTGACGTAGAGCTTCGGATGCATCGTCCAGGTGCCGTTTGCGTGCGCGATGAACGCCGCCTTGACCGCTTCGTAGGCCTCGTGGGGCGTGACGGCGCGCTCGACGTCCGCGCCGGAGAAGAACGGGATGCTCATGCCCGGCAATCTATCGCGGCATGATTCAATCCGGACGTGGCAGCGCCGATCGTGATCGAGGGGCTTCGCGTCGACCGGGGCGGAAGCACCGTGCTCGACGGTTTGACCCTGGAGATCGGCGGTGGTGTCGTCACCGGTCTTCTCGGGCCGAGCGGGAGCGGCAAGTCGACCCTGATCCGCGCGATCGTCGGCGTGCAGATCGTCGCTGCGGGCGGGGTGCGCGTTCTCGGTCTACCGGCCGGCAGCGCCGCGCTCCGGAGCCGCGTCGGCTACGTGACCCAGGCGCCATCGGTGTACGCGGATCTCTCGGTGCGGGAGAACCTGGCGTACTTCGCGCACGTGCTCGGCGTTCCGCGACGGCGTGTTCCCGAGGTGATCGAGCGCGTCGGTCTCGGTGAAACGGCCTCGCGCCTCGTCGGCAAGCTCTCGGGCGGGCAGAAGGCACGTGTCTCGCTCGCAACGGCGCTCCTCAACGAGCCGGAGGTGCTCGTGCTCGATGAGCCGACGGTCGGCCTCGACCCCGTGCTGCGGCGCGATCTGTGGGATTTCTTCAAGGAGCTCGCCGACGGGGGCACGACGCTGCTCGTCTCGAGTCACGTCATGGACGAGGCGGCCCGCTGCCAGCGCCTGCTGCTCCTGCGCGAAGGCAGCGTCCTCGCCGATCTCACGCCGGCGGATCTGCTCGCACGAACCGGCGCGCCTGATCTCGACAGCGCGTTCCTGCGGCTCGTCGAGGGCGGTGAGGGGCCGTGAGCCTGTCACGTACGACCGCCACCGCCTCGCGCGTCCTCGGACAGCTCCGCCGCGACCCGCGGACACTGGCCCTGCTCCTCGTCGTTCCGTGCGTCCTGATGATCCTCGTCGATCAGCTCTTCGCCGGGAAGGAGCAGGTATTCCAGAGCGTCGGCGTTCCGATGCTCGGTCTCTTCCCGCTGATAAGCATGTTCCTCGTCACGTCCATCACGATGCTGCGCGAGCGGACGACAGGCACCCTCGAGCGACTCCTGACGACGCCGCTGACGAAGCTCGAGCTGCTCCTCGGGTACGGGATTGCGTTCGCCGCCGTCGCGGTCGTGCAGGCCGTCGTCGTCTCGTTGGTCGGTTTCGGGCTTCTCGGGCTGGAGGTCGTCCACTCGGAGGTTCTCGTCGTCCTGCTCGCGGTCGCGAACGCGATCCTCGGGATGGCCTTCGGGCTGTTCGTCAGCGCGTTCGCCCAGACGGAGTTCCAGGCAGTGCAGTTCATGCCCGCGTTCGTCCTGCCGCAGATCCTGCTGTGCGGACTGTTCGTCGCTCAGGACCAGATGGCCGACTGGTTGCAGTGGATCTCGGCCGTCCTGCCGCTCACCTACGCCTTCGACGCGCTCGATCAGGCAGCGCACGACCCGACGCTCGGAACGAGCTTCTACGTCGACGTCGTCATCATCGTCGGGGCGACGTTCCTCGCGCTCGTCCTTGGAGCGGCGACGCTCCGACGACGGACCGCCTGACGCCTCCTACGACGCCTTGACTGCGCCGATCAGCTTCACGATCGAGTCCTTCGCGTCCCCGAAGAGCATCGTCGTGCGCGGATCGAGGTAGAGCTCGTTGTCGATACCGGCGAAGCCCGGAGCCATCGACCGCTTCATCACGACGACCGCTGCAGCCTTGTCGACGTCGAGGATGGGCATGCCGTAGATCGGGGAGGAGGGGTCGCTGCGCGCCGCGGGGTTGGTCACGTCGTTCGCTCCGATCACGAGTGCGACGTCGGCCTGCGGAAACTCGGGGTTGACCTCGTCCATCTCCTTGAGCACGTCATACGGGACGTTTGCCTCTGCAAGGAGGACGTTCATGTGCCCCGGCATGCGCCCTGCGACCGGGTGGATCGCGTAGACGACGTCGACACCCCTCTCCTCGAGCAGCTCCCCGAGCTGGCGGACGTCGTGCTGGGCCTGGGCGACCGCAAGGCCGTAGCCGGGCACGATGATGACCTTGCGCGCGTACGAGAGCATGACGGCGACGTCCTCGGGGGAGGTTGCCCGCACGGTGCGGCCGTCGTCGACGCGGGCGGCGCCCACTCCGGCCTGCACCTGCCCGAAGGCGCCGAAGAGCACGTTCGTGATGGAGCGGTTCATCGCCCGGCCCATCAGGATCGTGAGCAGCGTGCCCGACGCGCCGACGAGCGCACCCGCCACGATGAGGAGGTTGTTGCCGAGGACGAAGCCGGTGGCCGACGCGGCAAGGCCCGTAAAGGCGTTGAGGAGCGAGATGACGACGGGCATGTCGGCGCCGCCGATCGGGAGCACGAACATGACGCCGAACAGGAGTGCAGCGGCTAGCAGGCCGTAGATCAGCCATTGCTGGTCGCCGCCGGAGGCGATCCAGACGCCGAGAACGGCCGCCGTGGCGATGATCAGCGCGTTGACGATCTGCTGGCCGCGGAACACGATCGGGCGGCCGGAGATCAGCTCCTGCAGCTTGCCGAACGCGATCAGCGAGCCGGAGAACGAGACGGCGCCGATGAGCGCAGAGAGTGCCGTCGAAGTCGCCTCGACCGTGCTCAGGCTCCCTGCGAAGCGGTGGAACTCGTCGAGTGCAACGAGTGCTGCCGCGCCGCCGCCCACCCCGTTGAAGAGGGCGACCATCTGCGGCATCGCTGTCATCTTCACGGTGCGGGCACCGACGAGGCCTACGGCGCCGCCGGCGACCATCCCGATCCCGATCAGCGCGTAGTTGTTCAGGCCGTCCTGAAGGAGAGTGACGATGATCGCGAGCAGCATGCCGGCCGCGCCGATCCAGTTCCCCTTTCGCGCGTGCTTCGGAGACGACAGGAAGCGGAGCGCGAGGATGAAGGTCACGATCGTGACCAGGTAGAGCGCGTCAGTCGTCGTTCGACTCACGCCGCGGCTCCCTTCGCTTGAACATCTGCAGCATCCGGTCTGTGACCACGAAGCCACCGACGACGTTCGCTGACGCGAGGACGACCGCAACGAAGCCGACTGCCTTGGAGAACGTGTCGTCGGCCGTCCCGGCAATCAGGATCGCACCTACGATCACGATCCCGTGAATCGCGTTCGTGCCCGACATCAGCGGCGTGTGCAGCATCGTCGGAACTTTCGAGATCACCTCGACACCGAGGAAGATCGCGAGGACGAGGATCGTCAGCTCGAGGATGAACGAGGTTTCTATGTCGCCACCTCTTCGGTCGGGCGGGCAACGCAGGCGCCGCCGGTGATGTCGTCGTCGAAGTCGAGCGTGAGCTCGCCGCCCGGCGCGAGGTGCTGGAGCAAGGCGCTCACGTTACGCGCGTAGAGGCGGCTCGCGTCGGCTGCCATCAACGAGGGCAAGTTCGTGAACCCGACGATCGTGACACCCTCCCGCACGATCTCCTGACCCGGGCTCGTGAGCTCGCAGTTGCCGCCCGCCTCTGCGGCGAGGTCGACGATGCAGCTCCCCGGCCGCATCTGCCCCACCGTCGCCGCCGCGATCAGTCTCGGCGCCGGCCGGCCGGGAACGAGCGCGGTCGTGATGACGATGTCGAAATCGGGCACTCGCTCCTCGAGAGCCGCCTGCTGAGCCGCCTGCTGCTCCGCGGTCAGCTCCTTCGCGTAGCCCCCCTCGGTCTCCTCGCCCTGCACGCCGAGCTCGAGAAACTTTGCGCCGAGCGATTCGACCTGCTCCTTCACCGCCGGCCGCACGTCGAACGCCGAGACCACGGCGCCCAGCCGTCGCGCCGTCGCGATGGCCTGTAGGCCGGCAACGCCGGCCCCCATCACGAGCACGCGCGCGGGCGCGATCGTTCCCGCGGCCGTCATCAGGAGCGGGAACATCTTCTGGACGCGATCCGCGGCGATCAGCACGGCCTTGTAGCCGGCGACCGTTGCCTGAGACGAGAGCGCGTCCATCGACTGGGCGCGCGTGATCCGCGGCACGGACTCCATCGCAAACGCGACGACGCCCTGCCGGCGTAGGCGATCGATCCCGTCGGGATCGGTCAGAGGCGCCAGAAACCCGATCAACACCGTTCCGGGCGCGAGCGCCGCGACCTCGTCCGCGCTCGGCCGTCCCACCCGGACGACCGCGTCAACGCCCTCGAGCAGCCCGGCGGGCTCACTCAGCGTCGCCCCCGCTGCCGCGTAGTCCTCATCCGGGAAACCTGCGACCGCACCCGCGCCCCGCTGAACCGCGATTTCGAACCCGGCCGTCGCCAGGCGCCCGACCGCATCGGGGACGAGGGCGACCCTTCCTTCGCCTGCCGCGGCCTCGCGGGGGACTGCGATTCGCATACGACGAATCTACGTGAAGGGATTTCCCTCCGCGGGAGGAACCTCTCCTCTCGTGCACCGTCTTCCCTCGCTCACTGCTGCGATGCGCGCCTGCGACTCCTCGCTCGAGGGGCACGCCCTACGTGTGGCGAGCCACGCCGAGGCGGTCGCCCGGCGGCTCTCCTGGTCCGACGACCGGCTCGCGGCTCTCCATCTCGGTGCCGTGCTCCATGATGTCGGCAAGGTCAACGTCCGTCCCGGGCTGCTCGAGAAGCCCGGCCGCCTCGACGACTCCGAGCTGGCAGCCATTCGCGCGCACCCCGTCGAGGGAGCGTGGCTCATCGCAGGCGTGCAAGCCTTCGAACCGGCTCTGCCATACGTCCTGTTCCACCACGAGCGCTGGGACGGCAAGGGCTATCCCACCGGGCGGGCCGGCACCGAGATACCGCTCGAGGGACGGCTTCTCGCCGTTGCGGACGCGTTCGACGCGATGACGTCGCTGCGTCCGTACCGCGACCGCCTCTCGTCTGTCGAGGCCGTTCTCGAGGTCGAGCGGTGCGCGGGCTCGCAGTTCGATCCCGAGCTCGCGGAGCTCTTCATAGAGGCACACTCCGCCGGCGAGATTGCAACCGAGCACGCCGTCTCACTGGCCGTCTAGCGATCCCTCTCCAGCGACGAGCCGGTGCCCGCGGGCGACTGCACGCTGACGACCTGCCAACGCCACACGCTCGCAGCCCATCGTGCTTCGCTTACGACATCGTCGAGGACGCGACGGCGTCCTCGAATCGATCAACTGCTTGCCGCGGGGCGGGCTCGTCTCCGGTTGATCGCTACAGCGCAATGCTGACGCTCGATATTGTCACCGAGGGTTCAGCTGTCCGTTTGGAATTTGGTAAAAGAGTGAGTCGGAATATCGGACACTCAATTCGGGTCGCTATTCGGTCGTCCGAGTGACGACACTTACATCGAAGGAGAGGAATACCAATGGCGCGAAAGACGGTTCTCGTATGCGACAACTGTGGTGCAGAGGTCGAGGATGGCAAGGGGGCGACGCTCCGGGTCACGTTCACCGATGCGCGCCGCGGGGCGAAGGCCGCAGACCTGTGTGACGGATGCGCCGGCACCATGCCCGGCACCGCTGTCGCGAGACGGGGACGGAAGCCGAAGTCGCTCACCTAGCGCTCCTTCCTACATCGGTTGACCCGACCGCCCTGTAAGGCGCCGGACCTGCCGGTACGAGCGACTCGTCTTCCGCTCTTTGCGAACGCCGACCCGTCGGTAAGAAGGACGGCGGGAAGTCCCCGACTACGATGGACTGATGGGGCTCTCGCTGGTATACGGCCCGGCACACGCCGGTAAGGTCGCGCTCCTGCTCGACCGTTTCGTCGGCGTTCTCGATCACGATCCGTGGCTCATCGTCCCGAACCGGGTCGACGTCGATCGGGTCGAACGGGAGCTCGCCGGACGGCGCGGAGCCCTCCTCGCGGGTACCGTGGGCACGTTCGACACGCTCTTTGGCCGGCTCGCGGGTGCCGATCAGCCCGGGCGGCTTCTCGGAGATGCCGGCCGCGGCATGATCGTTCGGCGGCTCCTCGATGACGCAGCGCGCGACGCGTTCGGATCTTCATCACGCTTCGGCGGCTTCGCCGATTCGCTCGTCGGTGCGCTGGCCGAAGTCGACGCGAACCTTCTCGTTCCCGACGACCTCGGGAGCAGCCTTGGACGGCTCGCGCGTGGGTACGTCGCCGAGGTCGAGCGGCTCGGCGTTCACGACCGGGGCCTCGTTCGCCGTCGCGCCGTATCACGGCTGACGACCGACCTCGGTGCCTGGAACGGGGCGCCCGTGTTCGCCTACGGCTTCGAGGACCTCACCGGCGCCGAATGGCGGTTGCTCGAGGCGCTCGCTGCGCGAGGCGAGGTTCACGTCTCCCTTCCGTACGAGCCCGGGCGCGCGGTCTTCGGGTCGCTCGAGCGGACGTCCAACGATCTGGCCTCACTTGCATCCGGCGCGATCGTGGAGCTCCCGGCGGGCTCGCGCACCTATCTTCCGGGTGGCATCGCTCACCTCGAGCGTCACCTGTTCGAAGATGCGCCGTCGCCGGTCGCGCTCGACGGCTCGATCCGATTCCTCGAAGGAGCGGGGCGGCGGGCCACCCTCGAGCTCCTTGCCGAGACGGTGCTCGACCTCGTTCGTGACGGGCTGAGCCCGGAGCAGATCGCCGTCGTATGCCCGTCGGTCGAGCGCTCGCGCGCCTCGATCGAGACGGCGTTCGGGACGCTCGGGGTGCCGGTCGCGATCGAGGGCCGCACGCGACTCGGAACGACCGCCTTCGGGCAGTCGCTCCTCTCTCTCCTCCGCTTCGCGTGGAGCAACGGCACGCGGCGGGATCTCTTCGCCTTCCTACGCACGCCGTACGGAGGCATCGCGCGGTCGGATGTCGATTTCCTCGAAGGACGCCTCCGCGGCCGCGCCGTTCTCCGGGGTGACCGCACGATCGAGGAAGCGACGAAGCTCCGAACGGGACGTCCGTTGCCGATCCTCGAGACGCTGGACGCAGAGGCCGGGCCGCTCGAGGCTGCCCGAAACGCCGTCGAGGCGATGCTGCGGAACGCGTACGGGCTCGGCGCCCCGCCCACGACGGTTGCGGCGCGTCGTGACCTCCGGGCCGCCGACGCGGCCCGAACGGTGCTCGACGAGCTGGGCCGGCTCGGCGAGGCGGGTGTCGCGGTCACGACGGACGACATCCTCACCTCGCTCGATCGAGCCACTGCCCGTGGGGACGGCGCTGGGGCTCCCGGCCGGGTCGCCGTGCTCGATTTCGCTCGGGCCCGCACCCGCACGTTCGAGGCGGTGTTCGTCATCGGTCTCGAGCAGGGCTCGCTGCCGCGCCGGGCGGCTCCGTCGCCCTTCCTCGACGACGAGGAGCGGCGGCAACTCGACTCTTCGCGGGGCGCCCGACTCGAGCGCCCGGACGCGGCGAGCCGCGACCGGTACCTGTTCTATACGGCCTGCACGCGTCCCCGAAAGCTGCTCACGCTCGTCCGTGAGGCTGCGACGGACGACGGCTCACCGCGGGAGCCGAGCCCGTTCTGGGAGGCGGTATGCGACCTGTTCGACGCCGACGACGTGCGACGACATACGACGCGCCGGCCGCTCGCGAGGCTGACCTGGCCGATCGAAGCCGCCCCGACCGATCGCGAGCGGCTGCGCGCGCTCGCCCGTCTCGCCGCGGACGATGCCCGAGAGGCGGAGGCGCTTGCGTACGCGAACGGCTGGCAGCGCAAGCTCGGCCGCGCGCGGCGCGCCTTCTCCCGGCCGACGGTCATCAGCCACCCTCGTGCCGTCGCGCTGCTGACGAGCCGCGACACGTTCCGCGTCACGGACCTGGAGCGGATGGCGACGTGCTCGTCCGCCTGGTTCGTCGAGCGCTACCTCAGGCCGGGCGAGATCGATCAGGTGATCGGCCCGAAGATGAAAGGATCGATCGCCCACGTTGCTTTGCAGCGGTTCTACAGCCGTCTGCCGGCGCGACTCCGGGGCGCCGAGCGCGTGACGCCCGCGAACGTCGAGGAGGCCGTCGAGTTGATGAACGAGTGTGTCGGCGAGGCGCTCGACTCCGGCCTTCGTATCGATGCGGACGATCTCGAGCGACGGGAGCTCGGCCAGGGCCTCCGCCGCGATCTCGAGCAGCTCGTGCGCGCCGACGCCGCGGCGGCCTCCACCTTCGTCCCCCGCGAGCTGGAGGTCTCGTTCAAGTCGTACGAGCTCGCTCCGGGCGTCGCTGTCAGTGGGAAGATCGACCGGGTCGATGCCGATCCGATCAGCGCCCGTGGGATCGTCGTCGACTACAAGTCCGGCGTCGCTCCTTCGGCCACGCAGATTCACGACGAGGCACGCCTCCAGATCCCGCTCTACCTCCTGGTCCTCCGGGATCGGCTCGGCCTCGAGCCGATGGGAGGCGTGTACATGCCTGTCGGCGGCGGTCGACGGGCGCGTGGGATGCTGCGCGCGGGGGCCGACCAGGTTCCGGGGTTTGCGGCCGCCGACTATCTCGACGGCCCGGCGTTCGACAACGAGATCGACCACGCGCGAGACACGGCCGTCGCTCTGGCGGAGCGCATCCGCGTCGGCGACGTGGTCCACGACCCGCGCGGCGGTGAGTGCCCGGCCTGGTGCACGCTCTGGCGCATGTGCCGCAAGGAGCGCCCGTGAGCCCGGACGACCGGCTGAAGCCGGTAGCCACGACTCTGAACCCACAACAGCGTGCCGCCGTCGCCGCCCGTGGCGAGACGTTCGTCTCCGCCGGGGCCGGCACCGGCAAGACGACGGTGCTCGTCGAGCGCTTCGCCCGGGCCGTGGTCGAGGACGGGTTGGACGTCGACTCGCTGCTCGTGATCACGTACACCGATCGTGCCGCAGGAGAGTTGCGCGCACGGATCCGAGCCCATCTTCAGAAGCTCGGACGGCCCGACCTCGCCCGGGATCTCGACAGTGCCTGGATCTCCACGATTCACGGGTTCTGCCGGCGCCTACTGACCGCCTATCCGCTCGCCGCTGGAATCGACCCCCGATTCCGCGTGCTCGACGAGGCGCAGGCACGTGTGATCCAGGGCGAGGCGTTCGCGGTCGCTCTCGAGGAGTTCTGTGCCATCGACGAGCCGGATCGCTGGCAGCTGCTCGCGACCTACAGGGCTGCGGGACTGCGGAAGATGCTCGTCAGCGTCTACGACACGCTGCGCTCGGCGGCGCTGCCCCTCGAGCTCCGGCCGGCCGCGAGCGGCAGCCTGACCGAGGCGATCGTGGAGTTGCGCTCCGAGATCGACGCGCTCCTGCTCGACGAGAAAGCCACCGAGGCGCAGCGCGACGGGGCCGCCGACGCGCTCGATCTCCTCCAGACGGCAGACCTCGCGAAGGCGTCGATCGAGATGGCGGAGACTCTGATCGAGCTTCCGGCCACGACGGTCCGGGGCGCCCGCGCGGCCGCGTTCAGCGACGCCCGCAAAGGTGTCCGAGCGCTCGCTCTCGAGGAGCTCGCCTCGCGCGACCGGGAGCTGCTCCAGGAGCTCCTGACCGGGTTTGCAAGCGCCTACGCCGAGGCCAAGGATCGCGAGTCGGCGCTCGACTTCGAGGACCTGCAGTTGCGCGCGTGGGATCTTCTTCGTGACAACGAGGCGATTCGCGAGGTGGAGCAACTCCGGTTCCGATCGGTCATGGTCGACGAGTTCCAGGACACGAACGGCCTCCAGACGAGGCTGGTCGATCTGATCTGCGACGGGCCGGCGAAGGAGATGTTCTTCGTCGGTGACGAGTTCCAGTCGATCTACGGCTTCCGTCATGCGGACGTCGCCGTGTTCCGGAACCGGCGTGACGCGGCCCCGCACGTCCTGCCGCTGACGCTCAACTACCGCTCTCGTCCCGAGGTGCTCGCCGCCGTGAACGAGCTCTTCGCCGGCGCGTTCGGAGACGACTTCCAGCCGCTCGAGCCGGCCGAGGGCTACGGCGACCCGATCTTCGGGACACCGGTCGAGCTCCTCGTCACGGACAAGGTCTCGTATGCGGGCTCGGGCCTCCATTGGCGCCGCGCCGAGGCCCGGCACGTCGCCTACCGCGTGCGCGCTCTCGTCGACGCCGGCGTCGCGACGGCCGGCGAGATCGTCCTCCTGTTCGCCGCGGGAACCGACGCCGAGTGGTTCGAGGAGGAGCTCCGCGCGGTCGACATCCCCACGATCCGGATGACCGGACGCCGGTATTTCGGTCAGCAGCAGGTGGTCGATTTGCTTTCCTACCTGCGCCTGCTGCAGAACCGCTACGACGACGAGGCACTGCTCACCGTCCTCGCTTCCCCGTTCGTCGGCGTCTCCAACGACGCGCTCGTCCTGATCCGATCTACGGCAGAGCGCCGCCCGATCTTCAAGGGCATCGAGCGAGCGCTGCCGCCCGACCTACCGGAGGACGACCGCCGTCTCGTCCGTGCGTTTCTGCAGCGCTACGAGCGCCTCGTCGAGAGCTCGGCCCGGCTCTCGCTCGAGCTCCTCTGCGAGCGGATCCTGGTCGAGCACGACTACGACCTGGCCGTTCTGACGCGACGCGACGGGCAGCGGCGCTATGCGAACCTGCGGAAGCTCGCGCGGATCGCGCGCTCGTACGAGGAGCTGAGAGGCCCCGATCTCGAGGGGTTCATCCGTTTCGTTGCCGAGCAGGATGCAGCCGGTGCGCCCGAGCGGGACGCGGTCTCGGAGGAAGAGGGCGCGGACGCGGTTCGGCTCCTCACGATCCACGCGGCGAAGGGCCTCGAGTTCAAGGTCGTCGTCGTCGCAGACGCGGGACGCGACAGGGCGAGCAACGACGAGATCCTCTGCCTCTCGGACGGCCGGTTCGGATTCAAGGTGGCGCACCCCGATACGGGATCGCGCGTCGCGACCAGCTCGTACGAGCACGTCAAGGGCGAGCGCGACCGCCAGGAGGAGGACGAAAGGCTCCGTCTCTACTACGTCGCGATGACGAGGGCGATGGAGCGGCTGATCGTCTCGGGCTCGGTCGACCGCACGAAGGAGCGCGACGAGCGGACGCCGATCGGCTGGGTCATCGATCGCCTGCAGCTCGGAGAGGACCTCGACCGACCCGAGATCGCAGGTCCGGTCGAGGCGGAACGCGGCTCGGCCGGCGTCGTGCTTCGCATCGACCGCTTCGATCCCGGCGCTTCGGATGCCGGCCCCGTCGTCGCAGGCGCCGTGCCGGAGGAGATCGGCGACGTCGGTCAGCTCGTTCTCTTCGAGGGCGCGGGGGAGGCTGTGCCGCCGGCCGCCCCACGCCTGCGTGAGCTCGTCGCGATCCCGACGCCTCCCGAGGCGCACGTCGCGCGGCTCTCCTACAGCGCCATCTCCCTGTTCGATCGTTGTGGGTATCGCTACTACGCGGAGCGGATCGTCGGCATGCGCCCGGTGCCGTGGAGTGGAGACGCGGAGGGAGCAGCGCCGGCGGAACTGCACCCGACCGAGATCGGTGACGCCGTCCATCGGTTGCTCGAGCTCGTCGATCTCGCGCGTCCGGTCGCGCCGGACGCAGCGACGATCGAGACGTCCGTGCGGGCGTGGTATCCGACCGTGTCCGACGAGGAGATCCTGCGCGTGGCCGAGTTCGTCGGCGCCTACACCGGCTCGTCGCTCGCGACGCGGATCGCGTCGCTCAGCGGGGTACGTCCCGAGCGTCCGTTCGCCTTCGAGCTCGACGGGGTGCTCGTCAAGCGGCAGACTGGACGTTCTCTGGATGAACGGCTCGGACGCGCTCGTTCTCGACTACAAGACGAACGTCCTGCACGGGCGCGATCCGGCAGAGATCGTCGAGCGCGAGTACTCGACACAGCAGAACGTGTACGCGATCGCCTGCCTGCGGGCGGGGGCCGAGCGAGTCGAGGTCGTCTACCACTTCCTCGAGGAAACGGACGCCGTCGTCTCGACGACGTACACGTCGGCCGATGCGGAGCGGCTCGAAGCCGCCCTCTCGGCATCGATCGCGCGCATCCGCGAGGGCACGTTCAGGCCGACACCGAGCGCGTTTGCCTGCTCGGGGTGCCCGGCCCTCGATGTCGTGTGCGCTGGGCCGCGCCTCGGCGGCGTGTCCGAGCTCGAGCCGGCCTACGCGTCGGCAGAGTAGGCGTTCGGTGGCCCCGAGCTACGTCTCCGAGGCCCGTCGGCGCGGCCTCGGCAGGCGCCGAGAGCGAATCGGGCCGATCATCGAGCGCCTGGCCGCCGAGCACGGTGACGCGGAGATCGCACTCAACTTCGGCAGCGACGTCGAGCTCCTGATCTCCGTGATGCTGTCGGCCCAGACGACCGACGTGAACGTCAACCGCGTGACCGAGAAGCTCTTCGTCAAGTACCGCCTGCCCGAGGACTACCTGGCGGTGCCGCTCGAGGAGCTCGAGCAGGATGTCTTCCAGACCGGGTTCTACCGGCAGAAGGCGAAGTCGATCCGCGGCGCGATGACGGTGCTGCTCGAGGAATTCGACGGTCGGGTGCCTCGCACGATCCCAGAGCTGCTGCGGCTCCCCGGCGTCGCTCGCAAGACGGCGAACGTCGTCGCGGCGGAGCTCGGTGAGGCGCAAGGCATCGTCGTCGACACCCACGTGCGGCGGATCTCACAGCGCCTCGGGCTCACCCGCGAGGACGATCCGGTCAAGATCGAGCGTGATCTCGTCAGGATCGTGCCGCGGCAGGACTGGCACCGTTTCCCGCACCTCCTCATCTGGCACGGCCGGCGAGTCTGCGTCGCGCGCAAGCCGCGCTGCGAGGAGTGCGTCCTCGCCGACCTCTGCCCGGCCAATCGGGCGAAGCTCGGATCCAGCGGTCTGACCCGGCCCGAGCACGTCACGAGTCGCTCGCAGCCCGTACACTCGCACGCATGATCGTGTGCTCGCACTGCGGGCTGGAGAGCGTTGACGAGGCGCGGTTCTGCGCCTCGTGCGGGACGGCGTTCGCGCCTGCCGCTCGCCGCGAGGAACGCAAGGTCGTCTCCGTCGTATTCGTCGACCTCGTCGGATCGACGGCGGCAGCAGAACGAAGCGACCCCGAGGACGTGCGGGCAATGCTCGCTGCGCATCACGCCCGCGTCCGGGCCGAGTTGGAGCGCTTCGGTGGGACGGTGGAGAAGTTCATCGGCGACGCGGTCGTTGCCGTGTTCGGCGCGCCGGTCGTGCACGAGGACGACCCGGAACGGGCGGTGAGGGCAGCGCTAGCGAGCCGCGACGTCGCGCTCGAGGCCGGTGTGCAGCTGCGGGTGGCGGTCAACACCGGTGAGGCGCTCGTCTCACTGGACGCGCGGCCATCGGAGGGCGAGGGGATGGTGGCCGGGGACGTGGTCAATACCGCTGCTCGGATTCAGTCAGCGGCACCTGTCAACGGAGTGCTGGTCGGCGAGACGACGTACCGCGCAACCGCTCACGTGATCGAGTACCGCGAAGCGGCGTCCGATCGACGCGAAGGGAAAGGCTGAGCCGGTCGTCGTCTGGGAGGCCGTTGCGCCGCGTTCACGGTTCGGCAGTGACGTGGATCAGGCGCCTCTCGTCGCTCTCGTCGGTCGCGACCGCGAGTTCGACGCGCTGCGCAACGCGCTCACGCGGGTTCGGGAGAGCCGTGAACCGGAGCTCGTCACGCTCGTGGGCGTGCCCGGGATCGGCAAGAGCCGCCTCGTAGCCGAGCTGCTGCAGCTCGTCGAGGGCCTACCCGAGCTGATCACGTGGCGGCAGGGACGCTGCGTACCGTACGGCGACGGGATCAGCTACTGGGCGCTGGGTGAGATGACGAAGGCACACGCAGGTCTGCTCGAGAGCGATCCCGCGGACGAGGCAACCCGGAAGCTGACGGAGGCGGTCGCGGCACTCGTCCCCGATCGGGCCGAGGCCGAGTGGGTCACGGGTCATCTGAAGCCCCTCGTAGGGCTCTGGTCGGATACCGCCGGGGGCGGCGAGAGCCGCGGTGAGGCGTTCGCCGCCTGGCGGCGCTTCTTCGAGGCGCTCGGTGAGCAGCGGCCGACCGTGCTCGTCTTCGAGGACCTGCACTGGGCGGACGACGGCCTGCTCGAGTTCATCGACGGCCTCGTCGACCGCGCATCGGGGATACCGTTGCTCGTTCTCTGCACTGCCCGGCCGGAGCTGCTCGTCCGACGTCCGGCGTGGGGCGGGGGCAAGGCGAACGCGTCGACGCTCTCGCTGGCGGCTCTCTCCGACGACGAGACCGCGCGCCTGATCGCCGAGCACCTGTCACAGGCCGTGCTCCCGGCCGAGATGCAACGGACGTTGCTCCGGCGTGCCGACGGCAACCCGCTCTTCGCCGAGGAGTACATTCGCATGCTGAAGGACCGAGGGTTGCTGCAGCGAGACGGCGAGACGTGGCGGCTCGAGCGGTCGGACGTGGAGGTGCCCGAGACCGTGCAGGGCATCATCGCCGCGCGCCTCGACGCGCTCCGGCTGGAGGAGAAGACCTTGCTTCAGGCAGCCTCGGTGGTCGGGAAGGTGTTCTGGCTGGGCTCGGTCGCGGAGATCGCGGGGATTCCGCGCCACGAGGCGGAAGGGCTGTTGCACGGGCTCGAGCGCAAGGAGCTCGTGCGTCGTGACCGCCGCGCCTCGGTGGCGGGGGAGACGGAATACTCGGTGCGCCACGTCCTCGTGCGTGACGTCGCCTACGGTCAGATCCCGCGTGCGGTACGTGCCGACCTCCACCTCCGTGCGGCCGCCTGGATCGTGTCGCTCGGTGACGACCGGGCGGAGGACCGCGCCGAGATGCTTGCCCACCACTATGTCGTCGGCGCTGGAGCTGACGCGTGCCGCCGGGGGCGACACGACGGCACTCGAGAAGCCGGCGCGGATCGCGTTGCGCGAGGCCGGCCGCCGCGCCTATGCCCTCAGTGCGCTCGAGTCGTCGGCGGCGTTCTACTCGAGGGCCCTCGAGCTCTGGCCCGAGGACGATGCCGACTATCCGCGACTGCTCCTGGAGCTCGGGCGGGCCCTTTCCTGGCTTCGTGCCGAGGGAGAGCCGGAGCTTCGGAAGGCTGCTGATCGGTTCCTTGCAGCCGGCGAGGTCGAGGCCGCCGCCGAAGCCGAGGCCAGTCTCGGTGATCTCTGCCGTTTCAACGGGCAGCAACAGGAGTCGCTCGCGCACCACGAGCGTGCGCTCGAGCTCATCGCGGGCCTCGCCGAGACGAGGGTCACCGCGTGGATCCGTGCCCTCGCGTGGCGCGCGGCGCTTCTCGCAGGAGTGCACGTCTCGCTCGAGGAGAGCAGGAAGATCCTCTCCCTCGCGGAGGAGCTCGGCACGACGGAGGAGGTTCTCATGGCGCGGATCACGTTCGGCACTCGCGTACGCGTCGAACGGAGATCCGTACGCAGCAATCGACACCCTGGAGCATGCTCTCGAGCTCGCGCGAGAGGCAAACTCTCATCTCGTCGGCCGGGCATGCGTGAACCTCGCGTCGATGTTGAGCACGGTCGGCGACCTCGACCGCTCGTCGCGGCTCCACCGCGAAGGCGTCGAGCTGGCGCGCCACTACGGAAGCCGTCTCGAACCCTGGCTCGTGGTCGAGTGCGCGCTCGACGACTACATCGCGGGGGAGTGGGACGCGGCGATCGCCGGGGCGAGGTCGTACCTCGCTCGTGGTGCCGGCGAGCAGTTCATGGATTCGGCGGCCCATCACGTGCTCGCCGCAACGGCGACCGCGCGCGGCGACACCGCGATCGCAAACGCACACGTCCAGGCGATGGCGATTTCGCTCGCCGGAACCGCGAGCCGCAGCTGCTTCTCGGCACGCTCGGCGAGTGCGCCCGGTTCGCCCTCGATGCCGGTGAGACGCGAGCAGTCGCGGCGCCTGGTCGACGAGCTTGCCGCCGCGTACTCCTAGTTCGAGTCGTTCGAGGTCGACGTGACACAGGTTGGTGGGTTCGTCGCCGCGGCAGCGCTCGACCGCACCGACGAGTTGGCCGCCCAGCTCGTGAGGGCGGCGTACGAGACTCCCTGGGTGGAGGCGTGCCGGTACATCGTCGAGGGTCACCTCCACGCGGCAGGGGACGTGTTGGACTCGCACGGGGCGCACGCATATTCGGCGATGGTGTGGCTGACGGCCGCGGAGTTGGCAAGCGCGGAGACGCCGCAGCTGCGCCGGGCGATCGCTTTCTACGAGCGGGTTGGCGCGACGGCGTACCTTTCGCGTGCCGCGCGCCTCGAGCAAGCGAGCGCCTGAGGTCGAACGTGCGGGCTGGTCGGTCAGAGCGTCAGGGGCGTACCCAATGCTGCAACCGGAGCCGTTCCCCGTAGCGGAACTGCCTGAGCAACGCGTAGCGCGGTGTTGCGACCCGGGGGCGCGATGCCTCGATCGCCTCGTTCGGCCGACGGCGCGACGACAGCGATCCAGGCGCTGTCGCCACGGGCGTAGCGAGTCGTCGCCAGGTAAGGGGCGTAGTACGCGAACGCTGCCCGTGAGCCTTCGGGCAGCACGACGACGGTTTCACGCGGGCCACGTACCCGCTTGACCGCGGCGGCGAGCGCCCGCCAATCCTCGTCGACCGGCCGCGTCAAGCGGGTCGTGATCGTGACCGCGGAGGCGACGAGGAGCAGCGCAACGCCTGCAGCGGCGAGCCCGCGCGTGGGGGACAGGGGGAGCACGGCCGCCCCGACGGCGAGGGCGACGCCCGGAGCCGTCAGGACGAGCGCCCCGGCGTGGACGGGCATGGCGGCGGCTGCCAGGATCGTCGCGACCAGCGGTGCGGCGATCAGGCCGGCCACGAGAACACCGACCCACCGGTCTGGAGATCCGGTGCGCGTGGTGCGGAACAGGAACACGAGCCCTGCTACGGCACCGGCGGCGAGCACGAGATTCCAGCCGCCGGCGGCCGCGAGGCCCCCGCCCAGTCGCGAGAGGTCGAGGGCATCCGCGCCTGCGGGCCTGTCGAACCGATCGACGGCCATCCAGGCGAGCAGGAACGTGGCGAAGGCCGTGCCTGTGAGCAGCGCGATGCCGGCCGTCCGCAGGTCGGCGCGGTCGCGGCGCGCGACGAGCGCGGCGCCGTGCGCCGCGAGAACCGAAGCAGCGAGCGGGTGGAACAACGGCAGAGCCACCACCCCGACTGCGTACGGCGCCCAACGCCAGCCACCGCCGCGCTCGAGGGCCACGACGAGGAGCAGGGTCGCGAGAACGATCCCGAGGATGCCGAGCGCGTAGGGGCGCGCCTCGCGGGAGGCGTCGACGACCCCCGCGTTCACCGCGAGCGCGATGCCGGCGACCAGCCCTCCGACGCGACCGAGCAACATCCTGCCGAGGACGACCAGAAGCCCTGCGGCGAGAGCAACGGCGATCGCGGACGGCGCTCGCAGCGCCAGCTCGTCGGATCCCGCGAGCGTGGCCAGCTTCAGAGCGAGCAGGTGCCCTGCCTGGCCCGGGGCGTCGTGCACGATCATCGAGAGGAGATCTCCGATAGAGGCGTTGGCCCGCGCCGACGCCGCCGCTTCGTCGCTCGTGAGCGACCGGCTCCCGAGCGCGACGGCGCCGAGCAGCAGCGAGCCGACCGCGACCGCGAGGGGTGCGAGGCTCCACGCGACGCCCCAACGGTCTCGTTCGCCGGGGGCGCCAGAGCCGACAGTGCCCTCGGTCACGATGGCAGGCTACACGGGCCAACGGCTGCCGTCGGCCGTTGGTTGGCCGGACGGGCTATGCCGTGGCGGACGTGCTGAGATGGGAATGGCGCAGGTCACTCAGGAACCGCTCGGCATCCAGGGCGGCTGCGCATCCGGAACCGGCTGCGGTGACCGCCTGCCGGTACGTGTGGTCTTGGACGTCGCCGGCGGCGAACACGCCCGGGATGTTCGTCTCGGTCGACTTGCCCTTCGTGACGAGATAGCCCGAGTCTTCCTCGTGGTCGAGCTGCTCGAGGAAGAGCGCCGTGTTCGGATCGTGGCCGATCGCGACGAAGAAGCCGTCGGTCTCGATCTCGCTCAGCTCGTCGGTGACGGTGTCGCGCAGGCGGACGCCCGTCACCTTCGTGTCGCCGAGCACCTCGTCGACCGTCTTGTTGAGCACGAGCTCGATCTTCTCGTCGGCCCGCGCACGGTCGACCATGATCTGCGAGGCACGGAACTCGTCGCGGCGGTGCACGAGATAGACCTTGCTCGCGAAGCGGCTGATGAAGGTTGCCTCCTCGAGCGCCGAGTCGCCGCCGCCGACCACGGTGACGACCTTGTCGCGGAAGAACGAGGCGTCGCACGTCGCGCAGTACGAGACGCCGCGGCCCTGGAGCCGCAGCTCCGACTCGAGGCCGATCTGGCGCGCGCTCGCGCCGGTGGCGACGATGACGCTGTCGGCGGCGTACTCGTCGCGACCGACGAACACCTTGAACGGGCGTTCGGAGAAGTCGACGCGCGTGACGTCATCGGTGAGGAACTCCGCGCCGAACCGCTCGGCCTGGCGGCGGAAGTCCTGCATCATCGTCGGTCCCATGACGCCGTCGGCATAGCCGGGGTAGTTCTCGACGTCAGAGGTGATCATCAGCTGGCCGCCCCAGTTGAAGCCCTCGATCACGAGCGGCTTCAGGTTGGCGCGCGCGGAGTACAGCGCCGCCGTATAGCCGGCCGGGCCGCCTCCGATGATGATCACGTTGCGTACGTCGCTCATGGTCTCAGTCGCTCCTTCTGTCCTGGAAGTCCGCGCGATCGTTGGATCGCCCGGCCGGGGAGAGGTGTCACTCTCCTCCCGGGTTGTGCACTCCCGGGTTGTCGGTCCTAACGGTAGTCAACGAATCCGAGGTGTGCGGTGTTCCCTGTGGCCGCAGCCCGGACGACAGGTGGTCGCCCGGCGCGGTCAGGCCGCGCTCGCGCCGCCCGACCGGATCTCGAGCGGGGTCGGCAGCTCGGTGACGAGCTCCTGCGCGCTCAGCGTTCTCGTCTGACGCTCGATCGGGACGAGATCCGGTGGCTCGACGCCGGTGATCCCGAGCTGCTCGAACCGGCGCGCCTGCGGGAGCACCTGGCGCTCGAGCGACCCCACCGTCTCGTTGTACGACTTCACCGCTCCGTCGAGCGTGCGGCCGAGCTTCGACATGTGCGCACCCATGGTCGAGAGCCGCTTGTACAGCTCCCGCCCGAGGTCGCTGATCTGCCGGGCGCCCTCGGCGATCGTCTCCTGCTGCCAGCCGTAGTGCACCGCGCGGAGCAGGCCGATCAGGTTCGTCGGCGACGCAGGGATCACGTTGTTCGCGAGCGCGAGCTCGTGGAGGGAGGGATCGACGTCGAGTGCCGCGAGCCAGGACGACTCGTCGTGGAGGAACATGACGACGAACTCGGGTGTCGCCGGTAGCTGCCGCCAGTACGCCTTCTGGCCGAGCGTCTGGATGTGCGTTCGCACCTGGCGGGCGTGGTCGGCCATCCCGGCCTGGCGCGTGGTCGCATCCGCACCCTCCTCGTGGGCGCTGAGGTAGCCGACGAGCGAGACCTTGGAGTCGATCACGATCGACTTGCCGCCCGGCAGCTTCACGATCACGTCGGGTCGCAGCACGCGGCCGTCGTCGCCCTCGACCGAGTGCTGCTCGTCGAAATCGCAGTACGAGAGCATCCCGGCCATCTCGATCACGCGCTTGAGCTGGATCTCGCCCCAGCGCCCACGGGTGTGCGATTCGCCGCGGAGCGCGTTGACGAGGTTGCCGGTCTGTGTCCGCAGCCCCTCGTTGTTCTGGCGGACGATCTCGAGCTCCTTGTGGATCTCGCCGTAGGCACGCTGTCGCTGCTGCTCCATCAGGTTGACGTTCGTCTCGACCTTCTCGAGCGATTTCTTCAACGGCTCGACGTACTCGCCGAGGCGACCCATCGCCTGCTCGGTGAAGGCGTTCGCGTTGTCGCGCAGCGCCTCGGTCGAGATCGCCTTGAGGGCCGTCTCGACGCGCGTGTCGAATGCGCCGCGCTCGGCCGCGAGAGCGCCCTGGGTCTCGGCGAGCGCCCGCTGCGCCTCGCGTGCCTCGAGCGCTGCGCGGTCGCGGTCGGCGAGCGCCCGGCGGACCGCGACGACATAGACGCCGACAGCGCCGACGACGAGCCCGAGGAGAAGAGCGACGATTGCCATGAGGGCAACGAAGGGTAGACCCGTCGACCGGACGGAGCCGTCACGGCCGTTGCTCCGGCTACGATCCCGAGGATGCCACCGACTCCGCGACCCTCGGGTCCCAAGAAGAAGCCCTCCGTCGGGGTCCCGTCGTCCGGGGACGACTGGAATCGGCGCCTGATCATGATCGGTGGCGCTGCCGCGCTCGTCGTGATCGCGGCCGTTCTCGGCTACGTGCTGTTCGGCGGGCGGTAGCAGCAGCGCCGGCGGTGGCACGAGCCCGGGAGAGGCGACGAAGCAACTCGAAGCCGCCGGCTGCACCGTCAAGTCGGTCAAGGCGCTCCCCTCGAACGACCACTCCGTCCTCACACCCGAGGGCACGTCGCCCAAGTGGAACACCGTCCCGCCGACGAATGGGCCGCACTATGCGCAACCGGCGATCTGGGGCTCCTACACCGAGCCGCTCCTCCAGGCGCAGGTCGTGCACAACCTCGAGCACGGCGGCATCTTCATCCAGTACGGCCCGGACGTCCCGCAGTCGACGATCGACCAGCTCCAGGGCTTCTACGACCAGCACAGGAACGGGACGCTGCTCGCGCCGCTGCCGAGCCTCGGCTCGGACATCGCCCTCGGGGTGTGGACGACCAAGGGCCCGAGCTCCCGGACGACGGCACGGCGTACCTCGTCAAGTGCACCGACTTCGACGAAGCTGCCTACGCTGCATTCTTCGCGGCGAACCAGTTCCGCGGGCCGGAGCGCTTCCCGATGAGCTCCCTGCTGCCCGGCGCCTAGCGGTACCGGCCCGTCTCGGCGACGAGGACGCGGCGAGGCTGCGACAGCCCGTCGCCTACACTCGATCGTGACTGCCGGGGTGGCGAAACTGGTCATACGCGCCCGACTTAAAATCGGGTGTCCCTCGGGACGTCTGGGTTCGACTCCCAGCCCCGGCATGCAGCGCTGTGCTCCCGTCGATGTCCTGAACGAGTTTCGCGGGGCGCCGCGTGTTGTCTCGACAGACACAATCCGGTGTCAGGGATCGGTATGATCCCGACCGTGCACGTCTCGTCACCGCGGCTGTCGCCCGGATGGCGCCGATTCGTGGCCACAGCGACGCTCGGACTGCTCGTTGTGGGTGCCGGGTGGGTGCTGTCGCAGGCGACCACACGAGTCGTGAACTGGTACGTGATGACAGACGAGTTGTTCTACGAACGGCTCGGGATCTCCGTCGCTCAGACGGGCTCGCTTCTTCCGCGCCTCCGCGGCGAGCGGATCGACAACATCAATCAGCTCTATCCCGTTCTCCTGAGCTTCGTCTACGGCAACAGCGACGTTCCGGCCAGCCTCGCGGCGGCGCACCGCTTGAACGCGTTCGTCATGGCGTCCGCGGCGATCCCGGTGTATCTCCTCGCCCGGCACATCACCGTCGGGCGCCTCGCGAGCCTGTGGGTCGCGTGCCTCGCGATCGCGATGCCCTGGATCGTGCTCTCGTCGTTCCTGCTGACGGAGGTCGTCGCCTATCCGGTCTTCTGCTGGGCGATCCTCGCGTTGAGCGTCGCGGTACAACGCAAGTCGGCGCTCTGGGATGTGGTCGCTCTCGGGTCGATCGGCGTCGCGATCCTCGCGCGCACGCAATTCGCCGTGCTCCTGATCGTCTTCGCCGTCGCGGTGACCGCGGAGGCGATGCTGGAGGCCGCCGGTTCCGGAGCCCGGAGCCTGGCCGTGCCCCGATCCGCGGCGCTGCACCTGCTCCGGACGAGACGCGCGTTGCTCTCCCTCTACGCGGTCGGCGCTGCCGTTGCGGTCATGGCGCGGATCTTCGGTGGCTCGTCGGCGCTTCTCGGCAATTACGGGGTGACCGCGAGCGGAATCCGCGTCGACGGCGACCTCGCGCGCCTGGCGGTGGAGCACCTTGCCTCCCTCGCGCTTGCCACCGCCATCCTGCCCTTCGTCGTCGGGGCGGCGTGGATGCTCGACCGGTTCCGTCCGTCGGCCCGACCCGCCGCCAGGGCCTTTGCCACGGTCGGGTGTGTCACGATCGTGCTGCTCGCTCTCGAGGTCGCGTCGTTCAACCAACGCTTCGGAGCGGGTGAGGTGAAGGACCGCTACCTCTTCTATCTGCTGCCGATCGTCCTCGTGGGGCTGGCCGGAGCGCTCGCCGCTCCCCGTGGCCGCCGTGGTGGGCGTGGATCGGGCCGCTCGGCATCGTCGTTGCCGGCCTCGCGTCGTTGCCGCTCCCGCTGTACGAGAAGCTGAACGTGGACTCTCCCGTTGCGATCCTGAACGACACGATTCTCCGCATCGGCGGCTCGATTCACTGGGCTCACGTCCTTCTGCCTCTCGCGGCGGTCGTTCTCGTCGCGGTGTTCGTCGAGGTGGGCATCTTCTTCCCGAGACGCGTCGGGGAGATAGCGCTCGTGGTGCTCGTCACGCTCGCCCTTCCCGGAGGCGCCGCCTACGCGTTCGACCGGCTCTTTGCGGTCAACGGGTCCAACGGGCTGCCGATCACACTCGACCAGGGTGGCGTCTTCGCGTGGATCGATCGCGGGATCGGGGAGCGCGACGGCACCGCGACGGTCTTTCCCTACCCCGTGAACAGCCCTGACTACTGGGCAGGGGTCGCGTACTGGTGGGATGCCGAGTTCTGGAACGAAAGAGCCGTCGCGTTTCGCGAGTTCCCGTCGGGCGGTGAGCGGGATGCCCCGTGGACTGACATGTTCGATCCGGAGACGGGTGCCGTGCTGGAGCCCGGTGCGACGCGCTACGTCGTTTCCCACGGTTCGGACGTGCGGTTTCGGCTGGCAGGGACGAACGTCTCGTTCGAGCGGGGCGCCTACTTGACAGAGGCGAATGTCCCGTGGCGAGCCGAGTGGGTCACCGACCACATCTACAGCGACGGCTGGACGAAGCCGCACGTCCCCGTGAGGATCCACGTCTACGCCGAGCCGGGTCAGCAGACGCCGTTGAAGCGGTTCCTCACCGTCTCCCTGGCGTCGCCCTCTTCGACCGAGCCCCGTCCGCTGACGATCAGCTCGAACACTGCGACCTGGCGAGGGCTCATCCCTCCGGGCTCGTCGATCGACCAGGGCGCGAACGTGTGCGTTCCGCCGGGCGGGCACGCCGATATCGAGATCGAGACCCCGTACGTCTCGGACGTCTACCGGGATCCGACCGTCGCTCCCCTCACGGGAGAGACCGACCGCCCCGTCGGCGTCCTCGTTCGCTCGATCGCCCTGGCCGACGAGACGGAGCCGCTCGCCGCCTGCCCGGAGGGCTGACGGAGCGACCTCCGGGAGCGCGCCCGAGTACACTCCCGCGCGATGGCGAGCATTCACGAGGAGGAGCTCCGCGAGCCGCTGGAGTGGGATTCCCCGCTCTACCGCACGGCGGTCGCCCAGTACGACCAGGCCGTGCCGTACGCCGACATCGACCCCGACGTGGCCGAGCGGCTGCGCTTCCCGGAGCGCGCGTTCATCGTCAGCTGCCCGGTGCGTCTCGACGACGGCCGCCGTGTCGTCTTCCCCGGCTACCGCGTGCAGCATTCGAGCGTCCTCGGCCCGACGAAGGGCGGCATCCGCTACGACCCGGAGGTGACGCTCGGCGAGTGCGCCGCGCTTGCCGTCTGGATGACGTGGAAGTGCGCGCTCCTGCGACTCCCGTACGGCGGGGCCAAGGGCGGCGTGCGCTGCAATCCGCGGTTCATGTCGCAGGGGGAGCTCGAGCGGTTGACGCGGCGGTTCACCTCGGAGCTCCTGCCGATCATCGGCCCCAAGGAAGACATCCCGGCGCCCGACATGGCGACGAACGAGCAGACGATGGCCTGGATGATGGATACGTACTCGATGCAGGTGGGCCACGCGGTGCCGGAGATCGTGACGGGCAAGCCGATCTCCGTCGGCGGCTCCGTCTTCCGCCACGAGGCGACGGGCGCGGGCGTCGTGATGACCATCGCACGGGCCTGCGAGCGGCTCGGCTGGAAGCTCAACGAGCAGCGCTGTGTCGTCCAGGGCTTCGGCAACGTCGGCGGGATCGCGTCGCTCGAGCTCGTCGAGCGGGGCGCGACGGTGATGGCCGTCTCGGACGTCTCCGGCGGGGTCTACGACCCGGCCGGGCTCGACATCGCGACGATGAGCGCCTATGCCCGGGAGCACGGATCGCTCGAAGGTTGGGCGACGGGCATGCGGATCACGAACGAGGCTCTGCTCGAGCTGGAGTGCGACATCCTCGTGCTGGCGGCGCGCGAGAACCAGGTGACGCTCGACAACGCCGCGCGGCTGCAGTGCAAGCTCATCGCGGAGGGCGCGAACGGGCCGATCTCGCTCACGGCCGACGCGATCCTGAGCGAACGTGGGATCCCGATCCTGCCCGACGTGCTCACGAATGCAGGTGGTGTCACGGTCTCGTACTTCGAGTGGGTACAGGATCTCGGCCGGCTCTTCTGGGGGCGTGACGAGATTCGCGCCAAGCTCGCGGAGAAGCTCAACGATGCGTTCGATCGCGTGTGGGACGTCTCGGTCGAGAAGAACCTGACGCTCCGGACGTCGGCGCTCGTCGCGGGCATCAAGGACGTCGGAGCGGCGCTCGAGGCGCGTGGGCTCTACCCGTGAGAGCTGACAGAGTCCGCGACGCGATGATCTCCGACCCGCGCGCACTTCCGGGAACGGCGTCCGCGCAGGAGGCGGGACGCGTGCTGACACCGCCGGAGGTACGGGCGGTCTACGTCGTCGACGGCGACGGCGCGCTCACCGGGGTGCTCACCCGCAAGACGCTCGTTGCGAAGGTCGTCGCGACGGGCCTCGACCCGAGCCGGACGACGATCGGGGGTCTCGCCGAGGAGCCGTACTACACGATCGACGCCGACACGCCCCTCGACGACGCGTTCCACTACCTCGAGGAGCACGACGCGGAGCGCGTGCCCGTCGTCGAGCGGGGTCGTCTCGTCGGGGTCCTCTCGCGCAGCGTCCTGCAGCGCCGCCTGGCAGAGGACGAGGAGCCGGACGCCACGGGCGACGAGTGAGCGCGATCGACGTCGAACGCGCCCGTGCCGAGACACCGGGTTGCGACGCCGTCGTCCACCTGAACAACGCAGGTGCGGGCCTGATGCCCGAGATCGTGCTTCGCACCGTGGTCGAGCACCTCGAGTTGGAAGCGCGGATCGGCGGCTACGAGGCGGCGGCCAGGGAGCACGACCGCGTCGAGGCGGTCTACGACTCCGTTGCTCGCCTGCTCGGCTGCTCACGCGGCGAGGTTGCGATCGTCGAGAATGCGACTCGAGCCTGGGACATGGCTTTCTACTCTGTCAGCTTCCGGCCCGGGGACAGGATCCTCACCTGCGGCGCCGAGTACGCGTCCAACTACATCGCGCTGTTGCAGGTGGCGAGGCGCACGGGGGCCGTGGTCGAGGTCGTTCCAGACGACGGGAGCGGCCAGATCTCGCTCGTTGCGCTCGAGGCAGCCCTCTCCCGTGGTGCAAGGCTCGTCTCGCTCGTCCAGGTGCCGTCACAGGGCGGGCTCGTTCAACCTGCCGCCGAGGTCGGACGTCTCTGTCGGGCAGCCGGCGTGCCGCTGCTCCTCGACGCATGTCAGTCCGTCGGGCAGCTGCCGACGGATGTCGGGGAGCTCGGCTGCGACATGCTCTCGGCCACCGGCCGCAAGTTCCTGCGGGGGCCTCGCGGGACAGGCTTCCTCTACGTGCGGCAGGAGCTGATCGAGGAGCTCGAGCCGCCGTTCCTCGACCTCCACGCGGCCGAGTGGACGGATCGCGACAGCTACGCGATTCGGGCCGATGCCCGTCGCTTCGAGAACTGGGAGACGAGCTACGCGACGAAGCTCGGCCTCGGTGCCGCCGTCGACTACGCACTCGAGTGGGGGCTCGCGCCGATCGCGGAGCGCGTTCAGGGGCTCGCGGCGTCGCTTCGGTCCCGGCTTCAGGCGCTACCAGGGGTGGAGGTACGCGACCGGGGTGTCGAGAAGTGTGGCATCGTCACGTTCACGGTCGACGGCGTGGATGCCGCGGACGTCGTCTCCGCTCTCTCGGCGGCGGGAATCAACGTCTCGCTCACGCCGTCGTCGTGGAGCCGTCTCGACCTCGGCGGCCGCGGCATCGACGCGGTCGTGCGCGCCTCGGTGCACTACTACAACGTCGAGGAGGAGCTCGAGCGGCTCGCCGGCGTGGTGGCACGATGGGGGCGGTGACGGGCACCGGCCTGGCCATTCGCGACGCTCCAGGCTGGCATCGCGGTTCGCGCGATCCCACCCCGTACCCCTCTAGGGCCGGGACGAGCGGGTGAGGCTGAAGCCTCACCCCGGACGATGCGTTGGCGCAGGCCCCCGGGGTGGGTTCGCGCGATTCCACGCCTGTCGCCTCCACGGCCGGGAAGAGCGGGTGGGGCTGAAGCCTCACCCCGGACGATGCGCTTGCGCGGGGCCTGGGGGTGAGGCTTCAGCCTCACCCGACCTGGAGCTCCCGCAGGTACCCGAGTTGCGGGTGGCGGTAGCCGGGTTCGGCGCGAAGCCGCGCCAGATCGTCCTCGACCATGCGTGCGTAGGCCGCCCGGCCGTGCTCGAGGTCGTTGTTGCCGAGCCAGCTCAGGAGACCGTCGGCGCGCACGAGCTTCTCCTGCTCGAGCCCCGCGAGCTCTCGGTGCGTCGTCCAACGCCACTCCGAGGGGTGCGCGCACAGTCCTGCGCGGACGGGATTGAGCGCCACGTACGACGCGCCGAGGAGGAGGTGCTGGTTCGTTGCCACGCGCTTCGACCAGAAGGGGCTCCGGAACAGGTGACCCTCGCGGCCGTGCCGCATGTTGAACCAGCGGCTGTAGCTGCCGAGAAGCCTCCGCATTCCTTCGCCGAGGTTCGGCTCGTCCGTGCGCAGGAACGTGTGGAAGTGCGTGCCGAGCAGGCAGGCCGCGGTGCACTTCCACTCGAACGTCTCGCAGGCCATCGCGAACCCGCGCCAGAGCCGTTCCGCGTCGACCTGGCCGAGCACGATCCGGCACCGCCCGTTTCCCTGGAAGACGACGTGGTGGACGGCTCCTGCCGCCTCCTGGCGCGGGCGCCTGGGCATGACCTCATGGTCTGCCGATCCTCCGCTCACGACAAGTGTCCTCAGGAACCGCGTCTCTCGCGGACGACAGAGCGGGTGAGGCTGAAGCCTCACCCCGTGGTGCGGGGCGGCGGGGGTGGGGTGAGGCTTTGGCCTCACCCGGTGGTGTGGGGCGGCGGGAGTGGGGTGAGGCTTTAGCCTCACCCCACTACCGCGGACACGACAAGTGTCCTCAGGAACCGCGTCTCTCGCGGACGGCAGAGCGGGTGAGGCTGAAGCCTCACCCCGTGGTGCGGGGCGGCGGGAGTGGGGTGAGGCTTTGGCCTCACCCGGTGGTGTGGGGCGGCGGGGGTGGGGTGAGGCTTTAGCCTCACCCCGTGGTGCGGGGCGGCAGGAGTGGGGTGAGGCTTTAGCCTCCACACCGCGACACAAGTGGTGTGCGCGGCGGACGGCAGAGCGGGTGAGGCTTTAGCCTCACCCCACTACCGCAGACACGGCGCCGTTCGCCTGCGGTGATACCGTCGGCCGATGCTCCGCCTCGCCGAGATCCTGCTCGAGCCGCGCCCGACGGACGCCTGGGCGCAGCTGCGTCAGCTCGGGATCGCGGAGGCGACCGGCGTGCTCCCGAGGGGCGCGATCGACTGGCGGGCGCACGCGCCCGAGCAGCCCTGGCAGCTCGGCCCGCTGACCCTCTACCGGCAGGTCGTCGTCGACGCGGGGTTCCGGCTCACCGTCCTGGAGGACAACCCGCCGATGGATCGCCTCCGCCTCGGCCTCGACGGTCGCGAGGAAGAGCTCGAGACCGTTCACGAGCTCCTGCGAACGATGGGAAGACTCGGGATCGAGGTGTGGTGTTACAACTGGATGCCGCTCGTCTCCTGGTCGCGCACCTCCACTGCGCTCCCGGGCCGCGGCGGCGCGCAGGTCAGCGGCTTCGACGCGGCGGTCTGGGACGACGCGCCCGTGCCCGGAGCCCCCGTCGCAGAGGACCACCTCTGGGAGACCCTCGCCTGGTTCCTCGAGCGCACCGTCCCGGTCGCCGAGGAGGCGGGCGTGAAGCTCGCCCTCCATCCCGACGATCCGCCGCTCTCGCCGGTGCGCGAGGTGGGAAGGATCATTCGCTCGCTCGAGGCGTACGACCGTGTCTTCGCGCTTCAGCCGAGTCCGGCCAACGGGATGACGATGTGCCAGGGCAACGTCGCGCTGATGACCGACGATCTCCCCGCCGCGATCCGCCGCTTCGGAGACGCGGGCCGGATCCACTTCGTCCACTTCCGCGACGTCCGCGGCACGCCGACGCGGTTCGAGGAGACCTTCATCGACGAAGGCCCAACCGACATGGCAGCCTGCATCCGCGCGTACGCCGAGTCCGGAGTCGACGCACCCCTGCGCACCGATCACTCGCCGACGCTCACCGGTGACGTGGCTCAGGTGGCTGGATACTCGACGCTCGGCCGGCTTCATGCGGTCGGGTATGTGCAGGGCCTGTTGGCAGCCTCCGTGTAGGACGGCCGTTCCACTGCCCAGCGACGTGGCTCGGCGTGGCCTGGAGAACGTCGGTACGTCCGCTCGGCGCCACGGAGCGTCCTGTAGGTGTTGAACGGTCGCCAGGCGACGCCTTTCGACGTGCGGTGAGGCTCGGGTAGCCCCTGTGCGAGGGGGAAAAGGCCGATGGCCCTTCTCTTCGAGGGCATCCGTTCGAGGGACGAACAGACGTGCGGTTCGTCACTAAAGCTCCGGCCACATCGTGCCGAGTGGTGTAGGAGCGAGTTCCGCGTCCGTCTCTCCGCGAGTCGGCCGCAATTCATTCGGTATGCCAGGTGGTCTCCGCCTTGCGCCGTCCAATGGTCCTCTCCGAAAGGAAGCAAAACCATGCAGTTCACTCTGAAGAAGAGCGTTGCGTCGCTCCTCGCCATCGCGGTCGTTGCCGTTGGGGCATTCGGTGCGTACGCGTACTTCACCCAGGCTGGATCCGGCGCCGGCACCGGCACGGTCGGCACGTCGAGCGCGATCCAGCTGAGCAGCCCGTCGGTCAGCACCCTCTTCCCGGGCGGAGCCGACGTCGACGTGGCGGTCACGATCGACAACCCGGGCAACGGCAGCCAGTACGTCGACACCGTCTCCGGAGTCGTCCAGGACAACGCCGGCTGCCTCGGTACGTGGTTCGAGGTCGATGACGCCGTCGCCAACGCCACGCTCGCCGCCGGAGGCACGACCGACGTCGACACGGTCGTGCGGATGCTCGACAGCGGCACGAACCAGGACGTCTGCCAGGGCAAGACCATGACGATCGACTGGTCCAGCAACTAGGCAGATCGTGGCCGTGGCGGAGGGGCGGCTACGGTGGCCCCTCCGCGGCTCTCCCGGAGCGAATCCGATAGCGATGAGTGCCCCGCGTGTCCTCCCGTCCCTGCGGCTGCTCCTGACGCTGCCCGTCGTGGTTGGCGCGTCCCTCGTCGCGGCCGCCGGCGGGCTCGCGTACGTCACGGCGGCAGGCACCGGCTCGGGGCTCGCAACGAACGGCACCCTGCGCCCGCCGACAGCCGTCACCGTCCCGCCGACGAGCACAGGCACCGTGCCGTTGTCGTGGACCGCTTCGGCGACCGACGGCGGCGCGATCGCACCGCAGGGCTACTATGCCGAGCGCTTCGACGGCGTCGCCTGGTCGGCGGCGTGCGGCTCCAGCCCTACCGTCGCTCGTCTCCGGCCCGAGCTGCAACGACACCGGGGTCGCGAACGGCTCCTACACCTACCGCGTCACCGCCGCCTACCACACCTGGACGGCGCAGAGCGCCGCGAGCGGCACCGTCGTCGTGAACGGTGACGCGACACCTCCGACGTCCGCGATCACCTTCCCCGTCGCCTCCGGCGCCTACAACAGCGCGGGCTGGGGTGCCGGTTGCACGAGTGCGGTCTGTGGCACGGCCACGGACAACGTCGGCGGCTCGGGCGTCGCGAGCGTCGAGGTCTCGGTGCGAGGGCCGGGCGGCCTGTACTGGAACGGGAGCTCGTTCGGCTCCGCGGCCGAAGTGAAGACCGCCGCGACGGGTACGACGAGCTGGGCACTCGGGTTCCCGGCATCGAACTTCGCTCTCGCGGGCGGCGGCGACGGAACGTACGTCGTGCGCTCCTACGCAACGGACAACGCGACGAACGCGCAATCGCCTGGGACCAGCGTGACGTTCGTCGTCGACAACACCGCTCCCACCGACTCGCTCTCGCTCGCGACCTCGCCCGCGCCTGTCGGCGTGTTCACGAGTGGCTCCACGCTCTACTACACCAACAACGTCGCAGGCAGCTTCAGGCTCGTCGACACCGTCACGGACACGCTGTCCGGCCCCGCGTCGGCCACCTTCACCGCGGCTCCCAGCTGGAGCCACGGCCTCGAAACAGTTGCGGGCGGCGTCGGGTCCGGTCAGACGATCGCCTACACGTCGACGTCGTACTCCTGGGGAGTCGGTGGCGCGGCTCCCGGCGCGCAGGCCACGTCGAGCAAGGACGTTGCCGGCAACTCGTCCAGCCCCGGTGCTGCGTGGGCGCCGACGCTCGACAACACGGCCCCCTCCGGTGGTGCCCTGTCCGTGAAAGGCCAGGTCGCGACGGCCGGCGGATCGACGGGATACAGCTCGTCGACGGTCTTCACGATCGGGACGCGGACGAACTACACGGACACGGGGTCGGGCCTCGCGTCGTCGGTGCTGACGGTGCAGTCGTTCGCCCTGGCGTCGTCCGACGGCATCGCGGCCGGTGCGTGTGGGGCGGCATCGGCTCCGTTCGCCTCGCCGGTGACGGTGACGGGGACGAGCCAGCCCGACGGGATCGTGACCGGCCGTTGCTACCGCTACGTCCTCATGGGAACCGACAACGTCGGCAATGCGACGAGCATCACGACGACGGTGAAGGTCGACACGAGCGCGCCGTCGGCTCCGGCGCTGACCCTGTCGGGTGCGACCGGAAACACCTACACGAGCGGCTCGACGGTGTTCGTGAACCCGCAAGTGGGGAGGTCGGGGAGCTTCTCGGTCTCCGCGACGACGACCGATGCGGATTCCGGGATCCTGAGCGTGACCTTCCCGTCGCTCACCGGCTTCAGCTCGGGCGGAGGCAGCGACTCGACCTCGCCGTTCTCGAGCGGAACCTACAGCTGGTCGGGCGTCGTGGGGGCGACCGGAGCGAAGCTCGTGACCGCGACTGACAACGCGTCGGCGACTGCCAACTCGTCGTTCACCGTCACGCCTGACACAACCGGCCCGACAGGATCGCCGAGCGCGGCCTCGCTGACGGTGAACGGCGTTGCAGCGACGGGCGGCGGCGCCACGTCGACGACCTCCAGCACGAGCTTCGCGATCACGAACCGCAACGACTACAACAGTGACGCTGGATCCGGGCTCGCATCGAGCGTCCTGACGATCCAGTCGGGGAAGCTCGTCGACAACGCCACCTGTGGCGCGCCCGGCTCCGGTGGGCCGTACGTCACCGCGCAGACGCTCCTCGGGACGACGAATCCGGCGATCACGGCGGGCTTCTGTTACCTCTACACGCTCATCGGCACCGACAACGTCGGCAACACGTCGACGCTGAGGATCACCGTCATGGTCACGGCGCCGGTCGTCTCGACCACGGCGACCTCGATCGCAGCGGGCGGCAGCGTTACGGTGAGCTGGAGTGGCGTTGCGGAGCCGACGGTCACGGACTGGATCGGTCTCTACGTGGCCGGCGATTCGAGCCCGACCAACTACGTCAGCTGGATCTACACGAGCAGCACGACGTGCGGTCAGTCTGCCGGCCCGACACCGCTCGCCTCCGGGTCGTGCACGTTCACGATTCCGGCCTCGGCGACCCCCGGGACGTACAACGTACGGCTGTTCCCGAACAACGTGTACTCGCCGTTGCTCGCCACCTCGAGCTCCTTCACGGTCACGCCGGAGCCAACGGTCGCGAGCCTCGCGATCACCAACAAGGCGGGGGGTACGGCCGGCAGCCCCGAGGCAGGCGACAAGATCACGGTCGTGTATGCACAGGCCATGGCTGTGTCGTCGTTCTGCTCCGGCTGGTCGGGCAACGGCTCCAACCAGATCCTGACCGGCGCGACCGTCACGATCGACAACCACGCCGGGAAGGACACGATCGACAACGACCCCACGGGCACGACATCGCCGACCTGCACCGGCGGCTTCACGCTCGGGACGTTCGCACTCGGCGGCAACTACGTGAGCGGCAACACGGCGTTCGGCTCCTCGACGATCTCGTACAACGCGACGACGTTCACGCTCACGATCACGCTCGGTGCTGTCGTCGGGAGCGACAAGACGAGAACCATGGACAGCTCGAAGACCGCGACGTACACGCCGGACGGCAGCCTGACGGATCCGGACGGGGTGCCGTTGTCCGGGACCATCTCGGACGACGCCGTGCATTTCTGACCCGGTGTCGGGTGGGCGGCCCGGCGCAGCATCGAACGCGCGTACGGCCGTCGCGCAACCTCGGCCACTTCCGTGATCCTCTTCGTCTGGCTGTTGCCGCCTCCAAGGCGCATCTGCTGTCCGCCGCGTCGAATAGTTTCAGGAAGTGCTCGGCGTCGAGGAGATGATCGTCGTGACCGATACGGGGGCGCCGGGGATCCGGGTGCGGCTACACGCCTCGAGCATGGCGTCGGGCCGGGGCCGGAGCTGATGGATCCTGCCGGCGCCGAGGCTCTGCGACTGCGGCTCGAGCAGCAACGCCACTGGCTCCTCGCCGCAGCGGCGTCCGACGGGCGGCAGGAACGTGTCGACCCGGACAGCGCGGCGCTGGTCGAGATCCGCGACAACGGGCGCGTCTACCGTGACGCCGGCGGCCCGTTCGCCAAGCTGCTCCTCGAGGGGCGCTGGGAGCGGATCGAAATCGCCGAGTCGTCGTAAGCCCGAGCTAGAGCCCGAGCGGCCGACCGTCCACCCGCGAAAATCCCTCGATAGAGGCACCAAATCACCCTTCCGGGGGGTCGAGTCCGGCCGACCCCGGCCTACTGTCAGACCAGCAGGCGGAGCGCGTCGTGCGGGACGCGAGAAGGGGAACAGCACATGCAGCAAGGTTTCGACAGCGGGGCGTCGAGCGAGATCGCCTGTCCGGCTTCGGGTGCGCGAGCGAACGGTCTCCGGGGCTGGGGCGAGCGCCACGCGGCTGTTCTCCTCGCGCTCGGCGTCGTCGCGACTGCCGCCATCGCGGCGGCCGCGACGGCACCGGTGTCTGCTGCGCCGAGGACGGGCGTCGTCTCCACGGCGCTGAGCGAGAAGGCGAAGAAGAACCCGACCGAGACGTTCCAGGTCATCGTCTCGACCTCCGACCCGGCGCAGATCGACGGCATCGGGACCGTCGTCGGCGAGGCCCAGAAGAGACACCCCGGCAAGGCCAGGGGCGTCAAGAAGACGTTCAACCTGATCTCCAACGCGTCGCTCGAGGTCACCGGCGAGCAACTCGAGGACATCGCCGCTTCCGAGGGGGTCGTCTCGGTCACCGAGGATGCCCCCGTGGCCGCGACCGGCTACGGCAACCTGCAGGACTGGGCCGCGGCCGTGAGCACGCAGTGGGGGCCGGCGCCGAGGGGCGCGAAGTACCCGACGATCGCCATCGTCGACTCGGGCGTGCAGAGTCGCAGGGACTTCGGCCGACGGCTCGTCAAGCAGGTCGACCTCACTTCCGCCGGCTCCAACACGAGTATCGGTGACGGTTTCGGCCACGGCACGATGGTGGCCGGGCTCGCCGCCGGTGACTCGGAGTACCACGCGGGCGCCGAGCCGCGCGCGAACATCGTCTCGCTCGATGTGCTCGACGACTCGGGCTCCGGGCGCGTCAGCGATGTGATCGCGGCCTGCGACTGGATCCTCCAGAACAAGGAAAGGTACGACATTCGTGTCGCGAACTTCTCGCTCCAGGGCGGCGCAGGCGGCGGGATCGAGACGAACCCGCTCAACCAGGCGGTCGAGAAGCTGTGGCTGAACGGCATCGTCGTCGTCGCGGCGGCCGGTAACTACGCGGCGGGCGGCGCCGAGAGCGGTGTCCAGTACGCTCCCGCCGACGACCCGTTCGTGATCACGGTCGGCGCGGCCGACACGAACGGCACGGCGGATACGAGCGACGACTTCGCAGCCCCGTGGTCGAGCTGGGGCTCGACCGTGGACGGGTTCCGCAAGCCCGAGATCTCGGCTCCCGGCCGGTTCCTCGACGGGCCCGTCCCGAAGGGCTCGCTGATGTACGGCGCGGAGCCCGGCCGGCGGGTCGACGGCGAGAAGCGCGGGCGCAAGGGTGACGACACCTACATGTGGATGTCGGGTACGTCCTTTGCGGCCCCGATCGTCGCCGGAGCCGCCGCATCGGTGCTCGCCCGGCATCCCGACTGGACGCCCGACCAGGTCAAGGGCGCCCTCATGACCACCGCGAACGACCCCACGGGATACGACTCGATCGGTCCGCTGGGAGTCGGCATCGTCGATATCGAGGCTGCGGCGAACGACGCGGACGGACGCTCCAACCCGAACGAGGCGTTGAACCGCTTCGTCGGCATCGATCGCGCGACGGGCCTCATGCGCTTCGACGCGGAGAGCTGGTCCGCGACGGCGACGGCCGACCCGACGTGGAACGCCGCCGTGCGGGGCAGCGCGAGTTGGTCGTCGACCTCCTGGTCGTCCGCGAGCTGGTCCAGCGCATCGTGGTCGAGTGCGAGTTGGTCGTCGTTCTCGTGGTCGAGCATGTTCCCGGCCGAGTAGTGAGTACGTTGCCCTCCCCGGTGAGGTCGGTTGCCCCGGATGGGGAACCACCGCTGCCCGTCGAGACCGTTGCCCCGAAAATCCAGCGACGAATGACGACGGACGGCTCATCTCCCGACACCACTCCGAAACGGGGGAGCTCCGCCGGCGGTCTGCCCAGCGCCGCCCTGACCTACCTCACCGCCGTCACGGTGCTCGCGTGCGCCGTCAGCTGGGTCGCGCTTGCGGGCAGGGAGCCACTCGACTGGCAGGGGTGGCTGGCGTTCGCGCTGATCGCGGTCGGCGCCGCAGTGGCCCAGCTGTTCCCGGTCGTCACCCCGCGCAACCAGTCGTACCACACGACGATGGTCGTGCTCGTTCCCGCCGCGCTCCTCCTGCCCGCCTGGCTGCTACCCGCCGTCGTCGTGGCGCAGCACCTGCCCGAGTGGTTGAAGGTGCGCTACCCGTGGTACATCCAGCTCTTCAACGCGAGCAACTACCTCGTCGACCTGTTCGCGGCCGGTGCGGTCGCGCAGTACCTCCTCCGACTCGACGGGCAGATTCGAAACGACGAGCTGCGGTTCGCGGTCGCGGGCGTCGCGGCCGCCGTGGTGCTCGTTCTGCTCAACCACCTCCTCCTCTCCGTGATGCTGCGGTTGGCGCGCGGCCATTCCCTTCGGGAGTCGGGGCTCTTCTCGTTCGAGAGCCTGACGACCGATCTCGTCCTCGCCGCGCTCGGTGTGCTCGTCGCGTTCGCCTGGGAGATCGGGCCGGCGCTGATCCCACTAGCGGTCGCGCCGCTGTTCCTGATCCAGCGCTCACTCGCGGTGCCGCAGCTCCAGGAGGAAGCGCGGCTGGACCCGAAGACCGGTCTTCTCAACGTCCGCTACTTCAGTGAGATCTTCAACGATCGGCTCGAGCAGGCACTCAGGACGGAGCAGTCTCTCGCTCTCCTGATGATCGATCTCGACCTGCTCCGCGAGATCAACAACACCCATGGCCACCTCGCAGGCGATGCCGTTCTCGAACGGATCGCCGAGGTCTTCGGACGCGATCTGCGCTCGGACGACATCGCGGCTCGATTCGGCGGCGAGGAGTTCGTGCTCCTGCTTCCGGATACGGATCTCGAGCGCGCGATCGCCCTCGCGGAGCGCGTGCGCGAGGCGATCGCACGTGAGTCCATTCGTGTCGAGGCGATCGACGCGACGCTGTCGGCGACCGTTTCGATCGGCGTCGCGATGTGCCCGCGCGACGGGAAGGACGCGAGCACGCTCATCCACTGCGCCGACCTCGCCGTCTATCGTGCGAAGATCCAGGGCCGGAACCGCGTCGTCGACGGCGAAGCCGAGCCGCTGGCACACCTCCTGCCGAACACGGTCCGCAACGCGCCGATCCCTGTCGCGGTGCGGTCCCGGCTGACCGAGCCGCCTCCCGAGGACCGGAGGACAGCGGCGCACTCCCCGCCGGCGACACCGCGCGATGACGTCCAGGAGCCGGTAACGGGCCGCCAGAGGCGCCACGTCGCATTCTGGGCCATGACCACGCTCGGCATCGGTCTCACGGCCCTGGGAGCCGTCGTGACGCTGCTGGAGCCGCCCGGCGACATCGTCGCCCTCGCGACGCTGGCGGCGCTCGTCGTCGGCGGGCAGGCCTTCGCGCTGCGGGCCGAGTCCGGGTCGATCTCGGTCGGTGCAGTCGGCGCGATCGCCGGGGTCGCGCTGCTCGGGGGAAGCGCGTCGGTGATCCTCGCGCTCGCCGCCGTGGTCACGGACGCGGTGCTCCGCCGGCCGCCCGTGTACACGTCGATCTACAACCTCGGCGTCCTCACGGCGGCAGGGCTCGGGGCCGCGTTCGTCCTGAGCTTCGGTCCGGGGCCTGTTCCGGTGTTCGCCGCCGTCGTCTACGGAGCAGCCGCCGGAGGCATGTACTTCATCGTCAATACGTGCCTGCTCAGCATTGCGATCGCGGCGGAGGAGAGTCGACCGCGTGTCAAGGTGTGGCGGCAGGGCTACGAATGGCTCCTCCCGCACTATCTCGCCTACGGCTGCGTGGGGGCGGTCGTCGCGATCGCCTACGCGGAGGTGCAGGTCTACGCGCTGGCGGTGTTCCTCGTCCCGCTCTTGCTCCTGCGCGCGACGCAGGAGGGTCAGCTCCGCGCCTCGCGCGAGAGCTCTGAGCGGTTGCGGGAGGCGTCCGAGACGATCCACCGGCAGAACGTGTCGCTCGAGGAGGCGAACCGCCTGCTTCGCTTCCGGTCGACGGAGGCGCTCGACGGGCTGTGCGCAACGGTCGACGCGCGCGACGCGTACACGGCCGGCCACTCGCGGCGGGTGCGCGAGATCGCCTCGCGTATCGGGCACGAGCTCGGCCTCTCCGACGGTGAGCTCGAGATGCTCGGTCACGCGGCACTGTTCCACGACATCGGCAAGATCGCGGTGCCCGACTCGGTCCTCATGAAGCCGGGGTCGTTGTCCGGCTCCGAGAGGTCCGTCATGCAGATCCACGCGGAGGAGGGGGCCGAGATCGTCAGCCGGCTCGGGTTCCTCGCCGACGCGGTCCCCGCGATCCGGCATCACCACGAGGATTTCGACGGAAGCGGCTACCCGGTCGGGCTCGTCGGCGTGGAGATCCCGCTCGGCGCGCGGATCATCCGTGTCGCCGATGCTCTCGACGCGATGATGAACGAGCGCGTGTATCGCCCCGGGCGCTCGCTCGAGGAGGCGCTCGCCGAGCTTCGACGCGGGTCAGGCGCCGAGTTCTGCCCGCGTTGCGTGGATGCGGCCATCGCGGTGGCGGATCGCGACGCATCGGTCAGCGTTGTGCTGGCTGCTGTCGGCTGATCGCGTCCCCGGCGCAGCTGCGGCCCGTCCAGCCGTCACGAGCAGAGGATGCCCCTCTTCGCGTCTCGTGCGATCAGGGCGAAGGCGAGCGCTGCACGTGGGCGAGCGGTTCCCAGCGGGGGAGGCTGAACTGCAGTGTCGTCGGTCCTCCCGGCGCACTCTCGACGTGGAGGCTTCCTCCGAGCAGGCGCACGCGCTCGCTGATCCCGACGATGCCGAGACGTCCCCGCTGCACGGCCTGCGCCAGGCCGCTCGCGACCTCGAATCCGCGGCCGTCGTCGGTGATGGTCACGTCTGTCGCGGAGCTGCCCGTCTCGACCTTCACCGAGACCGATGTCGCGTTGCCGTGTCCGTGTGCGTTCGCAAGCGCCTCCTGGATGGCACGGAAGATGACGATTCGCTGCGAGTCGCTGAGTGCATCGACCTCTCCCAGAACCACCACGTCGCAGGCGACCCCGGTGCGCGCGGCGAAGGTCTCGGCGACCCGGTGGACGATCTCGCCGAGTGGTCGCGAGGCGATGCTCGAGGTCTCGAGAGAATGCGCGGCCTCACGGAGCGTCCGGTCGAGCTCGCTGAGCCGCGCGAGCGCGTCGTCGAAACGACCCCAGGCGAGCTCGCGGTGGCTCTGTGCGATGAACGGGTCGAGATCCCGCTGAAGCTCTCTCACATCTCCTGCAAGAGCGAGGACGTCTTGCATCGGGCCATCGTGGAGATCGAAGGCAAGGCGCGTGAGCCGCCGCTCCGAGGTCGTGACGAGCGCTTGCTCGCGCTCTCTGCTGCGATCGAGCAGGAGCTCGCGTTCGAGGATCGGCGCGAGCGCTCGCGCAGCGGTCGCGAGGAAGGCGGCTGTCTGGGCTTTGTCGTCGACCGCAGCGCGCCCGACCAGTGCGCCGGCGAGCTGCTGGAATCGGTGCACCGGGGCCGACCGGTACGGTGACGTCCCGGCGAGACGCAGCGTCTTGCGGCCGCGGAGCACGGCACGCACCTCGCGGTGGGTTTGACGGCTCACGCTGCCAGAGCCCAGGTCGACGAGGCACTCCGGTGCGCCCGCGGTGCGGCGCCAGAGGGAGACCTCGTGGAAGATGCCCAGATCGACGAGGAGCCGGAGTTGCAGGCCGATCGCCGTCAGCGGTGGGAGCTCGTGCAACTGGTGTGCGCCGACGGCCGCTTCGTACAGCATGAAGGCGGTGGGTTCGGGACCGGCCCGGAGCGCCGCGGCCAGAGTGGCCGCGGCGACCTCGACGTCCGTCTTCTCCAGTTCGCCTTCGGCGCCGCGGGCGACGATGGCGTCGGCGACGAACGCCACGGCGCACGTGTGCCCGACGGCAGGATCGTGGCGACCGCCTGCGAGGATCATGTCCGCGTGCGCCCTCGCCTCCTGCAGCCGGCTCTCGACGTGCGTGGATGCGCCGTTGCGTAGCACCGACAGCAGGAGGTCGAGCGTCTCTTCGACCGGAGAGACGGGGGCAGGCTGAAGCTGCTCGTGTCGAGCGAGATTTGCGCGATCTGTCACGTTGTCTGGCACATCATGTTCGGGCCTCGCCCGAATCCCCTATGCCCCGAACAATGGCTGATCACGACCGATCGCGCAAGAGGGAGCTCTCGCCTGTAGCCCTCTTTCCGGCCAACGCGATGTGCAGGGCCTCGACAAGGGCCTCCGGGTCGGCCCACTTGTCGTAGATTCGGGTCCCGATCGGCGCCCTGGCCGCGACGTCGGGCTCCGCGACGAGGAAGATCGGGACGTCGGGATTGGCGGCGCGACCGGCATGTGCCGAGGCGAGGCCGTCGGCGGCGCTCTCGCCGACATCGAGGACGACGGCTGCGCCGGGGTCGCCGCGTCTCCAGGGTGTGAGGCAACTCTTCCGGATCGATGCTGCCGCTGCACTCGATGGAGCCGTTGTCGAGCAGGAGGCGCAGGAACTTGACGTAGCTCTCGTCGGGGCTCGCGATGAGGACCGAGCCCACGGACGGGTTGGCGTTTCTGGTCGCGAGCACGTCGGACGGCATCTCCTGGTACGAGGCCCAGGCGACGCGGTCGCCGACCGCCAGGCCGCGCCGCTCGCATTCACCCGCGCGCAACTCGACCACTTCGCGCGCGCCGCGGCACGAGACGGCATGGAACGGCTTCACACCGGCCGAGATCTTGAGCACGTTGAGATCCTGGTCGAGGAACACGACGTCGATCGGGAACTGCATGAACATCGTGTGGATCGAGAACGACGGCCGCAGGACGCAGCCCTGATCCGAGGGAAGCGTTCTGCGGAACAGGGCCCCCCGCAGGCGCCGCACCCAGGTGTCGGCGACCCTCACGCGCTCGCAGACGACCCGGCCGTCCTCGCGGCGGAGCGTCAGGGTTCCGTGGGGGTGACGCATCTCAGGTTGACGAGCGTGTCTTTGATCGTGATCAGCGCGGGGAGGAGGAGCACGATGAACATGGCGGGGAAGATCAGGAGCACCAGAGGGAAGAGCATCTTGATCGGCGCTTTCTGCGCTTGCTCCTCGGCTCTCGCCTTTCGCTTCTTGCGCATGTCGATGGCGAGGTTGCGCAGGATCTGCGCGATCGAGACGCCGAGCAGCTCTCCCTGGACGATTGCCCGCACGAACGCGCGCACGCCCGGGGTCTCGGCACGGCGTGCCATCCCCTTGAGAGCATCCTCGATGCTCATGCCCATGTTGTGCTCCTGGAGGGTCAGCCGGAGCTCGTCGGCGAGCGGCCCCTCCAGCTGTTCCGCGGCGAGCCTCACCGAGCCGACGAACCCGACACCCGCCTCGACCGTGACGACGAGCAGGTCGATCAGGTCCGGTAGTTCCTTGTCGATCTGCTTGTAGCGCTGCGTGATCTGCCGCGAGAGGACGTAGGAGGGCAGTGCCCAGCCGCCGAGCAGCGACCCCGGCATGCCGACGATGTAGATGAGAGTGCCGACGCCGGCGAGACGTCCCAGCACGAGCCACAGGAGGAGCATCAGGACCGCGGAGAGCGCCTGGACGACGAAGAACGCGCGCGGCGTCCGGGTGTACAGGCCTGCCGCGACGAGCCGCCGGCGGGTGTCGCTCTCGCGGTCGGCACCCTGCCGGCGCGCCAGGGCGTCGCCGAGCGCGGTTGCGGCTTCCGCAACCGTCCGCGGTCGCCCGCGGCCCTCGCCCCCTGATGCGGGCTCGGCATAGCCGTAGGCGCCGATCTGGCCGAGCGTCTGCGGGTTGGCCGACCGCGTGAGCAGCAGCCGGACGACGGCGAGCAGCGCCAGCGCGACGAGGCCGATCACGACTGCGATGACGACGGTCGACACGCTAGACCTCGATCTCCACGATCTTCTTGATGACGAAGGAGCCCGTCAGGATCATGATCAGGCCGAGCACCATGCCGGCCTTGCCGAGGGGCGTCTGCCAGAGCGGCTGCAGGTACTCGCGGTTCAGCAGGAACATGGCGCCGAACAGGAAGAACGGTATGGCCGAGACGATCCACCTCGCCATCCGGCCCTGGGCGGTGAGGGTGCGGACGAGGCGCTCGAGGTCCATCCTGCCGCGGACGTTCTCGGAGACCTGGTCGATCACTTCGGCTGCGTTCGTGCCGGCGTCGCGCTGGAGTCGGGCGACGAGTGCGACCTGGTCGAGGTCACGGCTCTGCATCCGTGCGGCGGCGTGTCGGAGCGCGACGTCGAGCGGCACGCCGAGCTGCTCCTCGGCGATCGCCCGGCCGAGCTCGGAGCGCGACGGCTCGTCGGCCGCTTCGACGGTCACGGCGAACGCGCCCCCGAGGCTGTGCCCGACGCGGAGGGCCGAGGAGACCACGTCGAGGTTGTCCGGGAGTTGTTGCTCGAACCGCTTGCGGGTGCGCGCGACGCGGCGCTTGACCACGGAACGCATGACGAAGGGGGCGACGAGCGCCGCGAGCAGACCCCACGGGGACGAGACGACGACGGCCACCACGATCCCGAAGAAGAGGCCGCCCGCCACCATGGCGAGGAAGATGCCCCCGAGGTTCCCCTCGATCCCCGCGATATCGGCCTCGGGTGCGAGCCGGTCGATCGCAGACTGCTTCGCGGTGCGCGGAGGGGCCGGGCCTTCGGCTGTCCGGCGCGAGGTCTGCTCCTCCTGCGGCTCCTCGAGGAAGCTATGGACACGTCCGCGAAGGTCCCTGCGACGCTGTTGCTCGAGCACGCCGACGACGGCCACGACGACGGCGACGGCGAGAGCGAGGAGGACTGCCGCGGCGAGCCATCGCTGATCGGCGATCTGGATTGCCGCCGCACCCGCGAGCAGGAGTGAGACGAGCCCGCCGAGCACGATCACGGTCGCCTTGTTCACGTGCGGTTGAGTCGCTTCCGGAGGTCGTCGGGCGCGTCGGCGTCAGTCAAGCCCGGCGTCGCGGCGCCGGAACATCTCCAGCGGCAGGGTGATGCCGCGGTGCTCGAACTTCGTCAGCAGCGTCGGCCGGAGTCCGGTCGGCCGCAGCTCACCCGTGATCGTGCCGTCGGCCTCGAAGGCGTCGAACTCGAACTCGAAGATGTCCTGCAGCGTGACGACGTCCGACTCCATCCGCTGCACTTCCGTCACGTGCGTGATCCGGCGAGAGCCGTCGTCGAGGCGCTCGAGATGGATCACGAGATCGAGCGCCGACGAGATCTGCTGGCGGATCGCCCTCATCGGCAGGTCGAGCCCGGCCATCATCACCATCGTCTCGATGCGGGCGAGTGCATCGCGTGGCGAGTTGGCGTGGACGGTCGTGAGCGACCCCTCGTGGCCCGTGTTCATCGCCTGCAGCATGTCGAGGGCCTCTGCCCCGCGCACCTCGCCGACGATGATCCGGTCGGGCCGCATGCGCAGGGAGTTGCGCACGAGCTCCCTGATCGGGATGTCTCCTTCGCCGTCGAGGCTCTTCGGCCGCGATTCGAGCCGGAGGACGTGCCGCTGGCTGAGCTGGAGCTCGGCGGCGTCCTCGATCGTGACGACGCGGTCGGTTTCCGGAACGGCCGACGAGAGGGCGTTGAGGAGCGTGGTCTTGCCGCTGCCGGTTCCTCCCGAGATGAGCAGGTTCAGCTCCGCCTTGATGGCCGCGGTCAGGAACTCGAGACCCTGCTCGGAGAGCGTGCCGAGGCGAACGAGGTCGTCGAGCATCAGGCGCTTCTGCGAGAACTTCCGGATCGTCAGCAGCGGCCCCGAGAGCGAGAGCGGCGGGATGATGACGTTGACCCGGCTGCCGTCGGGCAGGCGGGCGTCGACCATGGGCGAGTTCTCGTCGACGCGACGGCCGACCTGCGCCACCATCTTGGTGATGATCCGGCGCAGCTGCGACTCGTCGTTGAAGTGCACCGTGGTCTCGTAGAGCCGGCCCTGGCGCTCGATCCAGATCTCGTCGGGGCCGTTGACCATGATCTCGGTGATCGAGTCGTCCGCGAGAAGCCGCTCGAGAGGCCCGTAGCCGAGGATGTCGTCGGCGATCTCGTTTGCCAGCTGCTCTCGCTGGTCGCGAGAGATCCCGGCCTCTTCGGCCAGGTTGTGCTTGATGTCGACGAGCACCCGTTGGCGGAGTGCCGCGGGATCGGTGGCGACGTCGGTGAGCTGCGAGCCGAGCTCGGTGATGACGCGCAGGTGGACGCGGGTCTTCAGCTCGGCGTAGGGCTCGAGCCGGGCAGAGGACACCGGCCGGGCCGTCGTGAGGCGCTCGTGGAGTTCCATCTAGCTTCCTTTCCTTCCGAAGACCCTGAAGCCGCGGCTTTCGCCGGCGGATGGTGGGACGAGGTCGAGGGGGACGGCTCCGTTGGCGTACGAGCTCGCGAGCAGCCGGAACGCGACGGCCGCATCGGAATCCGGCGCGACGGTGACGATCGGCCGCCCCGCGTTGACCGAGCGGGGTATCTCCCGGTCGCTCGGCACGAGGATGTCGGGCTTGATTCCCAGCACAGCCTCGACGTCGCTGTCGGAGATGCCGACCCTCGTGCGGGCGCGGTTCAGGACGAGGCTCACCATGTCTGCCTCGACGCCCATCAGGTCGAGCGTCTCGAGCCCGAGCTTCATGTTCTTGAGCGAGAGCGAGTCGAGCATCCCGACCATGATCAGGTCGGTCGCCATGTCGATCGAGGCGATCACCTCCGGCGTGAAGCCCGGGGGCGTGTCGACGACGACGGCGTCGTACTCGGTCCGGAGGAGCGCGTAGATCTCGCGGATCAGCTCGACGGTCACGTGGCTTGCGTGGTCGGGGCGGCTCGGGGCGATGAGCACGTGCACGCCGGACTCGTGCTCGACCATCGCGGCGCGCAGCGCGTCGGCATCGAGTGTCTGGTGCGCGATGGCGAGGGTATGGATCGTCTTCGCGGGGCGCAGCCCGAGGCAGAGCCCGACGTCTCCGAACTGGAGGTCGAGATCGACGAGGGCGACGCGCTGCCCTGCGTTCTGGAGCGCGACCGCGAGGTTCGTCGAGGTGAGGGTCTTGCCCGTGCCGCCCTTGGGCCCGAGGACGACGATCAGGCGGGCGAGGGTGCCGCGCCGGGCGCGCTCGCCTCCGCGGCGCGCGACCGCCTTCTGGATCGCGAATCCGAGCGCCTCCCGCGGCTGCGGCATGACGAGGATGTCGTCCGCGCCGACCTCGAAGACACGATGGATGAAGCCGCTCGACGGCGCGTCGGCGAGGATGAGCACGGGCAGGTCCGAGTCCTGTTCGACCGCGTTCTCGACCAGGTAGAGGACGCGGTCGGAGTAGCCCGTGCTGGCGACGACGAGCACGTCGCAGTCGGTGCTCGCAAGGGCGCGGACGGCCGCGTCGAGGCCCTCGATGACGCCGACGATGTCGATAGCGGGGTCGTCGGGCAGCGTCGCCTTGACGCGGTCTGACCTCGACGCCGCTGTCGATCGCGACGAGCGTGCGAACGGCTCCGGCCACGTCTACGCCCTCTGCCCCGCGACCGTACGCGGGATCGTTGGTCGGTGTCGCCAATCGGTTCACATTCTTCTCCTGTTTTCGTTGCTCCTGGATGGGTCCCTACTTGTTATCACGGATTTCCTGAACCCTGTCCACCTGTGCGAAGGTGCAGGTCATTTGACGAGGGCCGCGATGCAGAGCGTCACTGGCCCGAGCGGGCACGGCGTGTGGCTCGCGGAGCCCTCGCTCGAGGGGAAGGACGTAGCTGGGGACGACGTGGCCCCAGACGCTGCCGGGCGTCGTCGTCAGGTCGGGTCGTCGTCGTATCTCCGCTGCAGCCGATCGGGCGTCCGTCCCAGCCGGTCACGTAGAACGCGGCGAAGCCCGTGATCCGATAGTCGTCGCTGGCGTCTGGCGCGTCGGGGATCGCGTCGGTGAGGAAGACGGTGATCAGCCGCGGGTCGCCGGCGTGAGCCGGTCGGCCATTGTTGGGGGTGCAGTCGTGTTGCCGGGCGCCCAGAGCGTCGTTGTAGCGCGTTGCTGAGCGAGCCGAGTCGCCAGTCGTCGATTCCGCCGACGCAGTCGAACGGGCCGGCGGCGCCGCATCGGTTGTCGACGCGGCGCTGTGGCAGACGGCTCCTGCGTCGTGCTGATCGGAACGGGCCCGCGCAGCCGCCGGTGAACGTCTCGAGCATGGTCGGCAGAGCGATCGCCGGGCTGCGCAGTCGACGCCGCTGTCGATCGACGACGAGGTCGGCCGAGCTCGAGGCCGCGAAGCGTGACGGTGATCTGCTCCGATCGAGCCGGCGTCGATTCAGGCGCGTGGTGTCGTCGAGCGTGACGTTCGCGATCGGTCCCTGGTTGGCGCACGTTGCCGGCCTGGACGCTGCGCTCTCGCCGATGTTCGTCGTACCGGGGGCCGTTGCCGGTGCTGTGCCTGGACTGAGGATCGGACTGGCGTGCGCCGTTCGGGCCGGCGCCCGATCCGGGTTGATCGTGAAGGTGGCCCTGTCCAGGTCGTGCCCGAGCCCGTTGGCGCGAGGATCTGAGCGCGCACGCTCGCCGACCTTGACGCGCGCGCATTGGTACCGGTGTTCGCGAACGTGACGGTCGCCGTCACGTCATCTGGCACGGCGCGCCGTCGCGCGGGATGAAGTAGGGGTTACGTTCGGCTGCACGGGGTTGGTCGGCGCGATCGCGAGCGTCTGTCAGCGCTCGGAGCCGCCCTGCCAGGACGCGCGTGACGTAGGCCATGTTGCTGTAGGTCGTGCGCGTTCGGCCGCAGCCGACGCTGATCGAGACCGACACGTCGGATGTCGTTCGCGGCACAGTGGGCGCCGTCCCGATCCAGTGCGTCTGTCTTCCGTTGACCGGCTCAGCGTGGACTCGTGCCACGCCGCCGCTGTCCCAGATGTCGCGCCGACACAGCAGGTCGCAGTCGGGTCGACCAGGACGAGCGGTCGCATGCCGCTCGGTCTCGGCCGTCATCAGCGCGACGCGGGCGCTCGCACGCGATCTTCGGCTTCGGCACCCCGAAGCCCGAGAAGAAGCTCGGACCCTCGGTCGCGACCACCTGACGTCCGTCCAGTAGCCCGCCGTCGGGACGGGAACGTCCCGGTCGGCGGGGTGGTAGAAGCACGCCGGTCGCTTAGCGTCGCCGATCGTTGACGTCACGGTCGAGCTCCTCTGGTCGTCGCCTGACTCCGGCGTTCAACCGGATTGAAGCGCATCGGCTCGGACGCCTGCGTACTGCTTCGCGGCTGCGTAGATGATCTCAGTCGCGCGGCCGCGTTGCCGGAGTGCGTGGCAGCATTTCGCGAACTCGGTCCCGTAGGCGACGCCGGCAGCGAGCGCGCCCGCCTGGGCACGGTTGTCGACTGGCGCTTGTGGACGTACCAGTTGCCGAAGTCCATCGACATCGCGAGCAGCAGGATGATCACCGGCAGTCGCGACCGCCATGAGCACCAAGATGCTCCCGCGCTCGTCGTTGACGATCCGTGCTCTCACGCCGGGATTCAGCTGCAGTTCGGCGGAGGCAGCATCGTCGGGGTCTGCTCGAGGCGCATCGTCGCGCTAGCCGGTCAAGTCACATCGATTGGGCGCGTGAAGACGAGGCCGAGATCGGGTGCGGCGCCTTGATCGTGACCTTGACCGCGTCACCGGCGCTCGGCGTCGTCTGCGCCCGGAGGCACGGGCACGAAGCAGATCGTGACGCCGCCATCGGGCTTCACGATGTCGGCCTGAAGCCCGCCCGTGAGGGTCTGACTCTTGATGTAGTTCGCTCAAGTTGGCCTGGATCGTCGCCGGGGACGTTGACCCCGGCACCTCGCCCGACGGACGCCCAGCGCGCGCCGTCGTCCGGCGATGTGGTTGAGGCTGATCCAGTAGTTGAACGCCTTGCCGAACTCGATCAGCCCGACGAAGACGAGGACCAGGATCGGGATGATGAGTGCGAACTCGACCGTCGCCTGGCCCTGCTCGCCGTCTCGCGGTCGTCCTCTCACCGCACTTGTTCCCCTCGATCCTTCAACTGCTGATGTCGGAGCCGCCCTCGGCCCGCGGGCGTGCGTCCGGCCCCGTCACAGCGTACCGCCGTGGCCGGGAAACGCAACGGAGGCTCACCATGGATCACGCTTCTTTTCAAGTCCGATTTCTTCCAATACCGACGGAGCGCGTCCCAGTTGAAGCTGTTGCCTCGGTGCCTCCGTGGAGGCGCCGAGGGAACCAGTGCGCCTAGAAGCCGCCGCTCGTAGCGGAGTCGATGTTGACCACACCCTTGCCGGTCGAGTCATCGATCCCACCGTCGACGTTGAATGAGCCGGTGCTTGCGGCGACGTTGAAGTTCCGAGTGCCCCCAGATCCACTGCTCGTCAGGGTGATCACGAGCGTCGTTCCACCGTTGAGCACCATCGTTGCGCTGTAGGTCCGGTTGGAGTTGCTCTGGTAGTTGGCCGCCAAGTCAATCGAACCAAGATTCGGACGTGCCGCACCCACTCGACACGTTAGAGAACGTGATCACGTCCCCGTTGTCGTCGATCGTCACGTTGAGGGTTCTCGACGATCCATGTCCAACCCGAGCACACCGTGGCCGGGTTGATCGCCTTCGAGAACGTGATCGTGATCGTGTCGGTGTTGTCCATGGTGAGGTCGTGCCGTTGTTCGCCAGCACGGTGCTGTCGACCCAGAGGAAATCGGCCCGGTTGGCACACACCCACTGGAACGGCGTGCCGGTCGCGCCGGTCACGGCCCATTCGGGGGCGCTACCCGAGAAAGCGCCGTGGTAGACCCACACCCAGCCGCTCGGAGTCGTCCCCGTCCCGACCGTCATGCCGCTACAGCTCGCACCCGTCGTAATGCCGTTTGGCTGGTTGTCGGTGTAAACGCCCGCGATCCCGGTATAGCCGCCGCCGCCGCCGCTCGTGTTTCCGGTTGGCGAGTAGTAGCCGGATCCGCCGCCCGAGGGGTTGTCCGTCGTATTCGTCGACGGGACGGTCGTCGAGGTCGCCGGCAATGTGTTACCGCCTGTGCCACCCGTGCCTGTGCCGCCTGTGCCGTCTGCGCCGAGGGCGATGCTGCTGCCGGCGGCGCTGAAGAGGCCGCGGATGTTGTCGCGGAGGAACGTGAGTGCGGCGATGGTGCCGAGTGAGACGACGACGATGATGAGGGCGTATTCGACGAGCCCCTGGCCGCGTTCGCTGTGGCGGAGGCGCTGCCACGCGTTGAGCGGGCCTCCGTGCTTGTTTGCGGGTTTCATGGTGTCGCTCCTCCCGGGTTCACTCTGGCTTCAACTGTTTGGGTAAGGCCCGAGGGCCGCGGATGGCGGTTCGGGCCGGAATCTGTGGCTCGTGTGCTCACGTCGGGTCCGTTTGTGCTGCCGGCAGCATTGTTTGCTGCCGGCAGCACAAACGGGATGGTTGTTGCTAGCCGGCGCCGTTCTGGAGTCGAGCTGCCGGCCCTGCTGAAGAGGCCGCGGATGTTGTCGCGCAGGAACGTGAGTGCGGCGATCGTGCCGAGTGAGACGACGACGATGATCAGGGCGTACTCGACGAGCCCCTGCGCCGATTCCTCGTCGCGGATCCGAAACCAGCTGTTCTGCAGCCGCACCGCGACCGCCGTGAAGACATCCTGCATGTGAAACCCTCCCCTTGCTGCGTGGATATGACGTGTTCGATGCCGTCGCAGCGCGGTGAGCCTGGGCTCCCATGCCTCTGTGACATGATCAATGTGGCTGCTTCTTTCCGCTTGCGCAACTGGCGGAAAGGCTAGGACTCGCGTCGTTTCGCCTGGGCCACTCTGCGGAGGGAGGTCAGACGCGGGTCAGCGCCTCGGCGTCGCCGGCAGCGCTCGTCGCGCGGCCGGCCGAGGATCCGTGCCAGGGCGGCGCTTATGCGCCCAGAGCCACCGGTCCATCGTCTCGGGTGGGATGAACGCGATGTAGAGGACGAGCACGGCGTAGCTGAAGAAGCCGACGCGAATCGCGTAGTCGATACCGAGATGCAGCGACACTCCGGCGAGCAACAGCCAGGGGCGCAGCTTGCGGTTCCAGACGAGGATGCCGAGCGACAGCTCGAGCGCGAGCGTTCCGAACGTGAGCAGGTTCGACACGATCTCCGACGTCGTCAGCGACGTGGGGAGGGGGAAGCGCTGGAGGTTCTCGATCCGCAGCGCATACGAGACGGCCGTGCCGTCGCGCCACGTCTCGCCGCCGACCTTGGCCCAGAAGGCGGACAGGTAGAGGACGCTGAACTGGATCTGCATCAGGCGGAGTGCCCAGGGCGCCCGCAGCGGGAAGGCTCCGGGATCGGCTCGACCCCGCCGGAGTGCGAGACGGCGGTCGAGGGAGAGGGCGGCGCCGCTCGGGGCCAGCATGAGGAAGAACGCGATGCTGCGCAGCAGCGGGTCGCCGGAGTCCAGGACCCAGATGTTGCGGCGCGTCAGTGCCATCAGCGCGACGAACACGACGATCGCTGCGAGACGGGTCTTGAGCCCGACGAGCAGCAGGAGGGCGGCGACGAAGAGCGCCGCAGTACGTTCCTGCAAGCGCGGCGTCGCTCGTGAACGTGCCGAGCGGCCCCCAGGCGCCCTGTCCGACGACGGTGGCGAGGTCCTGCTGCTCCGGCAGGACGCCGCTCTTCGAGTAGAAGGCCGACAGGTCGTGACCGAGGGCGGCCGTCCAGCCGAGCAGGACGAGCGCGAACGCGATCCGGACGACGGCGAGGGTCGAGGTCGACTGCGGCTCGAACCAGAAGCGGTCCCAGGCGGCGGCCGCTCGTGCGCTCGGCGTGCGAGTCCGCTCACGATGATCCCCGGGGGCCGACGATGTCCACCCTGCAGACGAGCGACTCCTTCCAGGCCCCGTGCGAGGGGTTCGCACCCGGGCGGGCGTTGGGCCGCCTCCGAACGAGGAGCTCGACCTCGACGGGCGCCCGTCCGGCGGCGGCGAGTCGATTCGCCACGTAGGTGGCAGTGCCGCCGCAAAGGCCCGCGTTCCCCGCGATCGTCCACTCCGCCCACTTGCCCCAGCGGAAGTCCCAGTACGAGCCGATCGCGTCGCCACCGGCCGGCACCGACCATCTGGCGTGTTTCCCGTCGGCAAACGTCACGCGCGCGGAGAGGACGAACGAGTCCCGGTAGGGGTCGGGCGCGAACACGGACCAGTTCTGGTCGAGCCCGACTGCCCGCGTGTACGGCCCCGTGAGCCGCAGGGCCTCGGTGCGGAGCTTCGAAGACGGCAGGTTCCAGACGACGAGCGCAGCGACCGTCAGCGCGACGAAGATGCTGATCGGTACACGCCCGACCCGGGCCGATTCGAGGTTCTGCTCGCATGGACGTCACGTTATGAGGGCGTCATGCCGCAGTCGGCCGCGCGCCAGAGGAGGGATCGATACGCCAGCGCGATATCGTTCAACGATGCGTTGTCCTCGGACTGGAGCCGCCGAGCGGATCAAAGTCGATCGGCCCGGCGGCCCCTGGCCGTGGGTGCCCCCTACCGCTCCAGGTAGTACAGACGTCGCGCTCGCGGTGCCGCTGGCTGTTATGGCGGCGATCCGTACCCCAACCGAGTCTGTTGTGCGCGAGATTCGGCAGTTGGTAGCTGGTGCTATTGGTGCCGGGGTTAGCTCCAGCCGTTACTGGTGCCAGTCGACGCCGAAGTCGCACGCACTCGCATCACCCGAGTCTGTGTTCGTCTTCCACTGGTAGCTGATCGTCGGCGTTGGCACACCATTCCAAGCACTGGCAGTGACCGTGAGCGTCTGCACCCTCCTGGCAGCTGCCGCCGTAGTTGTTGACGCGTGTCACCCCGCTTACATAGCTGGGCGCCACATTCGCCGCTGCCAATGGTCCACGTGTAGGTGCCATTAGTGCCTGCCGGGGTTCGGCGTCGCCGTGAAGGTGTGCGACCCCACGGCGAGCCCGGCGAAAACGACGTTGTGCTGGGCGTGCACGCCTTAGTGACTGCCACCGCCGCCGCTGACCGTAGAGGAGTACGAAGTCGCAGCCGGACTGCTCGTGAACTGGAACGTCGCGGTCGTCGACGTCGTCGGGTTGGTCGGCTGCGTGGTGACCGTATCACGGGAGCACCGCCCTCCCTGTTCCGGTGCCGGTACCGCCGGTGCCGTCTGCGCCGAGTGCGATGCTGCTGCCGGCGGCGCTGAAGAGGCCGCGGATGTTGTCGCGCAGGAACGTGAGTGCGGCGATGGTGCCGAGTGAGACGACGACGATGATCAGGGCGTACTCGACGAGCCCCTGGGCTCGCTCACTGTCGCGCAGGTGTCGCAACGCGCTTCGCAGGCCCCTTGCCCGCAGTAGACCTCTCATGATGGCGCTCCTCCCCTTCGGCCCGTGTGCTGCCGCTTTTGTCGTTGAAAGATGTGCGTATATCCGGTCGCGAGGCACGAAGCAGACTCCATGCCTCGTCCACACTGTCAATGTCGCTGCTCGTCCCCGGTTTCGCAACTGGCGAAAAGGCTAGGGCGTCCCAGGCGGAGACGTTGCTCGAGTTGCCGTTCCTCGGCGGCGAGAGACGGAACAACCCAAACGATAAAAGGTATGTACCAAATGTCGGCCCTGGACAAAGGAACGGCCTACGCCTCGGCGCAGACCCGAGCGTCGGTACCGGGTAACTGAGCGGCTCTCGATGCTTTGGAGCGACGATTCACAAATGGAATTCTGAGAGCATTCCTCACGGTCGCTGGAACAGCCAAGATATGACGCGGGGCCGGAAGTCTCTCCGTCACGATCATCCTCGTATGTTGCTGTGCAATAGATGAGTGATTCCGTTGCGCTCGCGGCTGTGGAGGGACGAGGGACCGTCGGGAGGGTGTCGAAGGTCGTCGTTGCTGATGTCAACGTCGACCATGGAGGTGGCCGCGTGACCGCTGACCTCGACACCTGTTGACCGCACTTTACGTGCATGCTGATGATCTCCTGCCCCGGCGGCCACGGGCGCGGCGTCACCGAGGATCACTGACGCCGAGTTAATGTGCCTGGCGGTCGCCCAGATGCTGCTCGACAGCTCGAGCGAGCGACGGTTTCTGCGCTTCGCGATGACGAGGCTCGCGTCATCTGTTCCCGTACCTGCACAAGCAGCCGGGTTACAACGAGCGGATGCGAGCGTTGGCCCCGCAGATCGTGAGGCTATTGAACACGATCATGTGCTCCTCGCCATCCTTCGGCGACAAGATCAGGTTGCTCGACTCGACCCCGGTGCCATGCGGTGCCTCGCGCGAGACCGTGAAACGGTCGGACTAAGCCGACTACGCCGCCTACGGATGGTGCGTAAGCCACAACCGCCAATCTGGGACTTCAGGCTCTACCTGCTGTGCGCCTCGGACGGGATGCCCGATCGCGTTCGAGCTCGCACCCGCCAACGCATCCGAGCGGCAGGTCACCGCCGAAATGCTGGGCCGGGTTAGAGCTCGCCGGCTACACCGTGATCGCCGACAAAGGCTTCGCCGGCAAAGAGTTCGAAACGCTGATGAGCGAGTTCGGCGCGATCTTCCTGCGACCCGACCGCAAAGACGAACAGCCCCGCTTCGGCCCACTCGGCAGCATTCGCCAATGGATCGAGTCGATCATCGACACGATCAAAGGATAGCTCTCGCTCGAACGCCACGGCGCCCACACGATGCTCGGATTGTTCAGCCGCATCGCACAACGCCTCCTCGCACTCGCCGCCAGCCTCTGGCACAACTGGAACACCGGCCAACCCGGCCGCCACCTCACCGCATACGACCAGTAACCCAACCTTCGAACGGAATCAGTCATCTAGGGCTGGGTGTAATCAACAACCCAGCTGGCATACCGTTCGATGTTGCTGGTATTTGTCTTGTTGACCTGGATCGACATACTGGCAGTGGCAGGCACAGGAACGTTCAAGCTGATATCGTATGGTGTGCTGGTGCAACTCGAAGGCTGGCAACGTTCGTGCCGTTCACGTTGATGAAGAAGCTGTATCGGTTGGTGTCGTTATTCAGCGTCACCCGGAACCGAGTGATGTGGATGCCGCCTGCGGGCGCCGCAATATCACGGTTGGTGCGGGTGCTGCTTAGTGAGCCGCTCTGATTGATCCACCCGTAGCGCGTGTCTCCGTCGTTCAAATCGGCCAGGTTGGTCGTATCACTTCCGGTGTAGGTCACGTTTACTGGAGCCGCCGTCACCGTCCAGTTGCGTGTCGTCGCAGCACTTGTGCCGTTGCCGTTCGACGCCCGTACCGCGAAGCTGTGCGCTCCTGTTGCGAGTCCGGGGCCCATCGACTGCGGGCTGGTGCATGTTGCGAACGCGCCAGCGTCCTTGCTCACTGGAAGGCGGTCTGTGTCCCGTCGCCCGTGAACGTGAAGGTCGGGTTTGTGAAGGTCGTTGTCGTGCCAGAGGTGCCCTGAGCAGGCCCGCCTGAGAGATTCGGCGGCGCAGGAGCGCCGCCCCCGCCTGTTCCGCCTGTTCCGCCGGTGCCGTCTGCGCCGAGGGCGATGCTGCTGCCGGCGGCGCTGAAGAGGCCGCGGATGTTGTCGCGCAGGAACGTGAGTGCGGCGATCGTGCCGAGTGAGACGACGACGATGATGAGGGCGTACTCGACGAGCCCCTGGCCGCGTTCGCTGTGGCGGAGGCGCTGCCACGCGTTGAGCGGGCCTCCGTGCTTGTTCGTGGCTTTCATGGTGTCATGACTCCCCTTTTCTATCTGGCTCAATGCTCGATAGTGCCCGTGGGCCTCGGATTTCACTCGGTCCGGAATTCTGTGGCAGTGGCGCTCCCGTCGTGCCGTGCGTGCTGCCGGCAGCTTCCGTCCTCCTGCCGGCAGCACGACGGACGTCCTCGGGTGCTAGCCGCCGTTCTTGATCGAGCTGCCGGCCCTGCTGAAGAGGCCGCGGATGTTGTCGCGCAGGAACGTGAGTGCGGCGATCGTGCCGAGTGAGACGACGACGATGATCAGGGCGTACTCGACGAGCCCCTGTGCCGATTCCTCGTCGCGGATCCGAAACCAGCTGTTCTGCAGCCGCACCGCGACCGCCGTGAAAACGTCCTGCATGTGAAACCCTCCCGCTTGTCGCATTGTTATGACGTCGAACAAGGTCTTGCCGCAGTGCGGTGGGCCTCTGACCCCATGCCACTCTGACAGTGCTTAATGTCGCTGCATATTGCCCATTTCGCAACTGGCAAAAAGGCTAGGCCGCCGGGGCCGAGGCCTCGGCGGGGCGATGAACTGCACGGCGAGCCGCCTCTCGGCAGGCGCGCTCGGACGCGGCAGCATGATTGCGGCCCGGTCGGCGCGCCCTATGGTGAGATCGTGCAGGGACAGGCGCAAGGGGACTCGCAACGGGCCGACGTTCGCCGTCGTCGGTTCCCGTCAGTGGCGCCGATCCTCGTGGTCGGCGCGTTCGCCGTCGTCGCGGCCGGCGCCTTCGCCGTCCTGGCATTCAACGTCCCCGGGCCCGAGGTCTTCGGCGACGAGATGTTCTACATGGAGGCCGCCACCTCGCTCGCCCACGGCCACGGCCTCCACGTGCGTGAGGGGGGCTATGGCTTCGGCCCCGGCTTTCCTCTGGTCGCGGCGATCGTCCTGCGCGCGATCGCCGACCGGGTGGTCGCCTACCACGCCGTCCTCGCGCTGAACGGCGTCGTCGTCGCCTCCGCCGTTGTCCCGATCTACCTGATCGCCCGGAGGGTGTTGTCGGTACGGGCGGCCGCGGCCACGGCCGCCGTCTGCCTGCTGATGCCGTGCTCGTTCTACGCGGCCTCCTTCATGACGGAGTCCCTCGGGTATGTCGCAGCTCTCTGGGCCCTTGCGGCAATCCTGCCGGCGGTCGAGCGGCCGACGGTCGCGCGACAGATCGCCGTGCTCGCCGCCGTCGCTCTCGCTTCGGCGATCCGACCACAGTTCGTCGTTTTGCTGCCCACCTTCCTGCTGGCGCTCGCGCTCCGGCAGCTGCTCGAGCCGAAGCCGCGACCTCCGGCCGGCGCTGCGGTGCGCAGGCTCTGGCCCGTGTGGGCGGCGCTCGCCCTCTCCGCCCTGGCGGCCGCCGCACTCGCGGCGCGCTCCGGCTCGCCGGCGCGCGTCATGGGTGGCTACTCCGCCCTGTGGCGAAGCTACGACGCAATCGGCTCGGTCGAATGGGCAGCCTGGCACGCCTTCGACCTTGCCCTCTACCTCTCGCTGATCCCGGTCGTGGCGCTGCCCGCCATGGTCGCGTGGGCCGGTCGGCTGGCGCGCACGTCGGTCGAGCAACGCTCGTTCCTCGCCCTCTTCGCGGCGGCGAACGTCGTCGCGATCGCCATGGCCGGCGTCTTCGGAAGCTCCGAGTTCGGCGAAGGCCGCCTACACGACCGCTACATCTTCTACGTCATCCCGCTCTGGATCGTCCTTCTCGTCGGCTGGGCCTGCGCCGGTGCGCCGCGTACCCGCGTCGGTGTCTTCGCCGGCGGTCTCGTCGTCCTCGGTCTCGTCGCGCTCGCCCCCGTAGGACGACTGGTCCGGTTCAACGGCACGTGGCTCTTCGACGGTGCCGGCACGACGACGTGGGCCGTCGTCCGCGAACTGAGCGGCAGCCAGAATGTCACGAAGCTTCTCATGGCGGTGGCTGTCTGCGCTGCTGTCGTGCTCGTCGCGCGAGTGCCTGCGGGGCGGGCCTCGCTGCTGGTCGTTCTCGTTGCAGTCGGGTTCCTCGTCCCCTCGTGGGGGATGTGGGCCCGCGCCATGTCCGTCGGTGACCGCAACATCTTTGCCACTCGCTCCCGGCAACAACTCCTCTGGGTCGACGATGCAACGGCGGGCGCGCGCACGGTCGTGCTCTTCGTCGGTTCAGCGGCGTGCCGTGACCCTGCCGTCGAGTACGCGTACATCCAGTCCGAGTTCTTCAACGCCTCGATCGGGCCGGTGGCGGTACTCGGGCCGGAGGGCATGTCCCGCTTCGGCCTCCCCGAGCTTCGCGCGACACTCGGAGAAACGGGCGAGGTGCTGAAGGACGGGGCGCCGCTCTCGGCTGCGTACGTCCTGACGGCACCAGGGGTCTCGATCGAGGGGCGCATCGTTGCCCGCGGCACGACGGCGGGGCTCGTGCTCTGGCAGGTCGGCGGCCCCGTCCGCGTGCGCGCTACGGGTGCCGAACAGGTGCTCGCGGAAGCGTGCCGGCGCGAGGCTTAGGCCTCCCATACTCGGCGTCCCTTCTACGGCACCCGCCGGCGGATCACGACGACCCTGTCGTCTCGATAGAGCAAACGAGCGCCGGGCTCGCGCAGCAGAATGGCCGCGCGACCGGCGCCCTCGGTCGGGTCGAGCACCACGATCGGGTACCCGGCCGCCGCCTGTCTCCAGCCAGGCCGCACGGCCTTGAAGAGTGCCAGCGTGTCGAGCTCGCGGTCGGTCAGCAGCTCGAAGCGGATGTCGTAGGCGATCCGACCCCGGAGCGCCGGCACCTTCCAGAGGAGCCAGTCGGCGTGACGGTCGCTCGGCAGCACCGCCGGCCCGGGCGGCAGCCCCGGCAGCGCCGCGGCGACCGCGCGGGCATCGCCGTTCGGCCATTCGCTCTCGTACCAGCCGTTCGCCGCGCGGGACCCAGACCGCGAGCGCCGCTCCGAACAGTGCGCACGAACCGATGCAGAGCAGCGAGCCCGACCCGCCGGCGGATCGGGTGCGCGGTCGGGAGGAAGGATCGCATCGAGCGCCACCGGCAGGAGAACCGAGACGGCGAGCGCGAACCAGACGATCCCGCGCGCGCTTCGCAGCGATCCGGCGAGCGTGAGCGCCAGCACGCCGAGGTCGAAGAGCGAGAGCCTGCGGCGCCCGAGGAACGCGATCACGACCGTCAGCGGCGGCGACGACGAAGAACACGAGCTGGTAGCCGTGGGGCTTCGGCGCCTGCCACTCGGTGATCGCCTTCGCGACGGGGCTGTCGACGAACATCAGCTTGTAGTACGCCGACGATCGCCGTGCCGTACGGGGTAGCGAGGACGCAGAGCCACGGGAGCGACGACGAGGACGGCGCTCCGCCACGCTGTCGCGCGTGTTGGGCGGCGTAGTGCGATCTCGCCGAGCCCGATCGTGCCCGCCCAGGACGCGATCGCAGCGCCGACGACGACCGAGCCGTGGGCATTCGCCCAGACGACGAGGAGCGGGAACACGAGCAGGGTGCGGCGGCGCAGCAGGTTCCGGTCGGAGGCGAGCAGGGCCAAGCGTTGCCACGAAGAGGGGTAAGGCGAGTGCCTGCGCCCGCAGCGTCCACGACCACGGCGCGACGAGCAGGCAGACGGTGACGACGACGAGCGTGCTCCGTGCGGTTGCCCCGCGTTCCCGAGCCGCGGCGATCGCGATCACCGTCGCCGACGTCACGAGCAGGACGTGCAGCAACATCGTCGCCCGGAGGCCCGCGAGGACGTACCCGCCGTAGAAAACGAGCTGCGCGAGCCACTGCTGATCGGTCCACGTTCGCCCCTGCGACAACACGGTCAGGCTCTCCCGGTGCGGGAGGCCGTGCTCGACGATCTCCCGGCCGGCGACGAGCGTCATCCAGCTGTCGCCGACGAAGATCGCCGGTGCGAGGCCGAGCAGCATCGTCCCCAGGGCGGCGACGAGCAGCACCAGCAGGCTGTTGTCGACGCCGACGTCCAAGACTCGTGCAAGGCGGCGACGCATCTTCGAACGTGGAGCGGCCACCACGGCAGTCTCGCGCACGTGTCCGACGGTGCCGGGGGTCACGGCAGGTCGGGCTCTCGACGCGTTCCGATGAGGGCGGTCCGCGGGCTCCACTCGCAGGCGGCAAGGATCGCGAACAGGACAACCAGTGCCAGCGCAGTTTGCCACGGCCTACCGTTTCCGGTGCCCGGGACGATCCACAACGGCAGCGCGAGTAGCCACGCCGGCTGGAACCGTGGGCGCGCGATCGCCAGCGGCACGATCAACAGCGCGAAGAAGTGCAGCCAGACGATCGGGGAGAGGACGAGAGCGGCGCCGATCGCGAGGCCGAACGAGCGGCGGTGCCAGGCAACAGCGAGTATCACGCCCCCGACGGCCAGCGTCGCCGCACGCGCAGCCGCAGAAGCGGCTCCAGCGTCCACGAGCAGGGCGTAGATCGTGTAGCTCCTCTCGTCGAAGGTGTCACTGAGGTTGCGCAGCAGTTCGAAGTATGTGGTGAGGCCGGTGAACGGGAGGATGAGGAGCAGTGACGCGCCGGCGAGCGCGATGCTCGTCGCGGACGCCCGCAGCCGCCCGGTCGCGGCGAGCCACAGGCTGAGCGGCCAGAGGAAAAACTTGACCGCCAGCGCCGCCCCGATCACGACGCCTGGGAGCCAGGTGCGATGGCGCACGCGCCACGCAAAAGCGCACAGGAGGCAGAGCGGCAGAGTGAGGTTCGCCGTCTGATATGCCATGATCACGGGCGGCCACAAGAGCGTGACACCGTAGACGCGCCAGTCGGTGACTCCGAGCACCCACAGGGCCCCGCCGAGGCTTGCAAGCACCAGGAAGGTCATCGTCCAGTCGGCAACCGACGGCCGTAGGGGCGTGAGCGGAATGATCGGGATCACCGCGGCAATCGGCCAGATGTTGTTCGTCCCCTCCGAAAGATCCGCATCCGCCGGTGGATACGGATTGTGACCGTGCACCACGAGGGTGGCCTCCGGGTACAGCTCGTGGTGGAAGTCGTAGGCGGGGGAATCGTCGGTCGACATCTTGCTGACGGCGATCACGAGCGAGAGCAGCGGAACGAGGCCGAGCAGCATCACCGGTGCAACGCGGTGAAAGGCGATCAGGACTCCCGTCCGCCCGGGCTGCGTGGGGTGGCCGCCGTCGGGACGGGCGCTCATGACGTCCTTATGTTCCGTGTTGTCAGGATTCCCTCCCTGGAGGCGCCGCCCCGAGGATCGGTCGTTCACGTGGGTGCACCCGGTCGTCGGAGCTGCGGGGCCGGGGCGAAACGCCGTGCCGGGAGGGCTAGGTCACGAATCTGGGGAGCCAGTCGAACCACGGCAGCATCCAGAGGGTGCCTGCCACGAGGACACCGTAAAATCGAAGGCGACCGTGGATCTCCGGGGCGGCGAGAGCGAACACGATCGTCACCGGCAGCGAGATGCGCGACAGGGCCCCGAGCTCGCTGTACGAGAAGTGGGGCAGGAAGACGATCAGAACGGCTGCGTTGAGTGCGATCAGCGGCGTCCAGACGCTCCAGCGCGTTCCGGCGGCCGTGACGGCGACCGCGATGCAACTGGGGAGGACGACGGCGAGCAGCTGTCCGACCATCGCAGTCGTCGCCCCGTCCGCCAGAAGGCCACTGAACGGGACCCACTCGAAGTGGGCGGCGGTCGGAACGCCCTCGGGCGGAAGCCACCAGGCGAGAAACGCCTGCCAGCAAAGCACGGGTCCCACCGCGAGACTCACCAGTAGAGCCGCCGGCCTCGCTCGCGACCAGAAGCCGCCGCCCCCCGTCGAGATCATCCACAAGGCGATTCCGGCCGGAAACAGGAGGGTCGTCTCGCGGGTGAGCGCCGCCGCCGCGAACGCACAACCGGCAGCCAGGATCATCGGTCGCTCCGGGCGGCCGTCGCGTCCGCGCTGCCAGAGGAACACCCCGAGCACCGCGAGAGCATTCGCCGGAGCTTCGCTCAGGAGGTGAGAGACGGAGAAGAACAGACCCGGAGAGAGCCCGTAGAGGAGTGCCAGGAACGCCGATCCACCCCTCGCCGTGATCATGACGGCCAGCAGGAACGTGGTGACCATGACCGAGAACAGCTCGAGCCCCAGCATCGCCCACGGAATCAGCGGACGGCTGCCACCCGAGACGACGACGGCGGCGACCGGAAAGCCGATTCGGTTCATCCGGTAGCGAGCGTCATCCACGTACGACGGCGCGTGGGTGAGGTCGATCGCCATGAACACGAAGAACTGCCCGTCGTACCCGCTGTAGCCGTGGACCGCGACCGCCTCGAGGTCGTCGATTGCGGCGCTGCTGCCGCGCCCCTTGGCAAGAAACCGCTCGCTGATCTCCGCCAGGCGCTCCGGCTGATCGAGTGGGCGCTGCGCGTTGAGCCAGAAGCCGTAGAACGCGGCGACGGACGCCAGCGTCAGAAGAATGGACGCGTGTGACCGTCCGACAGGGAAGATGCTACGGCGTCGGCCCGGGGAATGCCGTCGGGCGGGTACAGCCGCAGACCTCTTCACTACTCGCCGAAGATCGGATTTTCGATCAGCCCTTGCTCATAGGCGAACCGGACTGCCTCGGTGCGGTTCTTGGCGCCGAGCTTCCGATAGACGTTGGTGAGGTGGAACTTCACGGTCTGCTGGGTGATCCACAGCTCTCTCGCGATCTCGTCATTCGACAGGCCGCGCGCGACGGCCTTGAGGATCGAGGTCTCGCGTTCGGTCAGGCCGACCGCTGCTGCCGCCCCGCTCCTTGTGCCTCCTTGTTCGACGGCCGGGCCGACCAGGGTTCCGTCCATCACGCGGCGCAGGGTCGCGGGAAGATCGTCAGGGTCGACGCTCTTTGCGAGGTAGGCGCTCGCGCCACGTCGCAGCGCGGTGTCGACCAGCTCCTGCGAGGTCGATGCCGACAGCATGACGACCTTGATGTCGGGGAAGCGCGCGCGAATCTCGTCGAGACAGGCGAGGCCGTCCATCTGTGGCATCCGGACATCGAGCAGGACGAGGGCCGGCTTGGTACGGGAAACGAGGTCGGGCACGTGGCTCCCGTCCTGGGTCGTGCCGACGATCTCGAAGCCGCCATCGGCCTCGAGGGCACGGCGGACGCCGTCGAGCATGAGGCGGTGGTCGTCGGCGAGGACGACGCGCACCGGGCCGGCCGCTGCAGCGGGGGAAGCCGATGGGCGATCCGGTCCCGTCATCGAGTCGATCCTACGAGAAAGCGCCGACGGTAACCGTCCGCCGATTTCGGCCATGCTCGAAGACCCAGCGTCTGGTCGGGATGTCTCGGGCCATCGCGCGGGAACCTCGAACAGCCTAGGCGAACGCCCCGGCGTACCCGTTCAGCGCAGGCTGGCCGCCGAGATGCGCGTACAGCACGCGCGACCCCGGCGCGATCCGGCCGTCGCGGACGAGGTCGATCAGCGCCGCCATCGACTTGCCCTCGTAGACCGGGTCGGTGAGCATGCCCTCGAGGCGTGCGCAGAGGCGGATCGCCTCGATCGTCTTCGCGTCGGGGATCCCGTAGGTACCGGCGTGCCACTCGTCGAGGAGCACGATCTCCTCGTCGGCGAGCGGGCGGCCGAGGCCGATCGCCTCGGCGGTGCGCCGGGCGATCCGCGCGATCTGGTCGCGTGTCTGCTGCACGGTCGCCGAGCCGTCGATCCCGAGCACCCTGCGGTCGCGCTCCTGGCCGGCGAACCCCGCGATCATCCCCGCCTGCGTCGAGCCCGTCACGGAGCAGACGACGATCGTGTCGAAGAAGACGCCGAGCTCGGCCTCCTGCGCGGCGACCTCGCCCGCCCAGCGCGCGAAGCCGTGACCGCCGAGAGGATGGTCGGAGGCGCCGGCCGGGATGGGGTAGGGCTTGCCGCCGCGCTCGCCGACGTCGTGCAGCGCCTCCTCCCAGCTCGGGCGGAAGCCGATGTCGAAGCCGGCCTCGCTCAGCCGCACGTCCGCGCCCATGATCCGCGAGAGGAGGATGTTGCCGACCTGCTCGTAGCCCGGGTCGTCCCAGTCGACCCAGTGCTCCTGCACGAGCACGCAGGCGAGGCCGAGGTGCGCGGCGACCGCCGCGACCTGGCGCGTGTGGTTCGACTGGACGCCGCCGATCGAGACGAGCGTGTCGCAGCCCTGCTCGAGCGCGTCGGCGACGAGGTACTCGAGCTTGCGCACCTTGTTGCCGCCGTAGGCGAGGCCCGAGCTGACGTCCTCGCGCTTCGCCCAGATCTCGACCTCGCCGCCGAGGTGCTCGGAGAGCCGCCCGAGACGGTGGACGGGGGAGGGGCCGAACGTGAGCGGGATGCGCGGGAAGTCGGCGAGCGAGGGCATCAGCTTTCGCCCGGGAAGAGCTCTTCGACGAAGAAGCGAGCAGCGGGGTCGAGGCGGTCGCCGTAGATGTCTGACGCAACCGCGAGAACGTCTTCGGAGGTCCTCAGTCCGAGTTGACGCGCGAGGAGCTGGACGTCGCCGTCGTCTTCGCCCGGCCTGTGCGCGAGCACCTTCATTGCGAGGATGATGCGCGGTGACGCGGTCGCGACGCTGAGTCCCGGCAGTTCGAGGATGGGAGCCGCTCGTTCGTCCGGTCCCGCGAGGAACCCCTTGACGGCATCGTTCAGCCACCCGTCGGCGAGGCCTCGCTCGTCTGCGATGGCGGCCGCCGCGTCGTAGATCTCGCGCTTCGGCTCGAACACGGCATCGACGTCTCGCGTCGAGCGCCGCTCGTCGAACGCGAGAGCGATCGCTGCGCCACCGACGACGTACATTTCGCCTTTGATACCGGTCTCGCAAGCCGGCCGGCGAGACCGTGAGCAGCTCGATGATCTCATGGCGTCGCACCGACTACACGCGACGAGCGAGCGGGCCGACCACATGATCCCGCGGCGTTTGAGAGCGACAGGTGATTGTGCCAAGGCGATCGCCCGGAAGGCCGGCTCGGTGCTGACGAACCAGAAGCGATCGAGAAACCGATCGGGCTCCGACACCCACGGTGGACATTGGATCTCTCGCAGCCCCGCGGTCGTACTCGGCGACGCCCGCCAGGAGCGCATCTGCGCGCAGGTCGCCCGTCGGGTCCGGTCGATGCGCGATCATCGCTGCGAGCGCACGGTCGTCGGCCCGTCCGGCCTGGTCGAGGAAGTCGCGGACCGCCGGTACTGGGTCATCTCCCGCCCTGATCCTCGCGCCCGACTCGCGGAGCGTGAACCGACGACCCGGCGCGACCACTGCAGGGTCGCAATCCGGAACGTAGGTCCCGGTGCGGATCCGCTCGAAAAGGCTCATCGTCCCAGAGTATCCGGCACCGCGGCCGCTCTCGCCGGCGATCGGTCTCGGCCGGCGCGAGAAGGTCATCCCCGAATAGCTAGTCGGGTGTCAGGCTCGCCGGGAAAGCAGCGCGAGCAGCGGCCGGATGCTCTCGACCCACGCGTCCTGCCGGTAGGCGCGGAACATCTCCCAGGTGCAGAGCGTCGTCGGAATCGGTGACGCGGTCGGGGAAGAGGACGCCGTCGAGGTGGTCGAGCTCGTGCTGCATCGTGCCGGCACTGAGGCCGCCGAATCGCTCCGTGCGCGGCGGCGCCGTCGGGGTCGGCGTAGGTGACCTCGACCTCGGTCGAGCGGGGGAGGAGGCCGCGGAGGTCGGGAATGCTGAGGCAGCCCTCGTAGCTCGCGTACGTCTCGTCGCCGACCGGGCGGACGACCGGGTTGACGAGAATGCGGAGGTCGAGGCGAGGCTTGTAGGGGTAGCGCGGGTTGTCGCCGCGAACCTCGACAGCGAAGATGCGCAGCGGGATGTCGACCTGCGGAGCTGCGAGGCCGGCACCGTTGGCTGCGCGCATCGTGTCGACGAGGTCGCCGCAGATCCGCCGGAGCTCCGGCGAGCCGAGCTCCGCGGCGGACACCTCGCGCGCTCGCGTGCGCAGTGTCGGGTGGCCGATCTGGATGATCGGGAGGGTGCTCATCGTGGTATGCCGGCAGCCACGAGGGCAATTCCGTGAAGGATGTCACGCTCGCTCGCCTCGATCTCCCGCAGCCCGTACCGCTCCATCACCTCCCGCAGGACGACGAGGCCGCCGACGATCACGGGGGCGCGGGCCGGCTCGAGGCCCTGCGACGCGCTCACGCTGCGCCAACGGGAGCGCGGCGAGTCGCTCGAGAGAACGATCGACGGCACCGTGCGAGATCCGGTGCCCGTGGATCCGCACCGGGTCGTACTCGGTCAGTCCGAGGTCGATGGCAGCGACTGTGGTGATCGTCCCGGCGACGCCGATCGCCCGCCCGACGTCGAGCGGCGGGAGAAGCGCCCGAACGTACGCTGCGGCGGCGTCCAGCTCGCGCGCGGCAGGCGGGTCGTGCGCGAAGAACCTCTCGGTCAGACGCACGCAGCCGATCTGGATGCTGGTCGCGAACGAGATTCCCTCCGGCCCGCCGACGAGGAGCTCCGTCGAGCCGCCGCCGATGTCGACCATGAGCGTGTCGTCCTCGAGCGTGCGATCGGAGGTGACACCGCGGAACATCGTCTCGGCCTCCTCCTCACCGTCGAGCAGCCGCGTCGCCCAGTCGTACCGCTTGCCCAGCTCTGCGAGGAACGCGCGGCCGTTCGACGCGTCGCGCACGGCGCTCGTCGCAACTGCGAGGACGCGTTCGGCGCCGAGCGAGCCGGCCTCGCCGGCGTACCCGTCGAGCACCGCGTGCACGCGCGCGATGGGAGCGGGGCGGAGCTCGCGGCTCTCGTCGACACCCTCGCCGAGCCGCGTGATCGCGAGCCGCCGGACGACCTCCGTGACGCCGCCGTTATCGATGTCGGCGACGAGCAGCCGGGTCGAGTTCGTGCCGAGATCGACCGCTGCAACGCGCACGGACGTCACGCTCGGTCTCGGGTCGTATCGCCGGCCTGACGGATGCCCGAGCCTCAGATGCCGGGCACGAACCAGAAGACGCGCCGCATCTCGGCCCGCGCCTGGCGTACCGCCGCAAGCTGAGTGTCGAGTCGCGCGCGCGAGATCGCGAGCCTGCTCGTGGCCGCGCCGAGGCGAGCCTGCGCGGCCTCGGCTTCCGCCAGGTGACGCTCTACCTCGAGCGAGACCGCGTTGATCCGGTCCATCTCCGCGGTGAGGACGGCCCCGCTGCGTTTCGCCGTGCGGTAGAGCTGGAAGCCGCGAACGACGACGAACACGATCCCGCCGACGACGGCGACGAGGAGCACCGCGAGTGCGATCCAGAGCAGCACGTCTCGAACGCTAACAGGGAGCGCCGCCCGAACGGGACGGTGCTACGATGGACGTCGCGTCGCGGGGTGGAGCAGTCAGGTAGCTCGCCGGGCTCATAACCCGGAGGTCGCAGGTTCAAATCCTGCCCCCGCTATAGAAAAGCCCCGGAAATCGGGGCTTTTTCTTTGCTAAGGGTGCTTCGGCCAGCGAACTTTTGCCCAACTCTTGCCCGAACACCTTCCCGAAGATGCGATCTTCTCCCTTTTGTGCGGCACCTGGGAACATCACCTGCGATGCGTGAATGTATCTTTCCGTGATCGCCGCCGATCCCTTCGGCAGCCCTGCCGCATCCCTTCTCGGGATCGTCCATGATGGTGGCCGTCCAGGTGGATCGTCTGCGTAGGAAGGGAGCGAGTCATAACTCAGTCCAGTCAGATCCTCCTGATCAACGGGTTTGGTGTGCTCTTCGTGATCTTGAACTCGTTCGGCTTGGGCCTCAGGCTCTCGATCGGCAAGTTCCTGGCCGAGGCCGTTGCGCATTGGAGGATCGCCGTGTGGGTGTTGGTGATCAATTTCGTGATCATCCCGCTCCTGTTCATCGGCTACTTGCTGACGATCGCCTCGTCCATTCCTGACGAGATCAAAGTCGGGTTCTGCGTCGCAGCCTTGTGTGCGGGCATGCCTTTCGCTCCCATCCTGGCCCGGTTAGCGAAGGCGGATGTCAGCATCGCCACCACGTTGCTGGTGGTCTTGACCGTCGGAACGATCATCGCCCTCCCCATCGGTCTGCCCCTCGCCGTCGACGCGGTTGACGCACAGCTAACGGTGTCTGCCTGGGAGGTTGCTTGGCCGCTGTTGGTCTTCTTGCTCCTGCCTCTGGTTCTCGGGTGCGGCTTCAGGGTCTGGTGGCCCGACCTGACGCCGGAACTGGTGCAGTGGGCTGTCCGTGTTGCAATTCTGTGCCTGCTCTTCAACCTCAACTTCACACTGGTTGCGTACTGGGATCTGTTCGTGCAGGAATGGGGCACCGAGAGCTACATCGCGGCGCTTGCGGGCCCGTTCATCGGCCTCGGGTGCGGCTACCTTCTCGTCTCCGGTCTTCGTGTCAAAGGTGTGGGCATCAGGCATGCGACGGAGGTGACGACGGCCGTCCGCAACATCGCCCCCATGCTCCTGATGATGATCTATCCCTTTGCAGCAGACCCTCTGGTCACGGTGTCGATCACCATTCTCAACACTGTCGGCATCACCATCGTTGTGTTATTCGTCCTGATGTGGAGACGCGCTGCCCCGCCATCGGACACCCCGGCGACAACCTGACCGTCCGCCAAGGATCAGGGTCTTGAAACACCCCTGATAGATGACAGATCTGTGGACGTGTGTAGAGGACGAGACGTTCTGGCGGGGCCGTCGCCTTCGATTTTGCCCCGTGGGTGAACGTCCGGGGAGGGTCTGGAATCTTTGCCCGAATCTTTGCCCAACCGAGCTGACCTCAGGTCATCTCACGGGGCCTCGCACCGCATGAAACAGGCGTACAAGCCTGTGATGACCACCCCGCAGACGGCTCATAACCCGGAGGTCGCAGGTTCAAATCCTGCCCCCGCTATAGAAAAGCCCCGGAAATCGGGGCTTTTTCTTTGCTCAGGTTGCGTCGGACGGGCGAGCTTTTGCCCGAATACCTTGCCGACGAGGCGATGTCTGGGCTCCGCGGGAGCGAGCGGCGGCGGAGGCGTCTACCGTCGTGGGCAAGGCCTGGCGTGTGTCGTACACAAACGACGTGGTCAGGACTGGAGGGTGTGGATCGATGCGGTTTCGAGGAATCCGAGGCGTCGGAGGATCGGCGCGGACGATCCGTACTGCGCCTGAACCGCTAGACCCTGGAGGCCGAGGCGGGTCGCTTCTTCCCAACGTGCCCCGACGAGTGCTCGATAGCAACCGCCACCGCGGGCATGCGGGAGTGTCGCGCCGCCGGCAAGGTAGAGGCCAATCGGCCCTCGTTCTGCGGCCGCGTACGCTACGGGCAGGCCGTTCTGCAGGGCGAGCCATTGCATGCCGCCGCGGCGCGCCCGCTTCTCGTATGTCTCCTCTGCCAGGGCACGCTCCGCTGTTGCTGCCTCGGGCGTCCAGGTATCCGAGGCCAACATGATCTCGAGTCCTGCCAGATGGTCGTCGAGGGTCGCGATCCGACGGACTTCTACGCCGTCGCCGGACGGTGGTTCGTTGGCCAGAACCATCGCCGCGACGAGGGGTTCCAGGGGAGGGTCGGGGTCGTGGAGGCCGAGCGCACGCAGCTGGTCTGGCAGCGAACGCGGCCCAGACGACGGCCCGACATTCCAGACGACCCGCTCAACACCCCCGACGAGGTCGATGATCTCGTGCACCGTCGACGCGATCAATTCCGGTTCGTCTGGCAAGCGGAGCCGACAGACCCCGGCCCAACGTCTCCTCGAGCCGACTGTCACGCAGTACCGGTCGGCTTCGAAGCGCTCAGCCCCCTCCGGAGGCTCGAGAAAGAACTCCGGATCCTCCGCGAAGTGAGCCAGGTCAGAATTCATGCGGCCCATCCAGCGTGCAGGGTACGTGACGGGGGTGGGATCGTTCGCGGACGTTCCTGGTAGGCGGGGACGCTGATCCTCGGCCGCGTCGGATCTAGCGACCGAGGATCGGTCTTGCTCACGATCCATTCGCGTTCGCCGCAAGGAAGGTCGCTGGTCCAACCGTCGACAGCGGCGGCATCTGCACGAAGGCTCCAGCCACACCCTGACGGCGACGATGACCTCCCGGCGGAGATCTTCTCCTCGCATCATGCGGAAACGCCGCAGAAGGCCCCGAGGCGACGGGGCCTTCTGCGGCGACTCGTGGCCGTCGAGGCGCCCGCTCGGCTACGCCGTGTTGTTGGCGGGCCGCGTGGCGAGCTTCGCCGTCACGTCGAGCGTCGAGCCTCCCCGCGTCACGGTGAGGTGAATCGTGTCACCGGGCTGGTGACCCGTGACGGCGGCCGTCAGATCGTTGGCGTCCGTGACCTTGACGCCGTCGACCGCGGTGACGACGTCGCCGACCTTGAGGCCCGCGGCTGCGGCGGGGCTCCCGGGCCGGACTGCTCCGACCTTGGCTCCACTGCCCGTCTGGCTGTCGCCGATCGAGACGCCGAGATAGGCGTGCTCGACGGACTTGCCCGCGATGAGGGCGTCCGCAACCGACTCGACGGTGTTGGACGGGACGGCGAAACCGACCCCCGCATTGTCGCTGGCGCTGGACTGGCTGTCGGTCGCGATCTGCACGTTCGTCCCGACCACCTTCCCGCTCGCGTCGATCAGCGGCCCGCCGGAGTTACCGTGGTTGATCGCAGCGTCCGTCTGGATCGTGTTCGGGATCGTGAAGCCGTTCGGCGCCTCGATGCTGCGGTCGACGGCGCTGACGATGCCGGCAGTGATGCTCTCCGAGTAGCCGAACGGGCTGCCGATCGCGACGACTCCCTCACCCGGCTGGACGGCTGCGCTGTCTGCGAGCGCGAGCGGCGTCAGCTTGCTCGAGGGCACCGAGACCTTGATCACGGCCGTGTCGGTCGAGGGGTCGGTGCCGACGAGCTTGGCGGTCGCGATCGTGCCGTCCTTGAACCGGACGCTGATCTTCGTGGCACCGCTGACGACGTGATCGGCAGTGATGATGTCACCGCTCGTGTCGTAGACGTACCCCGTCCCCTCGGCCGTCGCCTGCTGTGAGCCGCCACCGGGGGCGAACGGCGAGAGCCCTCCGCCTCCACCCTGCGAGGCTGCCTCGGTCACGGTGATGTCGACGACTCCTGGGCTGACGAGCTTGTAGATCGTCTCCGCGTTGAGATCGGCGTTGGTCTGCGCGACGCTCGTCACCGCGGCGGAAGCGACCGGTGGCACGGCGCTCGCCGTGGGGGTGGACGAGCTCGTGCCTCCGAGCCCGGCGAGGAGCCCCGCTCCTGCGACTGCCCCGACGGCAAAGGGCGCCGCGATCCACACGATCCGCCGGCTCCTGCCTCGCTCTGGTTGCGACCCGTTCATGTTCGCTCCTTCCGCAAAGTTCGATTACCTGACCAGAGAACCAGTGGAACCTGTGAGCCGGCTGCGAATCGCGCAAAGCATCGGAGAAGCTGATGTGAAGATCGAATGAAGCACCTGGCACTCCAACCGCGATCGCACGTACTCTTGGCAGGGCGCGGCCCCCGACACATGACCGACACCATCCGCCTGTCAACCGCCGTCCTTGCGGCTCTCGCTGCGAGCCTCGTCCTCGGCAGCGCGGCCCGCGCGGACACCGGCGTCGGCTCCTCGTGCACCCCTGCTCCTCCTCCGCTCGACCCGGCGCTTCCGACCGCACCCCTCGCCGTCGTCGGGTACCCGACCCCGAGCAGCACCTCGGTGACGAGGACGACCGCCACGCTGCTCGCGTCGATCGACACCGGTGGCGCGGAGGGCCAGGTTGCGTTCGAGCTCGACGACGCCACCGTGGGGGTGCGGTGCACCGCCGTGCAGCGTCTTGCGGCCGTCTCCGGCCCCCAACCGGTCAGCGCCCCGGTGGTCGGTCAGAAGCCGGGGACGACGGTTCGGTTCCGCGTCGTCGTCACGACCGCCGCGGGTCAGGTCGTCGGAGCCGACCAGACGTTCACCACGGTTGCTCCCGTCGCCAGGCTCGCAGCCGGCACGACGATTCTCGGCGTGCGCGTCGGCCATCTGACCCCGGCGCAGGCGCAGGCGCGGGTGAAGGCACGGTTCGCGCGGCCGCTCGTGTTCACCTGGCGGGGCAAGCGCTGGTCGGCGACACCGAAGCAGCTCGGCGCGACGGCCGACGTGGGCGGGGCGGTGGAGCGGGCGCTCGCCGGCTCGGGCGGCGGCCGCTCGATAGCGGTCACCGTCGAGGTCGATCCGGCGAAGGTCGCGCGCTATGTGGCGTACCTCGACCGCCTCTTCTCGAGGCCCGCGCGGGTCGGCAGCGTCGAGCGCGCCGGCCGCAAGGCTGTGCTCGTGAAGCCGCAGACCGGCCGCACCGTCCAGAAGGCACGGACGGAAGCGGCCATCGTCCGCACCCTGAAGGCTGCGAAGCGGCGGCCGATCGAGCTCCAGGTGAGCGTGAACGAGCCCGGGGCCCGGGACGGCTCTCGATCGTGATCCGGCTCGGCGAGCAGTCGCTGACGATGTACAAGGACGGCGCGGTCGTTCTCCGCACTCCCGTCACGACCGGTCGGCCGGCGCTGCCGACCCCGGTCGGCAGCTTCGACATCGCGTGGCGGCAGAGCCCCTACACGTTCATCTCGCCGTGGCCGCAGGGCAATCCCTACTACTACCCGCCCGCTCACGTGCGATGGGCGATGTACTTCTACGACAACGACTTTCTGCACGACTCCTACGAGCCGGCCGGCGCGTACGGCAAGGGCTCCAACTTCGGGCCGTACGCCAGCCACGGGTGCGTCCACGTGCCCGGAGACGTGATGCAGGTGCTCTACACGACCGTTCCGAATCACACCCCCGTTCTCGTCGTCGACGCCTGACACCGGCACCGTCCACGATGGGGAGCGGCGTCGAACGTCCTGGGGGAACTCTCAGCTAGCGCTCGGGTTGGTCTCAGTCTTGGTTGCTTCCGTGTGATCAGGCGCAGATCGCGTCGCAGATCAAAGGAGGCGTGATGATCGAGGCACGGAATCTCACAAAGCGCTACGGGGACACGACTGCGGTCAGCGATCTGACCTTCACCGTCAGGCCGGGCATCGTGACCGGCTTCCTCGGCCCGAACGGATCGGGGAAGTCGACGACCATGCGCCTGATCCTCGGGCTCGACGCTCCCCTGAGCGGGGACGTGACCGTCAACGGCAAGCACTATGCGGATCATTCCGCGCCGCTGCACGAGGTGGGTGCCCTTCTCGAGGCACGCTCGATCCATACGGGAAGGTCGGCCTACGATCACCTGCTCGCCCAGGCACAGACGCAAGGGATCCCGCGTCGCCGCGTCGGCGAGTTGATCGAGCTCGTCGGGCTCGAAACGGTCGCGAAGAAGCGCGCCGGCCAGTTCTCGCTCGGGATGGGCCAGCGCCTCGGGATCGCCGCGGCACTGCTCGGCGACCCTCAGGTCGTCATGCTCGACGAGCCCGTCAACGGCCTCGACCCTGACGGGATCCGGTGGATCCGTGGGCTGATGAAGCAGCTCGCGGCCGAGGGACGCACGGTCTTCATCTCCTCGCACCTGATGAGCGAGATGGCCCAGACCGCCGATCATCTGATCGTGATCGGCCGCGGACGCCTGATCGCCGACATCGGCGTCGACGAGTTCATCCGCCGGCATTCGAGGCGGATCGTACGCGTTCGCTCGCCAGACGCTTCCGGGCTCGCGGTCTTGCTTGCCGGACCGGACGTCTCGATCACGGCTCTCGAACCGGGGCTGATCGAGATCGAAGGGCTGAACGCCGAGCAGATAGGGCGTGCGGCGGCCGAGAACGGGATCGTGCTCCACGAGCTCACTCCACTGCAGGCGTCGCTCGAGGACGCATTCATGGACCTGACCAGCCAGGAGGCCGAGTTCCACGCGGCCACGTCGACACCCCTCACGGAGACAGAAGGAGCGATCGCAGCATGAGCACCGTTACAGCACTGCCGACCAAGCCACTGACCGTCCGGGATGATCGTGCACACGCGGGCCAGGTCACCCAGGCTCGGGTGGCGCTCTCGGAGTGGACAAAGCTCCGGACCCTTCGGTCGACCCGCTACGCGCTCCTCGCGGCGTTCGCGATGACGATCGGGTTCGCAGTGATCCCGGCGCTCGTCAACGCCAGCCGCTGGCACACGATGAGCGTCATCGAGAAGGCACGCTTCAATCCCCTCGAGACGAGCCTGATCGGCGTCGCGATGGCGCAGCTCGCGATCGGCGTCCTCGGCGTCATGATCCTGAGCGGCGAGTACTCGACCGGCATGATCCGCTCCACGTTCATGGCCGTGCCGAAGCGACTCCCGGTGCTCTGGGCCAAGGCAGGCGTCTTCGGGATCGTCACCCTCGCACTGTCCGTGCCGGCGACGATGATCGCGTTCTTCGCCGCCCAGGCGATCCTCAGGGGCCACAGCGTCAACGGCCAGGACATCGCCCTCTCGTTCACCGACCCGGGTGTTGCCCGCGCGGTCCTCGGCGGGGCGCTCTACCTCACGCTCGTCGGCCTCTTCGGCCTCGGAATCGGCGGCATCCTGCGCAACACGGCCGGCGGCATCTCGGCGCTTGCAGCGGTGCTGTTCGTGATCCCGCCGTTGATGAACGTGTTCCCCTCGAGCTGGAACGACGCGATCTCTCCGTATCTCCCGAGCAACGCCGGGCAGGCGATCATGGGCGTCAGCGACCGCGGGGCCATGCTCGGCCCCTGGACGGGGCTCGCGCTCTTTGCAGGCTACGTCGCCGTCACGATCGTCGCCGCGGCTGTCCTCCTCCGCCGCCGCGACGTCTGACAGGAGGGTTCCGGCGCGCCTCACCACCCCGCCTCGGGTGGTCGAGGCGCGTCGGACGTACGGCGTGGTGAACTCGTCGCGCGCTTGCCGTCGGAAAGGTGGCGCTGCTTCCTCTCTTCGGCCAGGGATAGCACAGGTTCGGTATGGCGGCCCCTCGGGGGGTGCCGGCCGCCGAGAAGACCCGAGTAGGCTGCGTGAGTGATGACCGGTAAGGGCTCCACCGTTACCTGGAAGGCTCAGCCCGACGAGCACGACTTTCCCGCTGCTTCGGAGTACCTGAGCCTCTTGCTCGCCGCGCCCGAGGTGGCGCTCGTGGTGGATGGGCTGCGCGCGGCTGACACGGTTACGCGCAAGGCAAAGGATCTGATGCGCGCGAGCAGGCTTCCGTTGCTTCCCCCCGACGATCCTCATGTCGCGAAGGACCTGCGGCGGGTGGCGAAGGGCATCCCGCTGTCACCGGTGCTGCTCGTCCGAGGGCAGGCATCGCTCGGCAGGGCGTTGATCGTGGCCGACGGGTACCACCGAATCTGCGCGAGCTACCACCTCGACGAGGACGCCGACATCACCTGCCGCATCGCAGATGCTCCCGACACAGCGGTAGAGGCGGAGCACCTCGACGTGCCCGAGAGCCCTGACCGCACACTCGGGTAACTCTCAGGGAGCCCTGGGGTGGTTCCCAGCGCCGGCCACTACGGTTTTCCCAGTGAAGCAAGATCACCGACCGAAGGAGGCCATCATGGCTGTTGGAGTGCTGATGACGATGCCGGGCATCAAGCAGGAGCAGTACGAGCAGATCAACGAGAAGCTGTTCGGCCACTACCCGTTCGACGCGAAGGACGCCCCCGACGGGTTGATCATGCACAGCGCCGGCCCTTCGCCTGAGGGGTGGTACGTGTACGACATCTGGGAGACGAAGGGTCACTACACGCGGTTCGGCAAAGGCCGGCTCGAGCCGGCCGTTCGTGAAACGGTCGGCTCCGACGTCGCGAGCGGCCGCCCCGAGTTCTACGAGATCGCGAATCTCGTGGGCGTCGGAGGGAAGGGGCCGGTCGGGCTGACGAGCATGTTGGCCGTCGGGGCGTAGGCGAAGACTCGAAACCGAGCAATCCAGGAGAAAGGGCCGGTCATGATCGAGAGCACTGTGGGGGCTTTGACGACATCAGCGCGTCTTGCCACCGCAGCCGGGGTGGTGGCCGACGTGTGAGCGAATCCCGCAGATTCCACCCTCTCCGACACATCCTCGAGCCCTCCCGTTGCCCGTACGAAGAAACGGCGCAACGGGAGGGCTCGTTGCGCTGCGAGCTTCAACTGCAGGGGCCGGCCCCTGGACGTTCTTCGCCTACCGCGAGGCGGCGCGCCCGGTACGGAGCCACACTCTCAGGTAATTCCCAGGTTTCTCTCGCAATACTGGCTCCGTGACCATAGATCCCTCGAAGGTGCGCATTCTCGTCGTCGACGACGAGCGGAACATCGCGGAGCTCGTCTCGACCGCGTTGCGGTACGAGGGCTTCGAGCTGATGACCGCGGCCGACGGGGCGCAGGCGCTTGCCGCCGTGCGCGACTTCGTGCCCGACCTCGTCGTGCTCGACGTCGGCCTGCCGGATACCGACGGATTCGCCCTCCAGGAGCGGCTACGCGCCGGTGGGCAGCGGATGCCGGTGCTCTTTCTGACGGCGCGTGACGCCGTTGAGGATCGCATCCGTGGCCTCACGCTGGGCGCGGACGACTACATGACGAAGCCGTTCAGCCTCGAGGAGCTCGTCGCGCGCGTTCATGCCGTGCTGCGACGGACGTCCGAGACGTCTGCAGCGGCACATCGACTGTCGTTCTCGGATCTCGTGCTGGACGACGAGACGCACGAGGTCCGTCGGGGCGGACGTCGAATCGATCTCAGCCCGACGGAGTTCTCGCTGTTGCGCTACCTGATCCTGAATGCGCGCAAGGTGCTGTCGAAGGCGCAGATCCTCGATCACGTCTGGCAGTACGACTTCGGCGGCGACGGCCGGATCGTCGAGACCTATATCAGCTACCTGCGCAAGAAGATCGACGCCGAGGGACCGCCGCTGATCCACACGGTGCGCGGTGTCGGCTACTCGCTGCGGCTGCCGGAGTAAGCGCTGTGTCGATTCGCCTGCGCGTCACGTTGGCGACCGTCGTTCTCGCCGCCCTGGCCGTCGGCACCGTCGACGCTACGACGTTCGTGCTCCTACGCAACGACCTGCACTCGCGCTCCGACGAGAGCGTCCGCAACGTCGCGCAGACTGCGGTCGAGGCATTGAGGAGCAACGGCACGCTGGAGCCTCGCGATCTTCGCGGGAGCCGATCGACCGGTGCTCGTCGAAGTTCGAGATGCGCGCGGAGCCGTGATCTCGCGGCTCGGCTCCTCCGAAGCCGAAGACGTGCGGTTGCCTCCAGGCCTCCTCACGCACCTCGGGCGTTCGCAGCAGATCGGTTCCGCGGAGAGCCACCGGCCCGCGTTTCGGGTGATCGCCGTCCCCGCCGACAACGGAAAGATCGTGGTTGCGGCGATCTCTCTGAAGAGCGAGGTCAACACGCTGGCCCGGCTCGTCACGTTCAACATCGTCGTCGGCGCAATCGTCCTCACGATTCTCGCGGTCGTTGCCTTGCGTCGTGCTCACCCGTAGCCTGCGCCCTCTACGACGGATCGCGAGTACGGCTGACGCGATCGCCGCAGGTGACGTCACGGCGCGCGTGCCGGAAGAGTCGCCGCGAACGGAGGTTGGTCGTGTCGCAACGGCCCTCAATCGGATGCTCGACGAGAACGAGGCTGCCTTCGCACAGCGCGATGCGACCGAGAGCAAGCTCCGCCAGTTCCTGGCCGATGTGTCGCACGAGCTACGAACCCCGCTGACGTCGATCCGTGGTTACGCGGAACTGTTTCGCCGCGGTGCAAGCCAGCGTCCGGAAGATCTCGTCAACGTCATGCGCGCGATCGAGGACGAGAGCACCCGCATGGGCCTTCTGGTCGAGGACCTGCTCCTCTTTGCCCGCCTGGACGACGGGCGCCCGCTCGAGCGCAAGCCGGTCGCCCTCGACGACATCGCCGAGGCCGCCGTCGATTCCGCTCGCGCCATCGAGCCCGACCGCTACGGTCTCGTTCGAGTTCACCGAACGCCCACTCGTCGTTTCCGGCGACGCGGACAGGTTGCGCCAGGCAGTCGACAACCTGTTCGCAAACGTCCGGGAACACACCCCCGCCGGCGCTGCCGCCCACCTCGCGCTCGACGCCTCCGACAGCCAGGTCATCCTGACGATCGAGGACACCGGGCCGGGTATTCCCGAGTCGGAGCAGGTCAAGGTCTTCGACCGCTTCATCCGCGCCGGTACGAGACGCGCGGGCGACAGGGGTGGCGCCGGCCTGGGTCTCGCGATCACGAGATCCATCGTCACGGCCCACGACGGAACGATCAGCGTCCGGTCGGCCCGCCCACACGGATCGATCTTCGAGATTCGCCTCCCCCGCATGGCACCCACTCTCGGGTAACTCCCAGCCGGCGCTCGGGCTCATCCCAGTCTTCCCTGCTTGTCTGTGGGTGCGAGTTCTCTTCCCTCCCAGCAGCGAGGCCAAGACGATGAAGACACAGACCCACTACGAGGCTCTCGTCAACGAGCTGATCCCACGCATCACAAGCCTCGTCTACGACCGCAACCTGCTTCAGCGACGCTCTGAAGGCACAGAGCTCGAGCGAGCCAACGCCGAGATCGGCCGCCTTCAATGGCGGCTCGCCCGGATCGTGCAGAGCCATCAGCTGACCGCCTGAGACCAACCTCGTCGCGGCAGAAGCTCTACCGCGAACACGAAAGGAGACGACGAGATGCCCCCCGAAGAACGAAAGATCGAAGAGCTCCTACTCCACCTCCGTGGACTGGTGCTCGTCCGCGCGATCCTCGAGCAACACGGGGCCGGCAAAGCCGAGCTCGAGCACCATGACTCCGAAATCACCCTTACCCGAGCCCGACTCGCGAGAGAGCGTCGCAGGGCATGGACCGGTGACGCCAGGGCTGCCTGACCCGGGCCGATCAAGACGACAGAAAAAGGAGGCTCGACAATGCTTTTCGGACTGGTCTACACGCCACGACACGCGCGCGAAGCGGCAGACAGCTCGATGCAGATCTTCACCGACTGGCAGCCGCCGGTCGAGTTCAGAGGGCACTGGAACTTCGCGACCGGAGGCGGGATGGGGCTGATCGAGGCACCGACCTCGGCCGCGTTGCTGGGAGCTGTGGCCCCTTTCACGCCGTTCTTCGACTTCAAGCTCGAGCAAGTCGACAGAATCGACGATGCGGTGCATGGCTCGGTGCCGACAGCCGAGTCGCGCGGCCTCGCCGCCTGACCATCTTCGCTTCAGGAACGTCAGCTTCCCGCTGGAGCCGATGACCGGCGGTTCGACCGCGACGCATCCGCGCAGCCACCAAGCTCCTCGTCGCCCTCCGCTTCCGGGGCACATCCCCAAGCGGATACAACCTCCGGAGTGACGGCCGACCACTCGCGTCTCTCCCGGTTGCGCTTCGTCGCGATTCTGGGGCTTCTGACCGCCTTCGGGCCGTTCTCGATCGACCTCTACCTACCGGCCCTCCCCGAGCTGACGCGTGACCTCGGAGCCAGTGCATCGCTCGGGCAGCTCACCCTCACTGCGAGCATCGCCGGGCTTGCGTTGGGACAGCTCATTGCCGGGCCGCTGAGCGACCGGTTCGGCAGACGTCCGCCGTTGCTCGTCGGTCTCGCGGCCTACATCCTGTTTTCGCTCGCCTGCGCGGCGGCACCCACGATCTGGGCGCTGATCGTGCTGCGGCTGCTGCAGGGCCTCGCGGGCGCCGCAGGGATCGTGATCGCGCGGGCCATCGTGCGCGACGAGAACGAGGGCATCGCTGCCGCCCGCCTGTACTCGATTCTGATGATCGTCGCCGGCGTGGCTCCGATCGTGGCGCCGGTCGTCGGCGGTCAACTGCTTCGGCTGACCGATTGGCGGGGGCTGTTCGTTGCGCTTGCCGCCGTGACGACCGCCGTGCTCGCCGTCGCTGCGCTCGGTCTACGAGAGACGCTTCCGCGCGCCCGCCGCGACACCAAAGGTCTCCGCGAGATCGGGGCGACATTCGTCCTCGTCAGCCGCAATCGTGGGTTCGTCATCTACGCGCTGACGCTCGGGTTCGCCTTTGCGGAGATGTTCGCGTACATCGCCGCATCGCCGTTCGTCCTCGAGGACATCCACGGTCTCTCACCCCAGGGATTCTCCCTCGTCTTCGCCGTGAACGCACTCGGTCTGATGGCGGTCAGCCAGCTGAATCGCGTCCTCGTGGGGCGAGTCGGATTGCGCCGCCTGCTCGGGTTCGGCGTTGCAGCGGGAACGACGGCCGGCCTCGCGCTTCTGGTCGTCGTGCTCCTGGATGAGGGGCTCGCGGCAATTCTTCCGTGCCTCTTCGTCGCGGTCGCCAGCCTCGGGCTCGTGATCCCGAACGCCACTGCGCTCGCGCTGACGCCCTTTCCACACATTGCGGGGAGCGCTTCCGCGCTCATCGGTGTGACCCAGTTTGCCTTCGGTGCTGTGGCGGCACCGCTCGTGGGCGCGTTCGGGGAGAGCACGGCCGTTCCGATGGCCGTCGCGATGGCGGCGTTCGGGGTGCTTGCGGCAGCGCTGTTTCTCTCGAGCCGGCGGTTGGCCTGACACGAACGTGCGCGTTGGTTCGGGGGTGGTAGCGTGCCTTCCGTGAACGGCGACCTGCCACGAGCTGCGCGGGCAGCGCTCCGGGAGATGGCGTGCGATGTCTGGTAGGACGACAGCGCCGGGCGGAAAGCCGGCCGGCTCGGCCTGGAGCTACCCGACGAGCTCGGGTGTACCGCACCTGAGCGTCGCGGAGCGGGTGGCGCGGGGGAAGGCGGCTCGGCGTGAGGTTCCACGGTCGAGGCACGCGGTGTTCGAGCCGGTTGCCCATCGCGCCGACCCGATCGAGCTGTTGCAGCGGCAGGCAGACGTCCGGGTACCTGAGCTCGTGCCGATTCGGTATTCGCGGATGCTCGAATCGCCGTTCACGTTCTATCGCGGGGCGGCGCTGATCATGGCTGCCGATCTGGCGGCGACTCCTCGTACGGGGTTTCTCGTGCAGTCCTGCGGAGATGCGCATCTCTCGAACTTCGGCCTCTACGCGTCGCCGGAGCGGCGGCTCGTCTTCGACATCAACGACTTCGACGAGACGTTGCCCGGCCCGTGGGAGTGGGATGTCAAGAGGCTCTCGGTGAGCATGCTCCTGGCCGCTCGTAGCAGTGGGTTCTCGCGGAAGGTGCAGCAGCGGATCGTCCTCGAGACGGTGCAGGAGTACCGGAATCGGATGGCGCAGTTTGCGGGCATGCGAACGCTCGAGGTCTGGTACACCCGCTTCGAGATGGAGAAGCTGATGCCTCGACTTCAGTCGCAGGTCAACACGGAGATGCGCAAGCGACTCGACAGAGTCGTGGCCAAGGCCATGAGAAGAGACAGCGAACACGCGTTCGGGAAGCTGACGGCGGAGTTCGACGGTGAGCGGCGGTTCGTATCCGACCCACCGCTGCTCGTCCGGCTCGACGACTTCCCGGAGACCGAGGAGCGCGATCGCGCCCGAGCGAGCCTGGAACGGCTCCTGCGGGAGTACCGCCTCACGCTCCAGCACGAGCGCCAGTTGTTGCTGGACGAGTTCCGGCTCGTCGACCTCGCGCGCAAGGTAGTGGGCGTCGGCAGCGTCGGCACGGGAGCCTGGATCGCGCTGCTGCTTGGCAGAGACGACACCGATCCGCTCATCCTCCAGATCAAGGAGGCACAACCGTCGGTGCTGGAAGGGTTCGTCGGCGCAGGCGAGCATGCAAACAGCGGCGAGCGAGTCGTCGCGGGACAGCGGATCATGCAGGCATCGAGCGACATCTTCCTCGGCTGGCTGACCGTCGCCGCCAGCATCGCCGGCGGGCAGCGCGACTACTACGTCCGCCAGCTACGCGACTGGAAGGGCTCGCTCGTGATCGAGGCGATGAACCCGCAGGCACTGTCGGTGTACGGGCAACTGTGTGCCGCGACGCTGGCCCACGCCCACGCACGCTCCGGCGACAGGATCGCCATCGCGAGCTACCTCGGAACCGGCGACGCATTCGATCGCGCCGTCCTGGCTTTCTCGCACGCTTACGCCGAGCAGAACAGCCGCGACTACACGTCTCTCGCCGACGCCGTCGCGATCGGTCGTATCGATGCCGCGACCGGCCCGTGATACCGGCGTAGGCTCTCCCTCCATGCTGGCTCGAGCCCGAGCGCCGGACGAGGAGCCGTCCAGGGATCGAGTCGCGGGAGCTGTACCGCGGCGAGCTTCTGAGCGGGCCCGAGGCGTGCAAGGCCGACTACCACCGTTGGCGCATGGCGTTCCCGGATGGTCAGTGCAAGGTTGCGCGTGTCATCGTGCAGGCTGACTGGGCGGTCGTCGAGTTCGTGAACCGCGGCACCACACCGGCCCGTTGAGCTCGAGCCTCGGCGAGTTCGCGCCGACAGGCCGCTCCGCGGAGGTTCGCTACTGCAGCGTGATGAGGGTCGCCGACGGAAAGGTCGTGGAGGGCCGGGACTACTGCGACTCGGCCGCCGTAGTGAGGCAGCTCGGGCTCGTCGACTGACGGGTTCCCGCCGAATCCGTCGAGCACGAGAGAGGTCGGTTTCCGTTCCGGGCCGCACGTGATTCTCGGAATTCGCGCTCGAGGTTGCCGGAGCGGTGTCGACGACGTGGGAGAACGTCTCGTGCGTCCCGCGGGTTGACGAGGAGCAGCCGGTCGTGTATTGTACCGACTGGTCAACTATGGGACGCACAAGCGACGCAAGAAGCCGACTGATCGAGAGCGCGCTCACGCTCTGGTTCCGTCGCAGCTATGCCGATGTCGGAGTGAACGAGATCTGTGAGCACTCGGGCGTGAGGAAAGGGAGCTTCTACCACTTCTTCCCGTCGAAGAGCGATCTCGGCGTTGCCGTGATCGACGAGGTGGAGCGCCGATTCCGGACGGAGATCGTCGCGGCGTATCTCGGCGATCCGGGCGTTCCGCCGCTCGAGCGCCTCGAGAGGCTGGTCGAGCACAACTACGCCATGGCTGTCGCCAACAAGGAGGAGGCCGGCCACGTCTTCGGTTGCCCGATCGGCAATCTCGCGACCGAGATGGCAACGCAGGACGACGCCATCCGTGAGCGCCTGAACGACTTCTTCGCCGACTGGGCTGCTGCCTTCACGGCGTTGCTCGACGAGGCCGTTGCCCGGGGCGACCTGCCCCCGCACGAGACGCGGACTGCGGGGCTCTCGCTGCTCGCCTACGTGCAGGGGGTGACGGTGCTCGCGAAGACGCGGAACGACCCGGACCTGTTCCGCACGATCGGGCCGACGATCGTGGCCATCGCCAACGCTCCCGTGGCGGTCGTCGCGTAGACCGGCATTCCTGCTTCTTCTTTTTGATTCGTATTAGACGACTGGTCAACTAAAGGAAAGGACGGTACGACGAACATGGAAGAATCGATCATCTCCGCTGAGCCCGGCGACTCCCGGCGCTGGAAGGCGCTTGCAGTGCTCTGCACCGCCTTCTTCATGGTCATCCTCGACGTCGCGGTCGTGAACGTCGCCCTGCCGCCGATTCAGTCCGATCTCGGCTTCTCGGCGGCCAACCTGCAGTGGGTCGTGAGCGCCTACGCGCTCACGTTCGGTGGCCTGCTCCTCCTCGGCGGCAGAGCCGCCGACCTTCTCGGACGCCGTCGCATGCTCGTCGTCGGCCTCCTGCTCTTCGCAGGAGCATCGCTCCTGGCCGGTCTTGCGTGGTCAGAGGCATCGATGATCGCCGCCCGGGCACTCCAGGGCGTGGGCGCGGCGGTGATGACGCCGGCTGCGCTCTCGATCATCATGACGACATTCCGTGAGGGGACGGAGCGGAACAAGGCGCTCGGGGTCTGGGGCGCAGTCGGGGCATCGGGAGCCACCTTCGGACTGATCGTGGGCGGCGTCATCGCCGACACGATCGGATGGGAGTGGATCTTCCTGCTCAACGTGCCGATCGGGCTTCTCACGATTGCGCTCTCGTTCCGCTACGTGACCGAGAGCCGGATCACGACGCAGGAACGTCGATTCGACTCCGGGGGCGCGATCTCGGTGACGGCAGGCCTCGCGCTGCTCGTGTACGCGATCGTCGAAGCGAACGACGCCGGTTGGGGGTCGGCGCGGACGATCGGCCTGCTCGTCGCGTCGGGCGTGCTCCTCGTGTCGTTCGTCCTGATCGAGCTGCGCTCGACGTCACCGCTCGTGCCCTTCAGGATCTTCCGCCTCCGAGCGCTCGCAGGGTCGAACGCGGCCGGAATGATGCTCGGTGCGGCGATGTTCGGCGCGTTCTTCATCATCACCCTCTACCTGCAGCAGGTGCTCGGCTTCTCACCGCTCGAGGCGGGCTTCGCCTGGCTCGCGACCTCGCTGACGGCGCTCGTCTCGGCCATCGGCTCGCAGGCGCTCGTGACCCGGGTGGGGACGAAGCGCCCGCTCGCCGTCGGCCTCGTCGTCGTGGCAACCGGCATCTTCCTCCTCTCGCGCATCTCCGCCGGGGGCAGCTACTTCCCCGATCTCGCGCTGCCGATGATCGTGTTCGGGCTCGGGATGGGGGCGGCCTTCGTCTCGATCTCGATCGGGGCGCTGGAAGGCGTGCAGGAGAGCGACGCGGGCCTCGCCTCGGGTCTCGTCAACACGACCCAGCAGATCGGGGGTGCCCTCGGGGTCGCGGTGCTCACCGCCGTTGCGCTCTCGCGGACAGGCGACGTGCTGACGGCAACGCCGGGGACGCCGCAAGAGGTTGCGGTCACGGAAGGGTTCCGTTCGGCGCTCATCGTTGCCTCCGGGTTCGCCCTGCTCGGCGCGCTGCTCGCGCTGGTGCTGATTCGCGGCCGGACGGCCGAGGCTCCCGTCGGGGCCCATGGTCGCGAGGCGGCACTCGAGCCGGCGTTCGAGGACGGCACGGCGTAGGTCACAGCGAGGGCGCGGCCACCCCGGCGGCCGCGCCCTCGCTCTCTCGGTCCTTTCGAGCTCGAGCTCTCCACAAATACCCTAATGGGGTATAGTGGGGTGGAGCAAAGGGAGACGAGATGAACACGATCGTCACAACGGTGCCGGGCATGAGCTGCAGCCACTGCGAGCGCGCCGTCGAAGAGGCGGTCTCGGCGCTTGCAGGGGTCGCCGCGGTCAGCGTCGACCTCGAGAGCAAACTGGTCGAGGTGAGCGGTACGGATCTCGATCGCGCGGCGATCCGGGCCGCGATCGAGGAAGCGGGATACGAGGCGGACTGATGGCGATCGCCACGCCTCCCACCGAACGCGTCCGTCTCGACCTCGAGGGCATGACCTGCGCCACCTGCGCGATCCGGATCGAGAAGAAGCTGAACCGACTCGACGGCGTCGAGGCGACGGTCAACTACGCGACCGACCAGGCGGCCGTTTCCTTCGACGCGGGCACGGTGAGCGTCGAGGACCTGATCGCCACGGTGGAGGCAGCCGGGTATCACGCTGCCCTCCCCGGTGACACAGGGGAGCACGATCTCTTCGGGGCACTCAGGCTCCGGCTCGCGGTCGCGGTCGCTCTCAGCGTGCCCCTCGTGTTGCTCGCGATGATCCCTCCGCTCGAGCTCGACGGATGGGAGTGGGCCGCGCTCGCACTCTCGACGGCCGTCGTGTTCTGGTGCGGCTGGACGTTCCATCGGGCGGCGTTCCTCAACGCTCGACACGGGGCCGTGACGATGGACACGCTGGTCTCGGTCGGCACCCTCGCCGCCTGGACATGGTCGACAGTCGTCCTGTTCGCCGGGATCGACGCGGACACGTACTTCGAGGTCGGCGCCGTCATCACGACGCTGATCCTGTTCGGCCGCTACCTGGAGGCGCGCGCACGAAGCAGGTCGGGAGACGCGATTCGCGCGCTCGTCGAGCTCGGCGCCCGAGATGCAAGGGTTCTCCGCGGCGGCGAGGAGGTCCTCGTGCCGATCGCCGAGCTCGTCGTCGGCGAGCGGTTCGTAGTTCGCCCCGGCGAGAAGATCGCGACCGACGGCCGGGTCGTCGACGGCGCGTCCGCGGTCGACGAGTCGATGCTGAGTGGAGAGCCCGTTCCCGTGGAGGTCGTCGTGGGGGACGACGTCGCAGGCGCGACGATCAACGTCTCCGGTCGGCTCGTGGTCGAGGCGACGAGGGTGGGTGCGGACACGGCTCTCGCCCAGATCGCGCATCTCGTTGCAGACGCACAGTCCGGCAAGGCCCCGATCCAGCGGCTGGCGGATCGCGTCTCGGCCGTCTTCGTCCCGATCGTCATCGCAATCTCCCTGGGGACGCTCGTCGGCTGGCTCGTTCTCACGGGTGACGTGTCGGCCGCATTCACTGCAGCAGTGGCGGTGCTGATCATCGCCTGCCCGTGCGCGCTCGGACTCGCGACGCCGACAGCGCTCATGGTCGGCACGGGCCGAGGCGCGCAGCTCGGGATCCTGATCAGAGGTCCTGAGATACTCGAGCAGACGCGGCAGATCACCACGATCGTCCTCGACAAGACGGGGACGGTGACCGAGGGGAACATGCACGTCGTCGGTGTCGTTTCCGGGGACGGAGTCGACCGTGCGCTGCTCGTTCGCCTGGCGGGTTCGGCCGAGAGCGCGAGTGAGCACCCGATCGCACAGGCGATCGCCGCGTTCGCGCGGAGCGAAGGACACGCGCTCGACCCCGTAGAGGCTTTTGCCAACCGCAGCGGCCTGGGAGTCGAAGGAGTCGTCGACGGTCACGCCGTCGTCGTCGGCCGCTCGGCCATGGTCGGCGAGTGGGGCCTTTCACTGCCGAAGGAGCTCGAGGGCGCGCTCGCCGCCGAACAGTGCAAGGGCCGTACCGTCGTCGCTGCAGCGATCGACGGTGCCGTCGCGGGCCTGTTCGTCGTCGCCGATCGCATCAAGCCGACATCCGCCGAGGCGATCGCCGACCTGCGCCGACTGGGGCTCCAGCCCGTGCTGCTGACGGGCGACAACGATCAGGCGGCGCGCGCGATCGCGGCCGAGGCCGGTATCGACGAGGTGATCGCGAACGTTCTCCCCGCGGGAAAGGTTGCCGTCGTCACTCGGCTCCAGGGTGAGGGCAAGATCGTGGCGATGGTCGGCGACGGCGTCAACGACGCTCCGGCGCTCGCTCAGGCGAACCTCGGGCTCGCGATCGGAACGGGCACCGACGTGGCGATCGAGGCGAGCGACCTGACGCTCGTGTCGGGTGACCTGCGGGCTGCGGCCGACGCAATCCGACTCGCACGCCGCACGCTTCGCACGATCAAGGGCAACCTCTTCTGGGCGTTCGCCTACAACGTCGCCGCGATCCCGCTCGCCGTCGCCGGTCTGCTGAGCCCGATCGTCGCCGCCGGTGCGATGGCGTTCTCGAGCGTCTTCGTCGTCACGAACAGCCTGCGCCTGAGGCGCTTCCAGAGCCTGAGAGAGGACAACTGATGCACGGATACGCGAACGACAAGGCCCTGCTCACCAAGCGCCTGCACCGGATCGAAGGGCAGGTACGCGGGATCGAGAAGATGATCGACGACGATCGTTACTGCATCGACATCCTCACCCAGATCGCCGCTGTCAGCACGGCGCTCGAGCAGGTCGGTGCCCGCCTGCTCGAGGATCACGTGAACCATTGCGTGCGCTCGGCGATCGCCTCGGGCGACGAGGAGGCGGCCGGAGAGAAGACGGCGGAGCTTCTCAGCGCCGTGCAGCGGTTTCTGAAGACGCGGTAAGGATCGCCCGGGCTACGGGCAACCGACGAAAGGCGCCGCGACCGCGGTGCCTTCGCCGCTGGTCGCGATCACCGTTGTCAGCGCGCTCGTGATCACCGGCCACATCGACGTGCCGACCGCGGGTGACCAGGGTCTGCTCCCGGACTCGTTCCCCATCCCGGGCTTCCCGGCCGTCCCGTTCTCACTCGAGACGCTTCGCATCATCGCTCCAGTCGCACGCGCTCGCCACTTGCGCGCGGCCGCCCGCACCGCGACGATCCCGGCATGCGCGCGGGGAGACGAGCACGATGACCGGTTCCGAGCATGGCGATCCGTCGGGCGACGACTACCGCGCCCTCTTTCCCGATCTGCCGGCGCCGGTGTTCGAGCCTCTCGGGTTCGAGCGTCTCGCACCCGAGGAGATGCGCGCTCGGGCCGAGGAGGGCTATGCCGAGCTCGCGCGGCGGCGGACGACGCGTGACTTCTCGGACGAGCCGGTTCCGCGCGAGCTGATCGAGCTCGCGATCCGGAGCGCGGGTACCGCGCCTTCGGGAGCCCATCGGCAGCCCTGGACGTACGTTGCGATCGGCGATCCCGAGCTGAAGGCGCGGATTCGCGCCGCGACCGAGGACGAGGAGCGACGCACGTACACGGAGCGGATGCCGGACGAGTGGCGGCGGGCGCTCGCGCCGCTCGGCACCGATTGGGTGAAGACGCACATCACCGACGCGCCCTGGGTCGTCGTTCTCTTCAAGCGCGCCTACGAAATCCTGCCCGACGGCTCACACGCGAAGAACTACTACGTCAGCGAGAGCGTGGGCATCAGCGCCGGGCTCTTCATTGCGGCGGTGCACCACATGGGGCTCGCGACGCTGACACACACGCCGAACCCGATGAGGTTCCTCGGCGAGCTGCTCGAGCGGCCGAAGAACGAGGCTGCGGTGCTCCTCTTTCCGGTGGGGTACCCGGCGAACGACGCACAGGTGCCGAAGCTCGGCCGCAAGTCGCTGGCGGAGATCTCGGTGTGGTTCGACGCAGGACCCGGCGACTAGCGGCTTCTGCCGCGGCCGCCGCGTTCGGAGCGGCGGAGCTCCTCGATCCGGCGTCGATCCTGCTTCGTCGGTCGAGCACCCAGGTCGGCGCCGATCGGACGAAAGAGTCGCAGCTCGGCAGTACGCCGCTCGCGGGCGGCCAGAGAGTCGGGCGTCTCGTCGTAGAGCGTCTTTGCCACGCTCGCCGGCCCGCGCCTGTCCGCGACCGCTCGCACGACGAGCGTCCACTGGAGCTGTCCGACCCTGATCTCGACCGTGTCGCCCGCCCGCACCTCCTTGGCCGGCTTCACCCGCGCGTCGTTCACGTGGACGCGCCCGCCGAGGACGGCGTCGGTCGCGGCGCCTCTCGTCTTGAAGAACCGCGCCGCCCAGAGCCACTTGTCGATCCGGACCGTCGCCACGCCGACCACGCTCAGATCATCGTGTCGGACTGGTGCTTCTTCTCTTCCTCGCGCCACTTCTCCTGGTACGCCTCGGCGTCGGCGAACTCCTGCTCGGTGCGCGCAATCGTCGCCGCATCCTCGGGGACGGGATGTTCTCCCGCGTTCTTCGTGCGCGTTGCCGCGCGAAAGGCGACGACGAGTAGCGGGATCGCGACGACCGCGAAGATGAGCCACGGAATCATGCGAGCACAGTATCGATGACTGCGCTCGTCGGGGCGAGAACGCAACAGTCACCCGTTCGGGTGAACCTCGATGCTCGATCTGGTGATTCCTCTCACCCTTCGTAGAGTGTGGTCATGGGGATGAGAGAGGGGAAGGCCGTGCCGGAGGGCTGCGACTGCTGTGGGCGCGACGCCGAGGACTGCGGCATGCTCGAGTCGGGATGGGTCAGCGATGCCCAGATCGTTGCCGGCGGTGGCGTCTACTGCTACCCCTGCGCCCATCTCCTGCGACTCGCTCGCGTCGTTGAGGAATGCACGTGGTGCGCCAAGGCGATGGGCGAGGAGGAGTCCGCCGAGACCGATGGGTGGGTGTACTTCGCTGACGAGTTGGGCGAACTCCACCCCTGCTGTCCTGCGTGCCTCGACGCCCGTTTCGGGATCTCGGCGCGCGTCTCGCTCGGCCACGAGGAGTAGGCCCGGGCGATAGGCTGAAGCCCGTCGCCGACCGACCCTGCGCCCGAAATACACGTGTGCGCCGACCCGTCGACGTGCGGTTATCCGAACGGTTCGCGGCAACGTGGTCTCGTAGCTTCAGGTCATCCACATCAGACCGATCTCGAGGAGCCTGCGGTGACCAGACCGAACTACCAATCCTTCGTTTTCCCGAACGACAGCCGATACGACGACGCGCGGCAGGCGTGGAATCTCGCTGCCGATCTTCGCCCTGCCGTAGTCGTGCTCCCGACCTCGCTCGACGATGTCGTCAACGCCGTTCGCTACGCCGGCGAGCGCGCGTTGCAGATCGTCGTCCAGGGCACGGGCCACGGCGCGATGGCGCACGCGCCGCTCGACGGCGCCGTTCTCGTCAACATGCGAGAGATGCGTCGTGTCGAGATCGACGCCGCCAACCGCAGAGCACGGGTCGAGGCCGGTGCAGTCTGGGAGGACGTCGTCGCTCCCGCGGTCGGGTTCGGCCTGACCGCGCTCCACGGCTCGTCACCGAACGTCGGTGTCGTCGGCTACTCGCTCGGCGGCGGTATCGGCTGGCTTGCCCGCATGCACGGCCTCTCGGCCGAGAGCGTGCTCGCAGTCGAGCTCGTCACGTCCGACGGTTCGCTCGTGCGGGCCGACCGGACGCAGAACACCGATCTCTTCTGGGCGCTTCGCGGCGGCGGTGGTGGCCTCGGAGTCGTCGTCGCCGTCGAGATCGCGCTGTACGAGGTCGACGAGCTCGTCGCCGGGATGATGATCTGGCCCTGGGAGCAGGCGACGGAGGTGCTCACCCGGTACGTCGAATGGGCGGAGACCGCCCCGAACTCGGTCAGCGCCTCGGGGCGGCTACTGCAG